>JAFSOR010000005.1 GCA_017446885.1 Spirochaetia bacterium | reverse complement strand
CTTAGTCGGGGACCGCCGCTGAAGAAAAATCTCGCCCTTGGAGTTGAAGACCTCCAGGTGCACAACCAGCTGTATAAGGCTTGTATCGGAGTGGCATTTCCACCGGGGAGCCTGTCCTACGGGATTTCCCTCCTCGTCCACAAGCAGAAGCATCTCATCACTCATACTTAAATCATAAAGACAAATAAATTTAATATCAAGACTTTGCATACAGGCCATTTTTACCATATAATGGAAGCATGATAGACCATCCCAAGATGATACAGTTCGACAACCAGATGAAAGCTATGCTGGATGCCGTGGACAACTACATAGAAGATAAGTATGGAGATCTCTATCCTCTCCACCCGGTGCGGCCCAAACGGAACGAGACTGCAAATCCCCAGGCCGACGGTCTTTTCGGAGTAAGGGCCGACTTTACTCCAGGCTATGGCTCAGATCTGGGACGGGGCTACATACTCAAGGTTGAGATGAAGACCCTGGCACATATACCAGATAATGTGCGGGAGACTATTTTTTCCGATGCAGTTGAAAAGTTCAAGGAGCTGTTGCCTGTCTACTTCCCGGAGCGGAAGCTTGAGATAAAGCAGGATAAAGATTTCTTCAAGATTGTGGGTGACTTCAGCCTGGGAACTGCATAAAAATTTTTGTTGCCAAACCAGCCCCTTTATGGGAAAATAAATAAGACTTAAAAAAGGAGAGACACAGTTGAGCACACTTAAAGAAGCAGGAGTAGGAATTCCTGAGATATATGTACCGGATGAGTCAAAGACCACATTCGAGAAATGGGCAGTAATTGCCGGAGACCAATTTACATCGAACCATGCCTACTGGAAAGAGACCGAGGATTTTGTAGGGGGCAGCCCTTCTACCCTTAACCTGTTCCTGCCCGAAGTGTACCTTAAGGAAGTAGACCTGGACAAAAAGATTCCACAGATAAACAAGACTATGGATGAATACCTGGCTTCCGGCGTGCTTAAAAAGCTGCCTGCAGGATTTATGCTGGTGGAGAGGGAGACCGACTACAGCCCTGCACGGATAGGCCTTTTGGTTAACCTGGACCTGGACCAGTACGATTACAGCGAGGGAACCACAAGCCTTATCCAGCCTACAGAAAAAACTGTAGTGGAGCGCCTTCCGGTGCGGGTAAAGATACGGGAGAACGCAGCCCTGGATATGCCGCACATCCTTGTATTCATCGACGACCAGGACCAGCACCTGATTGAAGACCTGTACGAGAACAGGGACAGCTTTAAGAAGATATACGACTTTACACTTATGCAGAAAGGTGGGCACCTGAGGGGCTGGTTCATCCCTGCCACCGACCCGGCCATGAAAACTATAACAGAAAAGTTCCTTGCACTTAAGGCAAAGAACAATCCGCTATTTGCCATGGGCGACGGAAACCATTCACTGGCAGCAGCCAAGAACACCTGGGAGGCAATAAAGGCCAAGGGAGTACAGGATGCACCGGCTCGGTGGGCAATGGCCGAGGTTGTCAACATAAACAGCCCTGGAATAATCTTCCACCCTATCCATAAAGTTATGTTCAATGTGGACCCGGCTCAGCTTTTTGAAGAGATGAAAAAAGAGCTCAAGTTCAGCGTAAAGAAAGCATGCTCATGCTGCGTAAAAGCATCGGAAGACCCGATGGAAGTGGGCGTAGTGATCAAGGGCGAAGCCTGCGTAATAACACTGGAAGGAGAGAATATCCTGGCTGCCGAGGAGCTTCAGAACTTCCTGGACAAGTACCTTAAGGCTCATCCAGAAGCATCCATAGACTATATCCACGGCGATGCAGACCTTAAGGAGCTGGCTGGCAAGGACAAGGCCATGGGATTCCTGCTGCCCGAGATAAGCAAGAAGACATTCTTCAAGCGGCTTTCCACCAAGGGTGTGTACCCACGCAAGACTTTCTCCATCGGCGAGGCCCCTGAGAAACGGTACTACTTGGAATCGCAAAAGATTAAATAGATTCTACTATTTTATCGGCAGTCTGCAGGCAGGCAAGAGCAGCGCTCTGGAGTTCCTGCCAGAACTCATTCGCCCCGCCTGTAAGGCTGTCTGATATTGCTTTGAGCATAAGGCACGGCACATTGTTGGCCTCGCAGGTAAGGACAATTCCTGCTGCCTCCATATCGCAGATATCAGAACCAAAATCGTTGTGTATCGAACTTTTTTCATCGGCACTGTCAACAAACTTGTCGCCCGATGCACAGGTTACAGGCATAAGGTCCGGGTTTATCATAAGTGCCTGGTTAACCAGATTTTTATCCAGGTTAACGAAAATATCACTGTGTGGCGGCACCTGTCCAATCGGAATATTCAAATATTTTGTGGCATCAAAACGGTAGTGTACAACACGCTGCACCACGCACAGCCGCTGCTTTGACATAGCCTGTGTAAGGCCACCCACCACCCCAAAGTTGACCACAAGCTCCACCTGACATTGGGAAATCAGATATTGGGTACCGGCAGCGGCAGCCACCTCGCCCACTCCGGCGTGGAGCACATAGAGGTCGCAGTTCGTCTTATGCAGTATATAAAGGTTGAACCCCGGAGGGCCCGGCAGCTTCTCAAGCTTTCCATAGTGTTCAAAAAGTGTGTCTGCCTCTATAGCAACAATAAGTCCTACACGTTTCATTTTATCTCCTCAAGGTATTTTTTGGCAAATCTGTTATCGGGGTCGAATTCCAGAGCTGTCTTAAAGAAGCTCCGGGCCTGCTCTGTGTCTCCTTTGCGCTTGCACAGGAGGCCGAAGTTGATAAGGATTCGGCTGTCCTCGCTGTCCTTGAACAGGGCATCCTTAAGGCATTTTTCGGCCAGCTTAAGGTCTCCGGTCTCCATACTGCAGACAGCAAGCTCTATCAAAAGGTCTACTGTGTCGCAGCCATACTTCTGCGCTTTAAGGAAAGCCTCCTTAGCCTCTGCATAGTGGCCTGCCTTGCGGTATCCCCAGCCCAGCACAAACCAGCCGTTCCAGATATCCTCGTGGTCCTTTATAAATTCCTTTATACGCTCTATTCCTTTATCCAGCATATCCATGCGTATATAGTCGTAAGCCTCTTTGAACATGGTGTCGGCAAGGTCGTGGCTTTCAAGCTTGTCTATGATCTCCTGGGCTGCAGCCTTGCGTTCCTCGTTGTCTCCAAGCGATATGTAGTCGGCCAGGTGTTCCCGCGCCTTAGTATAATTGTTCTGGCTAAGGAAGAAAGCTCCTGCATAGAAATGGGTGTCGGCATTGAGCGGGTCTTTTGCCAGTGCCCGCTTATAGACATCGTAAGCCTTGTCGCAATACTCTTCTTCGCAGCATTCGTCCCCCGACTCCTTAAAAGATTTGGCATGCTCCTCGTACACACGGGCCAGGTTTAGCATGTTTGGAATATCATCGGGCTCAAGCCCCTCAAGTGCCAGGAAAAGCTCCTCGGCAATGGCAAAATCCTTGTTGCCTGCCTTGAAAATTCCCACCTGGGTCATCTCTTTGAACAGGTCGGGTTTGACAGCCTTTATAAACTGCCTGTAATAATCGGTATGCTTAAAGTCCCTGTCATAGGCCAGTATCTTAAGCATGGCAGCTATTATCATCTCCCATGAAAGGTCGTTGGGGTCGTAATCTGCTTTCCCCGGAAGTTTCTCCACAGGGAGCGGAACTGCAGGGTCTACGGTAAAACCGTTTATATCCCGTTTCATATCTTCTGTAAGCTTAATAAAAACAATACTGTCGTCCATATCTATATTTTACTATATCTTGACTATTTTATCAAATGCTTTTACCTTTCAAAAAAACAGGAGCAAACTGTGATATTCCATACTTTTACAGCAGACGAGACAGAAGATATCGGCAGAAAGCTGGCACAGCACCTTAAACCCAATTCCATAATCGCATTGAACGGCGTCCTGGGTGCAGGGAAAACTGTGCTTACCCGCGGCATTGCACGGGGTCTTGGAATAGACGGAATAATAAAGAGCCCCACATTCACAATCATATGCGAATACGAAGGAAGGCTGCCTCTGTACCACATGGATATGTACCGGATATCAAGCGACGATGAGTTCGAGCTGACAGGGGGCAAGGAACTTTTGACAGCCGGTGGCGTATGCGTGGTTGAGTGGAGCGAGAATATCAAAGAGAGCCTGCCTAAGGATATAATAAGCATAAGCATAAAAGTAATCACCCCCGAAGAGCGGGAGATAGAAATAGAGGGTATCGAGCTATGACCACATTGGCATTTGACACAAGCACCGAAATCTTAGGAATCTGCCTTGAGCAGGATGACAAGTACTATAGCTACACTGCAAAGGCTGGCCTTAAACATTCCGAGAATCTACTTAAGGAGATTGACCACCTGTACTCAAGCTCCGGGGTTGATAAGAAAAGTACAGAGCTTATAGTTTGTGCCAAAGGGCCGGGCTCCTTTACAGGGCTACGCATAGGAATGTCCATAGCCAAAGGGCTTGCCGACGGTTTCGGCTGCCCTATGGTTTCTGTCCCCACCTTGGATATTCTGGCCTACGGCTACAGCTATTTAAAAGGTGCGGTAATGCCTCTACTTGATGCCAAGAGCGGCAAGGTGTTCACCGCTGTGTATGAGAATGGAAAAAGGGTAACCGATTATCTTGATATAGAGAAAGAGAAATTAGGTGGTATTTTTACCACATATCCCGAAGTGTTTCTGACAGGCTCCTACGCCCCGGCCATAATGGAGCTGTACCCTGACCAGAGAAGGCTGACCCTGGATCCCGACTGGGACAGCTGCCGTATACAAAGCTGCCTCGCTTTGGGCAAGGATATCTTCCTAGGGGGTATGAAGGACCTGGAGAACTCCGGCCCCATCTATATCCGGCCCAGCGAGGCAGAACTTACTAAGATGTCGCACTGAAACACGCTCAGTGCGATGTCTTTTTCATGCTGCAAGCTTTGGTGCAGCCGCTGCAGCCACAGCCACAGCCGCCGCCCGACTTTTTCTTTTTAATTATACTGACTATGGCTGCGGCAACTATTGCCACAACCACAGCCAGAACTATTACAGTACCCACAGCTTACATCCTTACGCTCTGAATATCCTTGTACTTATCCTTGCGGAACAGCATGTAAAGTACAAATACCAGAGCTGCGATTCCAAATACAGTGCCTATTCCGAAGCTGCCTGAGAATGCCATACCCAGCTGATATACAACCAGGGATGCAATATAAGCTGCCACACACTGGTATGTGATTGCAAAGGCAGTCCACTTGCTGTTGTTCATCTCGCGCTTGATTGCACCGATTGCGGCAAAGCATGGAGCGCACAGCAGGTTGAAGATAAGGAACGACATACCGGAACATCTGTTGAAGGCTTCGGCCATGTTGTGCCATGTCTCTTCGCCGCCGTACAGGATTCCCATAGTTCCTACAATGTTCTCTTTGGCAATAAGACCAGTTACAGAAGCTACAGCTGCCTGCCAGTTGCCCCAGCCCAGAGGTGCGAATATCCATGCGATAAGGCTGCCCAGCCGTGCAAGGATACTGGAATCAAGCTGATCTTCCTCGAGCATTCCGAAGCCACCGTCGGTCCAGCCGAAGAATGAGAGGAACCAAACCAGAATTGTAGAAAGGAGAATAATGGTTCCGGCCTTCTTGATGAATGACCAGCCGCGCTCCCACATGGAGCGGAGTACAGCGCCTACTGTCGGCCAGTGGTATGCAGGAAGCTCCATTACGAACGGAGCTGGGTTTCCGGCAAACATCCTGGTCTTCTTAAGGATTATACCAGATATGATTATTGCACCGATTCCGATGAAGTATGCTGATGTTGCAACCCAGGCAGAACCGCCGAAGATAGCACCCGATACCAGGGCTATGAACGGAACCTTTGCACCGCATGGGATAAAGGTTGTAGTCATGATTGTCATTCTTCTGTCGCGCTCGCTTTCGATGGTGCGGCTTGCCATAACGCCAGGAACACCGCAGCCTACTCCAACCAGCATAGGAATGAATGATTTTCCGGAAAGTCCGAAACGGCGGAACACACGGTCAAGGATGAATGCGATTCTTGCCATATAACCGCAGGACTCAAGGAATGCCAGGAATATGAAGAGCACCAGCATCTGAGGCACAAAGCCCAGCACTGCACCCACACCGGCTACAATACCGTCAAGGATAAGACCCTTGAGCCAGTCGGCACATCCTATTGCATCAAGACCGCTCTCGATAAATGCAGGAACACCAGGAATCCACACACCGTAATCGGAAGGATCCGGTCCTTCCTCGCCATATTTTTCTGCCATCTCTTTAGCTTCGGCAGCCATATCGTCGGTAATCTCGATAGGATCGGAAACCTCCATGGTCTCGTCGTCCACAGTGACATATGTCTTTTCCCCTGCTTCCAAGGCACCAAGAATCTCGGCAGTGTCGCCGAATTCCTCGGCATCGGCCTCGTAGGCGCTGGTTCCGATTCCGAACAGATGGTAACCGTCGCCGAACAGGCCGTCGTTGGCCCAGTCTGTAGCTGCGGCACCCACTGTAACCATAGCCACATAGTATACAAGCCACATTACAAGAGCAAAGATAGGAAGTGCCAGCCAGCGGTTGGTTACAACCCGGTCAATCTTGTCGGTGGTGCTGAGCTTGCCTATGCTCTTTTTCTTATAGCAGCTGCCGATTATGGAGGCGATATAAGTATACCGCTCGTTGGTGATTATTGCCTCTGCATCGTCATCCAGCTCTTTCTCGCAGGCCTTGATATCGGAATCGATATGCTCAAGAAGCTTGGCATCTATCTTAAGGTCTTCCTGAACCTTCTGGTCGCGCTCGAAAAGTTTAATAGCATACCACCGCTGTTTCTCGTCAGGCATATCGTGGAGCACAGCTTCTTCTATATGTGCAATTGCATGCTCAACACCGCCGCTGAACGAATGAGACGGAATCATTCCCTTGCCGGAGGAGACTGCCTTTTTAACAGCTGCAACTGCGGCATCGATTCCAGTTCCCTTAAGGGCAGAAATCTCCACCACAGCACATCCAAGCTCCTGGGAAAGCTTCTTTGTATCAATCTTGTCGCCGTTTTTAGCAACAACATCCATCATGTTCACAGCCACAACCATAGGAAGCCCAAGCTCTGCCAGCTGAGTGGTCAGATACAGGTTACGCTCCAGGTTGGTTCCATCAACGATGTTGAGGATTGCGTCCGGGTTTTCATGAATCAGGTAGTTACGGGCAACAACCTCTTCCAGGGTGTACGGAGAAAGGGAATAAATACCAGGAAGGTCTGTGATTCCTACGCTCTTGTCCCCTTTGCAGGTTCCCTCTTTCTTCTCTACAGTTACTCCAGGCCAGTTTCCGACAAACTGATTGGAACCGGTCAGAGCATTGAACAGTGTGGTCTTGCCGCTGTTCGGGTTACCAGCAAGTGCAATCTTGATCATTTAAGCACCTCCACTTCCACCATCTCGGCGTCGAACTTGCGGATAGAAAGCTCGTAGCCTCTGACAGTAATCTCCACCGGGTCGCCCAGCGGTGCAACTTTGCGCACAACAAAAGAAATACCCTTTGTAAGCCCCATGTCCATGATACGCCTTTTAACAGGACCTTCTCCATGGACCTTGACGATCTTTCCAGATTCGCCTGGATTCATTTCCTTCAATGTCATATTTATCTCCTATTTTCTATTCAACAACTATGCGCTGTGCCATAGCCCTGTCTATAGCGATACGGGAATCTTTGACAGCTATAATAAGGTTTCCGGCCAGCTCTGCCACAACAGCCACAGCCTCCCCTTCTATAAAACCCAGATTGTTAAGATGGCGGCGGGCTTCGTCCTTGCCGTTAATTCTCTTGATGCAATATGATTTATCTTTTTCTGCAAAAACTAATGGAATCATGATACCTTCTCAGTTGGTTAGCACATACTAACCGTTAGCATAGACTAACTGTTAGCACACGCTAACTTTTTACCACTGGAAATAAAAAGTGTCAAGCGGTTAGTTTAAACTAACTGAAAATAGATGAAAACAGGTATTTGCTACAGAGCCGCTAATATATTATAATTATTACTATGAGCAGAACATTGCGGGATCTTGCCATAGGAGAAAGCGGAGTTGTCACAGCGGTAAAGGGTTCCGGAGTATTGCGCCAGCACCTTCTGGATATGGGGCTTATTCCCGGGACATCAGTGACTGTGGTAAAGTTCGCCCCCATGGGGGATCCTATCGAGATACAGATATATGGTTATGAGCTGACCCTGCGCCTTGCGGAGGCTGAGCACATAATGGTTGCCCCTGATGACGAGGCAAAGTCGGAAGAAAAACCGGCTGATAAGTCAGACTATATTGAAGCCCACGCAGAAACACCCCACCCCGGTCTTGGCGAGGAAGGTCGGTTCCATCCCAAAGGGACAGGTAATCCGCTGCCGGAAGGAACACAGCTTACCTTCGCTCTGGTGGGCAACCAGAACTGCGGCAAGACTACCCTCTTCAACCAGCTTACAGGAATGAACCAGCGGGTAGGCAATTTCCCAGGTGTCACAGTTGACCGGAAGGATGGCGTAATAAAAGGGCATCCTGACACACTGGTCACCGATCTCCCCGGCATCTACTCCATGTCCCCTTACAGCAGCGAGGAACTGGTATCACGGAACTTTGTGCTGGACGAGAAACCCAAGGCTATCATAAATATCGTTGATGCCACAAATATAGAGAGAAACCTTTTCCTTACGCTTCAGTTATTGGAGCTCAATGTACCAATGGTTGTAGCCCTCAATATGATGGACGAGCTCAGTGCCAACGGCGGCTCTGTGGACGTTAATGCCATGGAGGAGATGCTGGGAGTCCCTGTAGTTCCAATCTCTGCTGCAAAGAACCTGGGTATCGAGGAACTCATTGACCACGCAATACATATTGCAAAATATCAGGAAGCTCCAAGAAAGCAGGATTTCTGCGACGAAGAGAGCCACGGAGGTGCTGTCCACCGGTGCATCCACTCCATATCATTCTTTATAATGGACCACGCCGCACGAGTCGGTATCCCCCTGCTTTTTGCTGTCAACAAGATAATAGAGGGAGACGATGATCTGGCCAAGCGCCTCGAACTGGACCAGAACGAGAAAGAGACTATACTCCACATTGTATCCCAGATGGAGACCGAGCGGGGTCTGGACAGAAATGCCGCCATAGCAGAGATGCGTTTCCAGTTCATCCGCAAGGTGTGTGCCGCATCGGTGCACAAGCCCAAGGAGAGCAAGGAGCGGAACAGAAGCCTTAAGATAGATAAGATCCTTACAGGCAAGTTCACTGGAATTCCAGCATTCATAGGGGTCATGGCCCTTATCTTCTACCTCACCTTCGATGTCATAGGACTCAGGCTCCAGGCTCTGATTGAGTTAGGCGTTGATAAAGTAACTGCCATAGTGGACAATCTGCTTGCAGTGATGAATGTGAATCCATTCCTCCACGGCCTTGTCATAGAGGGAATATTCGGGGGTGTGGGCAGTGTGCTCAGTTTCATTCCTATCATCATCACACTGTTCTTCTTTCTTTCTATATTGGAGGATTCAGGATACGCCACCCGTATTGCCTTTGTCATGGACAGGCTCCTCAGGAAGATAGGACTTTCGGGACGGAGCATTGTTCCTATGCTTATCGGATTCGGCTGCACTGTACCTGCGGTGATGGCCACCAGGACCCTCCCCAGCGAGAGGGACCGGCGTATGACCATTCTGCTGGCACCCTTCATGAGCTGCAGCGCCAAGCTTCCAATCTATGCATTCTTTGTAAGCGCCTTCTTCCCCAAGAACGGAGCATATATAATGATTATGCTGTATCTTGTGGGAATAATCTTCGGTATTCTGATCGCCCTCCTCTACAAGAAAATTCTCTTCAAGGGTGAGGCAGTGCCATTTGTCATGGAATTGCCTAACTACAGATTCCCTAGGCCCGGAAATATAGCCCGGCTTCTGTGGGCCAAGGCCAAGGACTTCCTTGAACGGGCCTTCACCGTGATACTGGGTGCAACCTTGATCATCTGGATACTTCAGAGCATCGATTTCAACTTCCATATGGTGGTCGATTCCGAGGACAGCATGCTGGCAGTGATTGCAGGCGCCTTCGCCGTGATCATGAAACCGGTGGGACTTGGAAGCTGGCAGATATGTACATCCCTTATTTCAGGATTTATGGCCAAGGAGAGCGTG
Organism: Spirochaetia bacterium; assembly: GCA_017446885.1. GTDB lineage: Bacteria > Spirochaetota > Spirochaetia > CADAEX01 > CADAEX01 > CADAEX01. The sequence goes on along the minus strand of JAFSOR010000005.1, from coordinate 7,940 downwards.
GTCTCCACCCTGGCTGTTCTGTTTGACGGAGATGTGACCCAGGTTCTCACAGGACTTCAGGCTATGTCTATGCTGATCTTCTCCCTCCTCTACACCCCATGCGTTGCTGCAATAGCCGCAATCAAGAGAGAGCTGGGGGCTAAATGGGCTGTCAGCGTAGTATTCTGGCAGTGCCTTGTGGCGTGGCTTGCCTCCCTGGCAGTCTATCAAATAGGATCACTTCTATTCTGAAAAAATTTTTCCAGTTAGCATTGACTAACTCAAAGAAAGTCTATATCATCCCTTTTTAGTTAGCCGTTGCTAACTAAAAAGTTTAATGTGCTTAGACCAGATGATGATACATTACAGTTCCCCCACTTTATGCGGTATAAAGCCAGGAAACCTCTTTTCGGTGAAGACTGCATGTTTTTCCAGACCTGTTTTCAAAAAATGGGAACGGGAATATGCGGAGCTGGGGCTTTCGGTTTCTGTTATAGAAAAGTCGGGAATAACCAAGCTTGTGCTGGTATACGACAGACGCTGGGTGCAGGATATTCTTGCCGAATCATCGGTACAGACCTACCTTGCCGCCAAAGGATAGCGGACTGACTCCGAAGTCCAGGAAATAATAAAAGATTTGACAGACCGCATAAAGCCGGACACTCTGTTTCCCCACGAAATCGGAATAATACTGGGATATCCGGTAGAGGATGTAATTGCCTTCGAGAAGCATCAGGGACAGCAGTGCAAATACTGCGGCTACTGGAAAAGCTATTCCGATGTGGATAAGGCAAGAAAATGCCAGTGCAGCTATAAAAGATGCAGCGGCATGTGCAGAAAGATGTTTGATGCAGCAAAGGCGGCAGGGGCAGAGGTAATCTACGGCACAGCCGACAGTGCAGACAAAGCTGCTGTCCTATCCTGCGACATCCTGCTTTTAGGCAGCCCTGCCATGGGTGATGAAGTGCTTGAGGACACTATGGAGGAATTTTTTGCTTCTATAGAAAAATCCATAGGTTCAAAGAAAGTCGCTGTATTCGGTTCTTATGACTGGGGCGACGGACAGTGGCTGCGGGATTGGGCAGATAGGATAAAGGCTGCCGGAGCTGTTCTGGCCGCAGAACCATTTATGGTGAACCTTACCCCAGCCGATTCTGACCTTGAGAAGTGCAAGGAGTGGACTGCCACCGCCATAAAAAAATATAGACAGCTGTTCTCTGGGGTGATATAGTTTTTATAATGAACTATACTATTTTCAAGGACTGCCTGGATAACTGGAACAGGGTGGCAAAACCCCTCCACAGTCTGGGATTACTTGAGGAGCTGATTGCAAAGATTGCCGCATCCCAGGGAATTGCCCGCCCCTACATTTCAGGACGGACCGTGCTGGTGTTCTGCGCTGACAACGGTGTGGTGAAAGAAGGGGTCAGCCAGTCTGACCACACAGTGACCACTGCAGTTGCCACATCTCTGTCATCCGGCCTTTCCAATGTGAATCTGATGGCCCGGGAAGCAAATGCCCATGTAGAGGTATATGATGTGGGTATGATCGATGATGTTCCCGGAATCCACCAGTGCAAAGTATGCCATGGTACCAAGAACTTCACAAAAGAACCGGCCATGACCAGGGAAGAGACTTTAGCTGCAATGGAGGCAGGCCGGAAAGCGGCAGAGAAAGCCAAGCTGGATGGAAACGGCATAGTTGTCATCGGCGAGATGGGAATAGGCAACACAACCACTGCCGCCGCTGTCCTTTCTGTGCTGCTGGGAGAAAAGCCTGAAACCCTCTGCGGCCGGGGAAGCGGCCTTTCCGACACAGGGCTGGCACGCAAAATAGAGGCGGTAAAAAAAGGTATCAACATAAATCAGCCTGATCCCACCGATCCTGTGGATGTGCTTTCCAAGGTAGGGGGCGCTGACATAGCAGCCATGTGCGGTGTGCTTCTGGCCGCTCCCCAACTGCATCTGCCGGTGGTGCTGGACGGCCTTATTTCCCTGGCCGCCGCCCTGGCCGCCTGCAATATAGATAAAGAGACAAAAGATTATATGATACCATCCCACATGGGCCGGGAGCCAGGCTGCCAGCTTGCCCTTGAGGCACTAGGCTTAAAGGCTCCTATTGCTGCAGACTTGGCCCTGGGGGAAGGGACAGGTGGCGTCCTGCTGCTCCCGATGCTGGATATGGCACTGGCTGTGTACAACAGCACCCACAGCTTCGACTCAATCGGCATAGAGCCATACAAGGAGCAGCTATGACTGTGTTCATAACCGGCGGCAGCGGTTCCGGCAAGTCTGCCTTTGCCGAGAGGGTGGCTCAATCTCTGGCCCCTTCTGGCGCTCCCGCCCATGGCGGTGCATTCTGCCCTCTTGTCTATGTGGCAACCATGCCTGTCGCAAGCCCAGAGGACAAGGCAAAAGTGGAACGCCACCACACTCTACGAGCCGGTAAAGGGTTTGTCACCCTGGATAAGCCAGGCAAACTTAAAGACCTGCCGGATGGCGGCCAGACCATGCTAATTGAATGCATCTCCACCCATGTGGCAAACCTTATGTTCAACCCGGAGAACGCCCCGGCTGATGCAGCGGCCTTAGAACAAGCTGCGCACTATGCCAACTTCTGGACCGAAACACTTAAAGAAGAGTTAAAACCTATCCTCCACAGAGAAGGAAACACAATATTTGTCTCTGCTGAAATCGCATCGGATGGCGCGATATACAGCCCCGAGACAGAAGCCTATAGATCAGTGCTGACTGCCATAAACCGCTACCTGGTAGATAACTGCGACGCAGCAGTCGAGGTTGTGTGCGGCATCCCTGTCAGAATAAAAGGAGAACTGCCATGCTGAAAAGTTTAGCCATAGCATTCCAGCTGTATTCTCACATCCCTGTTCCATCATTTGAATGGGATGACAAATCGAGAAAATATGCCCTATGCTTCTTCCCTCTTGTGGGAGTTGTGATTGGAATGGCCGAATTTCTATGGTTCTACCTTGCGTCTTTTATCGATGCACCAGTACTTATAGGCACTGCAGTTGCAACGGCAATCCCCTTCCTTATAACAGGCGGTATCCACATGGACGGCTTCTGCGACACAGTAGATGCCCTGTCTTCCCACGCCGATATGGAGAGAAAGCTTGCGATACTGAAAGACCCGCACGCAGGTGCATTTGCCATAATCTTCGCAGCCCTCTACATCCTGCTTTATTTCGCAGGGTGGAGCGCAGTATCAAGCTGGAAAGCGCTGGATGCAGTGTGCATAGGCTTTGTCCTGTCAAGGGCCCTGAGCGGTCTTGCGGTAGCATCGTTCAAAGGGGCGCGTAAAGAGGGAATGCTCCAGGACCTTGCAGATAAAGCTGCAAAAATACCGCTTAAAATATCCATGCTCTTCTACATAGCATTCTGTGCGGCAGCCCTGGTTATCCTGTGCGGCTGGCTGGGTATCCTGGTGCTGTGCATAAACGAGCTGGTGTTCCTCTATTACAAGATAGTTGCATACAAAAAATTCGGCGGCATAACCGGCGATATCGCAGGGTGGTTTCTGCAGCTGTCGGAGCTTGCCACCATACTTTGCATAGGACTTTTTGGCTGAGGTTGTAATGATAAGACTTTATATAGGCGGAACTGGAAACGGACAGGCAGAGCTTGCAGAAAAAGAGACAGGGAAAAAGCCTGTAGAGTGCACTCCTGAAGAGGCTTTAAAGAGCCCTGCAATAGACAGCTTCCACCTTGTGACTAGGCAAGTTCTGGAACAGGGAGGCTCGCCCCAGGAGTATGCAAGAAAGCTCCTCAAAGAGAATCCCGATGCTGTAGTATGCAGCGACGACATAGGATGCGGCATACACCCCCTTGCCAAGGAGGAGCGCATCTGGAGGGAAGAGACAGGCAGGGCGCTCTGCATCCTGGCTGCGGGGGCCGGCACCGTCACCCGGGTCTTCTACGGAATAGGCCAGAGGATTAAAGGATGAAAATCTACTTCATACGCCACGGCAAGACCCCGGGTAACCTGATGCGCCGCTTCATAGGCGGCAGGACAGACCAGAGCCTGTGCGAGGCAGGAAAGGCAGAGCTTTTCGACATAAAAGATGCACACACCTACCCTGCCGCCAATAGCGTCTACGTAAGCCCCATGGTCCGGTGCCGGGAGACAGCCTCTATCCTGTTCCCACAGGCCCGGCAGATTGTGGTGGAAGATATGCGGGAGATGGACTTTGGCCGGTTCGAGAACAAGTCCCATGCAGACATGGAACAGGATAGAGAATATAAAGCATGGCTGAGCACTATGTGCGAAGGTCCTGTCCCCCAGGGCGAGGATAAAATGAGCTTTACAATCCGGTGCACCCAGGCTTTTCTGGATATAGCAAACAAATGGAGCCTGGAAAAAAACAGGGAACAGGCTGTCTTTGTGGTCCATGGAGGCACTATCATGGCCATCCTCTCTAGCCTTATAAGGTCAGACCGCCAGTATCATCAATGGTATGCCGAGAACGGCCATGGCTACCGGTGCAGCTGGGACGGAAAAGAACTCAAGCTGGAAAAAGAGCTTTAAACCCTTCTATACAGAAAATCATTTCTGATATATAATAGGGGCACTTTGGAGGTATTTTAGCATGGATTATCCTTTACTTATTGAAGAGCGTGTCTCTAACAAGACTTTCCAGGAAAAAGCAATTCCTGGCGACATTATTGAAGCAATCAAGGCATATCATGACAACAGCTGTCTGCGCCTGATTCCAGATATAAAGACAGAACTTATCATCACCGGGTCCGATGTCAAGGAGGCTCTTGAGAAGGCAGCCGGATACAACGCACCGCTTGTAGGTTCCCCAAGCTACATGGTTCTGACCAGCGAGGACAAGCAGGGAGCAGAGCTCAATGCAGGCTATATTATGGAAGACCTTATGCTCAAGGCCAGAGATTTAGGCTATGGTTCCTGCTGGCTTACCTTTACAGACAGCAGCAAGATCAAGGAAGCACTCGCACTCAAGACTGACAAGAAAGTTGTTGCAGTAGCTGCATTCGGTCTGGCAGAACGGGCACGCAAATGGCTCCATCTGAACATTATCACTATGTCAAATATCGAGATTTCTGCAAAGCATCATTACTTTGCTCCTAAAAAGAGCATAGACGAGCTTATCAGCATTGAAAAATATGGCAATAAAGAAGGCCTTGACGAGAAGATTGGATTCTACGAGGACATCCTGTGGGAATCTTTCATCGCAGCATCAAAGTCACCAAGCTACCTGAACCTCCAGCCATACTCATTCCTGCTCAAGGGTTCTACAGTATACCTGCTCTCCGAGAAAGAGGCTCTGACACCAGATATCGACCGGGATCTGAACCTGGGTATTGCAATGCTCCACTTTGCAGCAGTTGCAAAGCAGTATATCCACAACATAGGCTGGAAACTGACCAAGGATGCACTGGATCTGCCTGCCGGCGTTACAGCAGTTGCTTCCTGCCAGATCTGATCTGTAGTTAAATGCAATTTCAATCTCCGGTCTTTTCCGCCGGAGATTTTTTTAAGCAAATTTGACTGAGGAGATATATATGCCAATTGACAAGTCAAAAATCACAAAAGAGATGCTTGCGAAAGCAGCACAGTGCGAGACTGCCGATGAACTGATTGCCATGGCCAATAAAGAAGGAATCGCTATCACCAAGGCAGAAGCCGAGGCTTATCTTGATGAACTCCAGAATATAGAGCTTGACATCAACGCTTTGGACAAGGTGGCTGGCGGAAGCTATGATTGCTCAAATAAAAATTGTTCCGGCCGCGTGCTTTGCTACAAAGATTGACAAGTCAAAAATTACAAAAGAAGCCCCCGCTGTGGGGCTTTTTTATTGCAAAATATATAATACTTTTGTATTGTTTTATATTGCTTTCTCATTGCAAATACATTATATTATAAGTAAGAGGCAACGATGAAAACAACTACAATTCAAACCAGAATAGATACAAACTTGAAGAAAAGCGCAGAAAGCATTCTTTCATCCATCGGGCTTGACATAACATCGGCCATAAGGCTGTTCCTTACCCAGTGCGTTGTCCAGCGGCGGCTCCCCTTCCATGCCGTAGCACCCGAGGAAGAACCAAACGAGGAAACTATTGCGGCAATGCAGGAAGCTGAGGATATTGTCAGTGGCAAGATAAAGTCTAAGGGCTACGATGATGTTGACGAGATGATTCACGATATACTTCATGCTGCTGAAGAAGAACCAGAATATAATAAATGAAATACAAACTGCATTATACTAAATCGTTTAAACAGGATTTGAGAATCCTTACAAAAGGCCCTTGTTTTGCAGTCAATAAATTGAGTGTTATACTTAATATTCTTAAAAATGGCTTGCCAATCCCAGAGGACTATAAAGATCATCCTCTAAAAGGAAATTGGCAAGGATTTAGAGAATTACATATCCAACCAGACTGGATTATAATTTATAAAGAACATGAGAAAGAACTTATCCTTGCGTTGATCAGGACAAGTTCTCATGCTAAGCTTTTTAAGAAATAACTGAGGTGTTATGCAATACAGCAATACAGTTAAAAACATAGTAAACAATTTGGAAGAAGAATATAACGAAGAAACCCTGGCGGCATTTCAAGTTTCTATGATGCAATAAAAGATTTGGAGGAATAATATGAAAGCGATAATCATCAATGCAAGTCCACGTAAGAACTGGAACACAGCACAGCTTTTGAAAGAGGCGCAGAAAGGGGCTGAATCGGCCGGCGCAGAAACCGAATACATAGACCTGTACGACCTTAAATTTACAGGATGCCGCAGCTGCCTGGCCTGCAAGAGGAAGGGTGCAGTACGGTGCAAATGCTACTGGAAGGATGACCTTTCGCCGCTCATTGAAAAGATTACCCAGGCCGATGCCCTTATAATCGGCTCTCCTATCTACTTCGGCGAGCCTACTGCGCAGTTCAGAGCACTTCTGGAGCGGCTTATATTTGTCATGCTGTCATACGACAACTACTCAAGCTACTTCACAGGCAAAGTGAATGTGGGGCTTATCTACACCATGAATGCATCCGGCCAATATGTGGATACCCTTATCAAACCGATGGCCAAGGGGATAGAAGGGACATTCCGATTCCTGAATGGAGATGTAAAGACCTACCTTTCCTGCAACACTACACAGGTGGCAGACTACAGCAAGTACAGCATGGCAGGCTTTAATCTGGAGGCCAAGAAAGAGGCACGTGAAAAACAGTTCCCGATAGACCTTGCAGAGTGCTTCAAACTGGGCAAGGAGATAGTCTAAATCGGGTAGGAATTATTTCATACCTGTAGCATTATTTGACACACCCCCTGTGTTAGGATGAAGGCATGAAATAGGGGGGAATATTATGGGATTATTGCAATTATTTGAGGATATCTGGAATGGTGTTTTCAGACTGGTTTTTAATATTTGTCTTTGGCTCTTTATTGTTTTACCAATTAAGCTATTCTTATGGGCCATCCTTGGAGTAAGCTATTTTTTGATGTCTCTGAGCAAGCCATGTAAATAGGGATTTTAAACCTGTTTCCTGCTATTCTTCTATGTAAATAAAGCCACAAAATCAAGAAGATGGAATTACTGGTTCTAGGTTTGATTTCGTTCTTTGAAATGGTATAGATTTATGCTGCCGTCTGTATAGATCTCCTGCCGTTGCAGGTTGACCGGGAAATGTAATCAGTTATAATATGCCTTGGACGGCGGCGTGTTCGTCAAGTGTTGCAGGTTGACCGGGAAATGTAATCAGTTATAATGCTGGCGGAGGAACTGGGGAAGATTGGTTCGTTGCAGGTTGACCGGGAAATGTAATCAGTTATAATTTGTCAAGTGGGGCAGGGACGGAGCCTTCAGTTGCAGGTTGACCGGGAAATGTAATCAGTTATAATATTTTCTGGAAGATCAAGGCATCATTCTCTGTTGCAGGTTGACCGGGAAATGTAATCAGTTATAATATT
>JAFSOR010000004.1 GCA_017446885.1 Spirochaetia bacterium | reverse complement strand
TTGTCATGTTGGTAGTTAACCTTAAAAAGACGTATAGGGCGATATTAGAAAATTTCAGATAGCGTTGCCGTCAGCTCCTTGGCGCTGCCCTCTTTCTGGAAAACATTCCTCATGATGGTGGAGCAGGCATCGGAAACGCTGGGCGGCTTGATGCCCAGAATCTTGCTGATGTCTACGGACTTGAAATGAAGACGAAGCAGGATGCAGATGTTATACTTGTTTTCAGTCAGACGATGGGCATGAGAGGTAAGGAAGTCGTTGAAGCCCGGAAGGTATTCGATGACCAGCATACGGATGTTCCGCCAGTCTTCCTCCGTAGGTGTCTCGCCTCTGACGGCTTTCTTTTCCAGCTCCTGATAGGTCGTGGAAGCCTTCAGGTGGCGCTCCACATCGGCCTTGTCGAAATAGATAAGCTTGGAGTATTTCTGCATCTTCTTTTTCAGCTGCTCCATCTGTTTCTCCTTCTGGGCGATGAGAGAGGCATAGTCTGATGCATGCTGCCTGAGCTGCATGATGTCTGACTGGGACTGTTCCAAATCGGCAATGCTTTGCAGATACCTCGCCCGTTCAGCCTGCTTCCTTTTGTACAGCTCATATATCGTTATGGCCGACAGCAATGCAACAAGTACCAAGATTATGGCAACCGTCTGTCGCTTCTGTCTTTCCTGTGTTGCCCGTTCCGATTCTTTCCTGGCCAGTTCCTGATGACGCGAGTAGTCGTACATGGACTGCAGGCGCTCTACTGTTTCGGTAGTCTTCTGGGCATACATCGAGTCGTTCATAGCGTAAGCATAGCGGTAGTATTTAGCGGCTGAGTCCGGAACGTTTTTCTTTTGATATACCTGTGCCAACCCCAATGCTCCTGTGTTCTGGTTGTTAAAGTCCTTGCCGTTTCGCAATTCTTTTCGAAAATAATATTCAGCAGAATCAGTCTGATTATAGCTCAAAAAGAGCAATCCTTTACATGCATAGAAAATCTCACGACCACTAACAATGTTATGATAGTTGTCAAATAAACCAGATTCACTTTCATAAACCTGCAAATTCTGATAAGCTTTATCATATCTACCAACATCAATAAGGGGCTTTATCGTCCTTCCTATAACGATAGCTGCATAGGCTGGGTAATGGTGTTTTTTATATAATGCAGCAGCTTGCTCACATACATGAAAAAGAGAATCTTTCATCTCTAATGCTTGAAATATTTTTCCTTTTTGATCATAAAGATCAAGAGCTGCCAAAGTGTCTTTTCCAAGTTTTGCATATTTTATAGCTTTCTCTATCTCCAACAGTTCTTCCTGATATAATCCTTGCTGATAAAGTATGACATCCATCTGTGAATACACCCTACACAGCTGTTTGTAGTCACAGTCTGCGGCTGTGGTGTCGGCACAGTCGGCAGCCTGTTGGTAGCATTGGAGGGCCATAGGGGCCTCGCCCTGTTCATGGTAGGCACGGCCCAGCAGATAGTGGGCCAGCAGGCGGTCGTTGCTGTTGCCGTATCGGTCGAAGTAGTCCACATAGGGTTGTACGTCGGCAACGGTGAAAGGCTGGTCGGTACGGTTGAGCACGTTGATACTGTCAAGGGCAGTACGCATAGCCGTATAGCGGCCTTGGGATGGAGTACATGCAGCCA
>JAFSOR010000003.1 GCA_017446885.1 Spirochaetia bacterium | reverse complement strand
CGGTGGTGGCGGTGGAAGCGATGACACTGTTTTCTCCATAAGCTACAATGCAAACGGGGCTGAGTCTGGCACACCTCCGGCATCACAGAATGGAGATTCTGAATCTTCTTTAGCTATCCAGAATAACACCGGTAACCTTACCAAGTCAGGATACCTTTTCGACGGCTGGAACACAAACGCAGACGGTTCAGGAAAAACATATGCCCCAGGTACAAAATATAGTGGAAATGACCTCAGGCTCTATGCCAAATGGACAGCTATATATAATGTGCAGAACATGGGCGGCTCCCCGTCACCTGCACTCAAGGCACCGGGAAGCTCAAACCTCAAGATTCTGGGTCTTACAGAGAAGGGAAAGACCCTCTCAAGCATAAACATCCCCTCGTCAATAGATGGAAACACAATCAAGGCAATCGGCAGCGGTGCCTTCCAGGACTGCAGCTTTATAACAGAGCTTACCCTTCCTGCTACAGTTACAACTATAGAGGGTAATGCATTCTCTGGGTGTACAGGGATAACCACAGTTACTATCCCAGAGGGTGTCACATCCATAGGAGCAGGTGCTTTCTCTGGCTGCTCCAGCCTGGCAACCCTGGTCATAAACTCAACTGTTCCTCCAGCAATTGATGGCGACATCCTTGAAGGAACTTCTGCTGTAGTCAGGGTGCCCGAATCTGCAATCGGTGCGTATGCATCGGCTTGGAGTGCATGCTCTGCCAGCATAGAAGGATCTTATACTGTGACAATTGACAGTATGTCAAACGGCTCTGTCTCAGCAGACATAACCACAGCAAAGGAAGGTGATGCCATAACACTGACCGTAACTCCTGCTAGTGGATATGGTCTTGACAGCCTGACAGTGACCAAGTCTGGCGGCGGTACAGTTGATGTGTCTGGAGACGGAAATACACGGACATTCACCATGCCTGCATCTGATGTGACAGTGACTGCGACATTCTCGCTGCTGTTAGTTTATACAAGCACTCCTGCCGACCGCTCTGGAGTAAGCGTTGGAGATATTGTTCTGGCTGACAAAAAGACAGTAGCACCTTCTGAATATACTTCTTACAAGGCAGAGTATGAATCTGTAAACGGAGTCCCAGTAGGTGTGGTTGCATACATGGGCGGCGATGACGTAGAAGATCTTTATAAACCATTTTTGGCTGGCACAGCTAAAGTCGGCACAAATGGAAAGGTGTATATGGTGGGGCTGCTCCAGTCTGGAAGCGACCTCGTGTGGGCACCCACCGACACCACCGGGTATAATACCATATTCAGTACTTCCTATAATGACGGTTCTGGCAACTGGGCAGTTATAAAAGCTGCTGACAGCGCAGGCACAGCTACAGCAGAATTAATAGCCACAAACTATCCTGCATTCAGCTATGCGGCCACATATACAGCAACAGGATATACCAGCGGCTGGTATTTGCCTGCCCTTGCAGAGCTCAAGCGGATAGCCCTTAACAGCGATACAATCAATGACGGATTCACGGCAATAACAGGTGCAGGGGGTACAGCTATCGCCTTAACAGAAAATAATTACTGGTCATCATCTCAGTTTGACAATGGTGCTCCCTATAAAACACACGCAGGGTATGTCAATTTCAGTGCAGATAAATCAATATGCACAAATAAAAGTACTATGTTTTTTGTCCGTGTAGTCCGGGCTTTGGATGATTGATAAATACATATGGAGGAAAATATGAGACAATATAAAAAAATCTTACAGACAGTACTTCTCCTTGCCGCTGCTCTGGCAATGGTGCTCAGCTTCGCAGGATGTGGCGGTGGTGGCGGGGGTGGTGGCGACTCTTTCACCATAAGCTACAATGCCAACGGCGCAGAGTCTGGCTCTGCACCTAAAGCCCAGACCGGCTCGGGCAGCGAGCTTACAATCCAAGGCAACACAGGGAACATGGCCAAGGGCGGCTACCTCTTTGACGACTGGAACACAAAAGCAGACGGCACCGGCAAATCCTATGCCTCAGGTGTAAAATATAAAGGTGATGACCTGACACTCTATGCCGATTGGGCAGCTATTTTCAATGTACAGCAGATTGGCGGCGGATCCCCGTCACCAGCACTTAACGGAGTGCAGAAGGCACCTGGAAGCTCGACACTCAAGATTCTGGGCCTTACAGAAAAGGGAATGACTCTTGTGGATATAGAGATTCCAGAGGCTATTGACGGCGAAACAGTTACAGCAATAGCAAACGGAGCATTCCAGGACTGCAGCCATATAACATCGATTATTATCCCTGCAACTGTGACATCCATCGAGGCCAACGCTTTCGCAGGATGTACCGGTGCAAGCATTGTTTTAGAGGGAACCACCCCTCCGGCAATAGAAGCAGGTGCTTTTGATCCAGGTGCGGCTATTTATGTGCCAGATTCAGCAACAAGTGCTTACACATCAGACCCTGCCTGGAGTGCCTACACTGCGAACATAGAAGGATATGACCCAGCAGTGGGAGTTCTTACAGGCATAGCAGTAACAAGCGCACCAACTAAGGTGCTGTATGCAATTGGCGAGAGCTTCAGCTCTGCAGGACTTGTAGTCACAGCAACATATTCTGATGCCTCAAGTCAAGCGGTCAACTCTTACAGCATGAGTCCAGCAGACACATCAACAGCCGGAATAAAGACACTCACCATAACATATTCCGAGAGAGGCATTACAAAGAGTGCAACTGCAAAGTACTATGTCAAGCGGAATGATGCAATCACTGAATCGCCTGTAAGTGCAGGCGGAGACCTCTACAAGTTCGGCGACTTCCCGCAGACAGTAAGTGCCATAAGCGAATATTCCGATGCACCTGTATACAACGGCTGGTACCTGGGAAGTGACGGCTACTTCTATGATAAAGTAAAAGCATTTCCGTATGATAATGATATTGATACAGACACTACATTCTCAAATAGCATAGAGCCTGTATACGGACAGGAATATTTCTTTAAAGTGGAGCCTATACAGTGGAAAAAGCTTACAGATAATTACAACAGCTCTGGTAAGGCTCTTCTGCTTTCTGATAAAATCCTGCGTGGAACTAATGGATATAATAATGACGGTGGAATTGTTTATTATTATACAGCACAGACAGAAAGGACTATCGGAGGCAACACAGTTTATGCGAACAATTACAAGTATTCTTCAGTACGTGCATATCTGAACGGGTCGTATGAGAGTGGAGACCCACAGGCAACCACATATAATGGAGCCGGCTTCCTCCAGAAGGCATTTACTGCAACTGCCCAGGGTAAGATAGCTACTACAGTTGTGAAAAATGATGAAGAAAATATGAGAGGAAATTACAATAATAATGATGAAGCTAAATTAACTGCATATAAGAGTGATAATACCAATGACAAGGTATTCCTTCTGTCTGCTTTTGGACCAGAATACACTTTATTATATACTTCTGGTGAACGTCAAAGATCTCCTTCGGATTATGCACTGGCGACACGTGTAAGAAGAACCGATGGACAGACCGGAGGATTCTGGCTGACCCGTACACCGGAGTGTGATGAAGATTATCCAAGTAATAAAGCGCCTGATGTAAGTCCATACCGCTATGCAGTATTGCATTATAACTCTAATGGCAATCCTAATTATGCTGATACGGATAATCCTGGTATAGTTGGTATAGCACCAGCTATCACCATCGACCCAAGTTATCTTCCGTAACATGGTTTGGGGCTGCCGTCTGGCAGCCCTTTTTTGCCTTCGAATTTTCTTGACAGCACATATATATATATATATATATTGCAGTATATTTAATTAAAACTTAGGGTAAAAAACACCCAAGTTTTAATTATAAAGAATACCTGCTCAAATCTCTATCTGCTTTGCAACAACCCAGCGTTTATCCCTGCGCTCAAATATGGTTAAGTTGTCCACTTGGAATGTAGTCTTCAGCTCAAGCTGATTCAGGTACTCCAGCGCTTCAGTGCTGGCTCCTGCAGGAATGTCCCGGTTTGCCACCGTTATGTGGGGCTGGAAGGGGCGGCTCTCCTTTTTCAGGCTGCCCGGCGATAGTGCAGATACAGTGTTGTAGACTGCGCTCTTGAATGCAGTCCATACTGCCGAAGGAAGCACTTTTGCAAACAGGGTGCGGTCGCCGAATGCATCAAAGCCGTCTATCTTGGCCATAAAAGGATGCCACTTCTTATCCACAGCCATCTGTGCCAGAGCTTCGGCTATATCGTTTGTAGTCAGCTTGTCTGTAAGCTTGAATGGCGGTACCAGTGTAATATGTATAGGGGTGCCGAAACCGCTTTTGCAATCATACTGGCGGCTCATATAGTCCCTGTATCCCTGCAGGCGCTGTGTCAGCTCGTAGGGCAGCAGTACTCCTATAAAATGGGTCTGTTCTGGGTAAAAGTTTCTGTTCATTCCTGCACCAGGCTTTTCCATATCTCCTCCTGCTTATCTTTAGAAAGGAACATAGACAGATATGAGGTCATATCGGGGTAGCCGTCTACCATAGGTTCTGCCACGCTTTCTTCTTCTGTGGCTCCCTGCTCTATGAGTTTTTTCTTTATAGTTTCGAACTGGGATGCAGTGCAGTCGTGGGTCAGGTGTACTCTTCCTACAATCATATTGGCCGAGCCGCAGCAGATTGCCTCGGCTTTATCGTACTCAAGCTTTAGATAAATGTGTGCGTTATAATCGGGGTAGGTGAAATAACTCCACAGTATGACAGGCTCTTCCGCAGGCTCAGGCTTAGCCTCTTTCTTGCATCCTGAAACAAAAAGTAAAGCCCCTGCAAGAAGCAGAAATATTAACTTCTTCATACACTCAGATTATCAGAAATAATGAAAAAAGTAAATGTAAACACCGTTGCGAGAAAACATGCCAATAGCTTGTCTATAGGGTACACGTCAATCGAGGCAGGCTTTAACAGCAGACTTTGTTTTATTGACACTTATCATTTGGAGGTGTAGAAGATAGATATGTTGTTTCCTCGCAGGGGCTTTACGTACATTATGATGAACAAACCCTTAGGTACAGTCTGCTCCACAGTGTCGGACCGCAGCACCACCGTGTTCCAGCTCCTGGGGCCCGATGTGCCGCAGGGACTTTCTGCCGTGGGGCGTCTGGATAAAGATACATCCGGGCTCCTACTGTTTTCCGACGACGGCATGTTTGTACACACACTCACAATCCCCGAAAGCCGTATTTCAAAGACCTACCATGTCTGGCTTAAGGAGCCGGTTTCGCCTGCACAGCAGTATGAGTACATAAGAAAGTGCTCTTTAGGCCTTTATCTGCCGCCATGCGAGAAAGCTCCTTCCTTTACAACATCGCCTGCCCACCTTGAATGGCTTGGTGTCATGATCCCAGAACTTGGCTGTGGCAGCAGCTCTTCCGAATGCCTCCTTACAATATCCGAGGGAAAGTTCCATCAGGTAAGGCGCATGTTTGATGTTCTGGGAAACCCGGTTACAGCTTTGGAACGCACAGCCATAGGTAACCTTGAACTGGATAAAAAAATAGCCTCCGGCCACTACCGGAGGCTTACAGAAGCCGAAATAGGCCTGATATTCACTCTTTAGTATTATAGATAAGGCTGTTAGGTGGCACCGACTTGGTGATCCATGTGTTACCGCCGATTATAGAGCCTTTGCCGATAACTGTGTTTCCACCCAGGATTGTGGCATTTGCGTAAATGATAACATCATCTTGGATGTCAGGATGCCTCTTTTTCCCAATCAGCGGTGTTCCCTGGCTATCAAATGGAGAAAGGGCGCCCAGTGTAACTCCCTGGTAAATCTTGACCCTGTTTCCTATGGTGGTGGTCTCGCCTATAACTACGCCTGTACCGTGGTCTATAAAGAAGCTTTCACCTATTGTGGCACCAGGGTGGATGTCGATTCCAGTGCGGGAATGGGCACGCTCGCTCATCATGCGCGGTATTATAGGCACCTGCTCGTTGTAGAGCACATGGGCTATTCTATGGGTTGCAATAGCCTCCAGGAAAGGATAGCTGAATACAATCTCATCCAGGGACTCTGCAGCAGGGTCACCTTTTTTTGCCGCCTCGATATCGGTTATAAGTGTGGCACGTATCTGGGGCAGGGCCTTGAATAGGGCTTCCATAACCTGAGCAGCCCGTTTCTCGCAGCTGCAGCCGTCGCATCCGCTTTCAAGTGTGCAGTTGTATTTAAGGCAGTCCTTTAGGAACCGCATGAACATATAGCTTACGTATCTTAGCCTTTCGTTCAAAAACGAGAGCATCTCGCTTTCCCGTATCTTGTCGTCGCAGTAGCAGCCTGGAAACAGAATGGAGAGCAGGTTGTCCAGAATATCATAGACCCCTTTGCGGCCGGTAAAGCCCAGCTCATCGTTTATCTCCACATGATACTTGTTCCTTATGCTTTCTTCCAGCGCTCCGGCTGTCTCTGATATAAGTGCATTGAAATCCATGCTCTTGAGGATATAACAGAACAGGAAAAAAGGCAACACACTGTTTCTCTTTGCAATATAAACAAATAACAAATTGTTATTTTTCCTCTTTCTTTTTGCTCATAACAGGTGTATAATAGAAAAAACAATTCTTGATTGTTGGCATTTGGGAGGAATTATGAAAAAAATGCTTTTCGCTGTTCTTCTGGCTATGTGTGTCATTGGGACAGTGTCTGCTGTGGATGTAGATTTCTATGACCTGCCTGCAGCATGGGCCGCAGATTTTAACAATATTGAAGATGAATTGCGGGATAAGATTCAGGATAAATATGGTAAATATGAGGAAGGGGAAAAGCTTAACAAAGCTATCAACAATGCCAATGTACTGGCAGCTGACGGCGGCTATATGCGGACAGCCAACGGTTACGACTGGATTACTGTTGCATTGAGCGTAAACGGAGCTGTTGCCAAGAAAGGCAGCTTGACTGGCGATTTTGGCGATGAGTTCCTGGACGATTTCGAGGAGAAGGGAGACCTGTATGTGGGTGCAGGAGTTCAGGTTATAACCGCTGCTGTAGGGTTCAATCTGGGGCATCTTCTTGGATGGAATCACGGACTGTACATTACACTCAAAGGCGGTGTAAGCAAGTACAGCCAGGATGAGTTTGATTTTGATGCATACAACCTGGGCTTTATGGTAAACTATCAGCTGGTCGAGGCCCAAGATCTTGGACGCGTGGTCAAGTGGAGAGGTCTTAATGTGGGTACAGGACTCAACTATTTCAGCTCGAAAGTTGAATGGACAATCGACAACCTTGAGCCTGTATCGGTAAGCCAGGGAGGACATAAATTCACTTATGACACAGACCTGGATGTAAAGGCCGAGACTTCCCGATTCATTATTCCTGTAGAAATCAACACCGGCATAAAGCTGACTATAGTTGAGCTCTTCGGAGGACTTGGAGCCGATTTCATGTTCGGCGGCGACAACGAGGTTTCTGTAGACACAGTTGCAAAGGTCACCAAATCAGACTCAACTGATGTAGGACATGCAAAGATGAAGATGTCCAAGGACGGCGACCTTGATGTAGTTAAATTCAGATTCACTGTAGGCCTTGGTTTCTCGTTCGGTCCGGTACGCATCGAGATTCCTTACACACAGTACTTTGATGATAACTACACAGGAGCTATCGGAATACTCGGCGGTGTAGCATTCTGATAAAAAATATGATATACTGCCTGTATGAAGGTAGAAAATCATATAGACTCAAATATTTTACATAAACGCATATATCCCCGGAAGGAAGATATCCGGGGATATTTTTTCCGCGACCTTACTGCCATAATCCATTCCTATCCATACCGGCGGCTGAAGCACAAGACACAGGTTTTCTTTGCTCCACACAACGACCATATCTGCACCCGCATGGAGCATGTTATGCATGTGGCCACCATCTCGGTTACTATCTGCAAGGCACTCAATCTGGACACCGACCTGGCATGGGCCATAAGCGTGGGACACGACCTGGGGCACACCCCGTTCGGCCACACCGGCGAGAGCATCCTATCCAAATATCTGGAGAAGCAGGGGGGCTTCTGCCACGAGATTTATTCCCTGCGTGTGGTGGACCACCTTATAAACAGCGGCAAGGGGCTAAACCTGACCTTTGCGGTGCGGGACGGCATAATAAACCACTGCGGCGAGAAGTTCGAGCAGTATCTTGAGCCTGCATCTGACCCCTGTGTGCCAGAGGAAGTGCATGCCAGGAACTGCTACCCATGCACCTGGGAGGGTATAGCTGTGCGTATGTCTGACAAGATTGCCTACCTGGGGCGTGACCTTGAAGATGCCCTGCGGCTGGGCGTGGTCAAGGAGCATGATGTGCCGGCCATTGTAACCAGGGTCTTGGGCGGAGGCAACAGCAGCATGATAAACACCATGGTATGCGATGCAGTGGAAAGTGCAGAAAAGCTGGGCAAGATAGGTTTCTCCGACCCTGTGTACGAGGCTATGGTTGCCCTTAAGAAGTTCAACTACGAGCACATCTACCAGAGCCAGGAGCTTATTAAGTATGACCAGCGGATTCACAGGCTTATCGACACCCTGTGGGAATACCTGTCCGAAATCTTTGACCGCTACGGTTTTGATTATGCCGGATATGATTCCGAGATGACCAATGTGGCTACCGAGTTTGCCGGGTATTTAAGAAAGATGGAGGCATTCTACAGGACCGAGGCTGATTTTTCATATGTCATTCCCGATTACATAGCAGGCATGACCGACAAGTTCGCCATAGATTCTGCTGTGGAACTCCTGTCTCCGCGGCAGTTCAGCTACAATTTTTAAGGTTGACAGGATTATTTCCTTACCTTATAATGAAATTATGGGATTATTGCCAGAGATAAAGAACAGATTCAGCGTAAGGCACTTTAAAAATGTGCCTTTGGATCCTGAAAAGCTCAGCCGCATTCTCGAGGCTGGGAGGCTGGCCCCTTCTGCAAAGAACCGCCAGCCGTGGCGTTTTTTGGTAGTCGACGACCCTGAAATCAAAAGCAGACTCACCTCTGCCGCCTATGGCCAGCAGCATGTGCTTTCTGCCGGTGCTGTCATTGTGGCCTGTTCCACAAACATCGAGTACATTATGCCCAACGGTCAGCCTGCTTATCCTATAGACATAACCTTTGCTGTATCGTTCATGATGCTGCAGGCCGAGAAAGAAGGGTATGGCAGCTGCATTGTGACCATGTTCAACGAAAGCGAGGTCCACAATATACTTACCCTGCCATATTCCATGAAAGCTGTCATGATGCTGGCAGTGGGCGAGAAGGACGAGGAACCTGTCCATACCGACCGTAAAAGCACTTCCCAGGTTGTCTCTTTCAATCACTGGTAATCAGTTCAGGTACACAGTCTTTGTCTTATCTTTAATCTCAAATCCCAGTTTCTTGTACAAATTTATGGCGTTCTCGTTGTCAGTCTTTACAAACAGGGAAGGTTTCTTGTGCTCCTGTTCCAGGATATGCCGACACAGTGCGGCCACAGTATGGAGAGCATAACCCTGGTTCCTGAACTTTGGCACGGTAAAGACGCCCCCTATCTGGATGTGGTCGAATCCTTTTGCATTTGTGTTTGCCTTGGATACATAGTGCAGACCCCGTCTTGCATAAAAGCAGGTCTCGGTGGTCAGTATTGACTTTAGCCACCTGAAAGTTTCCATAAGGTCCTGGGCTTCTGGATTTAAAAGCACCTCCTGCCTCTCGTAAGTCTTCTGCAGCGGAAAAAGGGGCAGGATATGCCGTCTTGAGCCCATGTGTATCTGCATCTTAGCAGGTGGCTCCGGCAGGGCCTGCATCAAATGGGGGCTCTCCAGTTCCATTATATAGTGTTCTATAACCTGCTGGTGCTGTCCGCAGGAAAACTTTTCCAGAAACATATCCACTGCTTCGGTCTTTCCTGACACAGATGTGGGCAGGTATACAGTATTTCCAGCCAGATAAGCTGTTTCTTTGACATCTTCCATATGAAAGAAGAACTGGGGAGCCAGCACAGGCATAATCCTGCCGTAGCTGGTGAAAAACAGGGCTGCATCCACGGTGTTGCCGTCTGAATGGGCAATTATCGGCTTTGAGCCCTCATTGCCGGTCAGCATGGACACTGCATCAATACAGCATGTCTCCTGCTGCCGTACCAGCTCTTTAAGGGAACTCCAGTATGGAGATTCTGTGGCTTTTTCTATGGAAAGCCAGCTCATCCTAATCCCCATCCAATGACAATAGAAAAAGTTTTTTCAAATGTAGGCCTCTCCCTTAAGCTCATCCACCAGCATGCCGGCATAATGTGCTGCAATGGCACCGTCTGCGCAGGCTGTCACCACCTGGCGGAAAGGAGAGGTGCGTACATCGCCCACAGCAAAAAGTCCCTGGAGCGATGTCATCATATGGCTGTCTGTGACAATATAACCGGCCTCGTCCATAGTTACCCCTTCGGCCAGCCTGTTCTGAGGTAATATGCCGGTGAATATGAACACTGCATCGGTGTCCTGCTCGTACTGTATCCCGTTCTCCATAAGGATGGCAGACTCAACTTTTGTATTGCCTTTTATCGCAGTGCAGGTGGTGTTGAAACGCACCTCTATATTCTTGTTTGCAAGCACACGGTCTGCCAGTGCTTTCTGTGCCCTGAAACGGTCCTTGCGGTGAATCATTATTATCTTGTCAGAAAGGTTTGCCAGGAAAAGGGCCTCGGAGCAGGCAGTGTCGCCGCCCCCAACCACAATTATCTTTTTATCTTTGAAGAAAGCTCCGTCACATGTAGCGCAGTAAGAGACCCCGCGCCCTATAAAATCATCTTCTCCCTTGGCCCCTAACTTGCGGTGTTTGGCACCTGTGGCCAGAATCACAGTGTAGGCAGAGTACACTCCGCTGTCTGTGGTTATTGTGAATACATTATCCTGCTTGGAAATGGATTGTACCGATGCAGAAAGGAATTCTGATCCGAACTTGTCAGCCTGGACTTTCATGTTGCTGCAGAGCTCTGCTCCGCTTACAGGGTTCTGGAACCCCGGGTAGTTCTCCAGGTCTGTTATGTTCAGGCTTTGGCCCCCGACCGAACCTTCTTCTATAAGCAGTGTCCTAAGGTTTGCCCTGGCACCGTACTGGGCGGCGGTGAGACCTGCAGGTCCTGCCCCTATGATGATGAGATCAAATGATGTCTCCATGTTCCCCTCCGGTTTTATGATACTTAAAAAATCTATTGTCTGCAACTGAAATCGTTAGTATTTTTTAGTTATACCGGAACAATTAAGAGGCACAAAATGAATCAGGAAAAATTTACAGTCAAAACCCAAGAAGCGATTATGGAGGCTCAGCACCTTGTCACAAAGTACAATCACCCGGTCCTGGAGCCTGAACATCTTCTGCTTGCCCTCCTTACCCAGCAGGATGGCATTATTCCGCCTCTGGTGGACAAGCTGGGAGCAGGAAAAGATTTACTTATATCAGACACAGAGCGCCTTCTGCAGCGTCTTGCCCGCGCATATGGCGGAGCAGCACAGGTCAACCTGAGCAATGCATCCTACCAGATTTTGAACGAGGCAGAGAAAGAGGCCGACAACCTTAAGGACGAATATATAAGCACTGAACATATCTTCATTGCAATAGCAATGTCAGATACAGAATGCGGCCGTATGCTCAAAGGACACGGCATAACCAAAGATTCAATCCTCAAGACTCTGGTTGCTATCCGCGGCAATCAGCGGGTCACAGACCAGAATCCTGAAGGCAAATTCCAGACTTTGGAAAAGTATTGCCGTGACCTTACCGAGCTGGCAAGGCGTGACAAGCTGGATCCTGTCATCGGCCGTGATGAGGAGATCCGACGTGTTATGCAGGTTCTTTCAAGACGTACAAAGAACAACCCGGTTCTTATAGGAGAGCCCGGTGTAGGTAAGACAGCAGTTGTAGAAGGGCTTGCACGCCGTATCGTGGCAGGGGATGTCCCCGATTCTCTTAAGAACAAGAAACTTCTGGCCCTTGATATGGGAGCACTGGTGGCTGGCGCCAAGTTCCGCGGCGAGTTCGAGGAACGGCT
>JAFSOR010000002.1 GCA_017446885.1 Spirochaetia bacterium | reverse complement strand
CTTGAATATAATAAAATTATTTATTATTCTAAAAGGGTGACACGGATTTAGAATTCACAAGGAGGAAATATGGCATTAATCACATTGTCAAGAGAAGAAGGAAGCCTCAGCAAGCAGGTCGGTCTTGCCCTTAAAGAGAATCTGGGCTATGAATTCATCAGCGGAAAGACTATAAACAGTGAATTCCCGGAAATGTTCGATATAAGCAGGAGCCAGGTGGAGAAGTTTGACGAGAAGGCACCTGGATTGCTGGCAAGATTAACCAATTCATATGAAAAATATAATAATTTGTTTAAGTTCTATATCTTTGAGAAGCTTCTGAAAAATCCGGACTGCATAGTGATGGGCCGCTGCGGAACTTTCTTCCTGAAGGATGTTCCCGGACTGCTGAGACTTAGGACTGTAAGCTCCGAGGATGTCAAGATTAAGCGTCTTATGGACAGATATAATGTGGATGAGCGTGCCGCTAAAAAGATGGTGGCTCATAAGGAGCTGGAGAGAACCGAGCAGGCAAAGTACCTGTACAATGCCACATGGGGAAAGCCGAGCAACTACGATATCTCCATCAATACCGACAAGCTCTCTGTGGATTCCATCTGCGCCATGGTTAAAGGTCTTGTGGCAGAGCTTGATAAGGATGATTACAGGGCAGCCCAGGAGAAGAAGCTCAAGGAGCTGCTGATTTCCCAGAAAGCTGTCAATACAGTACTGTATGAGGAAAAGATTGATGTCAACTTCCTTGAGGTGAAGATTGAGGAAGGCAAGGCAGTGCTCCTTGGCTCCACAAGTAAAGAGGATGATATCATCAAAGCAGGCGAGATTGTGAAGAAGGTTACCGGTATCGAGATTGAGAACAATCTTTCCCTGGAGAACTTCACTATGTCCTACGATATGGGTATGGAATTCTTCAAGAAATAGAAATAGCACTTACAGACATTCTGCATCCTATATGCCGGTATGATGGTCTTTATCTTCCGAACTTGATATTAAGATCTTTAAGTGTCTTTGCCACCCCTTTCCTGATAATTCCATCTCCAATCTTGAAGGTGAATTCATCGGGGATGATCTCGCTTGAAAGCTCGAAGAGCATGATTTCTATCAGTCCGGCCAGGATACAGTTTGCAACTTCATTCTTGACATCGTTGCCCGTCTTGTAGTCGATGCCGATATCCTCTGCAAAATGCCGCTTTATACATTCCCTGTATTCAACGGCGAATTTACCGCCCCGCTGCTCCAATACCAGGGGAATAAGATATTTCCTGTTGTCATGGAACATCTGCCGCATATTTATCATGACCTGCCTGAAATCTTTTTTCTCCCGGTAATCACTTCTGATGGTTGAGACAAGAAGGTTCATCAGTCTCTCCTTGATCTCTGTCAGCACATCATCAACCCAATCGTAGTAGAAGTAGAATGTGGATTTATGTATTCCTGCCTTGCCAGCTATTTTCTGAACAGTTATCCTTTCGTTCCGAAGCATCAGATCCCAATAAGCTGATTCGATTTTTGCCTTTGTCCGTTCCCTTGCATCCTTGTATTGGCCCATAAAGAAGACCTCCAGCTATATTATGATCAAAATCCGACTATTAGTCTATATTTGACTAGTGCTTTTTACCGGGAACCATAATAAAATTTAATTAAAACAAGATAGAGGAGGATAACTTTTATGTTAGAAAAAGCATTCGGCGCAGCAGCCTGCGGCTCTGCAGATCCAAAACCGGCTCCGGCTTGTGGAACCTCGGATCCGAAACCAGCACCAGCATGTGGGACAAAAGACCCGGAATCAAAATGAAAGGCAGGGCGTCAATGCTGTAAGGCTTGGCGCCTTTGTTCTTTAAGGGACATCTGCGCTTGGAAAATTATTTTGCAATCCAATGGCATATTACTGACTGCTGCGACCAGCGGTGCAGGCATTGCTACATCTTCTCCGAAGGGCATCCTTCTCTCATTACTATGCCTTTCAATGATATGCTTCATGTGGCAGGAGAGATTGAGGATTTCTGCAGTAAGCTGGGCAGGAAGCCATATATTTATCTGACCGGCGGCGACCCAATACTCCATCCTGATTTCTGGAGGCTGCTTGAATATTTCCACGAGTCAGGAATGCGGTTCTGTATCATGGGAAATCCTTTTCATCTCACACCCGATGTGTGCGGCAGGATGAGAAGCCTTGGCTGTGTAAAATATCAAGTGTCGCTGGATGGACTTGAAAGCACCCACGACATGTTCCGTAGGTCAGGCAGTTTCAATGCCACACTTGAAGCAATCAAGATTATAAAGGATTCGGGCATGTGGGTTGCGGTCATGTCCACGGTCTCGAAGAAAAACTGCAAAGAAATACCAGATATTATAGACCTGGTGGATGCCCTTGGTGTGGATGTGCATGCGGTAGGACGGTATTGTCCCACCTCCATTGAAAAGGCATACGATCAGGATACCCATATGGCACCTTTGGAATATAAAGCATTCATGGAGGAGTGCTATAATCGGTATACTGCACATAAGGACTCAAAGACCACCTACCACCTTAAGGACCATCTTTGGACACTCTTTTTTTACGAGAAAGGACTGTTTGCCCCTGATGACAGCCTTCCTGCAAATGTTGTGGTTGACGGGTGCAACTGCGGCAGGAATCATGTGACTATATTGCCGACAGGTATGGTGTATGCATGCCGCAGGATGGAATCTCCTATAGGGTCTATAAAAGATAAAGGGCTCTATGAGTTATGGACATCTGCCGCCTTCGATGAATACAGAAGATATGACAAATTCACTAAGTGCGGCAAGTGCAGGCTTAAGGCATATTGCCGAGGGTGTCCTGCTGTGACTTATGGATATACGCACAATATGTATGATGCAGATCCGCAATGCTGGATGGAGGTTGAGGAATGAAGGCAGTGGTGCTCAGAGATATTACGAACAGCGACGATATTGTCCTTGAGGAGATTATTAGGCCTAAAGCCCGAAAAGGATGGGTGCTTGTCAAAATAGCCGGGTTAGGGCTTAACCATTCCGAACTTGTCCTCCGTGTCAATGAGATCAGGGCTGATTATATAAAGAAACCTATTGTCCCGGGCATTGAATGTGTCGGAACGGTGGAAGAGTCTCTGGACTATGATTTCAGAAGGGGAGATGTTGTATGCTCCCTGATGGGCGGCCTGGGTAGAAATTTTAACGGTTCCTATGAAGAATATGCTCTTCTGCCTGTGAACAGGCTGTTCCATGTCAATTCGGCTCTTGATATGGAACATTTGGCGGCAGTTCCAGAGACATTTTTCACAGCCTGGGGCTCCCTGTTTGAAAGCCTAGACCTTAAAAGCTCTGATGTCCTTCTTGTGAGGGGAGCAACATGTGCCCTGGGATATGCCTCTATGCAGATTGCAAAGGCATTGGGGTGTCAGGTCTATGGAACAACCCATAAAAATGCAAAGATGCCCCTGATCACCGACCTGGGATGCAAAGCAGTGTTGGATACAGAATACAGTCTGCCGGAAGGTTTCTATGCCAACAAGATATTGGAGCTTATAGGCCCTAAGACATTGCGGGATTCACTGTCTCATCTCTATCATGGCGGTATAGTCTGTCATACGGGCATTCTGGGTGGGGAATACTATCTGAACTCTTTCGACCCTATCAAGGAAATTCCGAACGGCTGTTATCTGACCGGTTTTTTCTCCAACTTCCCGACGCAGGAGATTATGGATGCTATATTCACTTTTATTGACAATCATAATCTGATTCCTTTTATCGGAGCTTCCTTTCCGTTCAGCTGCATTAAGCAGGCTGTGAAAGCACAGGAAAGGGGAATTGATGGGAAGATAGTGGTCATGATGGATAATTAATAGGCAAAGACTGGTCTGAACCGGTGTACTTCTTGACTATAATTATATTAGATTATATTGTTAAAGCACTATGGCAGACGAAAAATTAAGTACTATCAGACACTCCGCATCCCACGTTATGGCAGCTGCAGTATTGCAGATGTTCCCGGATGCCAAGATTGCAATCGGACCATCCATCGAGAATGGTTTTTATTATGACTTTGACCTCCCGCGCCCTCTCAAGATGGACGATTTCCCGGAAATCGAAGAGAGGATGAGGGATATCATCAACAAGAAAGAGGACTTTATCCGCAAAGAGGTAAGCCGTGCCGAGGCTCTTGAGCTTTTCAAGGACCAGCCCTATAAGACCGAGCTTATCAACGACCTTCCAGAGGACGAGGTCATCTCTATCTACACAGTGGACAAGTTCACAGACCTGTGCCGCGGACCACATGTAGAGAACACCAAGATGATAAACCCACAGGCCATAAAGCTGCTTTCCATCGCAGGTGCTTACTGGAGAGGAGACGAGAAGCGCCCTATGCTCCAGAGAATCTATGCCACCGCATTCACAAACCCCAAGGATCTGCGCCTTTACCTGCAGCACCTGGAGGAGCTTGCAAAGCGGGACCACCGCAAGATAGGCAAGGAGCTTGATCTGTTCCATATAGACGAAGAAAACCCTGGCCAGATTTTCTGGCATCCTAAGGGATGGACTATATACCGCACCCTGGTCGATTATGTCAGATCCAAGATACAGGCCGACGGCTATGTGGAGGTACGTACTCCTTTCTGTATGCCTCAGGGACTGTGGGAACGCTCCGGCCACTGGGCAAAGTATAAGCAGAATATGTTCATAACCGAGAGCGAGAAGAGACTTTTTGCCCTTAAGCCTATGAACTGCCCAGGCCATGTGGAGATTTTCAAGCAGGGAATCAAGAGCTACCGCGACCTGCCGCTCAGGATGGCAGAATTCGGAAGCTGCACCCGCAACGAGCCTTCCGGCACACTGCACGGTGTCATGAGAGTCCGGGGCTTTGTCCAGGACGATGCCCATATCTTCTGCACCGAGGACCAGATTCCAAGCGAGGTTGCAAAGTTCTGTCACCTGCTTAAGGATATTTATAAGGACTTCGGCTTTACCGACGACAAGATTATAGTCAAGTTCTCGACCCGGCCGGAGCTTAGAGTGGGCGACGATGCCACCTGGGACAGAGCCGAGGGGGCTTTGGCCGATGCCTGCAAAAAGGCTGGCCTTACATACGAGATTTCTCCGGGCGAGGGTGCCTTCTACGGTCCTAAGCTTGAGTTTACCCTGGTAGATGCACTTGGCCGCCAGTGGCAGTGCGGAACTATCCAGGTGGACTACCAGCTTCCAAGCGCAGAGCGCCTGAATGCCGAATACATAGGCGAGGACAACGCAAAGCACCACCCTGTAATGCTTCACCGCGCAGTATTGGGCTCTCTGGAGCGGTTTATCGGAATCCTCCTTGAGAACTTTGCAGGAGCTCTGCCAGTCTGGCTTGCACCGGAGCAGGCAGTGGTTATCCCTGTTGCACCTGCGTTCAACGAATATGCAGAGAAAGTTGCTTTAGCCCTTAAAGAGGCCGGAATCAGAGCCGATATCGATGCAAGCGAGCAGCGCATGAACGCCAAGATCCGCAACGCTCAGGGACAGAAGATTCCATACATGTTCATAATCGGAGACAAGGAGGCTGCCGAAGGCAAGGCTTCCATCCGCCTAAGGACAGGGCAGCAGATGAACGGTCTGACACTGGACGATGCAGTTAAGTTCGTACTGGACAAGATTGCAGCCAAGGCCGAGATTTGACGGTAGCCAATGGTAATTATCTTACGGGACAACCCGGCTCAGAAACAGATAGATACTCTTGTCTCCTGGCTTAAGGAGAAAAACCTTGATGTCCACATCGTAAAGGGGGCGGGGCAGACTATCATAGGGCTTATAGGCGACACCTCCAAGGTGGACATGGATTCCATAAAGACCATGGATATTGTCGAGGATGTCAAGCGAATCCAGGAGCCCTACAAGAATGTGAACCGCAAGTTCCATCCCGATGATACCATTGTTGCAGTTGTTCCCGGCGTAAAGATCGGGGGCGGCAATTTCCAGGTGATGGCAGGTCCATGCTCTGTTGAATCCTTAGACCAGGTGCTTGAAATTGCCAGGAGCGTCAAGGCTTCCGGTGCCGGCATACTCAGGGGCGGTGCATTCAAGCCCCGCACATCCCCGTATGCATTCCAGGGGCTGGGAGCCAAGGGGCTTGATATCCTTAAGGCTGCCAAGAAAGAGACAGGAATGCCTGTTGTCTCCGAGATAATGGATATATCCAAGCTTTCTCTATTCGAGGATGTGGACATAATCCAGGTCGGTGCCCGGAACATGCAGAACTACGAGCTTTTAAAGGAGCTGGGCAGGACACACAAGCCTATATTGCTCAAGAGGGGCCTATCAAGCACTATCCAGGAGCTTCTTATGAGCGCCGAGTACATAATGGCCGGCGGCAACAGCCAGATTATACTGTGCGAGCGTGGAATAAGGACTTTCGAGACTGCAACCAGGAACACACTGGATATTTCGGCAGTGCCTCTCCTTAAGGAGCTTACACACCTGCCTGTCATTGTCGATCCAAGCCATGGCACAGGGAATGCCCGGCTGGTAAAGCCTATGGCTATGGCAGCAGTTGCAGCCGGGGCCGATGGCCTTATGATCGAGGTGCACAACGACCCTGTCCACGCCCTTTGCGACGGCGCCCAGTCCCTTACTCTGGAGGCGTTTGGCAGCCTTATGGAATCTATAGCCAAAATTCTTCCTTTCGCATATAAAAGATAACTGATATAATTAAGATATGGGACTCATGAAGAGTATAAATATAAAGACACAGAATGAATCCTACGATGTGATTATAGAGCGCGGGCTTTTGGCCCGGGTGGGAGAGCTTTTGTCAGCCCGGCTTAAGAGCCGTAGGGCACTGCTGGTGTGCGATGATGTTACAGAAAGCCTTTACGCCGGTATAGTGGCATCTTCACTCAAGAAAAGCGGCTTTGATGTGGCAACCTTTGCATTTCCCCATGGCGAGGCAAGCAAGACATGGAGCACGGCCGGCTCAATCCTCGAGGCGGCAACAGGTGCAAACCTTGCCCGGAGCGATTTCTTCATATCCCTGGGGGGCGGTGTGTGCGGAGACCTTACTGGTTTTGCGGCCGCCGTATACCTGCGGGGCTTGCCTTTTGTTCAGATTCCCACAACGCTGCTTGCGGCCGTGGATGCATCGGTCGGGGGCAAGACCGGGGTAGACCTGGGTACCGGCAAGAACCTGGCAGGGGCATTCCACCAGCCGTCCTGCGTCCTGTTTGACCCCGATGTGATTAAGAGCCTGCCTGCTACACAGATAGACGAGGGTAAGGCCGAGATTATAAAGCACGCGGTTCTTGCCGGGGGGAGGCTGTACCAGCTTTGTGCTTCGGGCTCCCTCCTGGACGACATAGAGGAAGTGGCAGCGCTTAATGTGGCGATAAAGCGGGATTACGTCGTGGCCGACCCCTGCGATACAGGCTGCCGTCAGCTCCTTAACTTTGGCCACACCATAGGTCATGCCATAGAAAAATGCAGCAGATACACCATCTCCCACGGGCAGGCAGTAGCTATGGGAATGGTGGCAGAAACTAAGACTTTTATCAAACTATACAATGAAAAATCTGAAATTTTACGAATAATTAAAAGTTTACTTGAAAAAAATAGCATAAAATTTGACATTCCATATACTGCCCAGGAGCTGACTCAGGCAGCCCTCCATGATAAGAAAATCTCTTATGGAAACCTGAATATCATAGCTCCGCTGGGAATCGGAAACTGCCAGCTTAGGAGGCTCCCTGTCTCAAGGCTTGGAGAGTATATAGAGGGAGGGCTTTGATATGGAGATATGTGTAAGACCCCATAAGCTTGCCGGAAAGCTTGCAGCACCAGACTCCAAATCTGACACAAGCCGGAAACTTTTATGTGCCGCCCTGTGCAACCGGGGTATGGTGTTCCATATGGACACCACATTTATAAGCGACGATGTTGAGGCCATGATACAATGCTTAAGGGCGCTGGGGACCACCATAACAATCCTCTCAGACACAGCTGTCGAGGTGGCCCCGGGGGCGTATCATGCCAAGGTGCCCCAGCTGGACTGCCGGGAGAGTGCCACAGTGCTGCGCTTTATGCTGCCTGTTGCGGCCGCCCTGTATGGCAATGCATCGTTCAGCGGAATAGGTTCCCTTTCAAGGCGGCCTATACTCCCTATGCTCAAGGCACTGGAAGCACATGGCGTTTATGCCGACGCAGACCGTATTCCCCTTTCTTTCTCGGGCTTTTTAAGTGCAGGAACATACAAGATGCCTGGCGATGTCAGCTCGCAGTTCATATCGGGGCTTCTTTTGGCAATGCCGCTTTTGGACGATGAGAGCCGGATAAAGCTTACATCGCCCCTTGAGTCGGCCGCCTATGTGGACATGACAATCCAGACTATGTCTCAGTTCGGCGTAAAGGTGGAGAAGACCAAAGATGGCTTCAAGGTGCCTGCAAACCAGCAGTACCGGTCGCCCGAGGATCTTACGGCAGAGAAGGACTGGTCATCCTGCTCTTTCCTCTATCCTTTCGGGGCAGAGTTTGAGGGGCTTGATCCGAACAGCCTGCAGCCTGACAGGGCAATAAGAAAATATTCAGAGATTCTGGCTCCAGGGGCAGAAATTGGCACCCTTACCATAGATGTGTCGCCCCACCCAGACCTTTTCCCTATACTTGCCGTGCTTGCCTGCAGGGTGCATGGAAAGGTGGTTTTAAGCAGCGCAAAGCGGCTTAGAATCAAAGAGAGCGACCGTATAGTATCCACCGCAGCCCTTATAAACGGACTTGGCGGCAGAGCCGAAGAGGTGGGCGACACCCTTGTCATAACAGGAACAGGCAGTTTGACTGGTGGCAGGGTATCGAGCTTTGGCGACCACCGTATTGCCATGGCTGCAGTGGCTGCCTCTTCTATATGCACCGGCGATGTCTATATAACCGATGCCCAGGTGATCAAGAAGAGCTATCCCGGTTTCCTGTGGGATTTCAACGCATTAGGAGGAACCTACTATGTCCTTTGATTTTGGAAAGAACATTCATCTGACTATATTCGGCCAGTCCCATTCCAAGGCGATAGGTGCTGTCATAGATGGTCTTCCTGCAGGCCTTGAGCTGGATATGGCGGCTGTGGATGCATTTATGGCCCGCCGAGCTCCTGGACAGAAGGGGACTACTGCCAGGAAGGAATCTGACCAGCCTGTTATTCTTTCCGGCCTGGTCGATGGAAAGACCTGTGGTTCCCCCCTGGCGGTGATGATAGAGAATAGCGATGCAAGACCATGCGATTACGAGCAGTTCCGTACCGTGCCCAGGCCTATGCATGCCGATTATCCTGCCTCTGTAAAGTACAAAGGCTATAACGACATATCTGGCGGCGGCCATTTCTCGGGCCGTCTTACAGCCCCTCTGTGTTTTGCAGGTGCAGTATGCATCCAGTATCTTTCGCAGAAAGGGGTTAAGGTAAAGGCCTGTCTGACCGAAGCCGGCGGTGTATCTGGCAATTCTATAAAGGAGTGCATCAAGGCGGCTCAGGAAGATGGCGACTCGGTGGGCGGCATTGTGGGATGCTGTATCACTGGTGTGCCTGCCGGTGTGGGCGACAGCGGCTTTGACAGCCTGGAGAGCAATCTTTCCAAGGTGCTTTTTGCAATCCCCGGTGTAAAGGGGGTTGAGTTCGGTGCAGGCTTTGAGGCCGCAGCCATGAAAGGGAGCCAGCATAACGACCCCTGGTGCTTTGACCAGGACGGCAGCGTAAAGACCAAGACCAACAACCACGGCGGAATTCTTGGAGGCTTGAGCACTGGTATGCCTATAACATTCAGGGTTGCATTCAAGCCCACACCTTCCATTGCACTGCCGCAGGAGAGCATTGATCTGGCTTCTGGCAAGAGCACGGTGCTTAAGATAACAGGGCGGCACGACCCCTGCATTGCAGTAAGGGCAGTTCCTGTGGTGGAAGCTGCCGCGGCTTTGGTGCTGTGCGATTATATGCTATGATGTACGGACTTTTAGGTGAACATTTAGGCCACAGTTACTCGCCATTCATACACAGCCTTCTGGGAAGCTCTCCATACGAGCTTGTCAGCCTGAGCCCCGAGGAGCTTGAGCCATTTATCAAGGCGGGAGACTTTGCCGGGCTCAATGTCACAATTCCCTATAAAAAGGCAGTTATTCCATATCTGGACAATATCTCGCCCGAGGCTTCTAAGATAGGGGCAGTAAACACAATAATGCGCTGGGACGACGGCTTATGCGGCTACAACACCGACTACCACGGCTTCCTGTATGCCGCTTCCAATGCAGTCATAAGCTTAAGGGGAAAGAAGGTGCTGGTGCTGGGGTCTGGTGGTGCGTCGGTGGCTGTGCAGGCAGCAGCTGTGGATGCAGGGGCTTCTGAAGTGCTGGTGGTTTCCCGCTCCAGTGCCCTGAACTACGGTAATGTTTATGATGTGCCGGGTGTTGATATTGTGGTCAATGCAACCCCTGTGGGTATGTACCCCGATAACGGCAGCCATCTGGTGGAGCTGTCGCGGTTTAAGAACTGCTGCGGCGTAATAGACCTGATATACAATCCCCTTAAGACAGAGCTTATTCTGGATGCGGAAAAGCTGGGTATTCCATGCTCAAACGGCCTTGCCATGCTGGTAGCCCAGGCAAAATATGCATCTGACCTTTTCCTGGGGATGGAGAGGGATGACAGCATCATATCTGATATCCTTAAAAAGACCTGTGAAAAGGTGGAAAACACTGTTCTTATAGGCATGCCGGGCTGCGGCAAGAGCACTGTGGGTCAAAGGATGGCCAATGAACAGGGAAAACGCTTTGTGGATACCGATGCGCTGGTGGAGGATAAAGCAGGAAAGAGCATTCCCGAGATATTTGCCCATGATGGAGAGGCTTTCTTCCGTAAGCTTGAGGCTGAGGTGATTGCTTCTGTTGGCAAAGAGGGGGGCCAGGTCATAGCCACAGGGGGCGGTGCTGTGCTTGACCCTAAAAATGTGCGTAACTTCAGGCAGAATGGCACTGTGGTGTTCCTGAAACGGGATATAGATAAGCTTCCGGTTGACGGGCGCCCCCTGTCTCAGACCAAAGACCTTGCAGAAATGTATAAGGAGCGGCTTCCGTTCTACGAAGCTGCCGCAGATATAACTATGGAGAATGTATGAAAAAGATACTTGTGATAAATGGACCAAACTTGAATATGCTGGGAATAAGGGAACCCGAGATTTACGGCACTGCGACATACAGGGAGCTTGAGGCCAGTATCCGCACCTGGGCCAAGGAGATGGACTTTGAGGTGCAGGTTATCCAGAGCAACCACGAAGGGGATATCATAGATGCCATACAGGCTGCATATAGGCGGATAGACGGCATAATCATAAACCCTGCCGGCTACACCCACACCAGCGTCTCTATTGCCGATGCCATAAAGGCGGTGGGCATACCTACAGTGGAGGTCCATATCTCTGACACCGACAAGAGGGAGGATTTCCGCAAAGTATCATATATCCGCCCTGTCTGCATAGCCACGATAAAAGGAAAGGGCTTCCTGGGATATAAGGAAGCCCTCCAGATGTTCAGAGCGTCATCCTGAAACAAGTTCAGGATGACATAATGTCACATGTTTCCTGTAGCTTTCTGCCAGTCGAAGTAAGCGCACAGATAGCTGTATACAGCATTCAGATGGCTGAGTTCTGCACTCTCAAGATTAAGCCGGGTATCCCTAAGCTCAAGCTGGGTCATGACACCGTTGTCAAACGAGACCTGTGCTATGTCGTAAGCTTCCTGGGCAGTGCTTATGGTTGACTCTGCAGTGGCTATGTTCTCGAATTCCCTCTGCAGTGTCAGATAAATCTGCCGAAGCTCCACGATAATATCTTCGCGTTTCTGCTGAAGCCTTAACTCGGTCTGCTCTGCCTCTATCTGCACCTGATGGTCCTTGGACAGAAGAGCCCCTCCTGTGAATATAGGAAGCTCCAGCTTAAGACCCACCTTGAAAATCTGGGTGTAATCATCATTATGGAAAGCCTTTCGGAACTTGTCGTCTGAGTTGCTGTAGCCATAGGCCGCATCCAGAGCCAATGTCGGATAATGGCCTGCACGGGTAGCCTTTATATTGAGTTCCCGCAGCGATTTCTCGCGAAGCAGTGCCATGTAGTCGGATCTTTCCTCAAGCACATCCTGCATGGAAAGTGTCTCTGGAATCTCTGGATATACAGTAAAGTCGCCTATCACAGAAACTTCCTCGTCCTCGGGAATTCCTGCCAGATGCTTAAGGTTTATGAGGCAAAGCTCCAGGTTCATCTTTGCGTTGGTGGTCTCGGGGATTGTCCTCTTGTAGTCCACCTCGGAATTTAAAAGCGCCACATTGGATACAACTCCTGCGTCATACTTCTGTTTCATAAGCATATAATGGTCGTAGGAGCGTTCCTCGGTCTGCTTGCGTATATCATAGAGTTTCTCAAGCAGATAGCACTGGAAGAATACTTTCTTGGCTGCGGTTATTATGGCATCGCTCTGGGCATCGTAGACCGACTTGGACATAGACTTATATTCCTTGCTTGCCCTTATGGCGTTGAACACGTTCATGTTGAAAAGCTGCTGGGTAAGTCCAAGCCCGAAGCTGAAGTCGTAGTCCCTGTTCACATCCACATCCTTGTAGATAAGGGGACCGCCGCCAGCCTGGGATGCTACTGCCGCCTTCTGCTCCACATCTATGAAGTTGCGGTACAGCGATGTGGAAAGACCTATTGTAGGCAGTGCCTGGCTCCTGGCCAGCTTCTCCTGCTCGCCTGCATTCTTTAAGCTTGAGGCTGCAAGCATAAGATCCTTGTTGTTCTTGGTTACAAGCTCCAGGTATTCGTCCATGGAATAGGGCTTTGAGAAGGCCGGCGCTGCAGCACAGAATATCATTGCTGTAAGTAATATTGTCTTGAATAATCTTCTTGAAATCATTTGTCTGCTCCTTCAGCTGCAACAGAAGTCTGAGCTTTCTTTTTCCTTCCTGCGAACAGGAACTGAGATGCCGGGGTCATGAACAGGGTAAGGATAGTTGAGGTTATAAGGCCGCCCACGCTGACCAGACCCATCGGCTGCCTCATTTCGGCACCCTGGGTACCAAGTCCCAGTGCCATTGGTAAAAGGCCAAGTATAGTTGCCACGTTGGACATTATGATTGCCTTAAGCTTCTCGGGGCATGCTATTATAAGGGCTTCCTGCATCGATTTGCCATCGCGGCGCAGCTGGTTTGCGTAGTCCAGGATAAGGATGGCGTTGTTTACTACCATACCTACCAGCATGACTATGGACATCATGCCGACAAAGTTCATGGCTTTGCCTGTTATAAGGTATACCGCCACAACTCCGATAAGGGCCAGAGGTACGGTGAACAGGATAAGCACCGGCTGCCACAGGTTCTCAAGTATTGCGGCAAGCAGCATGTAGGTAAGTACTATGGCTATTACAAAGACAAAGAGCATCTGCCTTATTGTCTTTCCCATCTCCTTGGAGTTTCCGGCCTGCTCATAGCTGTATCCGTATGGGAAGTCCAGCTTGCTTGTGATTTTTCCTATGGCGTTGGTTATATCGCTCTGGGCATAACCTTGGGCAATATCGCCTGTGAACTCTATTACAGTCTCTCTGTCGCTACGGATTATCTTGCTGAATCCTGTGGTGTACTGTATGTCTGCAAAGTGGGAGAGCGGGAATACACCGGCCTTGGTGGAGACAGGTATGTTGCCCACATCCTCGTAGCTTTTTATGGTGTCGTCGGTAAGGAACAGCTTGATGTCGTATTCCTCGCCCTGGTCCTTGAACTTGGTTGTGGACATTCCCTCAAGCGATGTACGGAGTGTGACTGCAATCTCGTGGACGCTGGTTCCGGCATCTGAGATATTCTTTAGGTTTGGGAATACAGAAATCTGAGGCACACCGCCGCGGCTTGATGAGTTCAGGTTCATAAGGCCTGGAATCTTCTCAAGCTCTGGGTATATCTGGTCCTGGAACTTCTGCAGAACATCCATGTCAGGCCCTTTCAGGTAGAAGTCGATGGCGCTCTGGCTCATTCCCATCTTGGAGCTTGATACTGCTCTGAGTGTGGCTCCCGGCATATCCGAAAGGTCCTTGATTATCATGTTGGACAGCTGGATTGAATTGTATTTACGTGTGGCCTTGGGGGTAAGTGTCATGGTAATCTTGGCCATGTTAACTCCAGTGTCCATGTCAGACAGCTTTCCTACAGTGGTGGAGCCGTGCTCTATCATGTCGGCGTACTTGGCCATGCGCTCCTCAACCTGCTGAGCAAACTTGTAGGTCTCGGACAGGTCAAAGCCCTTGGCCAGCTCTATCTCTATATCCACCTGTCCCTGGTCCATGGAAGGCATGAACTCAAACGGTATGTACTTGAACAGTGACATTGAGAAAAGGAATATTCCTACAATTATGACAACTACTATAAGGCTTCTGAGCTTGCTTCCCAGGATAAACTGAACCACCTTGCGGTAGCCTTTCTCCCAGGTCTTGAACACAGCCTCGAACTTGTCTCCTATAGGGTGCTTGCGTGTATCGTGCTCGGGCAGTACATAGGCTGCCATCATAGGGGTCAGGGTAAAGGCGATGAATATGGAGAACAGGGTTGCGAATACTACAGCCAGGGCAAACTCCATAAGCATCTGTCCTACAAGGCCCGACATTGTACCCAGCGGCAGGAATACGGCCACGTTGGTCAATGTGGAGGCCACAACTGCAACCACTACCTCGTCGGTACCTGTCTGGGCTGCCGAACGGCCACCTTCGCCCCTGTTCTTATGGGCAAATATGTTCTCAAGGATAACTACCGAGTTCATTACCAGTACGCCGACCGCTGTGGATATACCCATAAGCGACATTACGTTGAGCGAGAATCCCATGGCCTTGAGTGCAATGAATGTAGGGAGTATGGAAAGCGGCATGGTGACTGCTACAATTATGGTAGACCTGAATGAGTGTAGGAAGAACAGTAGGATTATAGCTGTGAATGCAATACCCATCATTATGTTTGACATGGTGTCGTCTACTGTGTTCTGTGTTACCGATGCAGTCTCGGTTACTACATAGAGGTCTACACCATCGGGCAGCTCGGGCCGGAGTTCCTCAATACGCTCGTTTATCTGCTTCTCTATCTCTACGGCGTTTCCGTCCGATGTCTTTGAGATTTCAAGAAGCACTGCCAGGTCGTTCCTTATATTATTGTTGTAGTCAAAGTAGATGGTGCGTTCGCGGGCACGCTCGCTTGAGTCTTTGATTGTGGCAATCTCTTTAAGCTTTCTGGTTCCCTTTCCTGTGGGGACCTCAAGCTCGCCTATGGCATCTATGCTCTTTAGCTCGCCGTCGAACTTGACCGAGAACTCCTGACCCTCTTTCTGGAAGTAGCCGGCCGGCAGGTTCAGGTTAGATGCTGCCAGCACCTGGTTTATAGCCACCAGCGATATCTGGTTCTGGAACACTACCTGCCTGTCAAGCTCCACATGAATCTCGCGTTCCTGGCCACCGGAAATGCTGGTCTCGCCGACACCCGGAACCTGCGAGAATATGTTCTTTACTTTCTTGTCTGCCAGGTCGTAGAGCTCTGCCATTGTAATCTTGGAGCTGTCGCCTGCCAGCATGATCTTAAGGATAGGCAGTTCGTTTATGTTAATCTTCTGGAAAATAGGGTCGTCTGCATCGTCCGGCAGGTCGTTTGATATGTTGTTTACCTTCTGGGTCACATCCTGCACCGCAGTGTCCACATCCACATCCATGGTGAACTTGAGCAGTACCAGCGACACGTTCTCAAGCGAGTAGGACGTTATTGTGTCCAGTCCGCTTATCATGGAGACCGCATCCTCTATCTTTTTGGATATCTGGGACTCGATCAGGTCAGGGGAGGCACCTGCATAGGTGGTCTGTACCAGAACATAAGGAATATCTATGGAAGGGGTGATGTTGAGGGGCATCCCTATATATGCCAGCACACCAAATATGATCATGCCCACCATGACCATGCTTATGAGGACCGGCCGTTTTATTGAAAATGCTGCAATACTCATTATCTGTTACTCCTGGTTGATAATCCTGATGAAAGAGCCGTCAGAAATATTCCTGTTGCCGTCTGTTATAAGCTTGTCGCCAGCCTTTATGCCGCTTATTATCTCCACCTTGTTGCCAAAGTTGGCTCCGGTCTTGACCTCTTTCTTCACTGCCTTGTCGCCCGATGCTATGAACACATAGGCCTTGCTGCCGTCGAAAATTATATTCTTGCGGTCAAGGGCCACCACATTCTTGTTCTCGTAGGATACGATATTTATCTTTGCATTGACACCGCTTGGAATCTTACCCTCGGCATTGTCCAGCTCCACCAGGGCGCTGAATGCCTGCTTGTCCGGATTCAGAGCCAGGTCCAGCTGAGTTATCTTTCCTGTTATCTCCTGGCCGTTCCATGTGGCGGTTGCCTTCATTCCCTTTGCTACGCTGGATATATCACGCTCCTGTATCCACACCTTGCCCTTGAGCTTGCTGTCGTCGGTGACAGCAAAAAGAATATCGCCAGCCTTGACATTGTCGGTCTTCTGGACATCAAGCCGGGTTATAAGGCCGCTGATCGGAGCCTTGACATTCACTATCTCGTTCACATTGTTCCATATAGCCTTGGCATTCTCGTAGGCTGCCTTGGCGTTGTCGAAATCCTGCTGGGAAATTCCCTTTGCCTTGATCAGGGCGCTCATACGCTTGAATGTAGCTTCTGAGTTTTCATATGCAGTTTTTGCCTGATAGTAGTTGGCAGAAGGATTGTCCTTTGGGAAGGTGACCACTACAGCATCCTTATCCACCCAGTCGCCTACAGAATAGTTCACGCTTTCTACAGAATCTGAAAGCTTTGCCGATGCGGTGGATTCATATATGCCGTTTACGGTGGCATCGTAGGACAGAGCTGTCTGGAACGATGTTGTCTTTACAGATGCGACATTGACTGGCGTTCCTTCCTCGCTGTATATCTGAGCCATACTCTTTTTGTTGATTTCCTCTGCTGTCTTGTCCTTGGTACAGCCTGTAAGTGCAACTGATGCTGCAAGTGCTGCCAAACATAATGTCCTTATCTTCATTTTTCCTCCAAAATATGTCTGAAACTATGGGAGAATCCTTCCATAAATTTATTCACTATATTATCAATGGCCTGTCTGGTCATAATATCCTTTGATCTGATTATGATGTCTATGAAACCTTCCACAAAGGAGATGAGCAGCAGGAAGCCGTCCCGGATCTCCTTGCCGTTCTTCTCGTCCAGAAGCCTGATGTGGAGGGATTCCTGTATCTTTCCTATGATGAAAGCTATGAAGTCGTGGTCGGTGGGAAATTCCTCATCCGGGAATATGGTGCGGAACATCTTGTCCAGCAGAGACTGGCTCTTCCCGATCATTATGGAGTGGAGAGCGTTGCGCTTCATCCTTATCTGCTCGTTCTCCAGATACCAGTAGCCTATGTTCTTCACCGCATTGGCAATATTCTCCCGCAGGGTTTTATCCTGTGAGAAGTAGGACTGGAGCCGTTCTGAAGTCTGTGTATAGATGCTGTCTGCCATGGCCAGGATAAAGTCTTCCTTGTTCTTGAAATGCCAGTATACAGCCCCACGGGTCACATTGGCAGCCTTTGCTATGTCTTCCATAGAAGTGTGATAGTAGCCTTGTTCAGCAAAGATTCTGATTCCTGCATCAAGAATCATCTGCTTGGTCTTCTCTGCATCTTCCTGTGTACGCTTCATTCCGTCCTCAAAGTTTACAAACAAACAGTTTGTATGTAAAGCTACTATACTGTTTTGCATGTTCTCAGTCAATATATTTTTATATATTTCTCTATAAATCTTTGTTGACATTCAGATAACGTGAATTTATGATAAATGCACACTATGAAGTCTCGTTTTCTCCTGCTTTTTACAGCTTTAGTATTATGTGTCATTGTCTCTCCGCTTTCTGCCCTGGACAGGGATCCTGGAGACAGGATGACTTTGCCCGAGACCACAGAATTTGCCCGTAAGTTCAATAAGTTCATGGAGCCTGTCTCCTTCGGGGTTGGGTCAGAACCGGGGTTCGAGAAGAATTCTGTCTATCTGTACCTTATGTACAACTATGCCCCTGACTGGTCATGGATGGTCAAGTTCAACATGGATAATACTGTGGACGATAAAGATGACCTTGACATTGCAGACCTGGATGGTGCTGATATAGGCTTTGAGATAAACAGGCGCAGGAACTTTAAGCTTTCGGTTCTGCCTGCTGTAAGGCACTTTAAGAATATGGACCTGGGATTCGGCATCCAGGGGCAGTATTTGTACTATCGGGTGCGCGGGGTTATGTCCGATGGACAGAATATTGAACATATGGATTTTGAAAGGACCGGTTTTCTTGTAGGACCAATGATATATCTGCACTGGGAGTTCCCTGTGGCAAAGCATATTGATTTCGGCGGAACTACCGAGCTTTCTCCAATAATGTGGCTGCGGCTCAATGACGATTTTGAGTATACTATGAATATCTATGGTATAAAAGAAAAAAATAAAGATTCTTCCACCGATTATGGTTTCCAGGCCCCTTCCATAAATCAGAACCTCTACCTTACCTTCATCAAGTTCATAAACCTGTCGGCAAATATAGAATATGATTTTTTCTGGTCCAAGATGCACGGTACCCAGATTTCGCACGACACAACGCTCAGATTCGGCCTGGCTCTGCTTAAAAAGCCTAAAAGCGGTTTCCTGAACTTCCTGGTGGGGGTGTTCTACGAGAACGAATGGATCTTTATGGACTGGGATAACGAGCATACATATGACCACGAACACAGATGGATTTTCTGTATCGGAGCATCGGGCTAGTGTCCGCAAATAGTTGAATCATGACACCGCAAAAAGTTGAAATAAAAAACCGCAAATAGTTGAAAAGTATTTATCATGCTGATATAATTACACTATGAATATGGACTATAAATTAAGGATATCAGATACTACATTAAAAGACAGATTAGAAGCCTTTGGTGGAGTTTTGATAGTGGGTCCCAAAGGATGCGGTAAAACAACAACTGCAAAAATGCATTCGAAAAGTTTTGTTGAATTTCAGGACGAAGAAATCAGGGAACAATTGCTTGCTACTGCCAATAATGCACCATCCCGTCTGCTGATAGGTGAAAAGCCCCGGTTGTTTGATGAATGGCAGGATGCACCAAAAATCTGGGGCGCAATACGTAAATCTATAGATGATGAACAAAAAACAGGGCTGTATATTCTTACCGGCTCAACATCTGCAGATATTAAAACACCACATACAGGTACAATGCGCATAAGTTCAATGAAGATGTATCCTTTGAGCCTCTATGAATCCGAGGAATCAAATGGTACCGTCTCTCTGACAGAACTCTTTGATAATCCCGATTCTTTTGATGGTTGTACGTCGGATCTAACTGTTGAAGATTTGATTTTTGCCCTCTGTCGCGGCGGATGGCCATCCTGCTTCAAGATCAACAGCAGGAGAAGTAAATTGAAAGTTGCAGAGGATTTGATATATCAAATCTGTAATAAAGATATTTCAAGCATTGATGGAGTTAAAAGGAACCCTAAGTGGTGTTCTGCTATATTGAAATCATATTCCAGGAATATCTGTACTCTTAGTGAATATAAAACTATATTTGGTGATGTAAGAGCAACAAATGAAATCTCGGACAGGACATTTTATGACTATATTGAAAAACTGGAGCAGCTTTACATAATCGAAGATATCAGTGCGTGGAGTCCTGCAATAAGGTCAAAGACTGCTATCAGATCCAGTAAGAAAAGAAATTTGATTGATCCTTCGGTTGCAGTAGCTTCCTTGGGGTTGTCGCCAGAGTATTTCAATACAGATTTTAAGACTTTGGGGTTTCTTTTTGAATCTTTATGCATACGGGACTTGAAAATTTATTCATCAAATATGAATGGCGACATGTCATATTATCATGATAGATATGGTCTTGAAGCTGATGGTGTACTGCATCTGAAAGACGGCCGGTATGCGCTTTTGGAATGCAAGCTTGGAGCCAGTGGAATTGATGAAGGGGCAGAACATCTTTGCCGGATAGAAAAATTGATTAAAGAGCACAATAAAAAAGAGCAGCAGGTACCTTTACGGCTTCCTGACTTAAAAATTGTTGTTACTGGGACAAAGTATGGTTATAGAAGGGACGATGGCGTTTTTGTCATACCCATTGGGACATTAAAGGAGTGAATAATATGGAACCTCTTGAGAAAGATAAGAACTGGAAAGGGCGCCGCGGCCCTGTGGTGCTGGTGATTATGGATGGCGTGGGCTATGGAAAATATGATGAAGGCGATGCTGTAAAGGCAAGCCGCATGGCAAACCTGACCTGGCTTACAGAGCACAGCCCCCATACACAGCTCAAGGCGCACGGAACTGCGGTGGGGCTTCCTTCCGATGCCGACATGGGAAACAGCGAGGTCGGGCACAACGCCATGGGGTGCGGCCGTGTCTTTGCCCAGGGGGCAAAGCTGGTGTCAAATGCCATATCTACAGGTGCTATGTTCCAGGGCGACACCTGGAAAAAGCTTATAGCCAATGTCAAAGCCACAGGTGGTGCACTCCATTTCATAGGGCTTCTTTCGGACGGCAATGTCCACTCGCACCAGGACCATCTAAAGGCCATGATTGCCCAGGCATTCAAAGAGGGGGTAAATAAGCTCCGTGTCCACGCCCTTTTAGACGGCCGTGATGTGGACCCGACCAGCGCCCTTGACTACATAACACCTATGGAAGAATATCTGGCATCGTTTGCCGGTGTGGACTACTGCATCGCATCTGGCGGTGGCAGAATGTATATGACCATGGACCGCTACAATGCCGACTGGAGCATGGTACAGCGGGGCTGGATGGTACATGTGCTGGGGCAGGGCAGGATGTTTGCCTCTGCCACCGAGGCTGTAAAAACCTACAGGGCAGAGAACCCGGGAATCCTGGACCAGGATATGCACGAGTTTGTAATCGCCAAAGATGGAAAACCTGTAGGCACTATAGAAGATGGCGACAGTGTCATCTACTTCAACTTCCGGGGCGACCGTGCCTTGGAGATGACACGGGCTTTCGAGACTCCCGATGGGGGCGACCTGCCATTTGACAGAGTGCGCTTTCCAAAGGTTGAGTATGCCGGCATGATGGAGTATGACGGCGACCTGCACATTCCGAAACAGTACCTGGTAAGCCCGCCATCTATAGACCGCACCATGGGCGAATATCTTACTGCCAGCGGCGTGCACCTTATGGCAATAAGCGAGACCCAGAAGTATGGCCATGTCACTTACTTCTTCAACGGGAACAAGCTGGGCAAGTTTGATGACAATTTAGAGGATTACATAGAGATAAAGAGCGATGTTGTCCCCTTTGAACAGCGGCCATGGATGAAGTGCGCCGAGATTGCCGATGCTGTGATTGATGCCATAAAGAGCGGCAAGTACCAGCATATAAGGCTCAACTTCCCAAACGGCGACATGGTGGGGCATACCGGTGTATTCAACGCAGTGGTCTGCTCCATGGAGGCCATGGACCTGCAGCTGGGCCGGATAAAAGAGGCAGTGGAGGAATCTGGTGGAATACTGTGCATAACAGCAGACCACGGAAACTCCGACGACATGTACGAGCATGCCAAGGATGGCTCTGTAAAGATGAACAAGGATGGAAGCCCCAAGGCCAAGACCAGCCACAGCCTTAACCCGGTGCCTGCTATAATCTACGACCCTGAGTACAAAGGCGAGTATGACAACAGTGCACTTAACCATGGGCTGGGCATTTCCAGCTGGCCTAGTACGATAATGCAGCTTATGGGTTATGTACCACCGGAAGATTACGACAAGAGTTTGATAAAATTAAGATAATTTTCCAATAACTATTTTGAGAGTATTGTTGTATGAAAAATAAAATATTATTCTTTTTTTCAGTTCTGCTCTTGACCAGCGGCTTGATTTTTGCCGACACCAAAGATTATAAAAGTGGAAAACCATGGATTGACAGCAACCTTAAGGAAAATGTTGTCAGCTCTAAGCGACCATCACCAAAGGATGACTATCATCTGTATGTGAACTATGACTGGCTTTTAAAAAACGATATCCCCGAGGGGGAGAAAGGAATCAGCTCTTTTTATCAGGTTCAGAAAACAGTTGAGGAAAACATTGCCGAGGTGCTGACAGATCCGAAGCTGCTGGGACACGATGCGGAGCTGGTGCAGTCGCTATATAATGCAATTCTGGACTGGAAATCAAGGGATGCTCTCGGCGTAAAGCCTCTGCAGCCTGTGATTGACCAGATAAAAAATATCAGAACGATTGACGAGCTTTCTGATTTCATAACATCTCCTGAAATGACTTTCTTGGTGCCTGTATTTGTAAGTGTAGGTAACTCTGTTAAACCAGGTGATTCTTCGTCGTACATCACCGAGATCGGCTTTGACGGTTTTATGCTGAACGATTCAGCAGAGTATAAGAAACGGACTGAGGTAGGGGAGCGGTATTACCAGGTGGGCTTGTATAAATCAAAGGCAATGCTTGTCCGGTTAGGATATTCAGAAACTGAAGTTGAAAAGATGTTCAACGATATGCTTGCCCTGGAAGCAAAGCTTGCAAAAAAAGCTTTCTCAAACGCTCAATTGCATTCACCAGATTTGATAAGAAGGGGCAATAACTCGCTTTCTATAAAAAGGCTTGCCTCCCTTTCTCCTGAATTTCCCCTTGTCCGTTTTATAGAGAATAACGGCTATGGCGAGGCAAAGGAATTCCTTGTTCCAGCTCCTAGACGCATTTCAGTTTTAAACAGAGTCTACAAAAAAGATAATCTTGAGCTTATCAAAGCTTATATGATTATAAGGACAGCATGCAATTATGCAAGCCTTTTGGACAGCCGGGCCTATGATGTCGCTGTAAAAGCAGACAACATGATTACAGGCTCGAAAGGAAAGGTTGAAGATAAAAAGATGGCGGTGCAGATTGTGAGAGATATGCTCAAGACACCGCTTAACAAAGCATATCTAAAGCGCAATGACCTTTCGGAGCTTAAAGAACGGATCACAAAAGTGTGCGAAGATACTGTCGCCATTTACCGCAAGATGCTTGATGCGGAAGAGTGGCTTTCTGAAAAGACAAAAGAGAAGGCGCTGGAAAAACTTGACAGC
This sequence comes from Spirochaetia bacterium, assembly GCA_017446885.1. GTDB lineage: Bacteria > Spirochaetota > Spirochaetia > CADAEX01 > CADAEX01 > CADAEX01. Next base: position 2,106 of record JAFSOR010000002.1, on the reverse strand, counting down.
ATCAGAATCCATGCAGTCTACCCCGAGAAGTGGATTGATTACAGCTCTCTTCAGCTCAAGGGGCTTTCGCTCATAGAGTGCATAAAAGCAATTGTTGACTACGATAAAAAATTGGATATGACTTATACGAATGGAAAAGTTGACAAGACCCTGTGGCTGAACGAGGAGCTTCTTATTGCAAACGCATTCTATTATCCAACCGAGAACTCCATAAATATAATCCCAGGTTTGATGGGAAGTCCGTTCTATTATGAGGGGATGCCCCAGGAGGCTCTTATGGGTGGAGTCGGAGTTATCATCGGACACGAGATAAGCCATGCCTTTGATACCAGAGGAGCTATGTTCGATAAAGACGGAAACTTCAAAAACTGGTGGAAAAGGAAAGATTTCAAGGCTTTCAAGAGGCGGGCGGCAAAGCTTATTGCATATTATGACAATATCACTGTATGGGATGGGATGAACTCCAGCGGAACCCTTGTGCAGGGGGAGGCTATAGCTGATATGGCAGGTATGAAGGCAATGCTCACTCTTGCAAAGACAATACCTGGTTTCGACTACAAAAAATTCTTTGAGGCATTTGCCACAAATTGGCGTGGGATCTATCCTGTTGAGTTTGAGCAGTTCCTGAACTACAACGATCCTCATCCTAAGTTCTATCTGCGCACCAATGTGACAGTGCAGCAGTTTGATGAATTTTACGAGACATACGATATAAAGCCGGGGGACAATATGTACCTTGCTCCCGAAGAGCGTATTTGTGTCTGGTGATGCTTAATAATGATTTATAGCCAGCTTAATACTGCCTGTATCATCCGCTTAGAATCATCCAACTTGGTAAACCCAAAGCACTTTTTGCCCAGATCCTTCAGCGATGCCCCTATGTGATAGATTTCTGTGGTGTCAAGAATTAAGAATCTGTCGTGCATGGTCGTGGTATGTTTTATTTCTAAAGTTGGATACTGATTATTGAATTTATTTACTTCTAGTCGGGTTATTGGTGTATCTGGCTTGGTGTAGATGGTCACTTTTACACCTTTATGCTTCTTTGTGAGCCTGTCCAATACAGTTAAATCAATATAGTTATCTATAAGAATAATCTCTTTTTTTGCGTTCTGGAGTAGTTTTTGAAACTGCGAGAATGCATCAAATATCTGTCCTTGATAGAATATACCTTGTTTGTCATCAATCTTGTACTTGTCCATGAGGGAGAATATGGTATCGATACGCTGGTCAGATATTTTCTGGTGTACATCTGATTCAATCATATGTTTTTTAGCTGTTTTACTTCGTAAAATGGCCGAAAGCATGGCTACTCCCTGTTCTGTGAATGCATATGGATTAAAAGGAGAAAAAATTAGCATTTTTAGGTGATCACAACTTGTGACCACCTCCTTGATTTCAGTTTTATTTAACTGAAAACAGAAATATTCAGGAAATCTATCAATGTTCCTTCTGACTGCTTGATTTAGAACTCTTGTTTCAACACCATACAGTTCTGCTAAATCGTGGTCCAGCATAACCTGCTGTCCCCTGATTACAAGTATTTTATTTTTGATATTGATTAGATCGTTCATATATACCTCCAGTAGCTTTTACCTATATACACAAGAAAAAAATCAATTTTGCTTCAAGTTTTGCTGCACAAAGTAAAAAAACTTTATAAATCTTTACAACGCCAGCAATAAGAGACCCCTGCTTACAGTCCCTACCTCCAGATAACACCTGGCGTATCCCGGTACGCTCCTACAGACAGGCAAAGAGTATACAGGCCAGTAAGCGACTTTTTGCAAAAGTCATTCCGAATTAAGTTCGGAATCTGTCCCGTATACCCATGCCTGTAGCTGTAGTCCGTAATGTCCACGCCAGGTGCTTCTTGCGGTGGGTACTGTCGCAGGGGGTTCTTTTGCTGGCGGGGGTGGCGATGTATGAGTTTTTACACTTTGTTACACACTGATCGAGGGCCACCCCCGCCTTAAGGAAAAAGTGCGTGCCAAGCTGAGGGCACCCCTGGCGGTATCCCTGGCCCGTAGGGAGCAGGACTACCGAGCAGGGGTGCCCTTGAGCTTGGCTTGTATAATTTCCGCTTGACTCTCTCTCTCTCTCTCT
>JAFSOR010000028.1 GCA_017446885.1 Spirochaetia bacterium | reverse complement strand
GACTTGACAGCATGGGCACAGCAGGAGATGCGGTACAAGGCGCAGATGGACTACGAGTCCGGCATTAATACTGCCCATGATAAAGGCGTGGAGGAAGGCGTGGCTTATGCAGCCCGGGGTATGAAGGCCAAGAACTTGCCTGTAGATATGATAGTTGAAATCACAGGACTCACTCCTGAACAGGTGGCGGCGCTGTGACATTCTTCTATATTAATAGAGGGCTTCATGCTGGCTTAATATTAAAGTCTAAAGCGCATGCTGCCGATAACTAATGTATATTTTTCGGACATGGGGTAAATCCGGGCAAAAATATGGGCAAAAAAAATTTTAAAAAAATACTTGCCAATATATTGCACGAATGTTATACTGTGTTTGAATTATAAATTGGAGGGGAGTAAACTCGGACCGTAGGTTCGGGTCCCCAAAAACAAAGGAGAACAAAGAAAATGAAAAAACTTTTAGTTTTGGCTATGATTCTTGTACTCGCAGCACCTCTGTTCGCAGAGATGACAATCGGCGGCGAGTTCGACTATTACATGGTTAATGGTTTTGACAGTGATGGCGGAGACAATGGAAACTCTTTCGTTGACAATTGGGACAAGGGAGAGGTTGACTTCAAGGGTACAATCGGTGACTATTCACAGATTAGAATTGAGCTTGAAGAGGATGGAACCTGGAACGGTTCTGCAGGAACAAGAGGTGAAGGAACTCCTTCTTTCAACTATTTCCGCGTAATCACAGACTGGGGAAAATTCTTCGGACTTGACGGAATCGGAATCAAGACAGACATCGGTCTGGATGGTTTTGCAACATTCGATGCAGTTGACTTCACAGGTTACAACTATGAGAATGCAGATAGCTCTCGTTTCATGGATAACCCAGAACTTCGCAAAGATTTCGGATTCAAGCTGTCACTCAGCTTCGTAGACGGCCTGGTACAGCCATACTATGCAATGTCATTCGATACAGTAAACGAAGCACCTGCAGCTGACGGAGAGGCTACATTCCTCGTAGGTTCTGGCTTTGACTTCGCTTCCATGGGACTCCCACTTTGGTTTGAAGCATACTATATGAAAGGCCAGGTAGAGGATTCAAATGTTTTCGGTGTTGAGGCTATGTATGACCTCGCTATCGGCGACATGAATTTCAAGATTGGTGGATTCTTCGAAAATGCAACAGAAGCTTATATCGGAGCTGGGAATGGCGATGCTGACGACAGAGGATCTATTTGGGGCTTTGGTGTTGGATTTGAGGCATTCGGTGCTGCAATCAACGTATCCGGTTCTGGTTATTTTGGAGAAGATGTATTTGGAGAGAATTCTGCATTCTCCGTTATGGGTATCGATGCTGAGTACTTCTTCCTTGACTGGTTAGGAGTTAACGCAGGTGCTTCCTTCGCATTCGGCGACTACAAAGAGACAGTTGCAGGCGACAAGGCATTCCAGAGCTTTGAAGCTGGTATCATCGCAAAACCAGACAAGGGCGTTTGCTACAAGCTTGGTTACATCTTTGCTGAGGAAGACGCAGTTGCAGGTGGCACACTCAACACAAGAACTCTTAACACAAAGAGACTTGCTGGCGAGAAGGGCGGACTCTACTTCGTTACAAAGATCGACTTCTAAGTTGAACTTTATTCAACCAAGTCATGCTGAACTTGTTTCAGTATGATGGAATAGCCTCCGGGGAAACTCGGAGGCTTTTTTTATTTGCCTATGCTGTACTTGAGTCTGATAAACTGATATTACTTTCCCCGACTGAATTTATCAGCAGATTGGAGGTTTTACAATGAATATGAATACAAGCGAAGTAATGAACAGAGGTATGGAATGTTTAGTAGAAAAAGGGGAAATGCTAAAATTTTGATACAGTAATAGCAGTAAAAAAAAGCCTCTGGCACAAGCCAGAGGCCTTTTTTTTACAGGGCTGCTACCTGTTCAGGCGTAAGACCGGTGATTTTGATAATGGTTTCTATTGGTATGTTCTCGGCCTTCATGCCTCGGGCATCTTCCATCTTGCCCTCTACACGGCCTTCCTCTTTACCGTCATGCTTTGCTAAAAGCAGCCCTGACTCGTAGTCCATCTGCGCCTTGTATCGGCTTTCCTGTATAAACCATTCTCTCTCGTCGTCACTTATTGTCATAAGTATCTCTCCTGCCTCTTTTATACCTTTGCTGCTTGCCATCAGCCGGTTCAGGAGCTCACGCTTCTCCGGCTCGCTGCCCTCCCTTAAAAATATAACCCACTTTTCCAGTTCTGGCAAGTTTTCAAGTTCCTCGTATCTGGCATCAAGCAGGGGCATCTGGATGAAGATTATCTTGAGGTTGTCAGAGAGCTCCTCCTCGGAATTCCTCATGGTGAAGGTCTGGATGAAATTGCTGCCCTGCCCGAACAGCGGGAAGTTTGTGAACATGACCTGGTAGACCCTTGGAAGGTCGCTATAGAATCTCCCTTTCATGTCTAAACCAGATACTATCCTGCTGCCGTAATAGAGGGAGCGCTCCTTTAGGTTGTCGTTGCTCGGACAGGTCTGCATTTCCAGTGCTATGTGGCTGCCGTCCTTCATGCGGCACTGGAGGTCAAGCCGTATGCTCTTGGCATACATGACTTCCACTGGCAGCTCGTTGCCGACCACTGTCACCTCATCGGGCTCGTGCCCTATGATTGCACCCACCAGGCTCCTGAGGGCGACCTGCGATGAATCACCATCCTTTGTGAAGATGGTTTTGAAGGTGCTGTCGATCTTTGGATCCAGCAGTTTTTTGCCTTTTGGAATAAACATTTTTTCTGTCATTTTCTTTCCCTCCTGAAAGTGTACTACTGGTATAAACACAAAAAAAATCAATTTTGCTTCAAAATTTCAGAAAACAGTTTGAGGAAAAGGTAAAAAACTTTATAAATAGTTACAACATAAGTAATAAACCACACCTACTTACAGCAGGTACTACAAGCAGGGAGGCTTTTTTATGTGTTGCACCCGCAAGTATTTAATGGTATAATTTTTTTATGGAATTGTATGAGTTCATATGTCAGAAGGTGGTTCGTGCATGAGACTTTTCCACGGCAGTAATATAGAAATTATAAAACCTCGAATCATAGTGTCAGATCGCAAACTTGACTTTGGAACAGGTTTTTATGTCACTTCAAGCCTTGAACAGGCTACACGGTGGGCCCATTTGACAGCTCAGAGAAGAGGTACTGGAAAAGGAATAATATCTGTATTCAACCTGGATGAAGATGTTCTAAACGATTTAAAAATACTTAAATTTGACAAAGCTGGATACGAATGGCTTAGATTTGTCGCTGCTAACAGAAAAGGTATTCCAGAATCTGGCGGATATGATATTATAATCGGACCTGTGGCAAATGATAAAACAATGCCTGTAATCAGTTTATATTTTGCAGGCCTATATACAGAGGAGGATGCAATCAACAGACTGATTCCTCAAAAATTATATGATCAATTTACCTTTAAAACTGAATCTTCCCTAAAAGCACTATCATTTCTTGAGGTGATAAAATGAATAAAGTATTACCTTATGTTTTGGACTACTATAGTAAAGAAATTTCTATGATGATATGTCAGAAGTATGGATATCCCATTATGGACTCATTTAGAAAATTTTTATTCTCACAGACTTATCGGATGCTTTGCAATCCTGCATTGGAGATGTGGGACTTCAGCCCTATCGGTATTTTTGACATGTGGGAAAGCGAGCAGATTACTGGAGATCCTCGTAATTCACTCTACATAAGGAGAGATTGACATGTCAAACGAGATGGAGTTTTTCTCTTTTCTTCTGCAGAAATATGCACAGTATAAAAATACGACAGCTGATCTGGTACTGCAAAAATGGGATGAACTGGGAATTACCGATTATATCTATAATATGTATGAAATGTACCATATCGAATCTTTAAGCAATGCATTTGCAGATATCGATATGTTGACTAATAAGAAAGAAGGTCTCTATAAAAAATGATCAGTACAAGCAGCATTACACTAAAATATGGCGAGCGCATCCTGTTCAAGGATGTCAACCTTAAGTTCGCACCCGGCAACTGCTACGGCCTTATCGGGGCCAACGGCGCAGGCAAATCGACATTTCTCAAGATTCTTTCTGGCGAGATAGAGCCTTCCGAGGGTGTTGTCACCATAACCCCGGGCGAGCGTATGTCGGTGCTCAAGCAGAACCACTTTGAGTTTGATGAATATACCGTGATGCACACCGTAATCATGGGCTACAAGAAGCTCTACGACGTGATGGTGGAAAAAGATGCCATCTATGCCAAAGAGAACTTTACCGAGGAGGACGGCATAAAGGCGTCGGCCCTTGAGAGCGAGTTTGCCGAGATGAACGGCTGGGAGGCTGAGCCCGAGGCTGCAACACTCCTGGCAGGATTGGGTATCCCTGAGGAGATGCACGACAAGCTGATGAAGGAACTGGACGGCGGCGACAAGGTGCGTGTTCTTTTGGCACAAGCCCTCTTCGGAAACCCCGACATCCTCCTTCTGGATGAGCCTACAAACCACCTGGACCTTGAGTCCATAAGCTGGCTTGAGGACTTTTTGAACCACTACTCAAACACTGTTATTGTGGTCTCCCACGACCGTCATTTCCTGAACACAGTCTGCACCCATATTGCCGACATCGACTTTGGCCAGATAAAGCTGTATGCCGGAAACTACGACTTCTGGTACATGGCAAGCCAGCTGGCTGCAAAACAGCGCAAGGACGAGAAGAAGAAACGGGAGGACAAGATTGCCGAGATGAAGGAGTTCATCCAGCGGTTTGCCTCCAACGCCGCAAAATCAAAGCAGGCTACATCACGTAAGAAGGTGATTGAGAAGCTGACCCTGGAGGAGATGCCCTCCACATCACGAAAGTTCCCTTACATAAGCTTCAAGCCTGATCGGGAATGCGGACGCAATATCCTAGATGTAAAGAATGTTTCTAAGACTATCGATGGAGTGCCTGTCCTTAAGGACTTCTCGCTCAATGTGCAGAACGGCGACAAGATTGCTTTTGTAGGACCCGACCATCTGGCTAAGACTACCCTGTTCCAGATAATCTCTGGCGAGCTCAAGCCTGACACTGGCAGCTACGAGTGGGGTCTTACCATAACTCCAGCCTACTACCCCAAGGACAATTCAAGCTACTTCAACGACCGCATGAACCTGGTTCAGTGGCTCCAGCAGTTCACCACATCGGACGACGAAAGCTATCTGCGGGGCTTTTTAGGACGCATGCTGTTCTCGGGAGACGAGGCCTTGAAAAGCGTGAATGTCCTTTCTGGCGGCGAGAAGGTACGGTGCATGCTTGCAAAGATGATGCTTAGCGGAGCAAATACCCTGATTTTCGATGAGCCGACAAACCACCTGGACCTTGAGTCGATACAGGCACTCAACACAGGGCTTACCGAATTTACAGGCGTTATCCTGATGAACACTCACGACCACCAGTTTGCAGATACTGTGGCAAACCGGATAATAGAGTTCTGCCCCGACGGCAAGATAATCGACAAACGGATGGGATTTGACGAGTACCTGGTATCCGATGATGTCAAGGCACTGCGCGACTCCATGTACCATGTTCACCAGCGGCTTTCTATCTAAACCCTATACTGTGCATCTTGAGAAGCTGCTGTCTAACGGCTGCAGTCTGGCCCATGTGGATGGCATGGCAGTCTTTATCCCCTACGGTATACCGGGCGAAGAGGTTCAGATAGAGATAACAGAATCCAAGAAAGGCTACCTTATGGGGCGGATTACCGGCATAAGCAGCGCATCGCCCGACCGGGTACTCCCGCCCTGCCGGCTTTTCGGCAGGTGCGGCGGCTGCACACTGCAGCATATCCTCTACAGCCGGCAGCTGGAGCTTAAAAGCCAAATGCTTACAGAAGCTCTTGAGCGCACCGGGCACATCGCAGAAGCCGATATTGCGGCACTGGCTATCAAAGTGCACCCAGGCTCGCCCTACGGCTACCGGGTGCGGGTGCAGCTGCACCCTGCACAGGATGGCAGTGCCGGGTTCATGGCCCGGACTTCAAGCACAGTGCTGAGCGCCTCCAGCTGCGATACCTGCTGCCCCGGGATAAACAGGCTCCTGGCCGGTTTTGGTGCAGAGAAATCTGCTGCAAAAAGCACTTTTACCCTGAATGAGCGCACCACATTCTTTGCTCCCGACGGCCAGCAGGTGTATAGTGCAGCCGATGGCAACAAGGCCCTTGATATAGAGATAAAAGGAAAACGACTCAAGGCCAGCGCCCAGTGCTTTTTCCAGAGTAACCGCTCCATGTTCGAGCATATGCTTACAGTGCTTGACGGCATGGTTACCGGTGGCGGCACCTGGCTTGACCTGTACTCTGGAATCGGCGTGCCGGGAATCTTTTTCCAGGACAGGTTCGATGAGCTTATTTTTGTGGAGGAAAGCCCTGTATCGGCACGGTACGGAGCACTAAACACACAGCCCTATGCCAACTGCAGGTTCTTCAACATGAGCTGCGAAGACTGGACCAAGTCAAAACGCAGGTGCAGAAACGCCGATACTGTGTTCGCAGACCCGCCCCGCACCGGGCTTTCCCCTGCCGTCAAGCAGTACCTGTTAAAGCTTAAGGCGAAAAAGCTATACTACCTTTCCTGCAACTTTGTCACACTGGCCCGGGATTTAGGCGACCTGGTACGCGGCGGTTACAGGATAGAGAACTTTGATCTGTTCGATTTCTACCCCCAGACTGCCGACATGGAATGTTTAGTAGGAGTATCTTATGGAACTTAAGGAATTACGGAAAAAGATTGATGCTGTGGATGCAGAGATTGTAAGGCTTTTCGAGAAACGCCTTGCGATATCGGAGCGCATGGCCGCTTATAAAAAGCAGAATGGAATGCCGATACAGGATGCAGCCCGGGAAGAGGAAAAAATAGCCCAGGTGCAGAGCATGACTCACACAGCTTTCAACCGGCAGCATATCAAGGAACTTTACACTCTGCTTATCTCCTTAAGCCGGAAACTGCAGGAAGAGCTGATAAAAAAAAGTTGATCCACACCCGATTCGAACGGGTGACCTCCTCCTTAGGAGGGAGGCGCTCTATCCAGCTGAGCTAGTGGACCAACGAATTAACTATAATCAAAAAAAGGCTCTGCGACAAGGTATCATTATTTCTGACTTTTTTTCTTCTTTTCCTCTGCCTTCACCTGGTTCCAGAGCTTGAGAACCTCTTCGGGTGTAGAAGCTTTGGCATCGCCAAAGATGTGGGGATGGCGCCTTATAAGCTTATCGTTTACCCCAGCTAATACATCGGCCATAGCAAACTTGCCTTCCTCTTCCTTGATCCGGGTTATCATGGCAACCACCAGCATGACATCGCCAAGCTCTTCGCAAAGGTTGACATCATCCTTGCCAGCTATGGCATCCACAGCCTCCTGAGCTTCCTCTAAAAGGCTCTTCTGCATGCTTTCGGCAGTCTGTTTCCTGTCCCAGGGGCATCCGTCGGGAGCCCTGAGCTTTGCTATTATATTGCAGAACTGGTCAAAAAGTTCTTTCCTATCTTCCATAATCGCCTCACAGCACCTGTAAAATAAAAGTCTTTAAGTACTGCCCCTCGGGAAAGGACATCTTTAGGGTGTGGTCGGCAGGCTGTGAAAGGACATCTAAAATGCGGACATCACGGCCGCTCTGCCCTGCGGCAATCCGGACGCAGTCCCTGAAATCTTCCATGGTCACAGCACCCGAGCAGGAGCTGGTTATAAGAATGTTGCCGCTGTCCAGTTTCTCAAGGCACTTCCTGTTAAGCCGCACATAGGCCTTCCTTGCCTGCTCAACCGCATCGTGGCTCTTGGCAAAGGCGGGCGGGTCGCACACTATTATATCGTAGGAGCCGGGGCGTACCATATCCAGGTATTCGAACACATCCCGGTTCACAGTCTTTATGTTGCAATCTTTCTCGGAAATCTTATTAAGGCGCACCATCTCTTTAAGAAGCCCCAGCGCCTTGTCAGAGACATCCACACCTGTAACCTGCACTGCCCCGCCGGATGCTGCCGAAAGCGAGAACCCGCCCGAGTTGCAGAAAAGGTCCAGCACTTTTTTCCCCTTTGCCAAAGAGCGCAGGGCAAACCGGGCAGAGCGCTGGTCCAGGAAAAAACCTGTCTTCTGGCCGCTCTGGCAAAGTGCTATCATCTTAAGGCTGTTCTCGAAAAAAACTGCCTTGTCTATATTCTCCCCAAAAGTCACCTCAGGGGCGCGAGAAGGCTCGTCATAGCGTTTTACCACGCACTTTGGAGAAAGTACCTCAACCAGTGCCTGCGTGATTAAAGGTGAGGCCTCCTCGAAGTCCTCGGCCCCCAGCTGGAACACGGCAATGCTGCCGAACACATCCACTATAAGGCCCGGGAACCCGTCGGCATCGCTATGCACCAGCCGGAAGCCGGTGGTGCCGGCTTCCAGAAGCGCACGCTTCTGCTTCAGGAGTGTCCTGAAGCGACTGGTAAAGAAGCCCTGGGTAAAGCCGTCGATGTGCTCCCTGCTGACCATGCGCACCCTTATGCTGTTACGGCCATGATATGTGCCGGTGCCCAGCAGGGTGCCGTCAAAAGCAAATACATCGACAAGTGAGCCTGCCCTCAGGTTCAGGCTCCGGTCCACATCGCGCTCTATAGCACCGGAGAAAACCCATGGGTGTCCGCCCCTGAGCGGCATATCGCGCCCTTTCTTAAGAACTACTTTTGGCAAAGACATGGCCTCTCCTTACGGTTTCTTATCGCCCAGATACTTGAAGTACTCTATGCCTGTGGAAAGTATCTTGTTAAAGGCAGGCACTGTCTCCTTGTAGCTTTCCATAAGGCGCCAGAACTCGAAGAACTCCTCGTCCTTGGAATAGGCATCGGCGTAGATGGCAGTAGCCTCGGCATCGGCCTGTCCCTTTATCTCGTTGGCCTTCTTGTTGGCCTCGGAGATTATGGACATCCGCTCGTTTGTAAGGCGGCCCAGCCATTCAAGCTTCTTTCCTTCTCCATAGGATCTGTAAGCCTGTGCTATCTGGTTTCTGTCCTTGATCATCCGCTTGTAGACGCTTTCTGTAAGGTCGTCGGAATACTTGATCTGCCGCAGTATAATATCGATAAGCTCAACTCCGAACTCAGGGGTCAGGCGGCTTGCTGCAACCAGCATCTCCTCGGACAGGGCGTTACGTCCAACCTCGATGGAATCGTAGATTACAATAGTCTGGGTCTGCCCCGAAGGATCCTTAAGCACCTGCTTCTTGGCTCCGTTCTCAAGCCCTTCCTCTATGCTATCCTCTATGCTCTCTCCTTCCACCATAAGTTCCGATTCCCGCTTAATCTCGTTTATCACATTGGAGTTACGGACAACTTCCCGCAAAAAGTTCTGCGATATTATGGTGCGGAGCGACGACTCGATAATCTCGTTAAGGCGCCCCTGTGCTGCTGTTATGGTGGTTACCGAAGCATAGAACTTGGCAGGGTCCACAATCTTCCACCGTGCGGTTGCATCAACCCATACAAACAGTTTTTCCCGGGTCGGGATACGCTGCGATTCGCCGTCCCATGCCATTATCTTCTTAGGATACTTGGTCACCTTGTCCACAATAGGAACTTTGAACTTGAGCCCTGCGTTGTATTCTGTCTTTATGATACGGCCGAACCTGGCAACTATGGCCTGCTCGCCCTCGGAAAGGATATACATAGGGCCTGCGGCAACAAAAAGGAATACCAGCACAATCAGTGCCCCCAGAGTAATCTTGAAGCTGTTAGGATTGTTCTTTGCTGTCATTGTGCACCCCCTTTGCCCTGAATGTTCTTAAGGGGCAGGAAGTTCTCAAGGTTCTTATCCACCAGGTCTCCGGCATTGCCATTCTTGAGCACCGATTCTATCATCTCTATGTAAAGGCGGGTCTTGGTTATATCCTTGCTCTTGGCATACTCCTCGTATACAGAATTGAAACGGGCAGCATCTCCCTGAGCCTGGTTGACCCGCTCCTTGGAGTAACCCATAGCCTCCTGCACAATCTGGTCGGCTTGGCCGCGGGCTTTAGGAATCTCGTTATTGTAGGCCTCTTTTCCTTCGTTTATAAAGCGGTTCATATCCTGCTGGGCCTTGGTGACATCTTCAAAGGCATCCTGGACCTCGCCCCGCGGAGGAACTATGTTGCGCAGTTTTACAGCAATGACGTTTATGCCCAGGTTGTAGCTGCCAAGGACGCTGTTCATAAGCTCCTGACCCTGCATCTCTATGTTGTTCCGCTCCTCGCCTATTACATCCATGATAGTGCGGTCGCCCACCAGCATGTTAAGTGTGGACTGGGATATATCGCGTATAGTCTTCTCTTTCTCCAGCACGTTGAAAAGCCATGCCCTGGGGTCGGTTATGCGGTACTGGATAATCCACTCAACATCCACTATGTTCAGGTCGCCTGTAAGCATTACCGATTCGTCTGGATAGTCGTTGGTCTGGGTTCCTCCATATTCGTTGGTCCTGAAACCGAATGACATATTCTGTATCACCTGTGTAGGCACGTTGTAGTTCCGCTCTATTCCGAATGGCAGTTTCATATGAAGTCCTGGGCCGGTTATGCGGTTGAACTTTCCAAGCAGAAGTATTACTGCCTCTTCCCGCTGATCCACCTGATAGATGCCGGTTGACAGCATTCCCACAATAAGGACACCTAAAATTATGGTGGTGATGGTCTTGCGGCTTGGCATCTTGAACTGGGGAGCTCTGTAAGTGAAAGGAGGTTGTCTGTCGCTCATTTTTTACTCCTAGAAAAAAAAAGGGTTACACGAGGTAACCCCTTCAGAAAAAATAATAAAACTCAGGCCTTTGTAAGGAATCCCCTCTTAAGGCATGATGTACAAATCTTTACTGTCATAATTTTTCCATCAATAATTGTTCTCATCTTAAGAAGATTTGGTTTCCATACTCTCTTTGTTTTATTCTGTGCGTGGCTTACATTGTTTCCGGTCATTACACCTTTTCCACATAAATCACATCTTCTAGCCATTTCTTCACCTCGTCTTGAAAGATTATCAAGTTTATCTGTTTTTGACAATACCTTTCCAGAATATTATCACTTTTTGCCCATGATTGCGCCGGTCGGACACACCCTTACGCATTCGCCGCAGCCATCGCACTTTGTATCCACCAGCGAGTGCCCGAATGGAGCATGCATCCTGGTCTTGAAACCACGTCCGTCGAAAGACAGGATGGTAAGCCCTTTTATCTCGGCACAGGCCCTTACGCACGAACCGCAGCTTATGCACTTGCCTGTCTCTATGCGGATATCGTCATGGGAATCGTCACGGTCATAGCCCCGGCGCTCGCCCTTGAACAGGTTTGCATCGGCGCCGTAACGGGTTGCATATTCACGGAGCTTGCAGTCCTTCTCTTTCTCGCAGCCGCACTTAAGGCACCGCATTGCCTCTTTCCTTGCCTTCTCCGGTGTAAAGCCGGTCTCTATCTCCTGGAAGCTGGTCCTGCGTTTGTCCATATCTATTACTGGCATGGTTATGCGCTCAGCCTTCTCCTTTCCTTCAAAAAGCTCTTCTGGAACTTCATTCAAAGGCCCCATAGAGGAGTTGAAAAGGACAGGTTCGCCTGTAACTTCTTCACCAGACAAGTACTGGTTTATGGAATATGCGGCCTTGCGTCCAGCGGCGGCGGCCCGTACTGCAATGTCTGCACCGGTCTGGCAGTCGCCTGCTGCAAATATGCCAGGTCGGCTTGTCATAAGGGTTCTGGCATCGGCTGCAACTGTCCCTTTCTTGGTAAGCTCTATACCCAGGTCTGCAAGGTAGTCGGATATCACACGCTGGCCTATGGCAGCGATTATGGAAGTACACTTTTCGGTAAACTCAGAGCCTTCTACCGGCACTGGGCTCCGACGCCCCGAGGCGTCCGGCTCTCCAAGCTGCATTCTTATGCACTTGAGAGCAAGGCAATCATCTGTCTTTTCCGCAGCAAGCGGAGCAGTCAGGTACTGGATTTCCACACCCTCGGCCAGGGCCTCGTCTATCTCGAAATCGCTGGCCGGCATCTCGCTCCGCGTCCTGCGGTACAGGATGATGGCCTTGGAGCCCAGCCGCACTGCGGTGCGGGCTGCGTCTATGGCTGTATTGCCGCCGCCCACTATAAAGGTCTTGGTTCCCAGGTCAACTTTTTCCCCTTCGGCAACCTTGCCTAAAACTTCGATACCTGCGTATATACCTGGGTTTTTCTCCCCTTCTATGCGCATGGATGATGAGCCTTGGGCACCGGTTGCGATTAAGAGGGCGTCGAAGTCTTTCTCAAGCTCCTTTGCCTTTATATCTTTACCTATGGCGGTGTTGTACTTTACTTCAACTCCCAGCTTCTCGATGGCACCGAACTCATCCATTAGAACAGAGTCGGGCAGCCGGTAGTATGGAATACCGTAGCGGAGCATACCGCCCGACTTTGCGTGGGATTCAAATACTGTCACCTTATGCCCTGCAAGTGCCAGGTAGTAGGCGGCTGCCATACCGGCAGGGCCTGCACCGATTATTGCCACCTTCTTGCCTGTATCTGGGGCTGGTGATGGGAAGTGTGGTCCACCCTTTTCTTTTTTCTCGGTATCTGCGATATAACGCTTCATGTAGCAGATAGACATGGGTTCCTCTACCCTGGTCCTGCGGCACTGGCTTTCGCACGGGCGTGGGCATATACGGCCAAGGCACCCTGCAAATGGTGTCTTTTCCCTTATCTTGTCGGCAGCCTCAAGTTCCCTGCCTTCTGCAACCAGAGCCATGAAATCCTTTATAGGGATATTTGCAGGGCATTCTGACTGGCAGGGTGGCATACAGTCGCCGCAGTGGTCTGAAACCAGAAGGTTTATGCACATCTTGCGGGCCTTGTCTACCTCGCCTCCTTCAACGGTTACAACCATACCTTCCCGCACCTTGGTGGCACAGGATGGGACAAAGTTTCCTTTGCCTCCTTCCACTTTTACTGCACATACAAAGCAGCTGGTAAAAGGCTGGAGTCCCTGGGCATTGCACAGGGTCGGGATATCGAAGCCCAGCCTGCGGGCTGCATCAAGTATTGTGGTTCCCTCAGGAACTGTAACATCTATTCCGTTTATTTTAAGATTTACATTGTTCATATCATATAACCCTTATAGCCCCGAATTTACACTTCTCAATACACATCTTGCACCGGACGCACTTTGCCGGGTCGATGACATGCGGCTTCTTTACAGAGCCAGTGATAGCCTGCACCGGACACGCCTTGGAACATGCAGTGCAGCCTTTGCACTTATCCTTTTCTATATCGATAGTGATAAGGCTCTTGCAGACACCTGCAGGACATTTTTTATCCTTTATGTGGGCAATGTATTCGTCCTTGAAATAGCGGAGTGTGGTCTTGACCGGGTTTGGTGCAAGCTGCCCCAGACCGCAGAGCGATGATTTGCCGACAACATCGGCCAGTTCCTCAAGGAGTGCCAGGTCTTCCATAGTTCCCTGTCCCTGGGTTATCCGTTCCAAGATTTCCATCATACGCTTGGTCCCTATGCGGCAGAATGTGCATTTACCGCAGGACTCGGCCTGTGTGAACTGCAAGAAGTATTTGGCCACATCCACCATGCAGGAAGATGAGTCCATGACTATCATACCGCCCGAACCCATTATGGCGCCGGTGGCTCCGATAGATGCATAGTCGATAGGTGTGTCGAAAAGGCTTTCTGGTATACAGCCACCTGCCGGGCCGCCCATCTGCACAGCTTTCAGCGGAAGCCCGGTGGAGGAGCCGCCGCCGATTTTCTCCACAATCTCGCGGATTGTAAGGCCCATTGGAACCTCTACCAGACCTACCCTCTTAACTTTTCCTGCCAGGGCAAAAACCTTGGTTCCAAAGCTCTGGCCATATGAATATTTGTTGAACGATGCTGCACCCGACACCAGAATGCGGGGCACATTTGCATAGGTCTCTACGTTATTTATGTTTGTAGGTTTAGAATTTACCCCCGATTCTGCAGGGAACGGCGGACGCAGGTGGGGCATGCCCCGCTTGCCCTCGATGGAGGCTATAAGGGCTGTCTCCTCGCCGCATACAAAGGCACCGGCTCCCTCCTTTACATGGAGGACAAAGTTCTTGCCCGAACCCAGGATGTTTTTTCCCAAAAGGTTCCGTTTCTCGGCTTCAGCAATAGCAATCTTAAGACGCTTAAGGGCAAGCGGATACTCGGCGCGGCAGTAGATGTAGCCTTCGTCGGCACCTGTTGCCCAGGCACCTATAAGCATGCCTTCGACAACGCTGTGGGGGTCGCCCTCCAGAATTGCCCGGTCCATGAATGCGCCGGGGTCGCCTTCGTCGGCATTGCAGACAAGGTATTTCTTGTCTCCTTTGGCCCCTTTAAGGAATGCCCACTTCTGACCGGTAAGAAAACCTGCCCCGCCGCGCCCCTTTAGGCCCGATTCTTTAAGCAGGTCTATAACCTGGTCGCCTGTCATGGTCAGCGCTTTTCTTATCCCCTCATAACCGCCGGTTGCAATGTAGTCTTCTATGTTCTCGGGGTCTATCTTGCCGCAGTTCTTAAGTGCAATCTTAACCTGAGGCCCGACAAAACTGTTGGTTCCTTCGTCCTCGAAAATGCGGTTTGCTTCTGGCAATTTACCGCTTTTAACTCCATCAAGAATCTTTTCTGCAAATGCAACATCTACTTTGCCGAACACTGTCTTTACACCGCCGGCCACAACCTCTACTATAGGCTCCTGGAAACAGATTCCTATACATGATGTCTTCTTAAGGGCAATGCTGGTATCAAGGTTTTTCTCGAAATAGTCATAAACTTCCTGAGCCCCGGATGCAATTCCGCAGGAACCAAGTCCAACTATAATGTCTGTATTCATTTGCGGTACTCCTCCAAAAGCTGTGTAAGTCGGGTTCTGGTCATCTTTCCATAGACTTTGCCGTTTATCATTACTACAGGGGCAAGAGAACAGCAGCCCAGACATGAGACTATCTCCAAGGTGAACAGGCCATCAGGTGTGGTCTGGCCGCTCTTTATGCCCAGGTAGCTTTCTGCCGCCTCTATAAGAGGATCGGCACCAGCCACGAAGCAGGCTGTTCCTTTGCACATCTTGACTATATTTTTTCCAAGGGGGGTAAACCGGAACTGAGAGTAGAAGGTTCCAACACTGAAGAATTCTGCCGGTTTTATTCCTGTAACCTCAGCCACTGCATTCACAAGATCCTCGGCCAGGTATCCACGCCTCCTCTGAATTTCCTGCAAAAGCGGAATAATCCTGTCCTTGGTCCCGCCAATTTCTGCGACAACCTCTTTTGCTTCTGTCAGATTCCCATTGCAACAACACTTATCTTCCATAATTGTCCTCGTAATGCTGATGTTATCTATAAATAAAATGATCGCGGATTGCCTTTACTGCCTCAGGAGTGCCACACACAGCATAATCCCTCAAGGCGCTCCGGTCCACAAGTTCTTTGTATTCTATCTTTTTTCCATTCATATATTCAAGGTCAAAACCAAGCTTTCTTATTATAGCGTGGGATGCGGCAATATCCCATATAAAGCTGTTGTTTATAAGGGCACCGCTTATCTGCGAATGCAGGATGATGGCTGCCATGCTTATTATTGAGGAACCTGAGTTTCGCACCTTGCCCGGAAAGCCTGAGAAATCGAAGTAGCGGTGAGCTGTGGATGGAGCCATGACCTGAAGCGGATATGCAGTATTTTTTTCCAGCTTTAAAGCTCTTCCGTTAAGTGTAACGCGGCCATCTTCCTCGGCAACCAGAAGGCTCCCAGGGCCTATTCCCCAGCTCGGTGCATAGAGAATGCCGCCTACAGGCTCCAAGTTGCGCAGAAGCCCCAGCGCAATGCTCCAGCCAGGCATGCCCATGCTGTAGGTGTCGGTGCCATCCAGCGGGTCCAGGGCAAAGGTATATTCGCACTCCGGGTTATAGATGCTGGAAGAGGCTTCTTCTGCAATTATATTGACTCCTGGATAGTATTCCTGAATAGTGTTTGTAATCGCATTATTTATGGCTAAATCCACAGCTGTCACAACCGAGCCGTCCGACTTGAACGAGCGTACTGCGCTGCCCTGGGCATCGAGTGCAAATGAACCGGCATTCTTTATATGTTCTACTATGGGAAAAAGTTCCATGTCAGCCTGAAACAGTAGGGTATATGTCGGCCCACCTCATTATAAGGTCGCGGAAATCTTTAAGCGGTTTGGAGAAATATTTCTCGCTGTGGTAAATCATGTAGTATTTGCGCCTGAAGTTCTTATCCGGAACAGGGATAGCTATAAGCTCACCGCTTTTAAGCTCCTTGTGGACAATGCTCTTGGTCAGGAATGCCATTCCCATGTTGTTCTCTACCAGCTTCTTTATTGCCTCGCTGTTGGAAATCTCGTACTTCATGCACATATTTATCTTGTTCTTCTTAAGGAAGGCATCTACAACCTTGCGGATTACAGAACCCTGCTCGTGCATAATTATCTCTTTTCCCTCAAGGTCCATAAGGTTAAGCTCTTTTGTGCTTGTGAACCTGCAATTCGGGCTTGCCACCAGCACAATCTCATCTTCCAGTATCTCGTGCACAGAAATCTTGGGGTTCTGCACCGGGGCAGAGATAAATCCGATATCCTCTTTAAGTTCTGATATGCTCTCGATGATATCCTTGTTTGTGGCTGTCTGGATAGAGATACTTATCTCGGGGCGTGTCTGCTTGAAATCGCGTATGATGTAAGGAATGTGGTAAGATCCGAAGCTTTCGGAAGCCAGAATGCTTATCTTGCCCTTGTTGTACTCCTGGAAATCCTTTATTGCCTCTTCGGCCTGGGACTCCATGTCAAAAATCCGCTCTGCAATGGTGTAGAGGTTAAGCCCTGCATCGGTCAGAATCACTTTTTTGCCAATGATATCGAGGAACTTGAGGTTGTAGTGGCTCTGCAGCTGCTTGATCTGCTTGGTTACAGCCGGCTGGGTAATGCAAAGGAACTCAGCCGCCTTGGTAAGGCTCTTGTACTTGGCTGTAAAATAAAAAGTTTTTAAGTGATATAAATTCATAACTATTATTTATGATATATTTACTCTATTTTATAGTCAAGAGGAATTGAATGTTATATTTTGTTATTTTTAGATTACTTTAAAAGCTCGTGCCCTGCCAGCTGCTTAAGGTCGGTAATCTCGGGCACTCCCAGAGTGTTCTCGGGCCAGTTGCGCTTTACAGAATAGTGCTTAAGCCATATGCACTTGATTCCAGCGCCATGGGCACCTTCTATGTCCACCCTATAGTCGTCGCCTATGTAGATAACCTCGTCGGCTGTCACACCCAGATTATCAAGCATCATCTTGAATGGCGCAGGATCTGGTTTTGCAGGGATTCCGTCGGTGCCGGAAAGGATATAGCTGTCAAAGTACTTGCAGGCGCGCTCGAACTCGGGGCTCTGCAGGGCTCTGGTGGAGCCGTCCCGCTGTGAGTTGCAGATAAGGCCCAGCTTGTATTTTTTCTTAAGGTCTATGATTACTTCCTCTGCCTCGGGGAAAAGTTTCATGGCATCTATTACAAACTGCCAGTACTCGTCTGCAAGCTTGCTAAGGAAAGATTCGCCAAGCTCTTTTCCATATATGGCCTGAAGCTCGCGCCACTGGTTCTTGCGGTCAAAGTCGGCAGCCAGGAAATGTTTTTTCCTTATCTCGCGGAAATGGGTCATAAAGGTTTCGGTGTCGGTTATCCCCAGTGCCTCGATAAGCTTGTTCTGGGCATTTTTCTCGCCATCCTTATATCCGCTTGCTGCATCGCCAAGTGTCTGCACAAAATCAAAAACCAATGCTTTAATCATATTCCCTCCTTAAAAAAAAGGCTCCCGGTCGGGAGCCCTATAAGCTTAGACAAATCAGTCAAGGTAAGCTGGCTTGTGTGGCATATCAACTCTGTCGTCGCCGATAAGTTTCTTAGCCTTTGCAAGATACTTTCCGAATACTTCGTCGTCTGTTGCAACATACCATGCTCTTGGAACAGCAAGTCTTGTTGTGTTGATGAAGTGTCTGAAGTTGATGTTGTCAGAGTGGCTGTTTCCTGTCCATGTTCCGCAGCCGATTGTTGTTGTGAATTCCTGGCCAGCGAACCAGCTACCGGAGTTAACAACTGTGTTAGGCATATTGATGTTTACACGGCCTGTAGGAATGAACTCAGCAAGTCTGTACCACTGCTCTGGCTTTGTTGAATGAAGTGCGCAGCTGTGACCAACACCGGAGAAGTACAGGTTCTTCTTGAGATCGTGGATTTCTGTCTCGAAATCTTCCCATGTCCATACTGTGAGGATAAGAGAAAGCTTTTCGTTTGAGAACATATCTTCTGGACCAATCTTCTGTCCCTTAACCATGATGAACTTTGTTCCTTCTGGTACAGAGATTCCAGCAATCTTAGCGATTGTCTGAACTGGTTTTGCAACGATGTCTCTGTTAAGAGTATGTCCATCAGGCCACATAGCAGCTCTGAGTTTCTCTCTGCTTGCATCGTCCAGCAGGTATCCGCCTACTTTCTTGAGCTCTTCCATCATCTTGTCGTAAATGCTTACGTGGATGGAAACTGCGTTCTCGGAAGAACATGATGTTGCGTTGTCGTAGCACTTGGAAGCTGCGATGCACTGTGCTGCATGAGCCAGGTCTGCAGATGGGTCTACGATTGCTCTTACGTTACCAGCACCTACTGTAACAGATGGTGTACCTGCAAGGTGTACAACCTTGATAAGTGCCTTTCCACCAGTTGCAACTGCGAAGTCGCACTTCTGCATAAGCTCTACTGTCTTCTCGTTGGAAGGCTCTGCGATTACCTGGAACAGGTCCTCTGGAGCACCAGCAGCCTTAAGAGCTTTTCTTCCCCAGTTAACTGCGTTTACTGTAGCAAGCTTTGTTCTTGGGTGTGGTGAGCAGATCATAGCGTTTCTTGTCTTAAGAAGTGTAAGACCGATGAATGCAGCTGTGATACATGGGTTTGTACATGGACATACGTTAGCAACAACGCCCATTGGCTTTGCATATGTTGTGATTCCTCTGATAGGATCCTCTTTGATGATGCCACAAGTCTTAGCACCCTTCATATCCCACAGGATACCTCTAACCTTACCAGCTTTTCCGTACTTGTCAGCGTAAACGCCCATTCCGGAGCCTTCATAAGCCAGCTTAGCGCCTTCTTCAGCAACCTGCTTCTGGAGATACTGCCATCCAACGATAGCAACAAGTTCATCTACTTCTTCCTGTGTCTTGAACTCGATCCACTCGAAAGCTTTTCTACCGCGTTCATACATTTCAGCAATGTTTTCTTCAACAGCCATTTTTTTTCTCCTTATAAAGATTTTTCCGTAGTCTCCCTACGTGAATAGACCCCTGCCGTAAAGACAGGGGTTAAAATCAGTCAAGCCGAGAGGCCTGCATCATCATTTCTTCTTTCCGTGAACAACTTTTCTAGCGTCGTCAAGAACGAAGTCAATAGCAAATCCGGAACCGGAGAGCTCTTTAGCCTTTCTGTCCCACATCTTCTTCCATTCTTCTGGTGTCTGAGCCTGACCGCCCTTGAACTCACCTCTCTCAGCGAGGGATGGAACTGGTCTGTCAGTTGGGCCGTCATACCACTCTTTTGGAGTAAGTGTCTTGCCATATGTATCGAAACCGTCTCTCTCGCACTCTCTCTCAATCTCTTCGCAAACGTGTGCGCCAGCTGAGAATGCTCTTGTAACACCCATGATACACCATGCAGCATCTGGAGTGAAGTCAAGGTCCATCATTGCAGCTGTAGCAGCAGCCATGAAGTCAGCCTCTACATATCCGATCTTTGCCTGAGCAGCCTTAACAACTTCTTTCAGGAATGGGATATACTTAAGCTCTTTCTTGCCGGCAATTGTCTTCTCTGCATATGCCAAAAGATCTCTTGGAGTTGGGTCTTTTACATACTTCTCATCGATTCCGAAGTGATCCTCGTGATAGCACTCTTCTACACAAAGAGCAGCTGCATCTGCAGCAGAGATTCCCTTCTCAGCAATCATGTTGTAGTATTTCTCAAGCATGTAACCGAAGTTCTTGAATGCACCATAAGCCTCACCGAATGCAAATACAGAAGCACCTGCAGCCTGTGTAAGGTATGATTTTCCTCTAGCTACCAGTCTTGCAACCAGTGCTGGGTTGGAAAGTCCGTCCTCAAGTCCTACGAGAAGGATATAATCGAGAACTTTTCTCTCCTCTACCAGAGGGATTCTAGCCTGGAAGTCGATGAACAGAACATCGCAAACACCATAGCCAGCTTCTACCAGCTCTGTTGTATCATAACCTCTGGTTACGATTCTGTGGATGTTCTTGTATGCAACTTCAGAAACCCACTTGAAGTGAGCTCTGTTGTCGTCTGGGAGACAACCAATCTCTCTGTTTGTATAGTCAAAAAGAAGGTTTGGATTTCCGAGGTTACCAATAACTCTTCTCTTTGCATGCTTCATCTGAGCGATTCTCTCATCGCATACCTTTCCGGTCATTCTGTTTACAGCAACGTCTTTCAGATCACCCATTTTTTAAATTCTCCTGTCTTAAGTTCGTTCATAGCATAAGCTTCTCTTTCTGACTGAAGAGGAACTTCTCTGTCTTCTGGTCCGATGTACTTGATCATGGAGAGGTCAAGCATCTGTACCATTGGTTCGTTTCTGGATGCACCCCAAGCTCTACCTTTCTTCAGTGTGAAGAGGGCGTGGCAGGAGCAGCTGTAACCTCTGGTTACGCATCCGATTGTCCAAGCTGCGTTTGGAGAGAATCCCATGTCGGAGAGAGCTGTGTTACCAGCACCGATCATGTTAACTGCTACATAGGATCTTCCTTCAGCAAATCTTCTTGCATAGAAGTGTTTCTCAAGAGCTCTCTGGAATTTCAGGTAAACACCTACAACTCCGATCTCTTCCTGCTTCAGGTGTGTCGGTTCTGCTCTTGGGTCGCCGTCAAGGTGCTGTGGCTGTCCCATTCCCATAACTGCTCTACCTGCATCCATGTACTCATCAACACACTCTACAGCAACCTGTTCAACTGTCTTGTGCTCAAGAACTGCTCTGTCGAGGTATTTTTTCATCATGTAGCCGTGCTGAGCTCCTGGTCCGTGAGCTCCACCGAATGTTGCGATAGAAGCACCAACTGCTGCTGGGAGCATTGGGTGTCCGTTCATAACGCCGATTGCAGCTGCTGCTGAAGGTGACATTGAGTGCTCAAGGAATTCTGCAACTTCGTAGTCGAGCATTGCTCTTTCATTCTCTGCAGGAATTCTGCCCTGGAAAAGAATGTACAGTCCATCGATAAATGTGTAGCCAGCGTTAGCGAGCTCGCGTACATCAAAACCGCGAAGAACTGTTTTTTCTTCTGTCTTGTAAGAAATACCAGTCTTTCTCTGGATCAAGGGTTTACGATCCATACTTTACTCCTCCTAAAATTATTAAATTCACCTTGCGTCTCAACGTTTCCGGTAAAATTTTTATTATTTGGCTAAAGTTTACTCAATTAACTGATTTTGTTCAAGGGCAGGCAATTTGTATCTTTGATATTTTATTTCATAATTTTGATAACTGGCGGTTATTACTAAAATATAATTATTCATATTCAATTCACAATAATGCTTGATTATAAGAATTTTTTCACATATAATGTACCTTTAAATAGCAACAGGAGGAAGCCATGGAAGCATTTATCAGCAAGATGACAGAAACAACAATCCGCAACAATTCCATAGATCCCGCACTTTATTTGAAGTACAACACCAAGCGCGGCCTCAGGAACGAAGACGGCTCTGGAGTGGTGGTGGGGCTTTCGCAGATAGGTGATGCCCATGGATATATATTTGATGAAGGTACCCTGGTGCCGGACGAAGGAAGGCTCACCTACCGGGGTGTCCTTATAAACGACCTGGTCTCCAATGCCATAAAGGAAAACCGGCATGGCTTTGAAGAGACAGCTTTCTTCCTTCTTTTTGGAAAGCTTCCAACATCAGACGAGCTTGCAGAGTTCAACACTGTACTTGACAGCTGCCGTCAGCTGCCAGCCGGCTTTGCCGAGGACATGATACTCAAGGCACCCAGCCGCGATGTTATGAACAAACTGGCCCGGAGCGTGCTGGTATCTTATTCCTACGACTCCAATGCCGACGATGTCTCTATAGACAATGTGCTCAGGCAGTGCATAGAGCTTATAGCACGGTTTCCAACCATGATTGCCTACGGCTACCAGGCAAAGGCCCACTACCACGACGGCAAAAGCCTGTTCCTGCACGCTCCGGCACCCAAGATCGGGACAGCTGCCAACTTCCTGCGCATGATCAGACCCGACACCAAGTACACCGAGCTTGAGGCATCGGTCCTGGATATCGCCCTTATCCTGCATGCAGAACACGGCGGCGGTAACAACTCCACATTCACAAACCATGTGGTCACATCGGCTCAGACCGACACCTACGCCGCAATAGCGGCAGCCCTCTGCTCCATGAAAGGCCCTCTCCATGGCGGTGCCAACAAGAAAGTTAAGCGGATGATGGAAGATATAATGGAAAATGTCCCGAACTGGAAAGACGAGGGACAGCTTATTGACTACCTGCGCAAAATACTTAGAAAGGAAGCTTTTGACCGGACTGGAATAGTCTACGGTTTCGGCCATGCGATATACACCCTTTCCGACCCAAGGGCCGTGCTACTTAAGGCAAAGGCTGCCGAACTTGCCGCCGCCAAGGGCTATGATGACGAGTTCAACCTTTACAATACTGTGGAGCGCCTTATCCCCGAGGCAATGCAGGCTGAAGGAAAGAATGTCAGAAGCAGCAGCGTTAACGTGGACTTCTACTCGGGCTTTGTATACAAGATGCTGAACATACCGACAGCTCTGTACACACCGCTCTTTGCAATGGCACGGGTGGCCGGCTGGTCTGCCCACCGCATAGAGGAACTGGTAAGCGGAGGCAAGCTTATAAGACCTGCATACCGTGTTGTGGCACCTAAAAAGCCTTATATCCCGATAGAAGAGCGGTAAGAAGCAATTATATATTATGGAAAAAATTATCCAGGAGATAAAAAAACACAGCACTTTCTACATCTTTGGTCATACCGACCCAGATGGCGACTGTGTGGGCAGCCAGCTGGGCCTGGCCCTGTTTCTAAAGCAGCTGGGGAAAAAGGCTTTTGTCTATTCCAAAGGAAAGTTCGAGCGTCTGGAGATCCAGCGCTTTAGGAGTCAGTTTTCAGAAACCTTTGCCCCCTGCGACAAAGATGGTGTTGTAATTATTGTGGACTGCTCCACTCCCGACAGGACCGGATTCGAGGATGAAGGCCTAGACCGGTTCCCTGTCATTGTGATAGACCACCATTCATCGGGCACCGAATTCGGCGACTTCCGCCATGTTGTCCCACAGGCATCATCATGCACCATGCCTATTCTGGATTTGATAGAAGCTATGGGAGAAAAGCCCTCGAAGGAAGTGGCCGAACTTCTTATGCTGGGGCTGTGCACCGACACAGGATTTTTCATTCATCTTACAGAAACTGGGGCAAAAGCCTTTAGGACAGCTGCAAAACTTTCAGACCTTGGCGCTTCAACCAACAGAATTTACTACGATGTAAACGGCAACAAAAAAGCCGACACCCTAAAGCTTATATCACAATCCCTGGGGCGGGCCACCCGATATCTGGACGGCAGGCTTATGATAACCTGGGAAACTCTTGATGATTACAGGACAACTCCCCGGGAATGCAGGGATATAGATACTGTGTACATGCTCCTTCTGGCAACCGAAGGGGTGCAGGTGGTGGCATCGGTCAAAGAGGATTCTAAAGACAAAGTCTCTGTAGGACTCCGAACCCGGTGCGACAATATCGACCTGGGAGCAGCAGCAGCAATGTTGGGTGGCGGCGGTCATAAGAAGGCGGCCGGCTGCAAGATCATGAACTCAAGTGCCAAAGCAGTGGTCGAGCTCCTGGTTGAGCATTTTTCAAAAATTCTGGTATAATAAGTTTATGGAAGACAAAGAAATAATCCTTGAACAGTCCATGGCTGAACTGGCAAAAACCCTGGCAACAGTAAATGACAGAGAACTTCTTAGAGATTTTCTAAAGGCTCTTCTGACACCTCAGGAATATAATGCAGTTGCTGCCCGCTGGGCCCTGGTGCGGCTTTTGGATCAGGGTATGACCCAACGCAAGATAGCCGAGACCCTGGGATTGAGCCTGTGCAAGATAACCCGTGGAAGCCGCGAAATGAAAAAGGAAGAGTCCTCCTTCCGCAAGATGATAGATATCTGTAAAAGTCTGTAATATTGAAAAAAGCTAAAAAAAACCCGCTTTTCAGCGGGCTTATTTTTAATCAAAAGTAAAATACTTGCTGA
This sequence comes from Spirochaetia bacterium, assembly GCA_017446885.1. Classification (GTDB taxonomy): domain Bacteria; phylum Spirochaetota; class Spirochaetia; order CADAEX01; family CADAEX01; genus CADAEX01. The sequence goes on along the minus strand of JAFSOR010000028.1, from coordinate 110,169 downwards.
ACGTCTGGTGGAAGTTATCCTTAAGTTTGTCAGATGTCAGGAAGTAGTTGATAATATCGCCCTCGGCAATCTGCCCGTCAATCTGGGTTCCATACAGCTTCACTGCCTCATCAATGTCATCCCTTGTGGATTCTTCGGCAAGCTGAAGCACTGCAACGCCGTTGTTCAGGATTATAGGCTTGGAATACTCCACACCTTTGATGGAGAATGCCTGGATAAAGAAATCCTTGCTGTACATGGCACCGGAAAGATCCAGTTCGCCCTGCTCCACCCTTACCTGGCTGAAGTAGTTGATTGCGCCGTAGTTGACGCAGAACGGCTCGGTTGTATATACAGAAACACCAGCCTTGGATGCTGCAGAATAAATCCCTTCGGCCTGTGCATTCTTTATGAATGTGTCGGCAACAGTCACAGCCTTATCCTCTACAAAGCCACGCTCATAGCGGTTCACATAGTTCTTTATGGCACGGATTGTGTCGGCAGATGTCAGGTCAGGATCGGTTGCAGCTGCGGTACAGCGGTATATTACATAGTCGTTTCCAGACTTGATTATGTCGGAAACAGCACCCTGGGCCAGGGCAAGAATCTTATCAAGGTCGGCATCGCTGAATTCAGATTTAAGCTCGTAGCTGTAAGATGTTCCCATAACACCGCCGCCCTCTGCGAATACATCGGTAGACTGAGCCTTTGCTGTCTCGGCAAAGGATTCAGGGTCATCCTGAACCATTTTAAGCACTTTCTTGGCATCGCTCTCGCTTGAAAGTGTTATCTTGCTAAGGCCTATACGCTTGAAGTTCTTCAAGTTCTGCTGTGCATATGCTGTAAGCTCTTCATCGGGGATTCTGTCCATAGGGAAGAACACCAGATGGAAGCTGCGCTGATTCTTCATAAGGCCGTAGGTATACTCTTTCTCGGCATCGGCAGTTTTCTGTCCATAGAGATAATCGGAAAGGTAATACTCTTTAAGCAGGTTCTCCTTAAAGTCCTTGCGGAACTCTTCTCTTTTATAAGAAGGGGTGTTCTGATACAACTCAACATCAAACTCGCCGTTGCTCTGGTACGGGCCGTGCTCGATGATAAGCTTGTTCAACTGTTCCTGGGATATATAGGTCTTGTTCGACTTAACCTCGGACAGGATTCCTACATGAACAACTGTGCGCTCAAAAGCACCGCGCCATACACGGTACAGATCCCATTTCCAGCTCTGGCTGTCGCCATTGGGGTTGATCTGCTGTCCCAGGATTTCTCTCTGCTGAGCAAAATATCCGTTCTGGGAGAACTCAATATCCTCTTTCCCATACTTTCCGAAAGAGATGGAGCTGGTTGTGCCGCGGACTGCGTCGCCTACAACAGGAGCTCCGACAAATGTCACTGCAATTACTATAAGAAGAATAACAGAAAAAAGGTAGAGCCAAGGATGCTGGCTGTTCTTCTTTTCCCGTTCTGCTGTCATTTTCTCAAGTTGTTTTTCTTTTTCTGCCATAATGCTTTATTTTACCATGTGGGATAGTGCGTGTCAATTCCAGCACATTGCCATATAAAAAATATTCAAACCCTTATTGACACTACGAATGAATAATTGATATATTCTTGTTTGTCAGTAGGGGGCGTGGCGAAGCTGGTTTATCGCGCCGGCCTGTCAAGCCGGAGATCGAGGGTTCAAGCCCCTTCGCTCCCGACGGGGTGCTTTTTCAAGCACCCCTTTTTTTATTCAGAGCTTTTTCATCAGATTGACCATCTCCACAGCGGAAAGAGCACAGTCATAGCCCTTGTTTCCAGCCTTGGAGCCAGCCCGCTCGATAGCCTGCTCGATATTCTCGGTGGTAATTATTCCAAACAGCACAGGGATGCCGTTCTTAAGCCCTACCTGAGCCACACCCTTGGATACCTCGTTGCACACATAGTCGTAGTGGCTTGTTGCGCCGCGGATAACTGCACCTACTGCTATAACTGCGTCGTACTTGCCGCTCGATGCAAGCCTGTCGGCGATAACGGGGATTTCGAATGCACCTGGAACCCATACTGCGGTGATGTTGTCATCCTTTACACCATGGCGCACCAGACCGTCCACAGCTCCATCCAGAAGCTTCTTCACAATAATCTCGTTGAAACGGGAAGCTACTATAGCAACCTTCATTCCCTCCGGAGCAACCAGTTTTCCTTCAAACAGTTTCATCTTATACCTCGCTTGTATAGTTTAGAATTTTGTAAAAATATGTCCCATCTTATCTTTCTTGGTCTGCAGATAGAAGCGGTCGTACTGCTGGGGTTCCACCTCTATGGGAACCCGCTGGGCAACCCGCAGACCAAAACCGTCAAGACCATATACCTTGTTAGGGTTGTTGGTCATAAGACGGAGTGATTTTATTCCAAGATCCCTGAGTATCTGGGCCCCGATCCAATACTCCCGCAGGTCAGGCTGGAAACCCAGCTTTATGTTGGCCTCTACAGTGTCGCACCCCTGCTCCTGGAGGACATAGGTCTTGAGCTTGTTGATAAGCCCTATTCCCCGGCCCTCCTGCCGCATGTAGAGCAAAACGCCGCGTCCTTCCTGCTGTATAAGCTCCATAGCCTTATGGAGCTGCTGCCCACAGTCGCACCGTTTGGAACCGAACACATCGCCTGTCATGCACTCGGAATGGACACGGCACAGCACATTCTCGCCGTCGCCAATGTCGCCCTTTAAAAGTGCAATGTGGTTCTCGCCTGTTATGTCGTTGACATAGCCGTAGATATCGAAATCTCCGTAATCTGTAGGCAGCTTTGCCTTGGCCTCGCGTATGACATGCTTCTCGTGAATGCGGCAGTAGTCCTGCAGCTCCTTGATTGTTATGAACTTGAGGCTATATTTCTCGGCCAGCTTCCACAGCTTTGGGGTGCGCATCATGGTGCCGTCGTCGTCCATAACTTCGCAGCACAGGCCGCACTCCTTAAGCCCTGCCAGACGGCACAGGTCAACTGTGGCCTCGGTGTGGCCGTTGCGCACCAGTACACCGCCCCGCCTTGCAGTAAGGGGGAACATGTGTCCAGGCCTGCGGAAATCCAAAGGTGTGGAAGCGTCGTTCACGCACTGGAGTGCTGTTATGGAGCGCTCTGCCGCCGAGATTCCGGTAGTGGTGCTTTTATGGTCTATAGAGACTGTGAATGCTGTCTCGTGGTTGTCGGTGTTCTCCGACACCATCGGCGGCAGTCCCAGCTTGGTAGCCAGGGCTGCACTCATAGGGGTGCATAAAAGCCCCTTTGCATATGTTGCCATAAAGTTGACATTGGCCTGGGTGGCAAACTCTGCCGCACATATCATGTCTCCTTCGTTCTCCCGGTCCGGGTCGTCGGTCACCAGGATTATCCTTCCGTTACGAAGCTCATCAAGGGCCTCTTCTATCGTGTTGTACTTAAAATCCATTTTCCCTTAAAAACTCCTCTGTTATCCTGCTTTTGTGCATAGGCTCGCTCTGGGGCAGACCCAGAAGGCGCTGCACATATTTTCCTACAATATCGTTTTCCAGGTTCACAACATCACCGGCTTTCTTTTTCAAAAGGGTGGTATGGGAACTGGTGTGCGGTATGATTGATACGGCGAAATCTTCTAAGCCAACTTTTGCCACGGTCAGGCTTATGCCGTCTATGGCAATGGAGCCTTTCTCCACAATCAGCGCCAGTATTCCGGCAGAGGTGCGGATATATACCCAGGTGGCATTCCCCTCTTTCTCCATAAAAGATATGGTGCCGGTGCCGTCTATGTGGCCGCTTACTATATGCCCTCCGAACCTGCCTTCGGCGCTCATTGCCCGCTCAAGGTTCACCTGGTCGCCTGTCCTAAGCTGCCCCAGGTTGCTCCGGCGCAGGGTTTCGGCCATAACATCGGCTGTAAAACTTTTATCAAATATAGAAGTTACAGTAAGGCACACGCCGTTTACTGCAATACTGTCGCCAGGCCGTGTTCCACCAAGAATCAGGTCTGCACCTATCTGGATTGTGCCTGAATCCCCTAAAAGGGAAACGCTGCGTACTGTTCCTGTCTCCTCAATTATTCCTGTAAACATCCTCAACCTCGTATTCAATCAGGATATCATCTCCAAGCTGCTGTATCCCTGCCAGGTGCAGCACAAATGCATCGGATACTGCATCGGCACCGTAGCCGCCAACTGGGCCGGGGGCAGATGTTCCGCCAAAAATCTTTGGTGCCACATAGCTGTAGATATGGCTGACAACACCTGCCTTAAGAGCGCTGTAGTGCACCTGGCTGCCCCCCTCTATAAGAAGGCTGTCTATGCTGCGTTTTCCCAGCTCTGCAACCAGTGCCTTAAAATCCGGTCTGCCATCGGGGCTGTCCAATGGAAGCACCTCGGCCCCTGCTGCCTCAAGCGCCTTCTTCTTGTCTGCTGCTCCATTAATCTTGGAATCAGAGCACACCACCATAAGCGGAATCTCCTTTGCACTCTGCACCAGATGGCTCGAGGGCGGAATGCGCAAAGCTGAGTCCAGCACTATACGGAGCGGGTTTACACCACCGGGAATACGGCAGTTTAAAAGCGGGTCATCACGCAGCACTGTATTTATTCCTACCAGAATAGATGCATAACGGTTTCTAAGCTTGTGAACATGGTTCCGGGCAGCCTCGCCTGTTATCCACTTGGAAGCTCCGGTTACAGTTGCTATACGGCCGTCGGCAGTCATGGCATATTTCAAGGCCACATATGGTTTGCCAGCAGCAATGTAATGAAAAAATATGGGGTTTAAAGCATCGCACTCTGCCTTTAAAAAACCGGTCTGTACCTGGATACCATGCTGCCTAAGGAACTTAATCCCCTTTCCTGCAACCAGTGGATTCGGGTCCTCGGACCCCACAAAGACACAGCCTATACCAGATTCTGCAAGGGCCTCGGTGCAGGGGGGCTGCTTGCCGGTGTGGCAGCAGGGCTCAAGAGTAACATACATATCGGCACCCAGGGGGCTTTCTCCCCTGCGCCGGCAGTCGGCCAAAGCCTCGCGCTCTGCGTGCAGGCTGCCATACTTTGTGTGGTACCCTTCTCCTATGATTCTGCCATCTTTTACAATCACAGCACCAACCAAAGGATTTGGGCGGGTTTTCCCCTCTCCTTTAAGCGCCAGTGCAATGGCATGTCTCATAAACTGCTGTTCAGGCATAAAAAAACCCCTGTCCCGGGGTAAATAGCGGAAAATCTTCTCTCTTCCAGACTATACTGTCGGCTACGGAATCGCACCGTATCATGCCCCAAGAAAGGCTCGCTGGCTTACGCATAAAACGCTCACAGCCGGTAGGGAAATTCTCCCTGCCCCGAAGACAAAAACAGAATAACACTTTATTTCCTATATGACAAGCCCCATTAGAATATTGACATTTCCCTTTTCTCATTTTATCTTATAAATAGAAATATTACAGAAGGACACAATGGTTAACAGGGAGCAGAGGATTCTCCAGGTACTACACAATGGGGGCTTTAGCGATCTTACGTTTCTCCAGAAGTCGATTATACCTTTGGCCTTGGATGGCGAAAGTATAATTGCAGAAACTGGAATTAATGCAGGAAAGACTGTAAGTTACATCATCCCCTCCATCATCAACCTGGATGATACCGACCCCGGACTAAAAATTATAGTTATTGTTCCATCTGTGGAAGACGTAAAGAAAGTATCAGAACAGTATAATCTGTTCTGCCGGGAAGGAGCCGAAAAAGTTTCGGTGGTAGCCTTCCTTGAGGAGAATAATACAAAAGGAGAGCTTGCTGTCCTTGAGAAAAAACCGGACATCCTGATCTCTACACCAGGCAAGATTATAGATCATATAAGGCTGGGCAGTTTTGACCTGAGCTCTATTTTGACCTGTATCATTGACTGCGGAGATGAACAGTACAACGGCTTCTCGAACGATATCGAGTACATCCATTCAGCGTTTTCCGTGCTGACCCGTTACTGGGTCTTCACTAAAGACAGAGAAATGATACCTATTTTTCACCACCTTCTGGTAGACATTGATCCCCAGATTATTTACAGCGACAGGGGAATCAAGAGCAGCACAGCAGAACGACAGGAGGAAAAAATGGAATTCAGTGCAGACCAGGAAAGTAAATACGCAGAAATTATAAAGAAGATGGTCAAAAATATCAAAGAAGAAGAGGCTGCCGAAGAGATGAACCAGTTCAAGAAGCTGGTCAAGAGAAATGTTCCTTTCACCATGCGGGGATATTTCAGCGCATACCTTTTCAAGCTTTTTGTCACAAATACAAAACCTGCACACGCTCCAAGCCAGAACAGGGCAGATAAAGATTACAAGACTCTGTTCTTCAACATAGGACGCACACGGGGTTTGAACCCACAGGCTCTAATCCGCTTTATAACTGCAAGCGCCGAGATTGACAGCTCCGAAATCGGACAGATAAGAGTGCATGACAACTATTCGTTTGTTGATGTGGCAGAACCTAATGTGCAGAAGGTTTTGGACAGCCTTACCTCAAAGGTTTACCGGGGCAGGACCCTGGCTGTCAACTTTGCAAAAAAGAATACAGAAACCCCGAAAGCTTAAGCTGTCACCCTGAAACAAGTTCAGGGTGACACAGTTATCTTTCGTCGTTGTTCTGGCACTCTATGCAGAGCACAGCATAAGGCAAGGCCCTGAGCCGTGCCTCAGAAATTTTCTTTCCGCATTTCATGCAGATTCCAAACCGTTTTGCGTTCAGCCGGGATAAAGCCGCATCTATGCTCCTAAGCTTATTCAGGTCCTGGCTGCTCATGCTCTCAAGCATCTCGCGGTCAATGACATCGGAAGCAATATCCACATCATCCTTGGGATCTGCGCTGGAGACGAGGGAATGGAAGGAATTGTTCTGCGAATTAATATTGTCCATAAGTTCCTGCTTTAAGGTCAAAAGTGATTTCCTCATCTCAGCTTCGAATTTTTCTGTCATAATTCCCTCCGTTAGTATTTGCAGAACATTTGCACAAAAAGGGCTATTGTGTCAACAGAAAAATCAACTTTTTACAAATTTTTACGATATTTTTTTAGAATTGAAAAAAGAAATCACCAGCAGAAAACCGCAAACCACAATGGCGGCATCGGCCACATTGAAGGTTGGCCAGCGGTCAAGGCCGAAAAGACCGTAGAATTTCACATCCAGAAAATCGACAACACCCAGCGGCCGGAAGATGCGGTCCACCAGGTTTCCTGCACCGCCGCCCAGAATTCCGCAGGCTGCCCAGCGCTGAAGCTTGGTAAGGGAATCGGTCTTCAGCAGATAAAACGCAATAACGCCTAAGACTATAAGAGGAACTGCCGAGAACAAAATTATTTTAAGCGCCTGCGGCATATCTGTTCCAATGCTGAAAGCTATGGCAGTGTTGCGGGCATGGATTATGCGGAAGAAACCTCCCATAAAGCTGGCTCCAATTCCATGTATAGGAATAAACACAGTTATAAGCCACTTAGTCAGCTGGTCCAAGAGTACTACTGCCAGTGTCAGGATAAACGGCAACCGTCTGTCGCTATTTTCCATTGTCACAGCCCTGTGGGGATATCGATGAAAACAGTCTTAAGCCCCAGATCCTCGGAAACTTTATCTGCCACATTCTGTACCCCGTACACCTCGGTGCGGTAATGCCCTGCAGAAATCATATTTATCCTGTTCTCCAGGCAGGTGTGGTAGACAGTGTGCGATGCATCGCCTGTTATATACAGGTCCACATCCTCATCTATGGCAGCATCCACGTCGCTCTCGCCGCCCCCTGTTATGACAGCACCGGTAATATTCTTATCCTTGCCAAAGTCAAGGCAGGCTAAAAGCTCGGCTCTGTCGTAGCCCAGGCACTCAAGCACCTGAGCTGCTGTCACAGGGTTCTGGAACCTGCCCTTGACCCCCACCTTTATTCCATGGTACTCGCCAAAAGGCTTTAAATCGGTAAGCCCTGCTTTCCGTGCCAAAGCAACATTGTTTCCAATAAGAGGATGTATATCAAGCGGCAGATGAGCTGCATAAAGAGCTATGTTGTTCTCAAGGAGGAACTTAAGCCGCTGGTAGTGGGTGCCGGTAATGCTCTTCTCATGCCCCCAGAAAAGGCCATGATGGACAAACACCATCTGGGCTCCAGCTTCCTTTGCCCTCCTGAAAGACTCCATGCAGGCATCCACTGCAAATGCAATGCAATTTATATCGGCGCTATTCTCCACCTGCACACCATTTAGCGAGGCATCGGTGCCAGTCAGTTCATCAATAGAAAGAAAGCTCCTGAAATAGGAATCAAGCTCATTAATTGTCATATTTTTATTATATATTATTAATTTATTCTTGACAACAAACATTCATTCCTATGTAATTATCCTATGGAATTAAAAGCAAAAGATCTGGACTATTCTGTCCCAATTGAGAAAATTCAGGAATACAGAAAAACAAAATTAGAATCTAAGGTGATAGGTCAGCCGCGTGCACTCAAGGCACTGCAGTTCGGCATAGGAATCAATGCAAAAGGATACAACATTTTTGTCATAGGAGCTTCTGGAACAGGAAAGCGTTCCACTGTACGGAAAGTCCTTACTAAATATAAGAACAGACGGCCTCTTAAAGATGTGGCATGTGTGTGCAATTTCTCAGATCCTGACTCTCCTAACATCATCTACTTTCCAAAGGGAAAAGGAATAGAGTTCAAGGAAGCGGTAAAGAGTTTCATAACACTTGCAAGGAAGAAGCTCCGCATCCAGACCGAGAACAAGGTGTTCAAAAGCGAGAAGACCGAGATTTTCAACTTCCACGAGACCGAGGACAACAAGCTTAGAGACGATTTCGAGGCCAGGCTGAACAAGGATCATTTTGAGCTTGTAAGACCCAAGGACGATCCTGAGCAGGGACCAGAGCTCTACCCTGTATTCGAAGGCAATCCGGTATCGCTGGATGAGCTTCGGGATATGATGAACCAGAAGAAGATAACCAAGAAGGAATACGAAAGCTGGCGCACCAGATACTACCGCCATATGGATAAGTTCGACGACGTGCTTAGAAAAATTCAGATAAATGCAGCAGCCCTGGACGAGAAGATTGACGAACTTAAGAAAAAGCATGCCGCTCCGTTCATTGAATCATGCCTTGAGAAAATACGGCAGGAATTCAAGGATAAAGAGGTAAACGATTATCTGGACGACCTTAAGAAGGATATACTTGAGCACCTTGATATCTTTTTCACCGAGAATCCCGATGATTCTGAAAGAATAAAAATTGAATGCGGCCTGTCCCGTTACGATGTCAATGTCCTGGTGGACAACTCCAAGACCCTTAACTGCCCTGTGATATACGAGACACACCCGTCCTACACCAACCTTTTCGGCTCCATAGAATACAGACCCGAGCCCCAGGGCGGCGAGACCAAGAGCAGCTATCTGTTTGTAAAAGGGGGTTCCCTTCTCAAGGCATCGGGCGGCTTTTTAGTAATAAGTGCAGACGACCTTACCCTGGACGAATCCTGGGATTATCTTAAGCGGACACTCAAAAATGGAGAGCTTCAGATACAGCCGCTTCCCGGCCCATACAGCAGTATAGGTGCATCAATAAAACCTCAGCCTGTAAAGATTGATCTCAAGGTAATTCTTATAGGCGATTTTGACACATTCCTCAAGCTGTCCAGTTCCGATGTGGATTTCGGCAAATATTTCAATGTCCTTGCCGTGTTCGAAAGCCATATGAATTACAACGAGGAGAACACAAGGCAGTTTGTCGCTTTTGTGGTCGAGCTTGTCAGAAAGATGAAGTATAAGCCTATAACCGACGAGGGAATAGGATATGTGCTTATGTATGCCAGAAGGCTTACCGAAGACCGGAAAAAGCTATCTGTACGTTTCTCTAAAATCACCGACCTTATCTGCGAAGCCAACTACTGGGCAAAGGAGATGGGCCTTAAAGAGATTTCGGTACAGGCCCTTAAGAAAGCCGAAGATGAAAAACGCTATCTTGTGAGCATGTACGAGGATCATATTTTTGAAGATCTGGGAAAGGGAATCTTGAAAATCAAGACCGATGGCAAGCGGATTGGTGCCATAAACGGCCTGACCATAACCCGGGATGCCTATGAATTCGGGCAGCCGTCGCTTATTACTGCTGTATGCTCCGCAGGCGATGAAGGGATAATAAGCATCGAGCACGAGGCCGACCTTTCGGGCGAGATTCTTGACAAGGCTGTGCTTATAACCGAAGGCTTCCTCCGTGGCCGCTACGAGGACAACTACCATATGTCGTTCCGGGCCAGCATATGTTTTGAGCAGATGTTCGGAGTGGATGGCGACTCAGCCTCTGCGGCAGAGCTCTATGCAATTCTTTCTGCTGTAACCGGAGTACCTTTGCGCCAGGATCTGGCAGTGACCGGCTCCATGAACCAGCATGGCGACATCCAGGCTATAGGTGGTGTAAGCAATAAAATCACAGGCTTCTACAAGCTGTGCAAAGAGAGGGGCCTTACCGGGAAGCAGGGAGTTGTCGTGCCCAAGGACAACATAGACAGTATCCTGCTTAGCCAGGAGATAATTGATGCAGTTGCGGCAAAGAAGTTCCATATCTACCCTATCTCCACAATTGATGAGGGAAACAAACTGTTCACCGGCATGGACAGCGATTCTTTCAATGCATTGGCAAAGAAGAGGTTCAAGGAGCTCAGCTCCAAGGTAAAGGGGAATAAATAAGGCGTGAAACGCTGTGAAACTTTGTGAAACACCGTGAAACATACCGAGGATTTTGATACATACTACCGCAATATCTGGCAGGAAAGATGGGATGCCCTTAAATCATCCTTTGCAGGCGAAAGCGACTACTGCACACTGTCGGAAGGCCTTTTAAAGCCATATTTTCTTGACAGGGCATCCATCTACCCCGCCAAGGCGCTAGGTGTGCAGAGCGGCGATACAGTGCTTGACCTGTGCGCCGCCCCAGGTGGCAAGACTCTTATACTGGCCCTGGCCAAAGGCGAGGCCGGCACCCTGGTTGCCAACGACAAGTCGGCCGACCGCAGGGGGCGGCTTAAGGCTGTGGTGGCGGAACACCTGCCTGCCTCTATTGCATCTACAGTGCATATAACCGGCTTCGACGCCGCCACCTGGGGGTTGTATCAGAAAGATATGTACGACAGGGTGCTGCTGGATGCCCCCTGCTCTTCTGAGCGGCATGTGCTGTCGTCGCCATACTACCTGGCACAGTGGACACCTGCCAGGACCAGGCAGCTTGCCATAAGGCAGTTTGCAATGCTTGCAGCAGCCCTGGATGCAGCCAAGGCAGGGGGCAGGGTTGTCTATTCTACCTGTTCGATATCGCCACTGGAAAACGACGGCGTGGTGGAAAAGCTTTTTAAAAAGCGCAAAGATATGTTTGACATTGTAGACATGGAGCCTGAAATCGGCGAGAAGACCAAGTACGGTATCCAGATTCTGCCCGATACCACAGGTGCAGGGCCTATCTATTACTGCTGTCTGGAGAAACGGCATGGCTAGCGTTGCAATTCTCAAGTGTCCAGACTACGAAGAAGAGAAAGTTGTTCAAATAATGAACAAGCTTTTAGACAGCATCCATCTGGACCAGGTCAAAGATAAGAAGATACTGCTCAAACCCAATATCCTTTACGCCGCACAGCCGTCCAAGGCTGTCACCACCCACCCTGCCGTGCTAAAGGCTGTAATCAGGTATCTGCAAAAGAACGGCAACACAATATTTGTGGGCGACAGCCCTGCCTTCCAGAACCAGGAGGCTGCAGCCAGCAAGGCAGGTTTAAAACAGGTCGCAGACGAATGCGGCGCCATATGGCAGGACTTTACCCATACAGCAGCAATCCCGTCCCCAGAGGGCAAACTGGTCAAAAGCTTCCAGCTGGCCTCAATCCTGAACGATGTGGATATTGTAATCTCCATGGCCAAGATGAAGACCCATTCCCTTATGTACTACACTGGTGCCATAAAGAACCTGTTCGGCCTGGTGCCGGGGCTTTCCAAGTCGGCCCTGCACCTGCGCTTCCCGGACCGGGATAACTTTGCACAGATGATTGTGGACTTAAACCTTGCAGCAAAGCCAAGCTATGCAATAATGGATGCTATAGTGGGCATGGAAGGGCCGGGCCCGGGAAGCGGCAGTCCGCGCAATGTGGGGCTGCTTTTGGCTTCAGACAACGTGCTGGCGCTTGACCTTGCCGCAGCCCGCATTATGGGCTATAAGGCCGAGACACTTCCAATCCTCTCCCAAGCCCTTGAGTGCGGACACTGGCTAAAGCCTGGCGAGGAAGTCATCTATCCTTTGGAGAAAGCAGAAGAGCTTCTTATAAACGACTACCGCCTGATCTGGCATCTGCACGATGCCTCCATGTTCCGAGACTATATGCCTGAATGGGCTTTCCGCCTGGTCAAAAACCTGACAGTAAAACGTCCTATCTTCAACCCTAAAAAGTGCAAGCTGTGCGGCGAATGTGTCCGCATCTGCCCAGCAAAAGCCCTCTCCATAGCAGGAAACAAAGTGCAGGCCGATTACAAAAAATGCATACGCTGCTACTGCTGCCACGAGATATGCAATCATAATGCAATAACCTTAAAGAAAAAAGTGTTCTAAAAAATATTGAATGATAAAGTAAGCAGTAAAAGCCCCACTTTTTATGGGGCTTTTATGTCTGCTTTAATACATTAATTACTTGAATGTAAAAACTTGTCCATCAATTTCAATAGATATTGCCTTTTTTGCTACGCAATCATATTTCAAAACAAAATTACTTCTTATCTTTGCTCCAAAAGAATTTTGGGAATCAACAAAGCCATAAGTTGCAACTATTCCCTTTTCTTTACTAAATTTATATTCATAATCCTTACAGAACTTTGCGGTAGAAGGAGCCTTTAATAATTGTTTAACCGCATCCTTTGCCATATACATATAATCAACTTGTTCAGAAACTGATATTTCTGTGTAAGCTCTTATGTTTTGTAAAACTTTTCCTTTTTCATATACAGGATAGAAATTAACTGATATTTCATTTAATTTCTTTTCGGGAGTAATATATACATAAATAATATTTCCAGTTGTCCTTCCTGGCGAAATAACTTTATTAGGTTCTATACCTTTCATTTCCACATAATAAGACACAACACCATTATTCAAAGTATCTTCTTTTTCAACCTTTGTTATCTCAGTAAAACCAACTTTGTCAAATATAGATTTAAAGGATGTCCATTGTTCTTCAGTTAAATCAAACTTCTGCCAGATTGGGGTTTCTACTTTCGTTGTTTCTGTTTTTTTTGTTATATTTTTTTGCTCAGTTGTTTTTTCTGTTTTCTGCTCTGAAGTAGCTTCATTATTTCCAGTAGAACCGCTTTCTGACATTTTACCGATTAATGCAAATATGACGAGAACTATTAGAATAATTAACCATTTCTTTTTTCTCTTTTTAGGTTTTGCAGTCTTACTAGATTGGTCTAGTGGTGCTCCACAATGAGGGCAGGTGTAAGCCTTATCAGATATTTGTTTTCCACATTCCGAACAGTTAATTAAAGCCATATTGCTCTCCAAAATATTATGGGATTATCCTTTCGGATTATTATATCATATTAACTATATAAAACAACAAAAAGATACTAAGTGATAATAAATTCAAGATTGACAGCTGGTTAAACATCTAATAGAATTACCTAAATATTTTAAAAAACTTTTGTATAGAACATTTAATATAAAACTTAAAGGAAGTTAGTTATGCGAAATTTTTTTTTAATTATTCTTTGTCTTGTTTCTGTATCTGCTTTTGCAGAAAAATGGCATTGGAAACACGATGATGATAATAAAGAATTTGAAAGAGAATTAGCTAATGCCACTGCACTAAATGCCTACAAAGGAGCCTATAGCACAGGCAATTATAATAGTTTTAAAAAATTAGATGAAGAAAGAAAGGAAAAAGAAAAGCTTGCAACAGAATATGAGCCATTCACTTCACCAGAACCTTTGAAAAGATTTCTTAATACTATATTTATTTCAGATGAGGGCAATAAAATGATGTATATTGATGCTTCAATGGTTCAAATTGACGGTAAAGAAACTTTAGTTCTTGAATTTCTTAAAAATTGGAAAATAAAACAACTAACTGCCAAAGAAGCCTTTGAAATTATAACTGTTGAAGGGCATCCATTTGGGCAAGAAAAAACTGTCCCAAATGAAGAAATAAATGAAGGAAGATAAAAAGATTAGAGTTAATTTTCAATATCATGAATAGAAAGGAGAGCCTAAATGCTCTCCTTTCTGTTTTTGAAGCCATTTGACTCATAAACTTTTTTCTTTTGCTTTGACATTATTCATCTCTCACAACTAAGAATTGATTGTTTACTATATTTAGCGTATAATAATAAAAACGCTTTATAGGAGACAAACTATGGTTTATTCGGCAGAAGTGGAACACATGTGTCCATTGGCAAAGGCTGCCTATCATGGTCCTGCCCCGATTCCCGAGGAAGGAAAATGGGTCCAGGCAAAAGAGATAAAAGATATTTCAGGATTCACACACGGCATAGGCTGGTGTGCCCCTCAGCAGGGAGCCTGCAAGCTTACCCTCAATGTGAAGGAGGGAATTATCCAAGAGGCGCTGGTGGAGACTATCGGATGCTCCGGCATGACCCACTCCGCCGCAATGGCCAGCGAGATCCTTATCGGCAAGACACTGCTGGAGGCCCTGAACACCGACCTGGTGTGCGATGCAATCAATACTGCAATGCGTGAGCTTTTCCTCCAGATTGTGTATGGACGGTCGCAGTCTGCATTCTCCGAGGGCGGCCTTGTTGTAGGTGCATCGCTTGAAGACCTGGGCAAAGGACTCCGGAGCCAGGTTGGAACCATGTTTGCAACCCTTAAGACCGGCCCACGGTACCTGGAGATGGCAGAAGGCTATGTGGAGAAAGTGGCTGTGGACAAGGATGGCGCTATCATAGGTTACAAGTTCATCAACTTTGGTAAGATGATGGACTTTATCAAGAAAGGCGACGACCCAAAGACAGCTATGGACAAAGCGCGCGGACAATATGGACGGACCACTCCCGAGCAGGGAGCTGTGAAACTGATAGACCCACGGAAGGAGTGAGAAGATGGCACTGTTTGAAAGCTATGAACGCCGGGAGGCTCAGATCCTCAAGGCTATCGGTAAATACGGAATCAAATCTATAGAAGATTGCAAAAAAATCTGCGAAGAAAAAGGTGTGGATGTCTACAAGATTGTGGAGGGAATCCAGCCTATCTGTTTCGAGAATGCAAAGTGGGCCTACACTGTTGGTGCCGCCATTGCAATTAAGAAAGGGGACAAGACTGCATACGATGTAGCCAAGTCTTTGGGCGAAGGCTTGCAGTCCTTCTGTATTCCGGGCTCTGTAGCAGACGACCGCAAGGTAGGACTGGGACACGGGAACCTGGCAGCCATGCTCCTGTCGGACGAGACCAAGTGCTTTGCATTCCTGGCAGGCCACGAATCCTTTGCAGCAGCCGAGGGAGCTATCGGTATCGCAAAGAGCGCAAACCGGGCACGGAAGACACCGCTCCGTGTAATCCTGAACGGTCTTGGAAAGGATGCTGCACAGATCATAAGCCGTATCAATGGATTTACCTATGTGCAGACCAAGTTCGACTACTACACAGGAAAGCTGGAAGTAGTAAAAGAGATTCCTTACTCGGATGGCGAGCGCTCTGCAGTAAAATGCTATGGTGCCGATGATGTCCGGGAAGGTGTCGCTATAATGCACAAAGAGGGTGTGGATATCTCCATCACCGGAAACTCCACCAACCCTACCCGTTTCCAGCATCCTGTTGCAGGCACCTACAAAAAAGAGTGCGTAGAACAGGGCAAGAAATACTTCTCTGTTGCATCGGGCGGCGGCACAGGACGGACACTGCACCCGGATAACATGGCAGCAGGTCCTGCATCCTACGGAATGACTGACACCATGGGAAGAATGCATTCCGATGCACAGTTTGCAGGCTCAAGCTCTGTACCTGCACACGTTGAGATGATGGGTCTTATCGGCATGGGAAACAACCCAATGGTTGGCTCTTCTGTTGCAGTTGCAGTTGCAGTTGCAGAGGCTATAAACAAGTAAACATGAGAACCCGGTTGCAGCTGGTACATGAACAGTTCAACGCTCTGACTAAGGCTCTTATAGAAAAGGGTCTTTCTATCACCACCATGGAAAGCTGCACCAGTGGTCTTATCGCCTCCCTGATTACAGATACAGAAGGAAGTTCTGCCATCTTCAGGGGGGCGTATATCACCTACTCAAACCAGGCCAAGATACAGGCCGGGGTACCATCTGGGATAATCGAAAAGTTTGGTGTCTACTCTATAGAGACAGCAGTGGCTATGGCTGCCGCATGCCGCAAAGCCTTTGGTGCCGACATCGGCATCGGTGTCACAGGAAGCATGGGGAACACAGACCCGGCCAACGGCGACTCGGTGCCCGGAGAGGTCTACTTTGCAATTGATTACCGTGGGAAAGTTTCGGAATTTTTCATCCAGGTTCCACAGCAGAAAAGCAGATTTGACTATAAATTATATGTAGCTAATCAAGTAGGGAGAAAGCTTAATAAAATTATTTCTTAAAAATATCGCTATGCGTTCCTGTATTAACCAAAGTCAATACAAGAACATTCTTTTTTATCTTGTCGTCATACTCTTTCAAATACAAAAGCAACCAGTCAGGTTGAATATGACACTCCCAAACATCTTTAAAATTACCGACAAGCTGATGATTATGATATTTTTCTTCAAGATTTTCATCTTTCATCAGCTTATCAACAACTTTTTCAAGCAGAGAAATATCCAACCCCCGTTTTTTTGCAAGCTTAAAACTGGTCTTGAATTGCGAAGTTTTCTTTAAGATACATTCCATTATTCGCAATCCTCAAGAAGTTCTTTTGCGCTTGAATAGGCTTTTACTGATGAGTCTTTACTAATTCTTCGAGCTTCTTCAATAGCAGAAAGAGTCTCTGGTGTAAAATTATACTGGGGAGGAACTATATCGAAAGGAATACGCTGTTGATTTACTGCCTGGCGCAAAAACAATCTGATTGCTGTTGTCATATCCAGACCTAAGGATTCAAAAAGACCTTCTGCTTCCTGCTTTATCTTTGTATCAACTCTTGTTTGTAGTACTGCTGTAGCCATAAAAACCTCCTATTTAATCTTTCTACTCACAAATATACTACAAAAAGATTATAAAAACAATATTATTGTATATTTTTTACTTACTTTTCAATCTCACCTTCTACGTTTGCCTTTGCCTCGTCCAAAATCCGCTTACTTTCTGAGCGCAATGCAAACGACCGCTGTATGCAGTCCGCAATTTGATTCTGTGTTTCGTGCGGAAGAATAGGAATTATGACGCGCTTTATGTCATCAGGTTTCCAATGTTGAATGATTGCACCGTTTGAATCTCTCTCGGCTTGTAACTGAACAACAATAGAATTTAGTACCATCGTCAAATAATCAGGTAAAACTTCAGTATCTTTAATGCTTAAATGAAGCAATGCTCCCGAAGTGATTGCATCTAAGTCTTTTTCGCACTTATATGCAATACCAATACTTCCATCTTTTGAAAAAAGAATCGTGTCTTTATGAGGTCGCAAGTCTTTTAAATTGAATTCTTGAGCCGACAAATGCAAGTCTGTTTCTGCAATACCGTATTTATTAACATCTGAAACACGGATAAACGGGATCCCGTTTTCTTTGTAGCTATCGCTTCCCGGCTCTACCGATTTTTTGACGGAAACAATATCACCCAAGTGTTTGCAGTTGTAATGCGCGAGTTTCTCAAAAAGTTCATCATACTTGCTCTGGTAATACTCCGCATCCAAGCGACCGCTCATCTCGAAATCCGAGAATGTCTTTATTGAAACCGCCTCGTTCTTTGGCTGCCAGCCTTTCAAACCAAGCTCACAAAGCAAAGTGTCTTCTGCCTGTGAGTAGAGCGATTTTGATTCGGAAAGTTTTGCGTGTGCAGATTTTACGAGAGAAGCGATTTTCTGCTGAAAGTCATTATCAAAAACTGGAATCAATAAAGTTTTTAAGTCATCAAGATTTAAGCCCTTTTGAATTACTCCGTGTTCTTTCCGCAACAAAAGTTCTCGTCCATAACGACAGTTTAAATAAGCAAGCAATACAAATGGATTTATTTTTTCGGCACGAATGACAGTGCTCTTACAACTGAAAATTGCAGGTAAATCTTTTTTTTCAACAATACAAGCATTTCCCAAAGTTCCAACAACAGAAACGAGTACATCGTTTTCTTTTAAAGCATATTTAGACAGACGATTAAAATCTGCTTCCGGAACATATCGACAATCATCATCTTTTAAGACGAATGGTTTTACATCTTGACCACGCACATAGCGATATTTGCCATTTTCAATGTAATTCGCAGTATCAAATGCAGAGCCAAAAGGACCTATCAAAAAGCGGGCAACATCACCAACGGTCGTATATTTCTTTGCGCAAATAGCTTTTTCAAATTGCAAGAAAGACTTTCTATAACATTCAGCATCAATTCTATGCTCGTCATTCAACCCAGAAAACCTAACTTCATTCACTTCCAGCCCTTTTAACAAAGCATTGTACTTTGCCTCGTCAAAAGGGCAATTCAGAAAAAACTTAGGCCCTCTTTCTTTGCAAATTCAGCAAAGGCTTCGGCTATGCCGTCTTTGCAGTATCTACCTTGTGGCTTTAAATCCGGATCATGGTTGAAAAGGTCATGTCTGACAAAAATATGTCCATGGGTATCTTTTACACGCTCTGTCCGCTCGCTCACATCGGTTTCAGGAAGATAGAACTTCTTAGCCAAGGCCGAAAGAGTAGTATAAGTTCCATTATCAATCGGGTCATTGACATTTGTCCCTAATTGAGGAACTTCTTTATATTTTTGTTTTGTTTCTTCTTGGAGTGCCAGATATTCATCAACAGAAATATGGCTTTTCAGGTTTTCTTCCTGCTTTTTATCCTTTTTGACAGGTTTAAGCACAAACTGCACTGCTTTTTGGATCCATGTCTTTTGACTGTCTGCATCCTTGGTGCCAAATTTCTCATCAAACTCATATTCCCTGTAATTAGTTGAGGCTGTAAGAACAGTAGGTATAATTTTTATTTTGCACTGCTTTTTCTTCTTGTCATCTGTAACAGCTGCATCATATTCGTCCTTCGAAAGTTCTTCAGTACCCAAATAATATTTTTCTGATGTTTTATAGGTAAACTTTTTTACCTCATAATAGTGTTCTGTGACATATATTTTATCTCCAGAATTATCTTTGCTGGGTTCCTGCATGGTAGCAAAAAAGATATTGTAATCATCTTTCTTGGGATTTATGCCATCCTTATCTGTCCATTTCTGGATGAACAAAACACTGGTTTTTGTTCCAGTATGCGGCTTGAATGTATTTCCATGCAGTCCTACTACAGCCAGAATCCTGGCTTTATCTGCAATATAATCCCTGATGTATTTATCGCTTGAATTATTAAAGCGACCTTGTGGCAGAACTATTGCCATTCGTCCACCCGGCTTAAGGAAATTCAGGTTACGTTCAATAAAAAGGATATCGCGTCCAACCTTATTCTGAATCTGTCCTTTTGAATTTTTAGACAGTTCGTACTGCCCAAGTATTTTCTTATCGTCAAGGTCACCTGCAAAAGGAGGATTTGCCATAAGGATATCAAAGTTGAAATGCGAATACTTTTTTCCATCAGCACATAAGTTTTCAAGCCGTGTAAAACCCTCATTATATTTTGCCCACCAGCCAGTGTCATTTTTGAACTGGGATTCCCAACGTGAATAATTAAGAGTGTCGAGGTACAGGACATTGGAATGCCCATCTCCCGTGATAATATTCAGTATTTTACCTACTCTTACAGCCTTTTCGCTGAAATCTATGGCAAATACTTTATCTCGGACATAGTCTGTCTCCCACGGCTGGCGCTTTGCAGTCAGGTTATCAAACTTGTCCCATACGTGAAGTATTGTATGCATAGGGAATCCGCAGCTACCACTTGCAGTGTCTATCATGGTTTCTTCTTTTTTAGGATTCAGCATGCGGACACACATATCAATCACATACCGCGGGGTAAAGTATTGTCCCATTTCCCCTTTCTGGTTCTTATTCACCAAATATTCAAAGGCTTCATCCACAACCTCAAGGTTTGAATTGAAAAGTTTAACATTCTGAAATTCCAATACACAGGATTTGACAGTACTTGGTTGCATATTGAGAACGGTATTAGGGGCAAAGGCACCTTTCCAATGATTCTGGGCATTTTTAAACAAGGCCGATATCCTGTCAAAAACAACTTTTTCATCTTCGGAATGTTTTGCCCTGAATTCCATAAGGCTGAAATCATCATCAGCTATTTCTTCCAAAGCCTCGTAATAGGTGATGCCATTATCTTTTTTAAGCCGCCGTTTAACATTTCGGGATACAAAATCAGCATCATCGCTGTGATTAAATTCATCAAACAACTTGCAATAAATAAGTTTTAATATTTCATCAAAACTTTTATCGCTTGAGTCGTTAGCAGAAAAACGTTGTTCCAGATCCTTTATGATTTTCTTTAATGTTTCATTGCGGAGTCTGTCATTTAAAATGAGGCTTTTGAAGGTAAAACGGGCATTTAAAATATCATCTAACGTTTCACCATATTTTGGCAGTTTAGGTATGTCTTTTAACGTATGGGTCTTGGTCTCTTTATCTATGTTGTTCACATAAAACTGTTCTATGTCATCTCCATTTATCAGGGCACCAATACTTGCTCCTTCCACTAGGCAATAGCTTTCAAGCTGTTTTTTCTGTTCTTCTATATTCTTTTCTTCCGGACGTTTTATTTCAAAAATAATGTATGCTTTTTCTTTTGAACTGTCTGTGAAAACAACTATATCAGCAAAGTCGGTGTCTGATTTTGTTCTTCCTACTGATTTTACAGGCTTTTCAAAACTTATATTATCTTTTGGATATCCATACTCTTCTATGAGCTTCCGTGCAAAAAGCTGTCTGACAACTTCTTCGGGCTTCATGAAGATGTCTTTTCCGCGGAGAATACATTTTGCATACGGCTTTACGCCTTCTCCAATATCTTTATACTCTATGCTTTTTTCAAGTTCAGCTTTATATTTTTCTGTAAATTGCTTTAAAGAAAGTTCTGAATCTTTTAATATTGAAGAAAGCGATACTGCCATTTTCCCTCCGTAATTTCCCAGATCATTCTCCCTTGCCTAAATAATTCATGGCCTTGCCAGTTTTTCTCCGCTCGTAGTATTCAGCTGTGGCAGTAAAGAGTACATCGCCGCTTGAGTTCAGGGCTGTCTCTACAGAATCCTGCACTACTCCGATGATAAAACCTACAGCTACAGCCTGCATTGCAATATCGTTGTTGATGCCGAAGAGGGAGCAGGCCAGAGGAATAAGGAGGAGCGATCCGCCTGCCACACCAGAGGCACCGCAGGCACCCAATGTAGCCAGCACACTCAAGAGGATTGCGGTAGGAATATCTACAGCAATTCCCATAGTATTGCAGACAGCAAGTGTCATGACTGTGATTGTCACGGCAGCTCCATCCATGTTGATAGTGGCACCCAGAGGGATGCTTACTGAATAAAAGTCCTTCTCCAGCCCCAGACGCTCGCACAGCTGCATATTTATAGGAATATTGGCTGCAGAACTTCGGGTAAAGAACGCAGTAAGTCCACTCTCCTTAAGACACTTGAATACCAGTGGATATGGATTTCTGCGGATGAACAGGGCAACTATGACAGGATTCACCACCAGGGCAACAAATAACATGCTTCCAACCAGCACTATCAGGAGCTTGCCATAATCGGTGAAAATCTCAAGACCGCTCTCCGATACAGAGGCGAATACAAGTCCCAGAATACCGAATGGGGCACACTGTATAATGCACCGCACTATAAGCGAGACACAGTTTGAAAGTTCAGAAATCAGATTCAGGGTATTTTCAGATGCTGTCATTTTTAAACACAAACCTGCCACCACAGCCCAGAACAGAACGCCGATATAGTTTGCATTGGAAATAGAAGAGACTGGGTTTGTAACCATGTTCAGCACCAGGTTCCGCATTACTTCGGCCAGCCCCTGAGGAGGTTCGGCAGTAGCCAATGTTGTAAATGTAATCCGCACTGGGAACACAAAGCTGGCAAATACTGATATTACAGCAGCAATAAGTGTGCTCATCATATACAGGGCAATTACAGAACTGAACCTTTTGCCGATATGGGAATGAGCCCTGGAAAGAGCACTTGCCACCAGCAGGAAAACCAGGACAGGAGCTATCGATTTAAGAGCTCCTACAAATACGCTGCCCAGAATTGCTATTGCCTCTGCCTGAGGAACCAGAAGTCCCAAAACTGCACCCAGCACCAGACCTACAAAGATTCGAAGGATAAGGCTGGTACCAACCCATTTCTCAATGATTTTTTTCATTTTATTTTCCTTGAGTTAATATAGTCTACTCCGTTTTTCAGGAGTTTTAGTCCTGCGGCTTCTGTTATCTTTTCTCTTCTCCAGAGTGGATGGTTCTCTGGTGTCAGGAAAGCCTCTGGATGTGGCATAAGACCAAGAATGCGGCCTGTGGTGTCTGTTATTCCTGCTATGTCGCACTCAGAGCCGTTAGGATTCCTGTCGTTATAGATTACAGTATCAAGATGAAGTGCTTTTATTTTATCAAGCACAGCCTTGTCCTTGGTGATGAAACGTCCTTCGCCGTGGCGGATAGGAATATCCATATCCTTGAGCCCCTTGGTCCATACACATGGAGAATCGGGATTAAAGCGGACATTGAGCCAGCTGTTCTCGAAGACACCTGTGTTGTTGTGGATAAGGGAAACCTCCTGGGTCCAGTTGCCGTCAAAGTTTGGGAGCACTCCCATCTTGACCAGCACTTGGAAGCCGTTGCATATACCGATTATAAGCTTGCCCTGTGCTATGAACTTATCCAATGCAGCCTTAAGATTCTGCTTAAAAAGGTGTGCCATCACCAGGCCGCTGCCAAGGTGGTCGCCAAAGGAGAAGCCCCCCGGAAAGCCCAGAATCTGGTAATTGTCCAGTATCTCAGGCTTCTCAATCATATCGTTTATGTGTATTCTGTCTGCCTGCTCGGCACCGGCTCTAAGGAATGCCTCTTTAAGCTCGTTGTCTGCGTTTATGCCGTATCCTGTAAGTATTGCAACCTTTGCCATTATATTTCCCTCTTCCATGCACTTACGATCTCATCGCAAGTAGCAGTTAAGATATTATTACCATTCTTCTTGAATGCCACTGTATCGGAGCTGTTTGTCTGGCCGACCAGCTTAAACGGAGAACCAGCCATAAGATGCTCGAACCTGTCGGCATTCTCCTTTCTAACCGACACAACAAAACGGGATGGCGACTCTGCGAATAATGTTCTTATATCATCCAAGCCTGCATCTCCAGGAATGCCAGAAAGATCCACATCGCAGCCGCACATGCCGCCCAGTGCGCTTTCGCATACTGCAACAGCAAGACCGCCGTCCGACATATCGTGGCAGGATGCAACCAGACCTTGCTCTATTGCATTTGCAAGCTGGCAGTACATTTTGAATGCACCTTTTGTATCCACGCTTGGAGAAGCACCCAGGCTGTATCCTTTTATCTTTTCGTAGGTGGAGCCGCCCAGCTTGCCTGTTGTATTGCCCAGTATATAGATGCAGTCGCCAGCTGCCTTGAAGTCTGATGTCATAGCCTTCTTAGTATCATTAATCATGCCCATGAGGGAGATAAGTAGTGTAGGACGCACAGAGACTTTTTTGCCGTTCATGCTGGCATCGTTTTTCATGGAGTCCTTGCCCGATATAAGTGGGAGTCCGTAGTCCAGACATATGCGGTTTACACCCTTGCAGGTGCGCACCAGCTGTGCCAGCTTGTATTCGCCGTCCGGGGTCTTTGCCGACTTTACAGGGTCGGGCCAGCAGAAGTTGTCAAGAACCGATGCACTTTCTGGGTCGCCGCCCAATGCTATGTGAGATCTGAAAGCCTCGTCCACAGCACACTGTGCCATGTTGTAGGTATCCCAGTCGCCTACCCTGGGGCAGATTCCGTGGGTTACAGTAACTCCCCGGTCGCTTCCGTATACAGGCTTAAGCACAGCTCCGTCGGATGGAGCATCGGAGTTCTTGCCCACAAAGGGCTTTACTACAGATACAGCACCTACCTCGTGGTCGTACTGACGCACCAGTGTCTCACGGGATGACACATTGGGGTCTTCCAAGATTTTTATAAGCAGTTCCTTTGGATCTTCCTGCTCCAGTTTGACTTCTGGTGCGACTGGCCGTTTCCACACAGCTTTAAGATGCATGGATGGGAGCCCTTTGTGCAGGAACTCCATGGAAAGGTATCCTGCAAGCTTTCCACCGCCCAATATGCTTATGTAGCCTGAGTCGTTGAACTCGCCCACCACAGTGGCCTCAACATCACGCTTTGCAGCCAGATCCAAGAAGGCTTTAAGGTTTTTCTCCTCAACTGCCAGGCTCATCCTCTCCTGGGACTCTGAGACCAGTATCTCCCAAGGGGCAAGCCCCTGATATTTAAGCGGACATTTGTCCAGATCTATGACAACACCGTTGGAATACTCTGCCATCTCTCCCAGCGAGGATGATAGGCCGCCTGCGCCGTTGTCAGTTATTCCTTGGTAGAGGCCTAAGTCTCTGGCCTCCATAAGGAAGTCGCTCATCTTTTTCTGTGTAATAGGGTCTCCTATCTGCACTGCAGAAACCGGGGAGGCCTCGTCCAGTACCAGAGAAGAGAATGTAGCACCGTGGATGCCGTCCTTTCCTATGCGGCCACCTATCATCACAGCTTTGTCGCCCGGGTTTATATGTTTGATCCAGGTTCCCTCCCCTGCCATGGAAGCCGGCATTATACCGCCGGTGCCGCAGAACACCAGAGGCTTTCCAGTGTACGATTCGTCAAACAAGAAGCCTCCTGCAACAGTAGGAATACCAGACTGGTTACCACCGTCGATAATTCCGTGGTGGACGCCGCTCATTACAGCCTTTGGATGAAGAAGGCCGGATGGAATATCCTCATCCGGTGTATCGGGATTTCCAAAGCACAGGAAGTCGGTGTTAAAGAACGGCCGTGCTCCCTTTCCTGTACCGATTATGTCGCGGTTAACACCTACAATACCGGTGATAGCTCCACCATATGGATCCAATGCCGACGGTGAGTTGTGTGTCTCCACCTTGAAGCAGACCAAGGTGTCTTTATCAAACTCCACAACGCCTGAGTTGTCGCTGAACACAGAGCGGAGGAATGGCTTCTTGTCCCAAAGATCTTTTGTTGTCTTTTTTATGTACGAGGCATAAAGAGATTTAATATGCTCTTTTGTTCCTGCCTCTGCATCTTCGTAATCGATATCTGCACTGAAAATCTTGTGCTTGCAGTGCTCAGACCATGTCTGCCCAATCATCTCAAGCTCAACATCGGTGGCATTGCCCATGCCAGCCTTCTTTCGGGCCTGCACAGTATCCGGGGCTGTAAAATATTTCTGAATCGATTTCATCTCGTCTATATTAAGGGCCAGAAGCCTTTCTTCGGAAAGCTTTTCAAGGGCCTTGTCATCCATTGTGGCAAGGTCAAAGTCCTTAACTGCAACATCGCTTGAGACCACCTTGTATGGATAGAAGTCTGGAAGCTTTTTTGTACTCCATTCTTCCCTCTTTATAAACTCAGCCTGCTGCACCAGCGGATTGTAGAACGACTTCTGCATAGCTGCAATCTGGGTCTCGGAAAGCTCGGGGCTTTCGATAAGGTACTGCACCGCAGTCTGGATACGCTCCTCCTGGGAAAGCTTTCTTCCAAGGGCTGTCTCTATAGACTTCCGGGCCGTTATAGCTGTAGGGTTTGTAACTCCTGGGCGGTATGTCACCTCTACCACATACTTCCAAGAAGGAAGCAGGCTGCCATCAGCTACCGGGGAATCGACTGCGGTGCGCTGGGCCACAGAATCGGAAAACAGGAAAGCTGCTAAATCAGGGGAAAGACCCTGGATATCTTTGGTCAGATAAACATCGGCCATAGCCACATTCTTGATACGGCTGTCGATATTCTGCTTAAGGGCGGCCAGCACCTTGCGGGATCTGCCGTCAATGGCGTTATCGCGGTAATAAACTTCTGTCCTCATATCAACTCCAATTGAATATATGAATTATAACAGATAATAAGACAAAAAAAAAGACCTCCCTTGCGGGAGGCCTCGAAAAACTTGACACAGATCAAGCAGCAAAATCTGGCTTAACCGGTGGAATGTAATTCTTAGGATTCTTCTTATAAATCCACTGCATAGCAATGATGAACAGTACACCAGCGATACCGACGATATCGGTAACTACTGTAGGTACGATCATGAGAACTGCAAATGCACAGATTGCGAAGCGTTCGATAAGGAACATCTTTCTGCGGATGAATCCTGCCATACCGATAGCGAATGTACATGAACCGAATGCTGCGGTGATAACACCCCAGATAATACTAAGTTTAAATGGCTCGGTACCAAGCAGCAGTGATGTGTTGAATACAAAGATGTAAGGTACGATGTATGCAACGGCTGCCAAGCGGACCGCATTGAATGCTGTTGGCCAGAATGGAGCGCCAGCGATAGCTGCTGCTGTATAGGATGTGATAGCAACTGGAGGTGTAAGCTCTGACATAATACCGAAGTAGAAGCAGAACAGGTGTGCTGCCAGTGGCATAACTCCTACAGAAATCATTGTAGGAACTGTCATGATGGTCATAAGGATGTAGTTTGCAACTGTAGGAACACCCATACCAAGAACCAGACACATAAGCATTGTGATAAGCAGTGTCAGGTAAAGGTTACTGTGTGAAAGCTCAGTAAGAACCTTTGTGATGTGTGGTGTAAGACCTGTAAGAGTTGCAGTACCTTCTACGAATCCTGCGATAGCTGATGGAACAGCTACTACACACAGTGTCATACCAGCCTGCTCAAAGATACCCTTGAACTTTTTCAGGTTGAGTCTGGTGTCTTTTCTGAAGAAGGACAGACATACAGCAACGATGAATGAATAGAAACATGCAGCCATTGCAGTATAACCCTTAACCAGCATGTAAACCAGCATAACTACAGGAAGAATCAGATAACCCTTGGTAACAATATCGTGCTTCCAGGTCGGGTCGATCTCAGACTTCTTAAGTCCCCAAGCTCCGATCTTATGTGCTTCGAAGTGAATCATTGTGAATACAGAAACATAATAGAGAAGAGCAGGGATTGCAGCTGCTGTAATGATGGAGATGTAGGAGATTCCAAGGAACTCTGCCATGATGAATGCTACTGCACCCATTACAGGAGGAGTTACCTGACCACCCATGGAAGCGGAAGCCTCAGTAGCTCCGGCCAGGGCTGCTGGAATACCAGTTCTCTTCATCAGAGGAATGGTGATAACACCAGTTGTTGCTACGTTGGATGTTGAAGATCCGGAAATCATAGCGAACATAGAAGATGCAACTACGGCCATCTTTGCAGGTCCACCTACGAAGTGTCCTACAAGACCCTTTGCAACCTTAAGCAGAAGCTCTGCAAGACCAGTGGCATGAAGAGCTGCACCAAGGAGCAGGAACAGGGAGATGTAAGATGCGGATACTCCGATAGGAGTTCCCCACAGAGCTGCGTCGGAAAGAACGAAGTGTCTTGCGATCATCTTGAATGTGAATCCTGGATGGTTCCAGATTCCTCCGCAGAGGAAACCGAAGCGGCAGTACAGGAGCATGAAGATACCAATCCACATCAGGACTTTTCCGATAGAACGTCTTGTTGCCTCGATAGTACCAATAAGAAGGTAGAGAGCCATAATCTGGTCGATTGTGTATACAATACCAACTCTCTGGAGAATCTTATCAGTATTGATTGCAATATAGATACATCCGATTGTTGAACAAATAAGGAAGATCCAGTCGTACCACATTGGTCCGTCCTCAACAGCCTTATTAGCTTTCATTCTCATCTTAAGGGTAATCATTCTGCTGACTACTGCGGCGATAATACAGATAACACCTACTGCTGCAATTATCGGCATCATGTTCACGCGGTTCTTCATTGCGTAATCAACCAGCGGAATGTTGATTGTACCCATTACCATAATCCACAGGAAGAAGTGTGGCAGCCAAGGCTCAACTTTCGGTCCTGCGTTCTTGTTGGAAGAATATCTCATCATACAAATCCAGAGAGCGAATGCCAAGTGAATGGCTCTCTGTCTGATGGCGGTAAACATTCCAAATCCACCTGTATAGAAGTGGAACAGAGCGAAACATACAGCGACAACAGAAATCAGTACAAGGATAGATTTTTTGTTATCGCGGTATCCGGATAATTGCTTATCCATCTCCTCTGCTTTTTTGGCCATAGCCGCAGCTTCTTTTCTGGCATCTTCGTCCATGCCTTTAAGCTGATCAGCGACGTCCTTCAAATATTCGTTATCTTTGTCCCCCATTCATAATCTCCTAGTTAGTCTTATTTTTGTAGAAACAAGTTGTACGGGTTATAACATAAAGAAGTGCATCTGATTGCTCAGATGCACTCCCTGTGTTCAATAAGTTCAAAACTTATTTGATCATACCTTTCTCTTTGTAGAACTTCTCAGCACCTGGGTGCAGTGGGATAGCTCCTCTTCCATCAAGAGCGATGTCAAGAGTGATGTAAGGTGTGAATGAGTGTACAGACTGGATAGCCTTGAGGCCAGGTCCGTAGATTGTTGATACCATGTCGTATACAACTTTCTCTGGAGCGTTTACAGCATCTGCACCAAGACATGTACCTGTTGTTACAGTCTCAACTGCCTCGTCCTGTCCATTGTATGAGTTTGCAGGAATTGTCCACTTTCCAACCCATGCATACTTAGCCATCAGTTTGTCTCTCTCAGCGCCGCCGATTGCAAGAATTCTTACAGGGATCTGAGCGGATGACTCAAGGATAGCACCTGCTGGAACTGCTGTCTCGTGTCCGATACCATCAAGAAGTCTGTCCTGGTATGCCATAACTCTTTCGTTGTGGGAAAGTGGCTTCCATACGATGTCTTTATAGTTGGTGTCGAATGCGCCTTCGAAGATCTCCTGCCATGCAACTTCGTCTCCAGATCCTGGGGATCCTGGGCAGAAGCTAGCTTTTGCTGCGCAGAACTCTTTGAATGTTGTGAACTTTGATGCCTTCTGTACCTGTGCCTGGAATACCAGTGGGTAAAGGTTAGCACAGAATCTCAGGTTGTCATACTTCTGTCCTTCGAACAGCTTCTCGCCGTTGAAAGCATAGAAAGTAACGTTGGTCTCGAAAAGACCAATCTGCATCTGGTTCTGCATCATAAGTCTCAGGTTCTCTGTTCCACCGCCAGTAGCCTGTGCTGTGATGATGGAGTCAGTGTGTGTCATAACCTGACCTGCAATAGCTGATCCTGTTGGATACCAGGATCCGCCTAAGCTTGATGTTCCCATGATTGCCTTGTTTCCTGCTGCAGCGCCAGCTTCAGCAGTACCGTTAGCGAATGCCATGGAAGCGCAGAGAATCAAGCAAAGAGCGAGTACGATACTTCTTTTCATTTTTCTCTCCTAAAATTTAATTCACCAACAAACTTTGGTGACAGAATTTAAATTCTGTATTTTTGATATTATCATGCTTCAATAAATTGTCAAGAACAAAATTTCTTTTTTTACAATATTAACAAAAATACTTTATTTATTTTCTCTAATAACTCTAAAATATCTATGATTTTACAATTTTTTAACAATTCATGTTCTAAAATCCCCTAAAAAGTCATTTGTTAAAAGGGATTAATAGAAGAATCCTGCTCCCTCCCCAAAATTTGATTTTCCCATTTTTATAATTTTTTAACATTTTTTGCATATCTAATATCTCTAAAAACACTATTATATAAAGCCAAAATTTCATAAAAAATTTAAAAAAAATGAAAATTTTTCATAAATATAAGCCTTTTCAGATTGACGCTTTTATTTAAATTGATAATATATATACTAAAGTTATCCATATTAGGATTTTGAAAACTCATAAAAGGAGAAATATTATGAAATTAAAGGAACAGAAAATTTCAAAGACAATCAAGAAGACTATTCTTCTGAACCCAGGTCCTTCAACAACAACAAAGACAGTTAAGGCTTCCCTGCTTCAGGAAGATATCTGCCACAGAGAAGGCTCATTCGCAGCTATCACAAGAAAAGTTGCTGATGACCTTGTAAAGATCGTACACGGAAAGAAAGGCGAATATGTTGCAACACTCTTCGCTGGTTCCGGCTCCATTTGTATCGACGTTGCTGTTGGATCTCTTATTCCTGACGGAAAGAAGATCATGATTGTCAACAACGGTTTCTACAACGACAGAGCAATGCAGGCAGCTGAGTACTACAGAATTCCTGTTGTAAACTGCGCATTCGACATCCTGACACTCCCGGACCTTGATGTAGTAGAGAAGACTCTTGCTGCAAACAAAGACGACGTAGCAGCTGTTTACATGGCTCACCAGGAGACAGGAACAGGTCTCTGCAACCCAATCAGAGAGGTTGGTGCCATTGCTCACAAGTACGGAAAGATCTTCATCTCCGACACCACATCCACACTGGGAATCATCCCAATCGACGTATACAAGGACAACATCGACTTCTGTATGGCATCCAGCCAGAAGGGTATCAACGCATTCACAGGATGCTCATTCCTCATCGGAAAAGTTTCTGAGATCGAGAAGACAAAGGACTACAAGCCAAGAAGCTATTACTGCAACCTTTGGAGACAGTACAGCTACTTCAAGGAGCACGGCGAGATGAACTTCACACCTCCTGTACAGATCATCTACTCAATGCAGCAGGCTCTCAAGGAGCACTTCGCAGAGGGCGAGAAGGCTAAGTACAAGAGATTCATGGACATCACCAAGATCATCAGAGAAGAAGCTGCAAAGATGGGCCTCGAGGAACTCCTGGATCCAAAGATCACAACAGGTCTCGTAATTGCAATCAAGTACCCAGAAGACAAGAAGTTCGACTTCAAGAAGGTTCATGACTACCTGTTCAAAGAGGGAATCACAATCTATCCTGGAAAGATCGGAAACCTGCCTACATTCAGACTCTGCAACCTGGGAGCTAACACACCAGCAGACGTCAAGGCTGCTATGAAAGAGCTCAAGGCTGCACTCAAGGCTTGCGGATGCAAGGTTCCAATCGTAAAGGCTCCTGGATGCAAGTGCGGAAAATAAGTTTTTAACGACTTACCGTCAACGATAAAAGGCAGGCTTAACAAGTCTGCCTTTTTTATGCTATAAAAATATCTGGAGATTATATGGAACCGACAAAAATTGCAAATATTGAGACTGATTTCTGCAAACGTCTTTCTATTTTCTTTGCAGATATTGATGATACTATAACAACCCATGGCAAGATTCCTGCCACAACATTCGACGCCATGTGGGAACTGAAGAATAACGGCATAAAGTTTGTGCCTGTCACAGGGCGCCCTGCCGGATGGTGCGACATGATAGCCCGCCAGTGGCCGGTGGCCGGCGTTGTGGGCGAGAACGGAGCCTTCTATTATTCTTATGACGAGGCAAACCGGAAGTTCATACGCCGCTATGTGGACTCGGACGAAAAGCGGGCCGAATCCAGAAGACGGCTCCAGCATCTGAGGGAACGTGTCCTTAAGGAGGTGCCTGGCTGCGGCATAGCGTCGGACCAGGAGTTCCGTACTGCAGACCTGGCCATAGATTTCTGCGAGGATGTGGACCGGCTGCCACAGGAAAAGATTGACAGGATATGCCAGATAGCGGCAGAGGAAGGGACCACAGCCAAAGTTTCAAGCATACATGTAAACTGCTGGTACGGCGACTACAACAAAGTCTCCTGTTTCAACACATTCATAAACGACTTTACAGGAAAGACATTGGAAGACCTGCAGGAAGAGATTATTTTTGCAGGCGACAGCCCCAACGACGAGCCTATGTTCAAGGCATTGCACCACTCCATAGCAGTGGCCAACATAAAGAACTTCCTTGATCAGATAACATACAAACCGCGCTATATAACCGAAAAGGAGTCGGGCGAAGGCTTCTACGAAGCAGTGCAGCTTATATTAAAAAAGAGGAACAGCTGAAAGCATGACACTCTCTGACCTTCTTATAACAGGACTTCTATCCATAGCACCTATCTCCGAACTCAGAGGAGCAATTCCTTTTGCACTGGCCAAGGGAATGCCTGTAATCTGGGCCTATTTTTTCTGTGTTGTAATGAACTTTATGGCCAGCGTCCTGGTGCTTATATTCCTTAATACTTTCCACAAGGTATTCTGCAATTTTAAATTATATAGAAGATTTTTTGATTCATTTATAGAGAAAGCCCGTAAAAAAGTTGGGCCAAATATCGATAAATACGGCACATGGGGGCTTGCTGTCTTTGTCGCTGTACCGCTGCCTGTAACAGGAGCAATAACAGGGACATTAGGAGCCTGGGTGCTGGGCATGAAAAAAAGGCAGATATTTCCTGCCATACTGGCAGGGGTGGCTATTGCTGGCATAATAGTGTCGGTCATTGCATATTACGGAATCGAGGCATTCGCATTCTTTACAAAACAAGTGTGACATCATGGTGGATTTAGAGCATAAGCTTAATCCCGAGCAGTGCCTTACCGCCCGGGAGACCGAAGGGGCTTTCCTGGTTATAGCAGGGGCCGGGAGCGGAAAGACCAGAACCATAACCTACCGCATAGCAAATATGCTGGACAAGGGAATACCCCAGTCTGCAATCCTGGCCCTGACATTCACAAACAAGGCAGCACGTGAAATGGCCGACAGGGTCAAGGATTTGGTAGGGCGTAAACTGCCTAAGCTGACTGTATCCACATTCCACGCTTTTGGCGTCAGGGTGCTGCGCGAGAGCATAAGTCATCTGGGCTTTAAAGAAAACTTCAGCATTTACGACCAGACCGACAAGATGGCGCTTATAAAAGAGACAGCAAGGTCCCTTAAGATTGACCCGGCCGAATTGAATTTATACAACCTGGCAAACCTTTTTTCGGATATCAAGACCGGAAGATCAAAGTGGGATGACGACACCAGACAGTACCGCCCTATTTATGATGAATATAACGAGCTTCTTAAGCTCTATAATGCTGTCGATTTCGACGATCTGATAGTGCTGCCCATAAAGCTTTTCAAAGAAAAGCCCGAGGTTCTGGACAAGTACCGCAAACGCTACCGATACATAATGGTGGACGAGTTTCAGGACACCTCTAAAATCCAGTACGACCTCGTATATCTTTTGGCACAGGAAAGCCGCAATATCTGCGTGGTGGGCGACGACGACCAGTCCATCTACTCATGGCGCGGAGCCAACTACGAGAACATAGTTCAGTTTGAGAAAGATTTCCCAGAAGTAAAAGAGATAAAGCTTGAGCAGAACTACAGGTCCACAGGAACCATACTGGATGCGGCAAACAGCATAATAGCCCACAACACCAAGCGCAAGAAAAAGAACCTTTGGTCCAAGTCGGGCGAAGGCAATCCTATTGAACTATGCTACCCCGACAACGAGATAAAGGAGGCACAGTTCATTGCCGAAACCATAACTCTGCTGCGGGTTCAGGAAGACCTTTCCTACGAAAACTTCGGCATACTTATCCGCACCAACAGCCTGGCCGCATCTATCGAAGATGCCCTGCTTATGGAGGGAATCCCCTATGCTGTCTCTGGAGGCCAGAGTTTTTTCCAGCGCAAGGAGATAAAGGATATAATCGCATACCTTAGGGTAATAACCAACCCCGACGACGACATAAGCCTGCTGCGCATAATAAATACACCGCGCCGGGGCATAGGGAAAAAGGCGCTGGAGCAGATAACAGAGCTGGGGAAAAAAGAGAAGTGCTCGGTGTTTGCCGCCATGGGTAAGCTTGAAAAGTATGAGGACTTTGTAAACCTGATAAATTCCTACAAAGGAAGATTCCTGTCCGGGGAAAATATGGCAGCTTCACTTACTGCACTGGTGGAGGAGCTTGGATACTGGGATTACCTGGTCATGGAGTATCAGAAAAACGAGAAAGAGGCCAAGTGGAAATACAAGAACATCCTTACTTTCATAAACCTGCTGGACAGGTGGGAAAAGGAGAACGACGAGGAAGAAAGCATCTACTCCTACCTTAACAAGATAACCCTGATAACCAGGGACGACGACCAGGACAGCGAAGGGGGCAAGGTAGCCCTTATGACTATTCACGCTGCAAAGGGGCTTGAGTTCCGTATTGTGTTCCTGGCAGGATGCGAGGATGAAATAATACCCCACAAACGGGCCATAGAAGAGGACCCGGCCAACATAGAGGAGGAGCGCAGGCTTTTCTATGTAGCCGTAACCCGTGCCATGGATAAGCTTTACATAACCAGCTGCAAAATGCGCCGCCATCTGCAGGACAGTGTAATCTGCCTGCCTTCACGCTTTTTAGAAGAGATTCCTGCCCAGCTTATCCAGAAGGGAGATGAGGGCAAACAGGAGAGCCCCGAAGAGGCAGAAAAAAGAGTTATGGAACAGTTTGAGAAGCTTAGGGCAAAGTGGAAATAGAGAGGTATCAGCCTTTTTTTGCGCTGATCCGTTTTTTTATTGCAGCAAAGGATTTATCGCTTATCACATGCTCTATGCGGCATGCATCCTCCAGGGCAGTCTTGCGGTCGACCCCCAAGGTTATAAGCAGGTCTGAAAGCACCACATGGCGCTCGTAGATTTTCTTGGCAATCTGGCTTCCCTTTGAGGTCAGCGATATAGCACCTTTCTCGTCCACAGTGATATATTTATCTTCTTTAAGGATAGACAGAGCCCTGCTTACAGAAGGCTTGGAATAGCCCATTTCCTCGGCAACATCAATGGCCCGCACAGTATCCATCTTCTCTTTCAGGACAAGAATTGTCTCAAGATACATCTCGCCAGATTCCTGCATACTTTTACCCCTTTCTGAAATTATATCATAGCTTTTATATAAAAACCAGTTTAAAAAAAATGAAAAATATGCAAAAATATAAAAAAAGGGAGAACTTATGGCAAGAGAAACCACAGAACAGCGTGGTCTTGGAAAGGACTGGACAGCTGAGAAATACATTGATACAGCGGTTAAAGAGATACAGGCACAGGTTGGGAACGGCAAAGTCCTTCTGGCACTGTCGGGCGGAGTTGACAGCTCGGTAGTGGCAGCCCTGCTTATAAAGGCAATCGGCAAGCAGCTGTATTGCGTTCATGTGAACCATGGCCTTTTGCGCAAGGGCGAGAGCGAGCAGGTTATCGAGGTTTTCAAGAACCAGATGGATGCAAACCTGATTTATGTAGATGCTACAGAGCGTTTCCTTACCAAGCTTGCCGGAGTTTCCGACCCAGAGCAGAAGCGCAAGATTATTGGCAAAGAGTTTATCGATGTCTTTGCCGACGAGGCTAAGAAGCTGGACGGTATAAAGTTCCTGGCTCAGGGAACAATCTACCCTGACATAACAGAGTCCGAGAAAGGGGTCAAGGCTCACCACAATGTCGGCGGCCTGCCTAAAGAGCTTAACTTTGAGCTGGTGGAACCTGTAAAGATGCTCTATAAGGATGAGGTACGCGCCGTAGGAAAGGCGCTTGGTCTTCCAGACGGCATGGTTTACCGCCAGCCGTTCCCAGGGCCAGGCCTTGGAGTGCGCTGCATAGGTGCCATAACCCGTGACAGGCTCGAGGCAGTGCGGGAATCCGATGCAATTGTACGCGAGGAGTTTGCAAAGGGTGGTCTTGCAGGAAAAGTATGGCAATACTTTACTATAGTGCCAGATTTAAAATCCACTGGTATTATAGATGGAAAGAGGAGCTGGGACTGGCCTGTGA
The DNA here is from genome assembly GCA_017446885.1 of Spirochaetia bacterium. Classification (GTDB taxonomy): domain Bacteria; phylum Spirochaetota; class Spirochaetia; order CADAEX01; family CADAEX01; genus CADAEX01. Next base: position 74,287 of record JAFSOR010000028.1, on the reverse strand, counting down.
TTATAAGGGCTGTCAACAGCACCGATGCAACAGCTGCAACCATAGAGGAGATTCCATATCCGCTGCTGCACCGTATTACAGAAAGAATCCTATCCGAGGTGAAGGGTGTGAACAGAGTCCTTTACGACCTGTCTCCAAAGCCAATCTCCACCATCGAATGGGAATGATTTTATAGGAAGCGTATCGAAGTGGTCATAACGGGCCTGACTCGAAATCAGGTAGCCCCTCGTGGGCTCGAGGGTTCGAATCCCTCCGCTTCCGTATTTATTTTATAGTGAAAATATCGGCAAAGCCGGTGATTGTAAACACTTCCTTGATGTCGTCGCAGACATTGCAAAGCTCCATGGAGCCTTTCTTGTTCATGGTCTTCTGTGCCATAAGGAACACTCTGAGTCCAGCAGAAGAAACATAGACAAGGTCCTTGAGGTCAAAGACAAGTTCTGTAACTCCATCCAGATCGTTCTGGATAACAGCCTCAAGCTGAGGTGCTGTCAGGGTGTCAAGTCTGCCGGAAAGGCCTACTGTAAGCTTGCTTTCTTCTTTTTTCTTTGAAATTTCCATTTTGTATCCCCTTACAATTGTAGTGTATCAATAAAATCAAGACGTGTCTCTATCTGATTTTTATAATGTTCAATAGTTTTTCTGCCTTCTTCGGTATCAAATCCGTTCCTGCGGATAAGACGCCGCATAAGCCTGGTATAACCTAAGACAGCTGCCTTGTCCTCAACCGCTTTAAGCTTGGCCTCATCGGTAGTGCCAAAGTAGAGTGGCAGCATCTTCTTCCATATGGAAACCGTGGTCTCGTATGGCAACCCCTGGAAATCCATAGATCTGTCGTGGTCAAAGTCGTAGAAACCCACATATGCGTTAAAGATTGAGGCGAACTCGAACACAGGATCCCCCTGTGCCAGGGTATCCATATCTATAAGCAGAACTTCGCCGTTCTGCACCATAACGTTCTTGGTATGATAATCGCCATGAATCATGTGATGATTTACAGGGACAGCTGTAACCAGTTTGTGGAGTTTTTCCCATTTAGCACTGTCCAGATAGTCTTTAAGGAATTCTACCCAGCCTATGACTACAGCCCTCTGGTCCGGCATATCGTCTGGATTAACCAAAGTTGAATGAATCTTTTTAAGAAGATCCACAAACAGCACCACATACTTGTCCAGCTCCTGCGGATTTTCGGCAATAAGCCGGGAGAAGGACTTTGCGTTCAAAAGCTCGAACACAGAACCGTAGCTATTCCCTACTCTGGCCACATCGTAAGGAATTGCAGTAGGAATGCCCAGTATAAAGGCCTTGCGTGCAAGCTCCCGCTCCCGGTGGATATCGGGCAGGGCATCGGCCTTGTAGTAAACCTTGACAATTGTATCCTGATCCAGGCGGTAGACCTTGCCGTTGGCCCCCTGCCCTATGACTTCGCACCCCTCTATAGAAAGCTTGCGGTAGCCCTTGGAGACTGGAATCATCTCGGTAAAGCCTGTCATCTCGAAAATCTCGTAAACAGCGGAAGATACATTTATAATCTTAAGCTCGGAGCGGACTTTGCGAAGCCGCAATATAACGCGTAGTCCAGCGCTGGAGATATATTCCAGATCATCGGCATCCAAAACCACTGTCGGGGCAGTGCAAGTTTTCATTGCACCAAGGATTTCCTCTTCCACCACCGGGGCGTTGGATGAATCAATGCGATTATGAAGCTGTATATAAAAAATATTGTCCTTTTCGCATGTTGTAATTAAACTCATATCCCCTCCATCAGCCGAAAACTTCGTCCATAAGTATCATATATTCCCGGTAGGCAACTGTATCCTTAAGATCAGACAGGCACTCTGCAATTGTCCTGTAATACCACTCCTGCTTTGCAGGATCTTTCTGGTTAAGCCCCTTCCACATATCCTTGCCGCTTTTTCTTTTGGCACGGTATAAGGAGCGCATATTGGAAAGCTTATCCCCCATCCACATTATCTTTACCGCTATATCCTTGGTATGCTTGAGCATAAGGAGGGAGTCGGTCTTGCGCTCCATCCAGGTCTCGGAGGCAGGCCTTGGGTCAAGACGGTCCTCGGAATCGCTCTGTACCAGGGCCGAGACGCGGGGGCCGAAAAGCTCCTTGATAACCGCAGGATCCACACCGCAGTCCTCTATGACATCGTGGAGCACACCGGCAGCCATAATATCCTGGTCGTCGGTTATGGTGGCAATTATAGAAGCCACCTCGATAGGATGAAGGATGTAGGGTGTGTTGGTCATCTTGCGCATCTGTCCCTCATGAGCCTTGGTGGCAAAGAAAATTGCCTTGGTCAGCATATCCATGGTGTGTTATTTCCTCTTGGAGATGGTCAGGATATTCTGACTGTCGCGGTATTCGTATTTCATGCTGTCCATGCTCTTTTTGACCATATAGATGCCCAGACCGCCTATCTTGCGTTCCTCGGCCGATTCGGTTATGTCTGGATCAGGCAGGGCGGTAGGGTCAAATGGAATGCCCGAGTCGGTAAGCTGAACTACAATGCTGTCGCCTGATGTGTCTATGCCAATCTTGACATTTCCCTTGGAATCAGGATAGCCATAGTGAGCCACATTGACAAAAAGCTCCTCAAGTGCAATCGCAAAGGTAACCATAAGCTTAGGACCTGTACCTGCTTTATCAAGCTCTTCCTCGAGGAACACAAGTACCTGTGCAAGCTCATTTATCTCTGCAGGGAATGTTTTTTCTGTCATATAGCCTCCACCATTCCGTAATGCGGACATCTTTTATTATTATATTATACCAATATAAGAGTAGACTTGCAACAAAAGAAATTAATTAATATTCTTAAAATATGGGTGCAATTGAACCATTTTCTAAAACCAAGCTTATCATGGGGATACTCTCTACTCTACCAGAGGCGAAAGAGGTGCTGCGTCACACCCTGGTGGATGAATTCGGCCCTATAGATTACGAGAGCCAAGAGTTCGACTTTAACTTTACCGACTACTATGTGCCTGAGATGGGCAGCGGCATAAAACGTTTTTTCTATTCGTTTGTAAATCTGGTAAACCCCGACCAACTTCCAGACATCAAAATACGCACCAACACTCTTGAAGAAAAGTTTGCTGAAAGAGGCAACAGGAAAATAAACCTGGATCCGGGCCTTTTAAGCTTAAGCTCTCTTATACTGGCCACCACCAAGAACAATGTGCACCGGATACCGCTTCAGAAAGGGATTTATGGCGAGGTTACGCTGATGTATGTGAACAGGGAGTACCAGACGCTGCCCTGGACCTACGCCGACTACAGGACAAAAGCCTTTCACCAGATATTCAAGGAAATGAGAACGCTGCTTAAGAAGAAGCTTAGAGCATGCCCTGACAGCTCCTTGCTCCTACCTGACAGGAATTGAGATTTCTGCCCCCACTAAATAACTGATTGAGCTGTCCACCGCAAAGCAGTGGACCTTATAGTTGCCAGGCTTAAGGTTCCGCAGCACAAAGGTTGAATCAGATGGATCCTGCTTTACCCCATTGACATACCAGACATAGATTCCAATTTCCTCTGAATCTTCGGTCTGACGGGCATTGAAAGTCCATGTGCGGGAATGGATATTACCATTGGTGGAGACTACCATGCCCAGCTTCTTTTTTCCTGCAAAGAAGAATCCGCCAGAAACTCCTACATCGGTATAGCCTTCGGCCATCCAGGTGTCTCGATACACGGTACCGTCAAGTACAGATGTCTCATTGCCAAACACCTCTATATAGCCGCTTCTGTATGCTCTGTTCTCTCCACCATCATTCAAAGTCAAGGTGACCACATAGAAGCCAGGAGAAAGAGAAAGTGTTTTTCTGAATATAGATGTCCCATCGGCTCCAGCCATAGATTCCGATTCTGGAATTGTAATAGTACCGGTCTGTGGACCTGCATAATAAATGACCATGCCTCCAGTGCTTTCCACAGTGTCAGCAATAGCGTTGATCTGCAAAGTACCAGATCCTTCGTAACGTTTCTCAAGTATAAACTCAATATTGTCTGGCTGAGAATCCACCACTACATTGCTAAGCTTTTTCTCATAAAGGACCACCCCTTTGGAAGAGACAACCCTTACATCAAAATCCCAAGCTCCGGGGGCAAATAATCCCATATCGATTGTGTGGGTCTTAATGCTGTATTTATAAGGAAGCTGGACATAATCCTTAGTAGCTCCCACCACATTTTTATCAGCTGTCCACCGGGGAACTGCCTTATAATAATATGATGCACTTGAATCGGGGGTGATATTATGGTACAGATGGCTTGGAACCCTGGCATCTGTAAAACTTATTATAGAGAAACTAAGCCTTGTTCCCGTACCCTGGGATATCAAAATCCATTTTGCATATACAGTTAAATCTGAGTTTACCTCTGTATTGGCTGTGAACATTGTGCCGGTGCCGTTCTGCCCTGTGTACCAGCCGCCAAAGGAATAGCCTGAACGCACAGGATCGGCTGGCAGGGAATCTACTGTCGTTTCTGGATATATAACCTGTTTCTCGGGTGGATATGCATCTATTGTGGCATTGCCGCTCTTGAATGTGACTGTAAAATACGATACAAGCTGCGAAGCATACGAACTCCATCCTGCCTTTTGGGAATAACTCTCTTTGGCCTCGGGTGGAACGCAGATTGCTGCAGGACAGAATTCCAATACTCCGGAACCCATCTCTGGCGGTTCTGTTCCCTTAAGGACCAGAGTCTCCAAGCTGCCACATCCGGCAAAAGCACCGTCGCCTATGCTTCTGACGCTTCCGGCGATAGTAATCTTCTTCATATTGGAACAGCCGCGGAAAGCCCCAGATTTGATACTGGTAACGCTGTAGCCATCGATTGTATCGGTTATAGCCAGGTCTGAAAGCTGTTTTCCTTTCTGGGTAAGCCCTGTTATGTGCAGATAAGCGCCAGAAGAAGGGGCAAGCGATAAAGCTTTTTGGCTATCTGAGGAACGCATTGAATTTGAGACATTATAGTTAAAGATAAGAGCCCACTTAGCATAGAGTTTAGTGCTTTTCAATGGACAGGTTGAACCAGGAATATAGTCTGAGCCCGAACCATCGGAAGAAGAATTCCAGCCATCAAACACATAACCATTTTTCTCCAGGTTTCCTATATTACCCTGAACCGCCAGCTCTGTTCCATGGGAAGATGGAATAGAGCCGTAATCAGCACCATTGGCATCATAGCTTATTACTGCGTCGCCAGTCTGACTATGATCCGAACTGCCGTTATCGCATGAAAATAAGAGAAGTGAAACTAATAAAAAAAGAAACAGTCTCTTAATCATTCTCCTTTCCAAGCAGACAAAGCATAACAGATTTTATAGTCCATTTACGGTTCTCGGCCTCGTCCCATACTACAGACTGCGGTCCGTCAATTACATCAGGTGTCACCTCGTTGTTCCGCACAGCAGGCAGGCAGTGCATAAAGACACTCTTCCTACCAGTCCTGGCCATAAGCTCTGCATTCACCTGGTAAGGTTTGAGCAGTTTTATACGCTCGGCCAGCTTTGCCTCTTCGCCCATGGATGCCCATACATCGGTATAAATTACGTCGGCACCTTTAACACCGTCATCAACACTGGAGGTTATAAGCACAGAAGAACCAGCCTCTTTTGCAAAGCCTTCTGCCAGCGCTACCAGGCTGCCTTCCGGGTGCAGAGAATCTGGAGCCACAATTGCGACATCCACCCCCATCTTGGCACAGCCAATCATAAGTGAATTTGCCATATTGTTCCGGCCATCTCCCACAAATGCAAGCTTCTTGCCCTTGAGGGTGCCAAAATGTTCTTCCAGGGTCATAAGGTCGGCCAGTACCTGTGTGGGGTGGAAATCGTCTGAAAGTCCGTTGATGACAGGAATGCCGGAAACCTCGGCCAATATCTCTACATGGCGGGTTTTAAAGCCACGGAATTCTATGCAGTCGAACATGCGGCCCAGAACATGGGCTGTGTCCTCAACTGTCTCTTTTACACCAAGCTGGATATCGGCGCTGGAAAGGAATACCGGGTGGCCTCCCTCCTCGCCGAATGCTGTCTCGAACGAACAGCGGGTGCGGGTGGAGCGCTTCTCAAAGAGCAGTGCAATAGTCATGCCTAAAAAGCGCTGCTTGCGTATTCCCTTATGGTGTTCTTCCTTTACTTTTCTTGCAACATCGAGGAAATATCGGATTTCTTCCGGTGTGAAGTCTTTAAGTGAGATAAGGGATTTTCCGCGCAAATTCATACACCACCTCGCTTCAAGCAGATTTCTGCTCTGTGATTATTTCCGGCTCTTTAGAACCGGTGACAACTTCTTCTGTTATAATCACCTTCTTATGCCCCTTGATAGAAGGAAGCCTGTACATGACATCGGTCATGAAGCTTTCTACAATAGCTCTTATTCCACGGGCACCGGTCTTGTGCTTTATAGCCTGTTCTGCCACTGCATCCAAGGCACTTTCGGTAAACTCAAGATCTGCATCGTCCAGCTTGAGCATAGCCATATACTGTCTGATAATAGCGTTCTTTGGCTCGGTGATAATCTTTTTTATATCTTCTTTTGTAAGGTTGTTCAAAGTCACTGTAATAGGAAGCCGCCCTATAAGCTCGGGAATAAGGCCAAACTTTACCAGGTCGTCAGGCTGGATCTGGGCATAGAGTTCCTCCAGATTCTTCTCGCTGCTCTGGCGGACATCGGCACCAAACCCCAGCGGATGCTGTGCAACCCTGGACTCTATTATGCTGTCCAGACCCACGAACGCACCGCCGCAGATGAACAGGATGTTCTCTGTGTTTATCTTTATAAGCTCCTGATTAGGGTGCTTCCGGCCGCCCTGGGGTGGTACCGAGGCCTGAGTTCCCTCTATTATCTTGAGGAGAGCCTGCTGGACACCTTCGCCAGAGACATCGCGGGTTATGGAGATATTCTCCCCTTTCTTGGAAATCTTATCTATCTCGTCTATGTAGATTATACCCTTTTCTGCGGCAGCGACATCATCGCCTGCGGCCTGGATAAGCTTTAAAAGGATATTCTCCACATCCTCGCCCACATAGCCTGCCTCTGTAAGGGTTGTGGCATCGGCGATTGCAAACGGCACATTAAGCTTCTTTGCCAGGCTTTTGGCCAGCAGTGTCTTGCCTGTTCCAGTCGGGCCTATCATAAGGACGTTGGACTTGTCCAGCTCCACGCCCCCCTCTACCTTATCTTTCTCGAAAATGCGCTTATAGTGGTTGTAGACAGCTACAGAAAGCACCTTCTTGGCCTGGTCCTGACCAATCACATAGTCGTCCAGGAATGCTTTAAGCTCCTCTGGGGTAGCATCCAGCTGAGCATTGAAGCTGCTTTCCTTCTTGCCTTTCTTTTTGGTGCGGGCCTCTTCGAATATGCCTGAGCAGATATCGACACAGTTCTCGCAGATAAAGCCTGCCACACCGGGAATCAGGTTACCTACAAGTTCTTCGGACATTCCGCAGAAGCTGCAGTAGTTGTGCTTATCCTTTGCCATATTACTCCCTGTTCATGACCTTGTCGATGATGCCATATTCTTTAGCATCGGATGCAGACATAAAGTTGTCCCGCTCCAGGTCGGCAGCCACGCTTTCCACACTCTTGCCAGTATCCTTGGCAATGTACTCGGTGAGCATTTTCTTAAGGCGCAGTATCTCCTTTGCCTGGATATTGATATCCTTGGCCTGCCCTTCGGCACCGCCCCAAGGCTGATGCATCATGATGCGGCCGGAAGGGAGTGCAAAGCGTTTGCCCTTTGCCCCGCCTGCCAGGATTACAGCAGCCATAGAGGCGGCCTGTCCTATGCATATAGTCTGAACATCGGGCTTTATGTACTTTATGGTGTCGTAGATTGCAAGCCCGGCAGTAACCACGCCGCCGGGAGAATTTATGTACAGGCTTATGTCCCGCTCAGGGTCCTGCGATTCAAGCAAAAGAAGCTGTGCCACCACAAGGTCTGCGGTAAGGTCGTCAATCTGCCCGTCCAGGAACACTATGCGGTCCTTTAAAAGCCTGGAGTAAATATCGTATGAGCGCTCGCCGTTTCCTGTCCGCTCTACAACGACAGGAACCAGTGTGTTGTCTTTTTCTGTCATATACCTTTCAATCATGCCTTATGAAGGAAGTCCAGATACTTGATATCTGCACCCTTCTTGATCTTTGCATTTGCAATAAGGAAGTCGTAAGTCTTTCTGTCAATGATTCCAATCTTGAAATATTCGTTCATATTGTTCTCTTTGACATATTCCTTGAAATCCTCCACCTTCATGCCGCTTCTGCCGGCTTCGGTCTTGATCTCTTCCTCGATATCATCGTCGGAGGCTTCAATCTTTTCGGCCTTGCTTATCTGAGCAATGATTATCTGGCTCTTTACAGCACGGAGTGCCTCGCCTTCCCAGTCCTTTGCCAGGTCGTCCTTGGTCTTGCCCTCCATAGCCAGCATCTTCTCAACCTGCTTCTCGTCGCCGCCGAAACGGTAGATGAAGTTAGTCCACATTGTATTAATCTGGTTGTCAATCATTGACTGTGGTGGGTCTACCTTTGTGGTCTCGATAATCTTCTCCATAATGGCGCGCTTCTTGTCATCCAGGAGTTTCATTTCGCTTACACCGTAAAGCCTCTTCTTGACATCCTCGATAAGATCCTCTTTGGTCTTGTACTTCTCGTTGATATCCTGAGCAAGCTCGTCGGTGATCTCTGGCAGCTCCTTCTTCTTGATGCTGGTCACTTTAACCTTGATCCGCACCTTGCGGCCTGCCAGGTCTTTGTATTCAAAGTCTGGAGCGTACTCCTTCTCGATAATCTTCTCTTCTTCCTTCTTCATGCCGATGACATCATCATCCAGCTTGTAGTAGTTGTAGCCTGTTCCTACAGTGAAAGTAAAATCGTCCCGCTTGGTTCCAGTAATCTCCTTGTCCTCGCCATCCACTTCCACATAGTTGATGGTGATGACATTGTCCTTGGCAACCTTTCCGTTAGCTCCCTTCTTCTCGGTGACAATTGCATTCTGCTCCCGGTACTTGTCCAGCTCGCGGTCGATATCGGAATCCTTGATGACTACATTTGGAACCTCTATCTCGATTCCTTTATACTCGCCCAGCTCAACATCTGGGAATGTGTCGTATTCCACTGTGAACTCGATATCCTTGTCCAAAGCCAGCTTCAGGTTCTCTTCGTCCTTAAGGGCTGGTGTAACATATGGGAGCGGCTTTTTCTCCACATCCACAAGCGCCTCCTGAAGACTTTTCTCAATCACATTGAAACCAGCCTCGTTCACCAGCGAATCGCCGAACTTGCGCTCCAGTACAGATGCAGGCACCTTTCCAGGTCTGAATCCCTTGATATGTGCTGTCTTGGAATACTTAGCCAGAAGTTCATCATATTCCTTCTTTACAAACTCTTTGTCCACCTTGATTGAAAGTTCAACTTTTGATTTCTCAAGGCATTTAATCTCTTTACTTGCTACCACTTTAGTCCTCTTTTTTATTGAATTTGTGTAGTTAATATATTAAATATATAAAATTTTTTATTTTTTGTATATAGGGTCTGACCTTCGTCAGACTGACAGCTTAGGCGTCACCATGAACTTGTTTCTGGGGATAAAGGCAAAAAAAAAAGCAGCTTTTACAAGCTGCTTAAAGAGCGGGAGACGGGAGTTGGACCCGCGACATCCACCTTGGCAAGGTGGCGCTCTACCACTGAGCTACTCCCGCGTACGGCATCCTTCTCTATGCGAGAGAAGGGACTCGAACCCTTATGCCTGAGGCACCAGATCCTAAGTCTGGCGTGTCTGCCAGTTTCACCACTCTCGCTTTATAACTTTTTCTAAAGAAATAGTCAATATGGAATACTAAAAAAAATGAAGTTGAGTGTCAAGCCATAAGCGATGTACGAACCTTGCGTATATAGCGAACCTTGCGTAGAGGAACCTGTACCGAAAAGCCATCTGGTATCTCATCGCCTATCAAAAGCATGTCATTTCCAGATTTTTTAAGCTGGAGCGGTTTTACAAGCAAAGTCCCCTCGGAGCCCACTGTAAGCTCAAGAAAAGCACCACCAAGCTCCATAACGTGCTGGCACAGCCTTACTTTCCGGTTATAATCTATCCCACGGGCTTCCATAAGCTCATACCTTACACTGCCAGAATCAAGCTGTTTTTCCGAAAGAATAAGCCTGCGGCGCACCCGGTCAGAAAGTATATCCTTCTGCTCTTCGGTTATATCGAGCTCTTCTATTTTCTTTAAAAGCTTTTCAGAAATATCACGTTTTTTAGCCCTGGGAACAGGATTTTCATACTCTTTAAACCGGCTGGAATTGTTTTCTTTTTCAATTGCAGGCAGTACATCAATATTCTTTTTTTCCATAGGCAAAACAAGGCTCTGACCCGATACGCCCTCCACCACCTTCATGGCATCGGCTGCATTATCCTCAGAGATAAGATAGATGCCTACGCCCAGCTTTTCCTGCACATATTTTTTAAAAATACTGTTGTTGTCCAAGAGGTTGGAGAAGCGTTCATCTGCCTTTATCACACAGCCCTGGTATATTGCAATTCCCCGGCATTCCTCTTCCCAGCTTTTAAAGGAATAAAGAATGTTCTGCGGAAGTTCTGCGCCCGATTTTTCTTCAAGCAGGGCTATAAAGGTGCTGGGGCTGATTCCAGAACGGATTCCGCGCATAAAGCTTTCCCTCTTCACTTCCCAGCGGCTTATGACATCGAGGTCCCTGATTTCGGAATAAAAAGCAAGTGCCAGACTCTCCATAGCGTCAAGAGTACCTTGGACATAGAGGGAAAAATCTGGTTGTACCACTATATTGCCATTTCCGGTGCTCTGGATAGATGTAAGCTTTCTTATACCTGTACTCTCTTCCACCGCAAGGGCTGACTTAAGAAGATGCTCCTTACAGGATTCAATATCTCCGGCATCAAGGCCTGCCAGATATGCAGTGCACCGTACCAGCCGTGCAAAAGCCCTGTCTGGATATGAACGGTCGGTCCGCATGGTATCGTAAACAAGGGTTTCCAGCGGATTAGAAGCCAGGTATGACTGTATGAAGAACCTGCTGACATCCCGACTATCCATGGAGAAAAGCTTCTTTAGATTCTCATTGACAGGAACCAGATGGCGGCCTGCCTGATAAAAAAGGGAATGCTTTAAAAGAATATCTTTTATTATTTCGCCTGCATCTTTAGCCAGATTGCAGGCAGGAACCGATGGTGCAGCTTTGCCCTTTTTTGCCAGAAGAGCAGATATATAGGCTGAAATAACCGGAATATCGTACCATGAATATTCAGTATTCTTCTTGGCAGGGGCTTTTCTGCAGCCCAGGAACAGGTCAAAATCTATGACACACTTTTCAAGCTCTTCCTTGAATATAGGGGAAATGACAACGGTCTGCTCCCCTTTCTCTGAGCGGACAGGGCATATAAGGAGCCGTTCCTCAAGGTTCATAAGATGTGTATAAAAGCTGTAGTAGGGCTTTTCGTCGCTGAATAGCGAATAGAGCTGGCCTATGCTGGCACACCCCAGAAAATCGACAGCAGAAAGCAGCGCCGCATCGGACGAGTCAATCATGGAGATAATCTGCTCCAAGTTGGCTTTGTTAAGAAGAAAAGCCTCCAGGCTGTCCAGCAGTTTGTGCTTGTTGAAAGGGGTATGGATATCCCCCAGATAGTTTCGGACCAGGTCAAAGAAAGCCTGGTCGCTCAGGTCGAATAGAAGCTTACGCCATTCCTCGGTAGGTTTCATCAATATATTCCAGAAGCTGTCTCTGCTCTTTCTTGCCTGCTCCATCTATGGTGATTGCTGGGCCGAATGCCATATGAATTGTCCGGTCAGGATAGATGTCGCCGATAGTGCTGACCAGGCGGCCGTTTTCCCAGAAGTCGGTCTTGACTGCACAGGGGACCACTGGAACACCAGCCCGTTTTGCAAGCTTTACAGCCAGGGAATTGAAAGTGGCAGGATCAAAACCCTTGCACCGTGTCCCCTGTGGGAACAGCACCACAGATTTGCCTTCCTGCAATGCTGAAGTGCCTTCCTTCATAACCTTCTCAAGGTCTACCTTGGGCTCTTTGCGATCCAGGGCTATAGGGTTAAAAAGCCTCATTATAGGACCGAATGCCCAGCCAGTGACCAGGCTTTTCTTTACTACAAAAGTGACAGGTTTAAGGTTATCCATTATAGTGGGGAAAAGCAGAGTTTCCAGAGTGCTCTGGTGGTTTGCGGCAACAACTACACCGCCTGGAACTGAGCGCAGGTTGTCAAGACCGGTTATCTCTATACGGCCGCCCACAGATTCGCAAAGCTCTATGACCTCACAGCTCCCTTTTATTACTGGAGCCATTCCCTCGCCCCTGATTACAGCCCGCCGGGTCCTGAACAGTTTTTTTATGAATTCTTTATAAAAAAAGAACTTTTTTAAAAATGGCAGTTTGCCACCTATAGACGCCGGTTTTGCCGCTGAAATATAGCTGTTTCCCTCTATCACCTGAAACTCCTTACAAAATAGCGATTATACCATGTTTTTTTCATAATTTCCAGTCTTTTCTTTCAAAGGGTTGTTGACAAAAAGTCTTTTTTATAGGCATATTATCTTTTGCATGGTGGGCATGGTGGGTATAGTTCAGCGGTAGAGCACCGGATTGTGGATCCGGTTGTCGTGGGTTCGAACCCCACTACCCACCCAACAAGGAGCACCCGTAGCTCAATTGGATAGAGCGTCGGACTTCGAATCCGCAGGTTGCAGGTTCGATCCCTGTCGGGTGTAAAAAAATATGGGCCGCTAGCTCAGCTGGTAGAGCAGCAGACTCTTAATCTGCGGGTCAAAGGTTCGATCCCTTTGCGGCTCAAACAAAAAGGCAATCCGATTATGGATTGCCTTTTCTATTTTTCAGCATGACACAAAAATTATTTCATGTTCTCAATAATATACTTACCAAAAGTGCTGGTGGAAACTTTCTCGGCCCCTTCCATAAGTCGGGCAAAGTCGTAGGTGACCTTCTTAGATTTTATAGTCTTGGCAATTCCAGCCTCAAGCAGTTTTCCAGCCTCTTTCCAGCCTATGAACTCTAGCATCATTACAGCAGAGAGCAGCAGGGAACATGGATTAACCATATCCAGGTTGGCATACTTGGGTGCAGTGCCATGGGTGGCCTCGAACACGCCCACACCATTCACATAGTTGATATTTGCGCCAGGAGCAATTCCTATACCGCCAACCTGTGCGGCCAGAGCGTCTGACATATAGTCGCCGTTAAGATTCAATGTAGCTATTACATCGTGCTCGGCCGGACGGGTAAGAATCTGCTGCAGGAATGCATCGGCAATGCAGTCCTTGATTATGATTGTCCCCTCTGGCGGATTCGGCCCGGCCTCCTCGGCAGTCATGACCTTGCCAGGGTACTCCCGTTTTGCAAGCTCATAGCCCCAGTTGCGGAACGCCCCTTCGGTATATTTCATTATATTGCCTTTGTGCACCAGTGTTATGTATTTACGCTTGTTCTCTATCGCATATTCAATTGCAGCCCGCACAAGGCGCTCTGTACGTGCCTTGCTTACCGGCTTTATACCGATGCCTGCAAATTCCGGTATATTCCAGCCGAATTCATCTTTAAGAAAAGCTGCAAGTTTTTCGGTCTTGGGGTCGCCAGCAGGAGTCTCAAGCCCCAGATAGAGATCCTCGGTGTTCTCCCTGAACACCACCATATCAACCAGCTGTGGATTCTTTACAGGAGAGGGAACTCCTTCATAATATTTGACCGGGCGTAGGCACACATAAAGGTCAAGCTTTTGCCGGAGTGCCACGTTAAGGCTCCTCCTTCCGCCCCCTACTGGAGTTGTAAGCGGCCCCTTGAGCCCCACCTTGTATTCCTGGAATGCAGCCAGGGTCTCATCCGGCAGCCAGTCTCCCACAGTGTTGAAAGCCTTCTCTCCTGCAAGCACCTCTTTCCATTCAATCTTGCGTTTTCCGCCATAGGCAAATTCAACAGCCTTATCAATCACAGGAAGTGCGGTGCGGGTAATATCTGGTCCTGTGCCATCCCCTTCGATATATGGAATAATTGGATGATTGTCCATAAGAGCTCCTTTTTTTTATGTGAATATAATAACATATTGCTTTTTCCTTGCCAACTCTTTAATGGTATGATATATTCATTGAAAATGAAAAAAGCTGACTGCATGACATTGCTTTTTCTCTCTCTTTTCCTTCTGATTGCCACATCCTGCAGCAAGGATATGTATACTTCCGGGTTAGATAAGGTACAGAAAAGCGAGTTCGAATCTATCTCTGCCTCGCTTGAGAAAAGCACCGACTATGAAAAGAACTATATTCATATGATGCAGATATATCAGTTTCTGGACAAGAAGGATGACCCTGAACTTTTGTCTGTATTCCTGACCGACTATGTAGAAAGCCATCCGGAAGATCCGTTCAATGCTTACTATCTTTATACTGTTGCGCTAAGATACAAGGGACAGGAAGCTTTCCCGTTTGCCCACTACTACTTCAGCCGCATTCTTCACAGCTATACCGATGTCATATACCAGAATCAATCCATCCACTTCCTATGCCTTAAAGAGATTCTTGGCAGCAGCCAGGATCTGGAAGAGAAGATAGAGTGCTACAAGGAATTGATAAGCCGGTTCTCGGACAAGGTAAATCCCGGAGAAATTTATTTCTATCTGGGCGACTGCTATGGAGAGGCAGGCCAGTGGGACTTGGCTGCACAATCGTATAAAAAGTTCCTAAGCTACCCTGAGGCAACTGTGCCAGGCAATTCATCGGCCCGGGAATATGCCAGCGACTTCGAGGCCTACTACACAACCCGTGTCACCTGGAGCTATGCAAGCCTGGATGAGCTTATAAGCAAGGTGTCGGCAGCCCTTAGGACAAGAAAATCCTCGGAAATAAACAAGTATACCTCCAAAGTAAAATTCTTTATGTCATCGTGGGAAGAACAGGAGGCAAGCCAGGAAGCCCTTGCTACAACCAACATAGGCAGTTTCATAAACAGCAGCACCAGAGTGAACCGGGAGCTGGACAAAATTTCCAATGCCCAGGAGGCATATCTCAAGACATCGGGCTGGGATTTCAGAATGAACACCTGGTATTTCTATTTCAGAAAAATAAATTTCCCTGCAAACCCCGAGATCCATGGCAACTGGGAATGGGCAGGAATCTATCTGGGAGACAGAGTTTTCAGCCGGTCAAATGAATAGAAAATCATTATTACTTCTCATTGTCATGGCACTTTGTGCCCCTTTTCTCATATTTGCCCAAGAGGATGCCTTAAAATCAAGTCTGCTTCCAAAGGGTGGCAACCAACTGTACGAAAACTATTTCAGGAAGTACACTTCGGTACAGGAACGGAAACACCTTGCAGCAATCTGGGAACAGGCCGAGTACTTTGTCCCTTTCATCGAGGCAAAAGTAAAGGAACATGGGCTTCCTCATGAGGTTATCTACCTCCCTTTCGTGGAGTCAAACTTCAAGCCCAATGCAGTCTCCAGATCAGGTGCCACAGGATTGTGGCAGTTCATGACCAACAGCATAGACGGCTATAATATGAAGATAGATGAATGGGTGGATGAACGGCGGGATTTCTGGAAGGCTACCGACGCAGCCATGAAAAAAATCAAGTACAATTACTCGGTGCTGAAAGACTGGAATCTGGCTATAGCCGCCTACAACTGTGGCTTGGGTAAAATGAAGCGTTGTGTCAAGGAAGGGGGAACATCCGACTACTGGAAGCTCTGCCAGAAAGGGCTTTTAAGCAAAGAGACCACCCATTATATCCCTAAACTCCTGGCCATTTCAGATGTGCTTAAGGAGAGAGGTAAATATGGTATAAAAGATAAGCAGTCCAAACCCTTCCAGTGGACCAGGATTGAACTGCCCCAGCCGGTGGATATACGGCTTCTTGCAAAGGAGACCGGTATTCCGAGGAACATTCTGGACATGGGAAACTCCGAACTTAAATTCTATGTCACACCCCCTGCCAAGACTGGCTATCTGCTTAAGGCTCCGGCAGATAAAGCTGAAAAAATCAAAAGTGTGACAGCCAATAAAAAGACCAAGCTCACAGACTTTCATCTGTATACTGTAAAAGCAGGGGACACCCTGTCTCACCTGAGCCATCACTACGGTATATCAGTATCCATGATCCAGAGTTTCAATAATGTGAATCCAAACAACTTGAAAATCGGTTCAAAGCTGGTCATACCGGTAAGTGATCCAGATATAAAACCATATGAGGGAACTTTTGATTTATCCAACTGGATACCGGATATTTCAGCCGAAGGCTTTGCAGGAGAATACAAGGTGCAGAAAGGAGATACCATGTGGTCTATCGCCAAGCTGTTCCATACCGATGTCAAGCATATAGCCTACTTCAATCATCTTGAGCTGGATTCTGTCCTGTCTATAGGAAAAGTGCTTAAGGTTCCCACTCCTCCGGAAGATATGGATTTCTTTTAAAACCCTATTGACATAAGGGCTTCCCTGGTATTACAAAGTATTACCAGAGGAATTTTCATGACTGAAAAAACAGAAGTTATATCTTTTAAAGCCGACGAAGAGCTGGCGGCTGTACTTAAGCATATGCCCAACAAATCTGACTTCATACGCAATGCTGTGCTTGAATATATGCAGAACACATGCCCACTATGCCAGGGAACAGGCACCATATCGGTATCTCAACGGGCCCACTGGGACAAGTTCATAAAGACCCATTCCCTTGAGGAGTGCAAGGACTGCCATGAACTTTATATAAAATGCAACAATAAGGAGCACTGCAGATGCGGAAAACATTGATTTTTTTATTTGCTGCAATATGCATACAATTTGCATACACCGAGAATCCACAGAAACTGAACGTTTTTGTAAGTATAATGCCGCAGAAATATTTTGCTGAACAGGTTGGAGGCGACCTGGTGGATGTGTCGGTGCTGGTGCCATCCGGTGCAAGCCCTGAGAGCTTCGACCCATCCCCAAAGCAGATAGTTCAGCTTGGAAATGCCGATGCCTACTTTACTATAGGAATTCCTTTCGAGAACATTTTCCTGGACAAGCTTAAGACCGGGAAAAAGAAACTGGTTGTCGCAGCCTGTGACAAGGATGTGCCCAAGCTCAAGAACCCAGAGCACGATGAAGAAGAAGATGAACATGAACACGAACATGAGCACCATCATCACCATCACGGCGAGACAGACCCCCATATCTGGACCGACCCAGTACTTATTAAAATAGTGGCCAAGAATATGGCCGACACTTTTTCCAGCATAGATCCAGCCCATGCTGCAAACTATGCTGCCAATCTTGAGAACTTTGCGAAGAATCTGGATGCTCTTAAATCAGAGCTTGACCAAAAGTTTGCCCCCTATAAGGGAAGGATATTCTATGTCTACCACTCGGCATATACTTATTTTGCAGAAAGGTTCGGCCTAGTGCAGAAGTCTATCGAGACCGGCGAGAAAGAGCCTACTCCTGCCAAGCTCAGGGAACTGGTAAACCAGGCAAAGGCAGACCGGGTCAAGACTATTTTTATTCAGCCCGAATTCCCGGCAGCCGGTGCAAAGCGTGTGGCCCAGGCTATAGGTGGCAAGGCTGTGACTATGTCGGTGCTGGAATACAACTGGATGGAAAACACCAGGAATACGGCAGAGCTTCTGGTTAAATCATTTGAGGAATGATTGATGAAAGAAATTAAAATCCAAGTCAAGGATCTATCTTTCCGCTACGACAGCCGCGATGTTCTAAAGAATGTCTCCTTTGAGATTTACGATAAAGATATTGTGACAATCATAGGGCCTAACGGCGGCGGTAAATCGACACTGCTCAAGCTGCTCCTGGGTATTCTTAAACCAGATTCAGGCACCATACTGATTGACGGGGTGCCGCCTAAAAAGCTTAAAAAGCCGGTGATGGGCTATGTTCCCCAGTATTCCCTTTTCGACCCGCGGTTTCCTATATCTGTGTTCGAGACTGTCCTTTCGGGCAGGATGAAAGATGGTCTTTTCCGATACACAGCAGAAGACAGGGAGATTGCTGAACAGATTTTAAGCGACATAGGCCTTGCCGATGTACGGAACAACACCTTTGCTGCCCTGTCCGGCGGTCAGCGGCAGCGGGTGCTCATAGCCAGGGCATTGGCCAGCGGCCCCGAGATACTGCTTCTGGACGAGCCTACCACCAACATAGACGTGACCACCGAGGATTACCTTTCGGCACTTATGAAGAAGCTGAACAAAGAGCTGACAATTCTTCTGGTAACCCATGACACCGCATTCACCACAGCATTCCAGACCCGGGTGCTGTGCGTTAACACATTTGTCCACGAACACCCTACCGAGCTTGTAACTGTGGGGGCCGAGACTTTGAACATGATACGCCACGACATAGACCTGTACAACCACCGCGGACACCGGAAGGAGGACCACCATGCTGAGTGAATTCTGGGCCGCAATCACAGACCCTGCGGTTCCTTTCATCCGGTATGCACTTTTTGCTGGGCTTCTTTCCAGCATAGCATTCGGAATGATAGGCTCCTATGTAGTCATCAAACGCATGTCGTATATTGTAGGTGCAGTAAGCCATGTTGCCCTGGGAGGAATTGGCGCCGTAATTCTGCTTAACGAAAAACTGGGACTTGCCTTCTCGCCAATCATTGGAGCACTGGTGGCCTCGGTGCTGGCTGCAGTTGTCATATCGCTGGTGGAACTGTACAGCCAGGAGCGGAGCGACAGCGTAATCGGTGCAGTATGGGCAGTGGGCATGGCATTGGGCATTGTATGCATAGCCCTTTCTTCTGGATACGCCGATCCTATGAGCTACCTGTTCGGAAACATCCTCCTTATATCGCACAGCGACCTTATCACAATAATGCTGCTGGATCTGGTTGTAATATTCATCGTCATCCGGTACTACCATGTGCTGAAGGCAACAGCATTTGACGAGACCTTTGCCATAGTACGGGGCATAAACACTGTGTTCCTGAATGTGCTGCTTAACATTCTAATCGCAATAACTGTGGTGCTTATGGTATCGCTGGTGGGAGTGGTCATGTCCATAGCATTCCTTACCATACCTGCCGCTGCCGCATCCCTTGTGGTCAGAAGGCTGTCTCATATAATGACACTGGGGGCAATATTGTGTGCCATATTCTCCTCATCGGGGCTCTTCCTAAGCTACACATTCGACCTGCCCACCGGGGCTGTGACGATAATACTTTCTGGAATTGTCTACCTGGCTCTGGCACTCTGCTCAAAGGCAATAGTCAGACACAGGCGATGATGAACATTGAGACATAGAGAAAGGCAAAGGCCATAGCTATAAAAAAAATCTGAGCTGAAAGCTTTTTTACAGCAAAAATACGCCGACTGTTTATAAAGGTCAAAAGAAGGGCAATGACAATTACCGAACAGCCGATAAGTGCCAACGATGACCAGACAGTGCAACGCAGAAGCAGCATCATGGTGTCGGGCAGAAATGCCTGATACGAACCCAGGACATAGAAAAAGAATACGGCTGCGGTAAATACAGCCATGAAAATAGAGCACCTGTTGATCAGCCTGAATATTTTTGTCCTGGAAAAATCTTTTGCCTGCATATCTTATTATATCATAATAATATTGCTCTTGACTGTAAATCCCACATAAAATATTCTTTATATGATGAGAAAACTTTTTGTGCTGATTCTCCTTATTTTCTGTCTCGCATCTGTTTATGCCCAGGATAGTTTTGAGCATACTATGGGACAGCTCAGCCCTTTCTATCCTGCCCAGGAACATTCAGAACAGGCCCACCGGATAGAGCATTTTATTAAAAGCGCTCTGGAGAAAGCCGACATACCATACACCGAGACACCGCTGGATACACTAAAAGATTCCCATTCTTTTGCACATAACATTTCGGTGGTGCTGCCTGGAACAGGAGAACAGAACTTGGTCATAGCAGTACCTATGGCAGAGCATAGCAGCCCTGTAAATACCGCATTGGCGCTGGAACTTGCCGAATACTTTAAAGACCGGGAGCACACCAGCCAAATACAGATTCTTTTTCTGGGTGCCGACTTCATAGGCTCAAAGGTTGCATCAGAAAAGATGCAGGATGAAAAGTGCACACTCTTATATCTTAACTTCAAGGGAATCTCTGACAAAATCATTCTGCAGACTGGAAACCGGGAGCATATAATGCCATACTGGATGGTCAATTACTGCAACAGAAGCCTTAGAAAATCTGGACTCAGTTTCAACTTGCGGCCAGAACAGAATATTCTTTACAGCATGGGAATGATTCCCGAATCTTCGCCGCTGGATATTTATCTGGATGCAGATATAACAGCACTTATGATGTATAACGAGAACAGCACCAAGGAGCAGTCGGCTTCTATATGGGTCTCCTCTTTCTGCCATTTTGTAGAGGATTTCGAGAAACAGGATCTGACACACCACGACAACGAAGATCAGAACTATTTTATTATGCAGGTGGGATATTCCTATATCATTATGACAGAGTTCTATATAATGATTTTCTTCCTTGTAGTCACCGGCTCCATCCTGTTCTACATAATTCTTCACACAAAACAGGCCAAGAACTATGTGCACCTTTTCTTAAAAAACATCTCCATCGTGCTCTGGACCACTATGATGCTTTTCATTTTCTTTCAGGTATCAACATGGATCTCGGAACTATTCTTGACAGCAACCCGCCTTGACACCCAGTGGCAGACCATAATACCCGAGCTTATAAGCCTTAAGGTGCTTATAGGACTGGTGCTGCTTGTTTTCCTGCTTCCTGCATATTCTCAGCTAAAACAGCATAACCTGGGAAACTTCTATTCGGGTGCGGCCATCATAACTGCTCTGCTGGATATGATTATATTCATGGCCATAGACTTTTCATTTGCAGCATATTTCACATGGAGCCTTTTGTGTATCTTTGCATTTGCTGTTGTCAGGAAACGCCGTATAAAATTCCTGTGCATGATGCTTTCGGGTCTGCTTTTTATCAGGACTATCTACGGAATCCTGTTCTACCCTGCGCTCAACCTGTGCCACGACCTTATATTCTCTCCCATGTGGACAAACCTGTATCTTGCAGTATTTGTGCTGCCTTTCATATTTATGGGAATCAGGATTTTCTATGTCATTCCCCTTAAAGAACAGCTTAAGCATAGACTTTCCAAGCTTTTGGGATACGCCGCACTACTGTTTCTGACTGTGCTTGCATTCAGGTTTGTATATCTGTATAGGCCTTTCAGCGATACCAACAGGCAGCTGGTAAATGCTGTTGAGTTCTACGACCTGGACGAGATGCGGGGCACCCTGACCCTGGAAAGCGATTATAAGCTTGGAATAATTCAGGTCAAGACCGGAGATGAGGAGTTTAATATATCCTCAAAGGAAAAAAGACTTATCTACGATATCCAGAGACCACAGGAGGAGGTTTCGGTCTGGGCTGCCACCAGCAGGTTCCTTGACCGTAAGACTATAGAATTCCATGTTGCCACAAAAGGTAAGCCAGACCAGCTGTACATAACGCTTAAAGCCCCTTCAAAAGGAGATAAGATACTTATCCTTGAATCCACCTACCCGTACCAGATTCAGAATGATACAGTATCGTTTTTCATAGGGAAGAACCAGCCAATTCCGTTTGAGCTCAAGGTGACTACCCACAAGGACAGCGCTTTCGATGCCCAGATAGAGATATGCTACTCCACCATGCCTTTCGATTTCATGTTTTATGGCGAAAAAAAGTACTGTAAGCCATCCCTCATACTTGCCAAAAAGCTCTCTTTCCACGAGGAAAAATGATGCAGAATGTCTTCTTCTGCGCAGACATGGATGCATTCTTTGCCTCTGTGGAGCAGCACGACAACCCCGATTATAAAGGCAAACCTCTTATTGTAGGTGGAATGGAGGGACACAGGGGCGTAGTCTCTGCCTGCTCCTACGAGGCGCGTAAGTTCGGAGTCCATTCTGCCATGCCTTCTTCCACCGCACACAAACTGTGTCCTAATGGAATATTTGTCCCTGTCCGTATGGCCCGGTACAAGGAGGTTTCGGACCACATTATGGAGATATTTTCCCGCTTTGCCCCCGAGGTAATCCAGAACTCCATAGACGAGGCTTTCCTTGACCTTACCGGTACAGACCGCCTTATGGGGCCTCCTGTGGAAGTAGCTTCAAAAATCAAGGCCTGTGTCAAGGAAGAGACCGGACTTACAGTCTCAATCGGGATAGGAGAAAACCGGTATCTTGCAAAGCTGGCATCAGACTACCGCAAGCCCGACGGCCTATACCAGGTGGAAAAAGGGAAAGAGATTGAGTTCATAGATTCCATCCCGCTTAAGAAGCTGTGGGGCATAGGCAAGAGTACATACTCAAGGCTTGAGAAATCAGGCATAACCTCAGCTGCCCAGATACGGAGTTTTTCAAGCACAATTCTTGAAGGAATATTCGGGAAAGGAGCTTCTGATTTCCTAAGTGCCATAGCCTGGGGGAAAGATCCGGGTATATGTTCTATGGAGCACAAGAGCAGGTCTATAAGCAACGAGATAACCTTTGATCAGGATGTGGGAGATTACGCTGTCCTGAGGGAGACACTTTTAGGGCTGTCGCATCAGATTACATTCCGCCTTTTAAAGAAGGGCTGGTCCTCCAAAACCCTGGCACTCAAGATACGGCTTGACAACTTCTCTACCTCCACCATCCAGGTCACACAGGATAACGCATTCACATCGGCCGAGGAAGTGTTCCAGGCATCGCTTGCCCTGCTTCAGAAGAAGTGGGACAGAAAACGGAATATAAGGCTTATAGGGCTTGGCTTCCAGAATGCCGACGAAACTGGAAAGACACAGCTTCAGCTGTTTGATGACATCCATGAGAAACAGAACAAGGTGGAGAAGGCTGTGCTGAACCTGAACAGCAGGTTCCAGAATAATCAGGTTATCAAGGCTGCCCTTTTGAAGAAGCCTTAAAGCCGGCAGGTACCATATAGTATTTGTTGGAGGAATTCCACAGGGTAAAGCCACTGGCGTCCTCTGCGTTAAGCCCTTTTATCTGCCGTTTATAATATTCATGATATTCTGCTTCGCCGAATGCCTTCTCATCCCCCACCAGGAAAGCCTGTACAAACGGGCGCACCAGGCAGTTGTTATACCCGCATATAAGCTTGGAATGGAGAGTTCCTGCCTTGTATATGTATTCGGCCCACTCCATGTAATCTTTTCCTTTTTTGTGGAAGTCGGTGGAAAAATGCGAAGGATAGTACATTGGAGAAACTACATCCACATATTTGCTTGCCATGACCAGATTCTGGCCGTTCCACTTCTCCATCTTGTTCCAGCCGTTGAAACCGTAGAAATCTACGCTTATAGGTATAGAGATTGCCTGCCGTGCCTTCTTTAAGAACGACTCCAGGGCATCGGAGTTTGTCATGCCGTCATGGGCCCATGTATATTCAATGTTCTGTATCTTTCCGTCGGTAGGGAACCGTATATAATCGAATTGAATCTCATCCACACCTGCCTCCTGGAACTCCATGGCAAGGGAGATGTTGTAATCCCAGATGTCGGAGCAGAATGGATCGACCCAATATTCACGGCCGTTTTCCCATGGCTTGCCGTCGGTCTTTTTCTTTACTGCATACTTAAAGCTGTCGTGGCGGTACATACGCTCGTCTTTGAACACAACTATACGGCCTATCACATACATTCCAGCACTGTGGGCAGTATCCAGCAGCGTGGCAAGGTCAAAGTATTCCTTGTTGGCACCTGTGGCTGCTGCAACGGGGTTTGATGTGGTGCAGGTGACATTGCCGAAGTCGTCCTTAAGGTCAATCACAAACGAATCCATATTATGGGCTTTAAGGAACTTGATATGGTTCTCAAGGCGGCCCGGCTTTCCATTTATATAGTTCAGATAGATTCCTGTACGGTCTGCAGCTGCTTTCTTGCGGACCGATTCTGAATAGGTCATGGTTGTCTTTTTGACAGGCAGCTCAAGGCCGTCGTATTTGTACCATTCGCTGCCATCGTAAGAGGCTTCGTATACTTCTGTCCCTGTAAAAACTTTAAGTGCAGTGCCTGTATCGGTTATGGCATGGATAGGGTTTGCAGAGACTGCATCGGGGGTGGGCAGCGGTTTCCAGCGCTGTATATATGGGTCGTAACCATAAAGCTGGTTGTCGGGCAGGCAGGATGCATACCATGTGTAGGGCTCTTTGTTGTCCACAGGGCATATTGCAGTTATCTCCTCGTAGAAGCCGCCCCCTATATAGAACCTGTTGCTTGGGAAAATCTCCCAGGTGGCACCCATGTCGTAGGTAACAAAAAGGCCGTCGCAGCTGGTTCCTATCATGACAGTATAGCCTTCCTCGGTCCCTTTCATGGCCACCGATGTATAGTAGGAGCGTACCTTGATAGGCTCGCCTGTGGGAATAGTCTTCCAAGTGGATGTATCCACATCATATAACGACACAAAGTTCGAGCCGCAGCATACCATGTATCCGCTTGGCTGATGGCAGAAAATGCTTGAAAGGTCTCTGTATTCCTTATCTTTAAAAGGATAGACATGCTTTTCCGGAAGCCCTTCTGTAAACGGATTCCAGGTCACTCCCCCGTCAAAGGAACGCTGCACCTTGGAATCTCTGCATGTTGATACATAAGTGCCGTCATCAAGTATGATGATGCGTTCGCTTTCTGCAAAAAGAGGCCAGATAAAGAGGCATAAAAGAATAAGTGTAACTATTTTCCTGTCCATAGGTTCTCTATATAAATCGGCAGATTGTAAAAAATGTTTATATGGTATAAAATTAGATAATGGCAATTGATTTAGAGCTTGGCAAAAAGATATTAGCAGCAGTCAATGCATCCCGGAACTTTGATGTAAAGACCTTGGATGCCGACATACTTCCACACCCAGACGGCAAGGACATCTTTATACTGCGTTCCAACATGAAGTTCCCTGTAAGCAGGAAACTTGCCGAGAAAGCCCTTGATAAGTTCTCAATCCCTCGCTCTGCAATAGATGATGTCCCATGCGACGGTGACACATTCTGCTTTAACTACAAGGCGCTTCATATGCTTGGCCTTTATCTGATTCCATACCTTTCCTACGGCATACTTAACGGAGGCATGGCAACCAGCTACTGCGATGTCAAGAATAACTCCAAGTTCAATCCAGAACTCTTTGCCCAGTGCCAGGAGGCCTTCGATATCCTGACAGAGAAATACAAAGGCAAACCCAAGGGGATAACCCCGGCATACATAAACCCCGACGGAACCCCAGGCTACGATTTCATCGAGCTAAAGATGCGCTCGGTTCTGCGGCATATAAAGCAGTCACAGGAGGTGACAGGAAAGGGCGCATCGGAGTACCAGTATGCCATATTCCAGATGACAAGCGACAACACCGACTCAAAGCTGGCTGCCAGGTACAAGGAGTACAAGAACTCCCCTATCCTTAAGGAGCTTATAGCCCAGACCGGAGTTGATGTCACAGAACCCGAAAGTGCCATCCAGCCCTTGATCCCTGCATTCACTCCCACCACAGCCGGCTACCCGCTCTCCTTCTTCAAGGATGCAGAAGGCAATTACTACGGGCTACCCGGCGGACATGGTCAGAACTTCATAGTGCTGTGTGACATCTATAAGAAGCTCCTGGATGCCGGAAAGAAGTTTGTATACCTGGGGAACGTGGACAACATAGGGTTCACCATAACCCCTGTGGAACTTGCTGCACTTGCCCTTACAGGGCGGCAGGCCACATTCGACTTCTCCTTCAAGACCCCTGTGGATGTGAAGGGGGGAATCCTTATCCGCGAGAGGAACGGACACCTTACCTGCGGAGACATAGGCAGGGCTGTGTCAGAGGCTTTTGTCAAAAAGAACGAGGATATGGGTATGCCGATACTGTTCAACTGCGCCACCGGGCTTTTCAACCTGGAGTATCTGGTGGAGAACCTGGAAAAAATAATAGCAAACCTCCCTATAAGATTGAGCAATCAGAACAAAGATATAGGGCAGTATTCACAGGCCGAGCAGATAACCTGGGAGGTCATAGGGCTTCTGGACAATCTGATGATATTTGCAGTTGAGAAGTACGAGCGGTTCATAGCATCAAAGCTCCTTATGGACAACATGCTGGCATCGGACCTTGAATGCGCAAGAAGCTATCTTAAGGAACATGAGGACTCTGACTTTGTCCGGGCAGTGCGCGCTGTGCAGAAGGGGCTTGTGTGGAATCTGAAATCCCAGTATGGCCTTGAGTTGGAAGAGGGCCGGTGGGTGGCTAAAAAGTAAATATCACTTATTCTTCTTGAACTTCTTATAATACCACTTGCGGGCAGATTCGTAGAGCCGTGACAACTTATACAGCACAGGCCGGCATGGATAGTCCCAGCATCCCGGGCGATGAATTATTGCGCCGCCCCACCCTGTCTTGAACAGATATAGCCCGTGCATAGGATGGCTGGGGTCATCCACCGGCGGGATTCCAAAGAAATCGTATTCCAGACATCCTGCTTCCTTGGCATCCTGGATTGCCCTCCACTGCAGGGCATAGGCAGGCATAGTCTCCCGCTTTCTGTTTGCAGAGGCTCCATAAAGGTAAGTGGCCTCCTTTCCATCAAACATGGTAATAATTCCAGCAATGGCATCCCCTTCCACCGATGCAAGATACAGGCGGACATCAAAACGTTTCTGGTTTGATGCAAGCTCAAAAAGTTTCTGATAATAGCTTAAGGGATGAATAGATATCCTGTCCCTGTCTGATGTCTCTTTATACAGATCATACCATACTTGGAGTTCCTCGCCTCCATGGCAGGAGATGGCAACCCCTTTCTTTTCGGCTGTCTTTATGTTGCGTCGTACCCTCTCCTTGGTCCCTTTCAGGATTTCTTCCAGCGGGCGGGATATGTTCAGGATAACAGATGATGGAGGCTGAATATCCATTATTGCCTTATGGAAAGACTTTGGTGCATCGGGCCACTCCCCCTCCTGCGCCACATACCAGGGCAGGTCGTAACGGATAAAGACACAACCTTTCGGGAGCAGAGTCTTAAGGTATGCTGAAATCTCTTCAAGCTTATCCTGCTCTATGGGTGCATATGGGATATATGCGAGAGAAAAGAATTTTCCAAAATGGCGCAGGAGCACATTTACAAGTTTTCCCTCGTAATGGAAAGAATAGGGTTCCCACCCGAACGACCCTTTGAACAGAGTCCACAGGTTGCTTTGGAGGAATGTGCCGGACAAATCAGTGCACTCCGCCGTTCACAGTGAACTCTGTCTCAAGAAGCCTGCCATCTGCAACCAGCTTCTTGCCGCCAATCTCAACCTTTTTCTCAACAACATTTATCTCTATGCTGAAGAATATATCTGCATCGATATTGTCAGGCTTAACTGCATTCACATCATCGCCTTCCAGCACTACATTGGTGCCAGGGGATGCCCATGGTGCAGAAAGAACTTCCACGCACTCCTTGCCATCGGAGTCCTTGTAGTCGGCAGCAAGAAGCATGCCCCGGCTCTCCACACCGCGCATCTTACGCGGCTTTAGGTTGTCGGCCAGGATTATGTGCTTGCCCAGAAGCTCATCCGGTGTCAGGTATGGAACAAGGCCGCTCTGGATAACGCGGTCTTCGCCGCTTCCGTCGTCCAGGTGCTCGATATAGAGCTTGTCGCTCTCGGGGTTCCGCTCTACGCTGACAATCTTAGCCACCTTAAGGCGGATATTCTTGGCAAAGAATGCAGGCTGCTCGGCAGCGGGAAGAACCTCGGGCTCCGAGGCTTTCTTCTTAGGCTGCTGTTTCTGCGGCTGGGCCTGCTGTGGCTTTGCCTCTTTGCGGTCCTTCTGATTACCTGAGAACTGGTCGCGGAACGCTTCCATAGTCTTCTTGTCCATCGGAGTAAAGAAGACTTCGGTCGGTCCCACAGTAGTAAGCCCTTCGGTCTTGCCCACATCGGCCCAGCCCATTCCAGGCCGGCTGCCCAGGTCCACGCGACTCTCGTATACCGCGCTGCCAAAGTAGCTCATCACCTTCTGTGTGTACTGCGGCATATACGGATGCATCATTATCATAAGGTCCTTGATTACATAGCACAGGTTGTGGATAAGCTTGGCAGCCAGCTCCGGGTCTGTGTTCCGGGTCTTCCACGGCTCGGCAGCCTGGAATGCTTTGTTGGCAATATCGGAAATTGCAAACATCTCGTGGAATGCCTCTTTAAGCTCTGCCCACTCAAGAAGCTCTGCAATCTTAGCCTCGCGTGCATGGATATCAGCCCACAGAGCATCGTCCACAGGAGCCTCTGGAATTTTGCCGTCATAGTATTTATTCACAAACAGCAGGGTGCGGTTCACCAGGTTTCCAAGGTTTCCGATAAGCTCGCTGTTCATCTTTTCCTGGAAATCCTTCCATGTAAACTGGAAATCTGATTTCTCAGGCCGGTTGTAGAAGATGTAGAACCGCCATGCATCGGCAGGGATTCCTGTTGCAATGGCATCGGAACCGAATACGCCAACGCCGCGGCTCTTTGAGAACTTGCCGTCCTCGTAGTTGAGGTATTCGGATGAGCTCATGTGGAACAGCTTGGTCCAGTTGTGGCCCGAACCCAGCAGTGTGCATGGGAAGATTACTGTATGGAACGGAATATTGTCCTTTCCGATGAACTGGAACAGCTGGACATCTTCTTTGCCCTTGGCCTCGTCGCTTTCTTCAGGGAGCCACCAGCTTTTCCAGTCAAAGCTCTGTTTGCCAGCCTTCTTAAGCTCGTTTGCCAGCTGGGCTGTAATAGAGATATATCCTATTGGAGCATTGAACCAGACATAGAAAACTTTGTTCTCGTAGCCTGCCTTTGGAACAGGGATACCCCACTTAAGGTCCCGGGTTATGGCACGCTCGTTAAGCCCAGCCTTGAGCCACGACTTGGTGGTGTTGATTGCGTTGTCAGACCACTTGCCATCTTTGCTCACCTTGTCCATCCATTCTTCCAGTTTGCCGCTTATGGCAGGAAGATTGATGTAGAGGTGCTTGGTCTCCCGTACCTCTGGTGTGGAGCCGCAGGTTACGCACTTGGGCTCCTTAAGGTCGATCGGGTCCAAAAGAGAACCGCAGCCGTCGCACTGGTCGCCGCGGGCATCGCTTGCACCGCACTTAGGGCAGACTCCGCGCACATAGCGGTCTGACAGGAACATGTTGCACTTAGGGCAGAAAAGCTGCTGGTTGGTGTGCTCTGTTATAAGGCCTGCCTTGTCCAGGTCGTTAAAAAGATTCTGTGTAATCTCGGTGCATTCGTCGTTAGAGGTGCGGCCGAACTTGTCAAAATCGATATGGAACCAGTCGTAGATTTTTGTATGCTCTGCAAAATAGTAGTCGCACAGCTCCCGTGGAGTCTTCTTCTCCTCCAGGGCTCTGGTCTCGGTTGCTGTACCATACTCGTCGGTACCGCAGATATAAAGGGTGTCGTACCCGCGAAGCCGGCAGAACCGGGCAAATACATCGCCTGAAAGCATCTGGATAAGGTTTCCAAGGTGCGGAATATTGTTTACATAAGGAAGTGCCGATGTGATCAATCTTCTTTTCACAGTTATACCTCTTGATAATTGGCTATAATATAGAAAATATACTAAAAATAAAGGTTATACAAGTAAATTATAGAACTTCACCATGGCAGCTGCCTGAAAACTGAAACTCCGAGACTAGTTTACGAAGTTTTTTCCTGGAGATCCCAGTCACCGACAGGCTTAGGCATCGCATCCTGTTCCTATGACAGATACGCCCCTGAGCTGGTATTCTGTGTACTGTGATAAGGTCTTCAGCCTCCATTATGCCATCATCTGTCAGAACCGGCATCGAAAGAAGCCCCGCAAGGCTCCCCCTATATTTGGCATCGCCGCGGAGTTTTACATCGGTCTCAACCTCCCTGTCAAAAAACTTGTCTACCACAGGCTCTGCAACAGTATAATAAAGATGTCTATATACATCATACGGATATATTCCAGATTCTATGCACTTTATCGGAATCTCAAGCACAATATTTTGCACATCAGATTTAAAATGATAGATAATTTTCACATTATTTGCATTTTCGTTCACATATTTAGCCAGTTGCAACACATTATTTTTGATTTCAGGCACATCATTGCCATATACAAACACATTAACAGCGTGCCGGGTATGTTTTTCCGGAATATAGAAAAATATTTCGGGCCAGCGTGATGATAATTCATTGATTTTAGCCATAATATCACCTTTTTTACCACCTATAATAGTGAAAGAGGCTCTATCCTGCCCCGCATACATAGTCAGACGTTCAAAAGCACTCCATTTAAGGAGTTCAGACTCAATATCTAGAGCACTTTTCTGGATAAAAGAAGGCGATGTGCCGCTTTCATATTCAAGCGAGAATGAGACATCGGATGAAACCGGCGGAAATGAAGTAAAAGGAAGAAGAACAATTGCAAAAAGGAGAAGCGGAGAATAACACCAGACTGGAATCCTGTACCGTGGGAGCGAGAGATGTTTAAAAAAGTGCCGGCAGACCGATGCAGCACATAAACCAGATGCCAGGGCAATGCAAAAAGGAAGGATAAGAGCCTTTATGGGCTCCGGCATGTAGAGAGCAATTATGAGAGCGGAAACCAAGCTTAATGCCAGAGTATGGAAGTTAAACGTAAGACAGACAACTAAAAAAAGAGCCGCCATCACTGTCATATCCACCTGGAAACCTGCAATACTGACAGCAAAGATGGCGGCAAGAGGACTACCTATTGCAAAACAGGTTAAATGTGCCATAAGAAGAAAACTTCTTGTCTTATACCACACCCCCAGGTTTAAAAAAATAATCAGGAGAAGGAGTATGACAGAGGTAACTATGAACGACTTTTCTATTTTATTCCCAAGGCTAAAAAACTGGCTGCCACCGAAATGTGCAGTCAACAGATCCAATTCCCGGCAGAGCCGGACTATATTTCCTTCTCCTGATTTCATAACAAAAAATAGCAGAACCGATTCCCCGTCGATGTGCCCCAGACTCTGATGCGATGCTTCCTTGTATTCAAGGTCGGCCACATCCGAAAGCCTAAGCTCGGGGCTCACATGCACCCGCCCAAACTCAGATGCAGAAAGGCGGGAAGAAAGCACCAGCGTTTGCCCACCCGGCATGGCAACCTTGCGTGCAAGGTTGCTTCTGCGCAGCAGGCTGCCCAGCTTCTGGCTGGGCAGCGCCATGCCGGCCAGGCGGCCAGTATGCAGTTCCACCATAAGTTCTTTTTTCCTCTGGCCGCCCAGTTCCACCGCCCCCACTCTAGGCACTGCCTCGTAAGCCTTTTTTATCAGGTCTGCATCTTCTCCCTTTTCCTGCGGATAATAAGCAATATAGACAGGGTACGAATCACGGGAGCTTCTAGTTATGGTGGGGCGGCTTGCCCCTTCTGGGAAACTGGACCAGACATATGCTGTAATATCAGAAATCTGCACATAGGCATCATCAAGTCCAGCCTGGTCTGAAAACTGGCATAGGATGTATCCTCTGCCCTCCTCAGACTCCGATTCGACACATTGTATCCCACGGACTTCCATATATGCCTCCTCAAGCCTTGAGACCAGGGTCTCAACCTCTTTTTCAAACGCACCATAATAATTAAAAGTCACAGCAATACTTTTCCTCTCGGGTTCGGGGGCATAACCCAATTTTATGTGACCTTTTATTGCAAGCAGAATAAGAATGCACAGCGCAAGGAAAATAAGCTTAAGCCTGAAATCATTATTATACATTGGCATCCTCCTTTATAAGGGCCGGTATAAGGGCAAACAAGGCTGCTGTCCCGAATACAAGACCCCCCAGAAGCGAGACCGAAGCACAGCTCTGGATTGGGTTTGAATCGAACAATGCAACAGGAAGCAGCGCAGTAACTGTAGAGAAAAGGGTAATGCACACAGTCCTAAGCCTGTGCAATGCAGCTTGGCTTGCAGGAACACCATGAATTATGTCAGATAGAATAAGTATGCCGGAATTGACAGCAGTTCCGGAAAGAATCATAAGCCCCAGCACCGAACTTATATTCATGCCCTTTCCTGTCGCAAACAGGGCAAGCAGACTGCCAGAGATACCCATAGGAACAGTGCACAGAATCAGGAAAGGTAACCGGCAGGACTCAAACTGGACAGCCAGGACAAACCAGATAAACGCGACAGCCCCTGTAAAAAGGACAAGAATCTCCCTGCTGTGAACCTTGCTTAATACATCTGAGACTTTGAATGCACCATATCCATTCCCGGTGTCTGGCAAAAAAGTCAGAAACAGCGCATTCTGCCGGTTCAGCCTGTCAAGAACAAAGGAATTATGCTCTTCTGCAATCTTTATAAAAGGCTGAACAAATAAGGTTTTTCCATCTTTCTTAAAAACAAGCGATGATATCTTCTCCGGGGTATCAACAAATTCCCTGCCATACCGCAGTCTGACATCTACCGGGTTCCCGTCCATATCAAGCTGTGCCACTATGATTCCTTCTCCAGCCATCGATATAGCCTCGAAAATATCGGCAGGGGTCAAGCCTGCAGAATAAATATTGTCGGATACAGAAACTTTATATTCAGGATAATTGTTTATACCATGGATTATTGCTGCAGAAACTCCATCTGCTCTTGCATTATCTTCTATACGGGACAGCTCTTTTTCCAGCACATCGCGGTCGGGGGAAGTCACATAATAAAGCCTGTTGTTCCCGGCCAAAACTGAAAGGAAATTCTTCTCTTCCAGCACCTGGCACTTCCAGGGCATGCTGTTAAAGAATTGTTCAAGAGCCTTCTTATTTCCCCCTTGTACCCGGAATATAAATGTATTCAAATCCTGTCCTGATTCGCGGTCATAGCCTCCAATTATTGTCACATCCTTGCACAAGCTTTTTTCAGACATTTCCTTTTCCAGTGCACAAGCCCATGAAGTGTAGGTATCAAAAGGGTAACCATAAGGGAAATCGACCTGTATCTCGGCCGTGTCTGATTGGGTTTCAGGCACAATGCTGAAAGGTATGAATAAAGCAATAGTCAGCGGAAGCAGAGTTATTAAGGCAATGAGGACAAGAAACCCTTTTTTTGACCTGCTCCAGTCAAGATAATAGCTGTACCATCTTTCAAAAGCAAAGGGGCGCGGCTTGTAACATATAAACTTCTTAAGCAGGGTATACAGAGCAGGGGTCAGCGTAAGAGATACAATGCATGAGATTGCAAGAAAAAGAATGACAGTTGCCGCAAGGCTTTCGAACACTTTGCCCATAAGGCCGGGGAGCAGAATGATAGGAACAAATATTATGATTGTAGTAATTGTAGAACCTATGACTGCAGGGGCACAGCTTAAATAGTGCTTTTTCTCAAGAAGATGCCCTATGACTACAACTGAATTGTCAAAAACCATTCCAGCCCCTATAGCCAGTGCCGACAGGGTAATTATATTCAGAGGAATCCCGGCACAGTGCATACATACAAAGAGCGGAAACAGCGAGAATGGCAACGCTGATATTACTATAAGTGCAATATGCCTGTTCTGCATCAGAAGCACAATGACTATGCAGGCACAAACAATACCGGCACCAATAGTAAAAGCCAGACTCAAGATTGCCTGCTCAAGCGGCTTTGAATTATCCTCTATTATTTCTATCTCAAAGAAATCATCATATATGCCGGAAAGATTTTTTACAGCATTACGAATTCCGCGGCATGTTTTAAGAAGGCTGCTGCCTCCTGTCTTTATGATTTTAAGGCCTATTCCCTCCTTTCCATTATGAGAGAAAAATGAGCTCTGTTCTTTTTCTCCCGATACGACCGATGCCACATCTTCCAATGCCATTGCTCCATCTGCATCCAGTGGAATCTGACATAGATCTTCAAGAGCTTTGATATCGGTTTCTGCCCTAAGCGGATAACGGTGTTCCCCCTCTTCCACATTACCCACGGGATAACGGAAAATGCTTTTTCTTATAGCCTCTGCCACCTTATGCATATCCAGGGAATCAGCCGACATAAGGCGGTTATAATTGACATCGACCTGAACCTCGGGTTCTATGCACCCCATAAGCTGCACCTGAGCAACACCATCCAAGGTTAAAATGCGGCTTTTAAGTTCCTTCTCCACCAATGTCGAAGCCTTAAGAAGCGAAAACCCGGGCTTGGGGAAAACAGCCAGAGTCATAATCCTTGAATCAGCGAACGACTTGAGCGACAGCACAGGCCTTGAAACAGATTCTGGCAGAAAAGGATATACTGCATCAATTTTATTCCGTATATCGCTGCCAGTCACTGTCATGTCGGCATCCCAGCTTAACTCGAGCCTGATTGTGCACTCGCCCCGCTTTGACGAGGATGATATCTGTCTGATATTCTTTACTGCCGAAAGAGTATTTTCGAGCGGGATTGTCACCAGCTTCTCCACCTCATCTGCCGGTATCCCTGGAAACTCTGCAGTTATAGTTGCGTATGGAATAGATACCTCTGGATAAAAGCCGATATCAAGCTTAATAAGGCTGCATATACCCAAGAATACAACCCCAAGCCAGCAGATTAATACAGAGAAAGGATGCTGTATGCAGAAATCCCATTTATTCATATAGAATTAATCCTTAGCACATAATCTTTTTCCATTGTGTTTCCACAGGAATCTTTAAGCGTTCTGTAAATCCTGATCACAACAGGGGTCTGCACTGTCCCCTCTGTGATGCTGCAGAATAATCTTATTAACGCTCTATTATCAGATTCTTTTACAGTCTCAAGCCTTTTGGGGATAATCGAAAGATTCCCCATGGCCACCTCTATATCAACATTGCTGTAGACATCTGCGGGATAGAAGAAGGAATTCTTACCTACCAAGAGCTCAAACTCAAAACAGGCCTGATCTCCAGATTCAAATATGATCCCTGAACCATATTCAAGATCTTCGCTGTTCCCAGTGCTGTAATCCTGATAAAATTTTATCCTTTTCACCGACGGCGTTATTGAATTTTCCCCGTCGACATACAGATAGTAGTACCTTGCATCTGATGTTGAGATCTCAAGGAGCGTTTCAAATGGAAGGGGGTTATCAAAGGTTACAGTACACTCGGTATAGCTGCTGTTCCAAACAGGGGTATAAGACTGAGGTGGAGAAAATGTAACCGGGGTTTTGACTGTACTGCCCTCTGCAGTGCCGGAAAAGGAAAGGACCAGCACTGCATCTTTCTCAACATCGTGCTGTATAGTCTCTTCCTTAAGGAACGGCCCATCTTTTATCTGGATTCTTAAAAGATTGACATGCGGTTTTTCCGGCGTGGAGAACATCACCTTCTTATCCCCCATGGTCAGGGTATAAACTGTGTCCCATTCCATCTTCTCAAGCGGAGTGAAAACTGCACTTTTCCCATTATTTTTGATTTCAGTATTCCCCAGGACCGCCGGCGTCATGCTGAAGTGCTGATATAAATAAGATGCCTCCACAGGCTTTGAGAAATCAATCTGAATAGGCATAAGGAGGTCGGAAACAACCTCTCCTTCAGATATGTTCAATTTTTGAACAACTGGCTTATCTGCATCGCCACCTGTGGAGAATGTACAGCAGAATGCCCCCTTCAAAGAGTTTCCATAGGTGTCCTCGGCCCTGGTTCCTATCTCGACCTCATACAGGCTTTTCTCTTTTATCCCCGACATTGGGAAAAAATACATCTTCTTTCCTTCCCAGACAAAAGTCCCAGCCTCTGATGTGCTGTCGCAGCTGCACGAAAAAGCCGATTCTGTCAAACCTTTCCTCATTCTGGCTGAGAAGACAACTTTTATGCAGGATTTCTCAAGAGCACAGGAAGATACTTCCGGCCCTTCCATATGGGTATACTCGTCAAAGGAACAGGAGGTTATAAGCAATGTTATAATCAGGAATATCAGGCTCATTTTGTCCTCACTGTGATTTTCTCGCCTTGTATGGCAAGAGAATAAATGCATCCGCCCGGAACAAAACCGGTATATGTTATGTGCAGCAAGTCATCTCCGTTCCAGAACTGGTAGACTGTCTTAGGGTTAGAAACTCCATAGGGGAACAGAGTCCTTAACGATATACTTGAGAATACTTTTTCTTTTTCCTCTGCAGTGAGAAGATTCTGATCAAAGGTAAAACTGAAGGTATAGATATTCTCTGGATCCAGTCCGGTTCCCACATCTATCTCTATTTCCTGTGTATAGTCATAATCTGTTATGGGGAAACTGTCCGAATCTTTTCCACCGATACTCAGAAGCTTAGGGTTTGATACATCGGGGATAAAACGGGTCTCATAATCATCCTGCATAAAAAGCCCGGCTGCACTCTGGGCACTTGCAGAGACAGATACAATGTATTCAACGCCATATTCCCAGTTCCCCTCAGGGACAAACATCAGCCTGGAATCAGAATTCCAATGGGTGTGCCCTTTTATACTTGGAGAAATAGAGAAAGCAGCACCAGTTTTATCTCTGTCCATGGATTCGGAGAACTTAATCTCTATGCCCTCATGCGATGTATCTACAGAACTCACAAAAGGAATTTTTGCACCGGATGCGCTATAAAGGGCCCAGCTTGCTTTTCCTGAAAGCGGGGTGCCCATACTGGTGCACATCTCTTTAGAGAATGTGAAATTGTAGACAGTATATTCTTTCCATGCTTTTTCAGGGATTACTGTAAGCTGAGTGCAGGCGCTGTTCCAGATTTTTCTTAAGGCAATCGCAGGGCTTATGGAAAAACTGCGTATAAGCAAATCTGAATCCATTGCCCTTGAGAAAGAGAATACCACTTTATCCTGTCCCTTAATAACAGAGCCTGCATCCGGAGAAATGGTCACCGTGGGAGAGGCTTCGGCCCTGCTCTTAAAATAGAATGGGATATAAATATTGTATGTCCTTTCTATACCCGATGTATCCAGCACTTGGCCGGCATACTTAAGCATATACCTATGGGAAACAGAAAAGTTCTGCTGTGGGTGGAACGTCATAACAGACTTATTCCATGAGAATGTGCCCCCAACACGGCCGGTACTGTCCTGCACCTCGAATGCTGCCTGGGCAGATGAATGTTCCGGCTCAAAGCCAAACTTTACATATATATCCTCGCCCTCTGCCAGAACCTGGTTATATTCAGACGGATTAGTGCTTATGGAATCTGACCTTGAAAAGTCGACCAAGCCGCATGAACTTAATAAAATGATACCAAATAATACTAAATATTTTTTCATTTTATCACCACCTGACACCCGTCGGAAAGAAGATCAAGCCTCGATACAGCCACGACATCTCCTGCACTTAATCCCTCTTTGACAAAAAGCCTGTCCCCTTTGATAAAATCGACTGTGATATTTTTCCTAAGGGCAATCCCGTTTTTTATCATATAGACCGCAGCATCGCCATAGTCGTCCTGCTGGTGCATAACCGAATCTTTAGGGACAGCCAGCCGGGGCTGCAGGCCGCCTGTCGTTATGGTCACATCTGCAAAAAGACCAGGTATAAGAGTGCTGCTTCCGTTATCAATGGCAATCTTGAGCATCCTGCCGCCTGTCTTGGTATCTGCATATGGAGAAATCTGCTCAACTTTTCCTTTGTAAACAAGGTCTCCTGCCCTTACTTCGGCCGCAGCCCCTATAGAGATATCGCTGCACCGCTGAGCATTCACCGAGACAGAGACATAGACAGAATCTGTGGAGAACAGTGTAAAAAGCCTAGTGTCGGAATCAGCCTTCTCGCCTATGTCCACATATCTTTCAGCCACAATGCCGCTTATAGGAGATTTTATTTTTGTCTCCTCAAGATACAGCCTGATATTCTCAACCTGCGACTGGGCAGCCCTAAGTTCTGCCTCCGACGCTTCAAGATGAGCCTTAAGGATAGCTGTGTTTATCTGAACCAGAAGGTTTTCATAGGCAGTCTCATCACCTGGGATTTCATACCCTGCTGCAAGAATATCGGCGTCGGAGAACCCCACACGTGCTGTCTCAAGCTCCAGAAGAGCCTGATTAAGGGCGTTCTCGGCTTTTTCCATGTTCATCTTGACATTCTTGAGTTCTTCGTCCGAAAAACCGCCAATAGTATGGAGCTTAAGCTTATTGTTATAAATACGCACAAGGTTGTCGTATTCTTTCTGTTTTTGTTCCGCTGCAAAGCGCACCCGGCTTATAGCTAAAAATGTTTTTCTGGCATTCTGGCACCCTTCTTCAAACTGAGCCCTGGAAAGCGACACCATAGCTTTCTTGGACTGGACATCTGCCTCTGCCTGTCTAAGCTGGACTGTAAGTTTGACATCGTCCAGAAGAGCCAGTAAATCGCCTTTCTTCACCTGTTTTCCTTTATCTGCAAAAAGAGTTTTGACATATGATGTGGAGGTCGGATAAACATCGGCCTTCGATTTGTAAACAACAGTGCCGAATGCTGATACAACCGGGGCTGACATCTCTTTGCAGGCAACCGCAGTTTTTATCTCTATAGTCTTTGCTGCAGGCTCTTCTTCTTTATCGCAGGAAACAACAAGAATGAGAAAACAAAAAACTATACATATCGACATCATTTTTATTCTCATAAGCCGCTCCCCTGTATAAGCTTTTTCCCTGATACAGCACCCCCGCCCAGACCGCATAATTTCATCAGAGCCATCTCCTGAGAATAGAGCTCTGATATTGCCTGAAACACCTGTATCCTGCTCTGGGCCAGCTCAATCTGGCTTTCGACATAGTCAATCCTTTTCTCTTCTCCAAGCTGAACCTTAAGCTCCTCTATACCTACTTTGCGTTCCTCTAGCTCTATTTTTCTGCGGGCAATCTCCAGGTTCCCCGCAAGAACCTGAATAGCCCTGTACCGCTCTGTAACCTCGCTGCTGCATTCCCTGACATATTTATCCCTGTTCCACCGGGCCCTGTCGTATGTAATTTTTCCGCCTGCTTCGGAATAAAGCATATTTGAGTTTCCCATGATATCTGCATCTGCAGCGAATGTGCGGAATCTGTGCTCATGTGAGTTTTTCCCTAATCCTGCACTTATGGAACCAGGAAGTCCTGGTGTGTCAAAATCCAGATCCAGTTCCACCGAAAAACTCCTTTCGGACAAAGGGAATGAAGCACCTGATATTGCGGCATTGCACGATATGGAAACAGACGGGAGATATTTTTTCTTAAGGATAGAATATTCTGCTTCGGCCTTGTGCTCAGAGTAGATAATCTCCTTAAGTTCCAAACTGTTTTTAAGGGCCTGCTCTACAAAGAAATCCTCGGTGCCTGACAAAGTACCGCTGTAAAAATAATTAAGCTCCCCTTCCAGAGCCGGAAGCTCATCGGGTTTTATATTCATCACATCAGCAAAATCCAGATGTGCCTGGGTAAGGCGCTGTGAAATCTGGGAAACCTGAATCTCCATGTCAGACAAGGCCAGCTCAAGCTCAAGATAATCAAACTGGGTTATCTCTCCTATATCCAGCTCTGTCTGTCCTATCTCCACCTGCTTAGCCACCAGATTTCTGGCCTGCTGTGTTATATCAAGCTCCTTCTCCAGCTCCAGAACATTTTTATATGTGTCAATGACAGACAAGATGAATGAGTCCAGGCTTATCCTGTTCCGTATGGTCTCAAGCTCAATCCGTTCCTTCTCAATTTTGATTGATGATTTAAGTACCCCCTTGTCATAAATCATCTGTTTTATCCCTGCACTTATCTGCCTATTGTGAGAATCATCTGCATAATAGGTGACACTGTCGGACATTGAATAACCCACATTGACAGACGGAAGATAATCCCTGTACTTCATGCGCATATTCTTGAAAGCAATGCTGTTCTCCTTCTGGGCAAACTCCAAGTCCATATTTTTCTCAAGCCCCAACTCTATTGCACGTGAAAGGTTCAGGGACTCAACCCCATGTGCTGGAAAAGAGAGAACTAGAAAAATAATGGAAAGGAAAACCCTGCCGACCATTCTTCCTCCTAGAGCTATTTCAAAGTGACGTAAGAACGCCCTCTGTAACCTGCCTGCTGTGCCACTGTATATGAGCTTCCGAAGCTTACAGCATAACCCCCTGAACCAGGCTGACCATAGGTGCTGGGGGTATAGGCATGAGTTGCCCCCACAGGGTTTGATGACATCCTGATTCCCCACCTGCTGGACCAGAATAAAGTTCCATCGCTGTCATACGAATATGTGCAAACCTGTTTATCATAGGCATTCCAGCTTGCGCCACCGTTTGTTGATATCCTCAGCTTTATGGTGCCTTCATTAGAGTTTCCGCTGGACCTGTAGAACTGGAACCGGACGCTGCCCCGGATGGAATAACCGCTTACCAAGTTGGTGGATCCATTCATTGCACACTGCGAAATAATACATGGCACGCTGCTTGTTGAGCATATTTTTTTCTCGTATGATGAGTCGGCATCATAAATATTAAACCTAGATTTTATGGAACCGCCCGAGCTGCCTGCCGCCCCTGTAAGCCATCTGCCTCCAGATATATTTATATAACTTGCTGCTGCAGGAGAGCCGGTGTAAAGGGTCACTGTCTTTCCGCCAGGAGATGTCGTATATGTCCCGCTGGCGGCGCTGCCCCAGCCACCCTCGCCGCATATGCCTACTTCACAGTAATTGTCATCCACCGAGGCGCCCATATATTGCGATGCCCCGCCACCACCTATGCAGTAGCCTGCCACGCTTGTAATAAACTTGGGCACAGTGAATGTAAGTTCTTTTCCTGTAGAAGCCTGCTCCACAGTCTTTCCGCTGCAGTGCCAGCTTGCATAAAGTGTCATATCCTGATTCACCACCGAAGCCATATTCCATAAATTTGTGCAGGCTGCATCTGTATACCACTGGGTATTTGCACATGTTATGCTGTATGAATTGCCGGACAGAGTATATGTGGCGGTTGCAGTTGATACATTACTCCCACCGATGGAATCTCCTATATAGACATTCCTGGATGCAGGAAGCGATACATTTGACCAGCTGTCGCCGCTAATTGCATAATGGGCTCTGTTATCAACAAAGGTCACTCTTGCAACAGGACGTGGCGATGTAGTAAAGCCGGCCAGGATTCCAGATACAGATGAAATGGAGGCCTCGCGTATGTTCAGGTGCGAAGTTTCGCCCGAAAGAACACAATAATTCTCATTCATATGATTAAGGGAATATGTGAAGATATACCCACCTGGAGTGAGGTTTTCTATTGTCTTTCTGAAAACTATGTAGCCCTCTCCATCATCGGTTCCAGGCGATATATTAAGGCTGCCCCATGCCGTTCCGCTCCAGCTTACGCACAGAGTATCAGAAGCAGAGGCCCTGGAGACAGGCACTTTTACTTCTATGTCGACTCCCGATGTACTGCCTATATTCAGACCAGAAACAGCCACATGAACCGATGTGTTTCCCGAATTTATATATGTGATTCCCGAAGCACCGGAATATATAAGCGTTTCCCCATCATATACCTCAACCTCGAAATTCCAGGGACCAGGGATCACCTTGAACGGCAGAACACCGCCCTCGCTGAATTCGGTCATATCTGTCACAGTACCCTGGATTGCAATGTTGTCGCATCTTGTCCACAAGGGGGTGGCTGTATATTTGAAAATATAGCTGCCCCAGTTGTCGTTAACCCCAAGCACATGCTCTGCGCCAGTACTTCCACTATACTGAACCGAAAGGTTCACATCCAATGGGTTACCGCTCTTTTCCTCGTACGCAGAAGAACCGCTGCCACAAGAAAAAGCCAGCAAAAAAACAAGTATGGCAGCAATACTATAAATTGAAAATAATTTTTTAGTCATATCCCTGCCTCCTTTACTGCACAATCACTATGCTTTTTACAGATGCCGTGAATGTTCTGTTGCCAGAAGTTCCTGTGACTACGCAGGTAAGCACATAGGTTCCAGCCTGAGTATTTAGGTTATAAGAGATATCTCCTGTCTCCTGGGGCACGCTGTTCAGGTACCATTCGTAGGAATTGATAACAGTACCATCTTTAGGAATGCATGATACAGTGAATATGGTATCGGTATTCTCAGAAGCTGCAGTCACTCCAGGGGCTTCCAACGAGCCAGCAGGTATGTTATCTCCCTGGGTCATGGTGAACGAAGAGAAACCTGGGGTGATAACTGAAGGTGTTATTGCCCTTAGAGCGCCTCCTTCTATAGTTCCTGTGATTGTTGTGGTAGCCCCTGATGCAACGTTTACATCAACCGAAGCCCCGCATACAGCACCGCCGGATATACTGCTCAAAGTAGTTCCATCGCTGTAATCCAGAATGAAGGTATATCCCCCTGCAGGCAGATCCGGTATCACTTTAGTGAACATGGTGTAATTCTGATATGTTCCTGGGGAGGTGATCCTGCTGGCGTCTGTCTGGATGCCCGATGCGCTGTCAGATCCAGAATAGCCAATACTCATGGATTCGTTTTCCGAGGAGGTGGGTACATATACTGCGATATTTACAGTCCCTGTGCCGTCCGAAGGAGATACATTCACTGTCACAGAGGCAGCATCGGAATTGATGTAAGTGTAGGCAGAACCTGCATATACCACAGATGTTGCCTGCTCCACAGTATTCCGCACCTCCACCGAAAAAAGCCAGTAGCCGGGCTGGAATTCCCCCAGGCTGTCGCCATTGGAAAATTTCTTCATTGTGGATACAGCACCTTGAATAGAGCTTGATTCTGAGCTATCCCACTGCGGCATAGCTGTATAATAGTAACTCAGGTTGTTGACATTATCGCCCGAAGCAACAGCCTTTAAAGATCCAGAGGCTGGGGCCTCCACATTCAGACATACCGAAACCGGGCCATCGTTAAGCACATTGCTTCCACCGCCTGATGAACATGCAGCAAAAAGTGCTGCAAAAAAGAGTGTTGTGATTACTTTGGCATTCTTCATTTTTTTTCTCCTAATTTTGAAAGTCTGCCTAAGTAACACAAAAAAAATTAATTTTGCTTCAAGTTTTGCCCTAAAAATTTCAAGAAAATTAAAAAAAGTTTGTAAATCAAGCCAGCAACAAGACTTCCCATGGCAAAGTGCGATCTGTTAGGACCGCAATACCTAAAAAGCCATGTTTAAGCCTGTAAATAAGGGGAATGGTGAAAATTGTCAATTACTACACATTGAACCGGAAGTGCATCACATCGCCGTCCTGGACAACATATTCCTTGCCCTCGATGCGGAGCTTGCCTGCAAGCTTTATCTGCTGTTCAGTCTTAAGTTCCATGATGTCGTCGTAGCTGTAGACTTCGGCCTTGATAAAGCCTTTCTCAAAGTCGGTATGGATAACCCCGGCAGCCTGCGGAGCCTTGTCGCCGTCGTGGAATGTCCAGGCACGGCACTCATCCTCGCCTGCTGTAAAGAAGGTGCGCAGTCCCAAAAGGTTGTATGCCGCATGGATAAGCCGTACCAAGCCAGACTCTTCAAGCCCGGCCATCTCCAGGAACTCATTGCGCTCTTCCTGGGTCTCAAGCATTGCTATCTCGGCCTCAAGCTTACCGCACACAATAATGGCTGCTGAGCCTTCCTTGGCTGCTATATCCTCAACTATCTTGGAGTACTGGTTGCCATCCTTTGCAGAATCCTCATCCACATTGCAGACATAAAGCTGCTTCTTCATGGTTATAAGCTGCAAATCCTTAACAATTGCCAACTGGTCGTCGTTGAACTCTATTGAGCGGGCCGGCTTGCCATCGCCCAGGGCTTTGCCCAGCATCTCAAGCACATCAAGCTCTGCCTGGGCTGCCTTGGCAGCATCTTTACCTGCATGGAGCAGTTTCTCGGTCTTTGCTTTGCGCTTTTCCACTGTCTCAAGGTCTGATAGAGCGAGCTCTATATTGATAGTCTCGATATCGGATGCAGGGTCAACTTTGTTGCTCACATGGATTATGTCTTTGTCATCAAAGCAGCGCACTACATGGGCTATAACCCCCACCTGCCGGATGTGTGACAGGAACTTGTTGCCCAGCCCTTCGCCTTTGGAGGCACCCCCCACAAGGCCTGCGATATCCACAAACTCCACAATTGCAGGAACAGTCTTCTTAGGCTTGAACAGGGCTGAAA
The DNA here is from genome assembly GCA_017446885.1 of Spirochaetia bacterium. Lineage (GTDB taxonomy): Bacteria > Spirochaetota > Spirochaetia > CADAEX01 > CADAEX01 > CADAEX01. The sequence continues at coordinate 30,229 of JAFSOR010000028.1, read as the reverse complement.
GGTTATCAAGCCGTTTGTCTGGCACGCTCACTATGCCCACATTGGGTTCGATGGTGCAGAATGGATAGTTGGCAGCCTCTGCCGGAGCCGAGGTCACCGCCGAGAATATTGTTGATTTTCCTACGTTAGGAAGTCCTACTATACCGCAATTAAGTCCCATATTTTTATTTTATTGAAAAGAGGTTATAATGTAAATATGGAAGAACGGGCAGTAATAACATATATAAGGTCGGGGAACGATATCCTTTTGATACACAAGAAGACTGGGCATGGAGCAGGCAAGGTGAATGCTCCGGGCGGACATATAGAGCCGGGGGAGACTCCTGTACAGGCTGCAATAAGGGAGTGCATGGAAGAGACTGGCATTGTGCCGGTAAACCCGGTTCTTAAAGGGGTTCTGGACTTTCCTTTCACAGACGGTCTTATGCTTAAAGGATATGTGTTCTATACCACCGAATTCTTCGGCGAGCTGCATTCATCGGATGAGGCAGACCCATTCTGGTGTCCTGTGCACCAGCTGCCCTACGACCAGATGTGGGAGGATGACAGGCTGTGGATTCCTGCCCTTTTAGAGGGCAAATGCTTCTCGGGCTACTTCAACTTCGACGGAGACTCCATGACAGAAAGCCGTCTTCAGATTTTTGAGAAGAAAAAAAAGATACTATGTTTCGGCAGTTCCAGCACCTGGGGTTACGACTGGCACGACAGAAGCCGTCTGGACGAAGAGACCCGGTGGCCCTGTGTGGTAAAAAAATATATTCCAGAATGTTTTGAGATAACGGAAAACGGGGTAAACGGCCGCACTGTACTCAACTACCTGCCCATGAAAAGCCCCACCAACGGCAAGCAGGCTCTGGAACGGGCTGTAAGCCAGGAAACCTATGACGGTGTAATCATACTGCTGGGGAACAACGATATAATGGCGGTACCGGATATTTCTATAAACAGAATAGCAGAGGGTATGGGGGACATGGCCGACATTGTGCAATCTTCAAACCCCGATGCCAGAGTATTCCTTGCCTCGGCAGTGCCTATCTCCACCAAGTGCGACGAAGATAACCTTTTTGCATCTTTCTTCGAAAGCCAGGTAAACAAATCCCAGCGCCTTGCAGGTGCTGTAAAATTGGTAGCAGAAAAGAAAGGCTGCACTTTTATCGAGGCTGGACGATATGCCACCTGCGACGGTACCGACGGCATCCACTTCGATGCATCATCAAATAAGAATCTTGCGATTTATATGGGCGACTTCATCAATCAGGAGATATGGGAAAGATAATCCACCGCATCCTGATCCACTATCCGCTCTTTTCCGAACAGAGCCTCAAGCCTTGATTTCCTTATCACTTCCTCTCCCTTTATGACTATATGCTTTATCTTATCTTTATAATTCAGGAAAAAAGCCAGGTTTATAAGGTCTGTAACAGGAAAGCCGTAGCCTATAAAAACAATCTCTTCTGCCATCTCAAGGTAGCGCTGGGCTATATTCCACAGCACATTGAAAAAACTTCCCTCAAGGTAGCTCTGCTTGGAGAAAGTCATGGGGACAAACACAGGAATGTCGTTATGATGAATCAGACTCCTGCTGTAGCCGCCTTCCTCTGTCAGATAGACGTTGTCGGTATTGCATACAATGCTTCCTGGAGAACGGAACCAGTTGAATGAGCCATGAAGTTTAAGGTATGGGAAAATCTCTTTCCCGGTATCTATCTCAGCCTCGCCGAAATAGCTGTTAAGCCTGATTATATAATCGAGTCTGCATGGCAGATCTTTCATGCTGGCAAAAAGACGCTCGATCAAAAGGTCGTAGTTAAAGGTTATAACCAGGGATTTTTCCCCGTTGGCCGGGCAGGCACACTGCATAATAAAGTTCTTGAGCCCCTCCACTTTGTCAGCATCCACATGGTCGGCAGCTGTATCTATCTTCTCATAAAGCCAGTGGACCAGCTGATTCTGGAGTATCTGGTAGTAGAGATAGACAGAGCTGTTGTAGTAAATATCCCGCCCAAGAATAAGGGAGCAGACAGCCTCCATGGAAGTAAGCTCTTTGCTTCCGTTGGTCTTCCTGTCCAGGTTGCGCATAAAATCCATAAGCTCAGGATATTTGGAGTCCTTTGCCAGGCGCAGTTCCTGAGAAAGTCCGCTCATGGCAGGCATATTCTTGGAGATGGACTTGGAAAAACCAGAGCCTAATACATAAATCCGCTTATATGTATCCATATTATTTAAGGTTCTCGTGAATATAGCTGAAGACAGATTCAAGGTCGCTGTATTTTTCAGCAGCCATATAATCCAGAGGGGTCTCCATGTTGTTTACAATAACCAGCTTGCCACCGTTCCGCACTGTATACAGCGGGAATGATGCGGCAGGATACACCACCAGGGTAGATCCAAGCACCAGCATAAGGTCGGCCTTGGATGCCTCGTAAACAGCCTGCTCCACCGCAAGACCCGGAAGCGATTCACCAAAGAAGGTGATGTCCGGCTTTATTATGCCGCCGCAGGTGCACTGAGGAACCTTACCCTCCTGCACTATTTTGGCAATCTCGTCAAATTTATATATCTTTCCACAGGCAAGGCACCTGTGGATTTCTGGGGATCCGTGCACCTCTATAACCTTCTTGGAACCAGCCTTCTGATGCAACAGGTCTATGTTCTGGGTAATCACAGCCTTGACAATTCCCATCTTCTCAAGCCGTGCAAGCTCGGTATGAACAATGGCAGGCTCCTTCTGGTCCAGATTGTATATAAAGTCCTTGGCCGCCTTATAGTAGAAGGACGGCTTTTTATGGAAATAGTCTATGTCGAATATTTTCTCTGCATCCTCGCCGGCAGTCTTATAAAGACCATCTTTCCCCCGAAAGTCTTTTATTCCAGCCAGGGTCGAGACACCGGCACCGGTGAATACAACGCAGTATTCTGATTCTTTAAGAAGGGTAACTAGCTTATCCACAGATTGCCTCCAATTTTAATGATACATTAAATAAAGTCTGCACGCAAGTAAAAAGCATATGGCTTAAATCCTGGCAGCCAGCCCCTTGAAATCCTCGATACTCTTAAAGCCCATTTTATCCATGTATTCTGCAAGGAATTTCTTGACCTGGACCAGGGTGTCTGGCTGGCGGAATGTGGCAGTGCCTATCTCGACGGCACTGCATCCTGCAAGGATGTACTGGACTGCCTTTTCCCCGCAGTCCACGCCACCACAGCCCACAAGCGGAAGCTTAGGCAGAGCCTTGTGAATCATGTATGCAATACGCAGCGATGCGGGGAAAATGGCAGGGCCAGACAGGCCGCCGGTTATGTTGCCCAGCACAGGCCGGCACCGGTTTATATCGATTTTCATGGCAGGAATGGTATTGGTTGCAACCACTGCGTCGGCCCCGGCTTCGGCGCACACGGTAGCCACACCTACTGGGTCGGTGGTAGATGGAGTTACCTTTACCCATACCGGAATGCTGGTTATCTTCTTCATCTCCGACACCAGCTGACGCGATGCATTGCAGTCTGCGCCGAAGTGCATTCCCCCTTTGGCCACATTGGGGCAGGATATATTAAGCTCAAAAGCCTTTATTGCCTTAGCCTTCGAAAGATTTTCTGCCAGGTACAGAAACTCGTCCAAGGTCTCTCCAGCCAGGCTTGCTATGCAGGTTGCATCTGGATTTTCGGCAGCGAATGCAGGCAGCTTCTCGGCCATAAACTTTTCAAGCCCCACATTGGCAAGGCCTATGGAGTTAATCATGCCGCTGTCTACTTCGCAGCACCGGGGTGGCACATTGCCTGGCCGCAGATTTCTGGATACCGACTTAAGAATTACAGCACCCCACTCCTTTGCAGGAGAAAGGTCGCCATACTCGGTGCCGTAGCCATAGGTGCCGCTTGCAGCTATAAAAGGATTTGCAAGCTCAAAACTGCCTACTTTTGAATTAAGGTTCATAACAGCACCTCCCCTGCCTTGAACACAGGGCCATCAGCACACACCCGGGCATAGCCCCCCACTGCAAGCGGCACAGCGCAGCCGGCGCAGGCACCCATACCGCAGGCCATGAACTCCTCGCAGGAAATCCAGGCCGGAATTTTATATTCCGAGGCAAGCTGCTGAACCCCTTTCAAAAGTCCCCTTGGGCCGCAGGCTGCAATATAATCAGGCCTGTCATCTTTAAGCCAGCGCCGGGCCACATCCACAACATTGCCGTGCCCGCCCCTGGTGCCATCATCGGTTGCAAAAGTGATGGAGCTGGAGACCCAGGTCTCCATAGGAAGCTCATCTTTAGTCTTGCCGCCCCACAGTATTCTGTCAGCAGGGTTACCATGAACATCATGCAGGAATAATAGCGATGCTATACCGGTGCCGCCGCCCAAAAGCCATAGCTTTTTATCAGGTTCAAAATCTGGGTAGCTGTTTCCAAGCGGCCCCAGCACCTCTATACAGTCCCCCGGAGCAAGCGATGTTATAGCATGGGTTCCCTTGCCGATGTCGCGAATCACAAGCTTAAGTGAACCATCCTGCACACCGGCAACAGAGAAAGGGCGGCGCAGGAATGCACCCGATGAAGAAGGAGGAAGCAGGCTTACAAAGTTGCCGGGCTTTATCTGAGTTGATATCTTGGGCACTTTTATCTCAATGAAATGAAGATTGAGCGCAACTCCTGTGTTTGATACTACTTTCCCATTTTCCTGTACTTTCATCTGTCACCTTCCATTTAATCTTATATAGAAATAAGGAACTTCGCAATAGAGCTGTCGTCGGGAGTGTTGCCTAAAAGCATATAAGGGAATACATCCTTGAGTGCATGCTCCCAAGGTTTGTCCGGATTTGCCATGTTGTAGGTTCCCTGGTAGTGGTCATCGGTCTGCAAATACTTTGTACCATCTTTTCTCTCGCCTATCACAAGCTCCCTGCCGTCATCCAGCACCCATTTATAGGTGGCTCTGTCCTCTGGCGAAATATGGAACACCGACTTGCTGTCGGGCAGCAAGGTTGCCTTTACTCCGTCAAGGTACTGAACCGGCTGACTCCTGTTTGTTAACATTTTAAGCATATCTGGGCTTGATATATATGTTTTAAGCATATCTGTATTATTTGCCACAACCCTGGCACTGTAATGTTCGAATATATCTGGAACTGCAAATGCCCTGCCGGCTGTACTGGAAAGAGAATTGATCGCCTCGTCGTAGCTCATATTTCCATCTGACAAAAGAGCTTCTGCCGCTTTAGAAATGTAGGTGCCGTCAGCTTTTTTACCTGCCATTTCCAAAAGAGTATTTTTCCAGACAATATCAGAAAGCCGCTCTTCTGGAACCCCATCTACAGCCTCTACCCCAGACTGTAATGCTGTCTTTAATGCCTGATAATTGTAAAGCAGATCCCCCTTCTCCTTATACAGGTTCAAATTGCCGTCCCAAACTGCTTTTCCATCTCCGACAATGCGCCAATAGTCGCCGCCCGAGGCATAGTTGCAGATTGCATTTACAATCAGCTCCTTTACATTTCCACCCACCAATGACCTGACTTCATCTTTGATAAGATTGATGTCAGGATAGCTGAAACCAGAAGAGAGAATGTCATAAGCCATCTTTGCATGGCCCAGGACAGCATCGGCTGTCTCGAAAATCTGCAATATGCCGTCATCCTTTCCATTCCTATATGCCTCGTGCGCCAGGATCACAGCCATCTTAAGCTGATCCGCCAGCGTGCCGGATGGGATTAGATTCAGGACAATATTCCGGCTTCCACTTTGGTCTTCAGAAGTATATGCCAGAGCATCATCAAGGTTACCATATTCGATTGAGGCGCCATCGCCAAGCAGCAGGTTGTAAAGCTCGCTGACCTGACCTTGGGTTTTGCCCTCGGAGAAAAGGGCCCTCATTGCTATCTTGTTCTCCTTGGAGAAATCAGAGCTGTGCCTGATTCTGTTTTCCTCCTTGATGATGTAGGCTGAATCAATGGCAGATTCCACAGTATTCCTGCTTATGTCATAACCGCCCGAACCTATCTCGAATATGGGTCCTTCTCCACCTATATTCATCTCAAGGAGTCCCACATGGGCATTGCAGAAAGACGATAGGTTGAGCACGTTGAACTTGGCTTTTCCTGTGGTTGCAAGCTCATAACCGGCATCGGCCAAAGTGCCAGCAAAGTTTGCGACCTGTTCAGCTGCCAGCCGGTCGTCGCCCAGGTAGCCTGACAGCCTGCTGCTTATCCAGCTGCGCACCAGGCTTCCAATAGTACGCTTTGCATCGGGCTTTACCGCTGTATCAAGGTTGCCGTCTACGGCAGAGGAAGCTACCTGGTCGGCATAGCCTTTGCCTACAGACACTGCGGCAGACTGAAGCAGCTTGGTTCCAGTTGATGCATTCTGGGCCGGCTGGGCAGCCTGGGCAATAGAGCCGGTACCCCAGCTTGAGGCGGCAAGAGCCATCCGTTTGTTCACATCCTTGGCGGCATCCTCAAAGCTCTTTCCAGCAAACACCATATCAAGGCCGGCAAAGGTGGTGCTGTCAAATGCAGTGACCATCATGCCTAAAGCTGGATTGATGGAGCTGAATATATTGCAGACAATCTCTCCACCCTGCCTTATGCTTGGCAAAGAGAAAAGCACTGTGTCGGCTTTGCCGTCGTTGTTGCGGTCCTCGTCCCACAGCTTCTGCATATAGAACGGAACATCAATGGCGGCAAGCCCTCTGCCCAGCCTTGCCTCGTTCCTGTAAAACAGCTCGAAGATGCGTCCATATTCACCAGAACCCTGCTTTGCAACTTTCTCGGGATTGCTTGTGGACATGACAGGAACATACCCGATGTGCATGGCAAAGAGTCCTTTAGTATCCGAATTATCCTGATTCCCGAACACCACCTGAGAATATTGCTCGACTGCACTCTTTGCTTTCTCAATTCTCTGTTCAAGCTCCTCTATATCCAGGCCTTTTATAACATTCGGGCTCAAGTCAACACCCAGGTCAAATACAGGGGCAGTAAACCACCTGTATCCCTCTATTTTCTGGTTCTCGAACTCTATGCCGCCCAAAAGAGTCTCGTCTATCATAATCTTCCGTTTGAAAAGATTTCCATTCCGAACATATCCCTTCCCTTCCAGAATATCAGTTATCTGTTTATCCACTTTCTTGTTTGCTGTCTCAATCCTGCTCAGGACCTGACCCTCGAAATTATCCACCTCCGAAGCCATCTCAAGGGCTGTCTGGTAGGATTGCCTCTGCTCTTGTGTGTCAAACATATTTTTATTCCGGGCAGCCTGATTCTGCTGTTCAAGCTCCAGTTCAGACTTCGTTTTCTCAAACTCCAAAAGGGCGGTCTCCCAGTTTTTCCTGGCACGGTATACCTGCGTATCCAAAGCATTATCCCAGTTTGTCATAGCCCCTTCAAACATGGCATAATCGCAGCTTAAATCGGTGCAGAGCTTTTCCAGATATTCAGCATAATGATGTCTGTACAAATCCAGAAGGCCGGTTCCTGTCATGTTCATTATAGAAAGTCTGTTGGCAGAACTGCCGTAGTCATCAAGGTTTCCAAGGAGCTCAAGGGTATAGGAGGAACTTTCATTATTCAAGGAAAAGCTTGATCCTATAAGGTTGGAAATATTCTGAAGCACTGCAGTGAATCCGATGCGCTCCTCTTTTCCCAAGGAATCAAAATAATCTTGCAGAATGGAGTTTCCGCCATAGGAAATGCCTGTAACTTCTTTGCATTTTAAAATAAAAGTATCGAAATTATAGAGCACAGAATCGCCCCGGACCATTTCCACTGCTTCTGCATAAAACTCTTTTGCCTCCAGGTACGAACGGGCATTCTCCACTATTTCCATAATCTCTTTCCGCTCATCAGAGCCATCAATGTCTGCCATGGCCTTGCGCATATTCTTCATTTTTGAGGATTTCCTTGTAAAGAAATTCAAGATTTTATGGTTTTTCTTATAATTTTTCTCCTTCCTTACCGACACATCCCACAGATAGTCATGGGCAATATCGCTGATATCCTTTCCGATAAACGAGGTATCAAACTGCGCTGTACCACTTCCAACAGCTTTTTCAAAATAATCGTACAACCTTTTTTTCTCAGGATCTGCATTTATAGCCTCATACGCCGATTCAGCCTGTGAATTTACATATTCCTCAGGATGGCTGAAAGCATATCCATAGCTCTTCAATTTCTGAAAATTCTGATCGCTGTAGATAGCCACATCTATACTTTTTAGATCTGAATTATGCTGACTCCGCCAGTAGTATGCCAGAGAGAAATCCCTGAGAAGAGAATTGTTCATTTTTTGAACAAAGTTTACAGCTTCGTTGTCTGCCTCAGAAAAAAGCGAAGATAGATGTGCATCTGCATTGCGCTGGGCAAGCTCCGATTGAAGGCTGTAATCAGAACAGGAGGCCTGGACCGACTCGGCCACCTTGGTCAGGTACAAGGCTGCCTGCACTTTCTCTGCATTCTGCTGGCACTTAAGCCTATCCTGGTCATCAAGGACTATATCCGGTAAGCCGATCTGCCTTCCTGCCCCCTTTATATCCTCCTGCATGGCAGAAAGGCTCTTTCTAAGCTCTGCCTCCCGTTTATCACACTGCCTGACAGTATCGGCCCAGAATTGTGCCTCGCTTTCATAAACCTTTATCTTCTCTTCCAGCTGTGCAGCAAGTGGATTGGCCTTATTTTCAGCAATATACGCCTTAAGCCTGGCCGTTTCGGCCAAAAGAGATTTTTCGTTCGAGGCAGCCTGTGCCTTGACTTCAAGCACTGTACTGAACTGGTCAAAAATAGATTCAAGGGAGTCCTGAAAAACTTTAGATTCTTCGGCAAATGCTTTTTTGGCTCTTTCTATGGTAGCCTCAAGGTCTGAAAAGTACGATACAGCTTTTTCCGAGACCGAATTCTTTCCCTGCTGGATTATTTGCTCGGCTGCGGAAAACCATTTATCTGATTCTGGGACCGTAGACCCAAGATCCGCAAGAACTGTATCCATCTCTTCCAGGATAGGCTGGATATTTTCATTTGCATTTGAAGCAGCTGCCTCTAAAAGCATTGCACGCCGTTTTTCGGCCAGAATCATAACCTGGGGCTCAACCTGAGTTCTCGCTTCCAGGGGCAAGACCTCTTTATCTTTTTTCCCAAGCTGTTCCGATATCCCGTACTGCCTATTCTCATTCTGTGCAGACTGGGTTCCGCGGAACAGCTCATAGTTCTCTCCCGATGCAAAACAGGAGCACCACACAAACAAAAAAACTGCAAAAACAGATTTTCTCATATCAACACCTCCAACTGTGTTAACCGAAAAAAAATCATTTTTGCTTCAAGTTTTTGAAAAAAATTTTTGATTTTTTGGAAGATTTTTTCTAAATCCTTACAGGACAAAAAAAAATATCGGAATGGTGAGACTCGAACTCACGATACCCTGGTCCCAAACCAGGTGCCCTAGCCACTGGGCCACATTCCGATACAAAGCATAGTATAAAGATTTAACTTTACACGGTCAAGTCATAAATGATATTTTATTTTATATGGATAAAAAGTCTAAAGCAGTACTTATAGCCGATACATTGGATGCCCACTACCCGCCGGAAATCCAGTTTCTCCATTTCAAGAACAGCTTCGAGCTTCTTATTGCAGTAATACTGAGTGCTCAGACCACCGACGAGCAGGTTATGCGTGTGGTCCCGGCCCTTTTTGACAAGTTCCCTACCCCCGAAAAGATGGCAAAAGCCGATATCCCGGTCCTTGAGAAGCTGATCCATGCCACCGGGTTCTTCCATGCCAAGGCAAAGAATATAAAGGCAACATCCCAGAAGCTTTTAGAACTTTACGGCGGCGTTGTCCCCAGCACCATAGAAGAGCTTATAAAGCTGCCCGGCGTGGGCCGAAAGACTGCAAACGTGGTAGTCGGCACCCTATTTGACAAGCCGGCCGTGATTGTTGACACACACTTCAAGCGGGTGACATACCGCCTGGGCTTGACCAAGAATACAGAGCCGGACAAGGTGGAGGCCGACATAAGGAAGCTTCTGCCACCGGAAAAGCAGTACCGGTTCTCCATGACTGCAAACCTGCACGGAAGAGAGTGCTGCCATGCCCGGAAGCCTGAGTGCGATATCTGTATTCTGAAAGATCTGTGCAGCTACGGCCGAACTTCCCGCATATAAGAAAGGTTTCCTGGAGACAGATTATAGGTGTTCTGCAGGAAGATTGCTATTTTCAAAGCTGTATCCAGAAATGCCTGCCTTGCTGCATCATGGTTCTGCTGGAAGTGCTCTGCCTTGTCAGGAATCCGCTTTAAAAGCCGCGGGAACATCATGTTGTCAAAGTATTCTGCAAAATCTTTCTGCTGCATCATATAGCCCAGCATCTCGTTCCTAAGGAGATATCCGTTCTCATAATCGTAGTTCCAGGCATCGGCAGTACGCAGGTATTCTATCCACATCTCCTGTGCCTCGGGAGCCAGGTTGTCCCACAGGTCGTAGACCAGTTCTTTAAGCCCAGGTGCAGCATAGAAAAGGCCATGGTACCCTTCGTGGGTCAGGAGCATAGAGCGGACATGGGGCAGGCTCTCCTGCGAAACCGATACAAGCCCCTTGTCCTCGCCGCCGGTATAACCATCGCCGCTTTTCTCTATTATGCCGTTGGAAGCCAGAAGTTCGCACAGATACGATTCGGCCGAAGTCAGCACCGCACCGCTCCGAAGCGCCTCGGTAAAGAAAGCTGCCAGGTCTTTTGCCTTATAGTTATGGGCATTCCAGTCCGACTTTCCAGAAAGGCGCTGGAAGCTGTGGATTTTTCCGGTGTAGCCCTTCTTCTCGACAAAATAGGAGAGCCTCTTGAGCATGTGGCTCTGAATATTAAAGTTTTGAAAGTCTATTATGAAAATTCCCGGAAAACTTTCCCAGGAATAGATTTCCCAGTCGGAATATCGCCACTGTACAGGGTCATTTTCCAGAATCTGCTTGAAATCGGCATTCAGCGGTGTCATTGGAGCCCTGCCGTCAGGGGCTATCTCTTTCATCTCGAGGGAATCGACCATATCAAGGCCTGTCTCGAACTGCTCCACCGATATATCTGCAGGGACAAAACCGATTGAAGATGTGTAGAAAGTGACAGTATTGCTCCTTAGGTCCCGGTAGGTGTAAATCCTTCTCTTTTCAGGGGCAGTGAAATTGATCCGCACCTTGCCGTGCCCCTCTTTAAGCTGGACTTGAATCATGTAGTTCTTGGACTGCGCATCCGATGCACACAGGACCTGAACCATGAGTAATAAAAGGAAAAGAGATGTGGCAAAGCGCTTCATCACCATTAATATAACACACTTTTCCAAAGAATGTTAAGATTTCTTTCAAAACATATTGACACAGAAGCCTAAAAAGGGATATATTTTCACTTGTGAAATATTTCACAACCGAGGTTTTGGGGTGAGTTTGCAGTTACCGGTTCAGACAGTATCAAGGCTCTGTTTAATATACAGGGTGCTGCTGGGAATGGATCGGGAGACAGTGCTTTCCTCCTCCAAGCTGGGCAAGCTGGTGAACATACCGGCCCACACAATCCGCAAGGACTTAAGCGTGGCTGGCAAGCTCAAAAGCTCAAACGCAGGGTACAAAGCAGGCGAGCTTTTAGACTTTATCAATGGCTTGTTCAAGTTCGATGCCCCCTTGAGGGTCTGTGTGGCAGGAATAGGCCTTTTAGGTTCTTCCTTTATAAAAAACCCGGTGCAGGAGGGTGGCCAGTTCATAATTGTGGCTGGCTTTGACACCAATATCAACAAGATAGAGGTGATGAAATCCGATGTTCCCCTGTACCCGGCCTACGAGATGGCAGACCGGATAAGGGAGCTAAAGATAGATCTGGGCATAATTGCCGTACCGGCCCAGGCTGCCGAAATTACTATGCAGCGTATGAAAGAGGGTGGCATAAAAGGAATATTGAACTTTTCCCCAGCGATTTTAGGGGATAAGGATATAGCGGTCAGGAATGTCCATTTTGCGGAGGAATTAAGGTTTCTGACAGCAATGATACCAGATTTGGAAAAAGGAGATTAAAAATGGATAGAGTTTACAATTTTTCCGCAGGTCCATCTTGCCTGCCAGAAGAAGTGCTTAAAGAGTGCGCAGCAGAGATGCTCAACTACAATGGAACAGGCCAGTCTGTAATGGAGATGAGCCACCGGAGCGCAGCATACAAGCCAATCATCACCGAGGCCGAGGCCAAAGTAAGAAAGCTTATGAACGTGCCCGACAACTACAAGATTCTCTTCCTCCAGGGGGGCGGTTCCACACAGTTTGCAATGATTCCTCTGAACCTGGGACTCAAGTTCAAGAAGGCTGCATACATCAGAACCGGTGTATGGGCAAAAAAGGCAGCTGCCGAGGCTAAGAAGTTCATCACCGTGGACGAGATAGCATCCAGCGAGGACAAAGGTTTCAGCTATATTCCAAGAGTAGAGAAAGTGACTGGCGATTACGACTATGTATACATCTGCTTCAACAACACAATCATGGGAACCCACTATGAATACATTCCAGACACAGGCGACATCCCTCTGGTTGCAGATATTTCATCCTGCATTTTGAGCGAACCTCTTGATGTTACAAAGTTCGGCCTGCTCTATGCCGGAGCGCAGAAGAACCTGGGACCTGCCGGCGTTACAGTAGTAATCATCAGAGACGACCTTATCACCGAGACACCGCTTGCCGGGACACCTACCATGCTCACATACAAGACCCATGTGGACGGCGAGAGCATGTACAACACACCTCCATGCTATGCAATCTATGTTGTAGGCAAAGTGCTTAACTGGATCGAGAAGAACGGCGGTGCCGAGGGAATGGGAAAGCGCAACCACGAGAAGGCAGACTACCTGTACAACTACCTGGACAACAGCAGCTTCTACCATGCAACTGCAGAAAAAGGAAGCAGATCCCTTATGAACGTTCCTTTCCTGACCAAGTACACAGGGGAAGAGGCCGATGCCATCAACAAGAAGTTTGTTAAAGAGGCTGCAGCAGCCGGACTTGCAAACCTAGGCGGACACCGTCTGGTAGGCGGAATGAGAGCCAGCATCTACAACGCAATGACACTGGAAGGGGTAAAGAAGCTGGTTGAATTCATGGAAAAATTCGCAAAGGAGAACTGATTATGTTCAAGATTCAGACACTTAACAAGATTTCACTTGCAGGACTTCACCTGCTTGAGAGAGATAAATACGAGACCGCTTCCGAGATGACAAATCCGGACGGAATAATCCTGCGCAGCTTCAAGATGCACGACATGGAGCTGCCAGCTTCTCTCCTTGCAGTGGCACGGGCCGGTGCCGGAGTCAACAACATTCCTATAGACAAGTGCACCGAGAAAGGCATTGTAGTATTCAACACTCCGGGAGCAAACGCAAACAGCGTAAAGGAGCTGGTAATTGCATCCATGATGGTTGCTTCCAGAAATATGAACGCAGCCATCGACTGGTGCAAGACCTTAGCCGACAAAGGCGATGAGGTTCCGCAGCTGGTGGAGAAAGGCAAAGGCCAGTTCGTAGGCCACGAGATCAAAGGAAAGACACTGGGCGTAATAGGTCTGGGAGCAATCGGAGTAATGGTTGCAAACAGCGCTTCTGCCCTGGGAATGAAGGTTATCGGATCTGACCCATACATCTCTGTAGATGCTGCATGGGGACTTTCCCGCGACATCAAGAAGGCCATAAGCCTGGACAGCCTGATTGCAGAATCAGACTACATTACAGTCCATGTTCCACTTACAGACGGCACCAAGGGAATGTTCAACGCCGACAAGTTCAAGATTATGAAGAAAGGAACTGTGCTACTTAACTTTGCCCGTGGCGGACTGGTTAAGAACGAAGACCTGAAGGCTGCCATCGAGAACGGCACTATTGCAACTTATATGACAGACTTCCCCGATGCAGAGCTTATCGGCATGAAGAATGTAATCTGTGTACCACACCTGGGAGCTTCCACCGAAGAGGCCGAGGACAACTGCGCTGCAATGGCAGCACAGCAGCTTAAGGATTACCTTGAGTTCGGAAACATCAAGAATTCTGTAAACTTCCCTAACTGCTCCATGCCTTTCACAGGACGGAAGAGAATCACTGTAATCAACAAGGATATCCCTAACGTAATCGGACAGCTTACTGCAATCATGGCAGAAGAGAAAATCAACATTGCCGAGTTCATCAACAAGAACAAAAACGGCTATGCATACAACATCATCGAGATTGACAGCGAAGTTACCGACCAGCTTATGGCTGAAGTTGTAGGCAAAATCAAGGAAGCTGAAGGCGTTATCGCTGTACGGCTTATCGGATAATCATTTTACTCTGGAGTCGCCCCGCTGGTTCCACAGCGGGGTGTACCCCAGCTTTTCCAGTTCTGCACCCAACTTCTTGGCATCTGCGATGTTATCGTCCAGCTTGCCTTTCCGTTCATAAATAGAATAATTGTCTTTGTACTTGGCTGGGGTGGTGTTGGGCATCACTACGTTGGCACCGGCGGAGAGGGAGAGCTTCCGCGCTCCCTTATCCACGGCATCCAGAGCGGTGGCTGCCGCAATGTTCACATTTGGCATGGCAAGCCGGATCTTTGAGTATATATCCAGACACCGCTCAATGTCGGCGTGGATACCGGAACCCTCCATGGGGGTTCCCTCCGCCGGAATGAATGGGCCGCAGCCTACCATGGCTACACCAAGTTCCTTGAGCAGAGCTATGTTCTGGTCGTCTGCATCGGGGGCCTCCCCCGGGATTCCGAACATAAAACCAGAACCTGTCTCGTAGCCCAGCTTTTTAAGGGTTTTTATGGCAGCAAGACGTTCGTCGAAATCGTCATCTGGATGGAGCTTCTTAAAAAGTTCCCGGTCGGCAATCTCAAACCGCATAAGAAACCGGTCGGCCCCAGCCTCTTTAAAGGCTTTGTACTCTTCCTCGCTCCGCTCGCCTATGGAAAGTGTTATGGCGCACCCGCTGTCCAGGGCTTTTATACGCTTTATAATGTCTACCAGCACTTCTTTGGTATATGACATATCCTCGCCTGACTGCAGGACTATGGTCTTGATTCCCTGTTTAAGGTTTGACTCGGCCTTTGCCACAATCTCGTCAGGGCTCATCTGGTAGCGCACCACGCTGGTATTGCCCCGCCGGATTCCGCAGTAGTTACAGTTCTTGCGGCAGCAGTTTGAGAATTCTATTATGCCGCGGATGTACACTTTTTTGCCGAAAATCGAGTCGGTAAGCTTTCTTGCCTGCTCCATCCTTGCCTTTACAGCCGGATCCTTAATTTCCATGGTCATACCTCCACGACAACAGGACAATCAAAATAGGACTCGAAAAACGAGCGGACCTCATCCTTGTAGTCCTCTACCCCTCCGAACTGGGTGCTGTAACCCGATACCTTGACTTCGTTGTCACCCACCCCCACAAAGGCCCCGCCCTGAACTTTGCTCAGGTCTATGTTGTGGGCACCGGCAATATCCTTGTGGTAAAGGCTGTCCTCTCCATAATGTTTCTCGAAATAATTGAAAAGCTCAGGGTCGAACACCACCCTGCTGTCGGCCACTATGAACTTGATGAAAATGTTGCGTTTTTTCAGTACTTCCGGGTCAATTTTAAGCACTTTTTCGGCAAAATCAGAGGTAGTCATACCTGCAAAGTATGCGGTAAAAAGCAAAATGTCAATAAAAATAATAAAAAAATTTGACAGAATATAGATAATGGGTGTAATATAACAAAAGCATATTTATATAGGTTTCTCTAGTGTTTCAAGGGAGTTAAAGTGATTAAGACAGGTTTTCCGGTTATCCACTTCTATGATCAGGACTTCGTGGACATTTACAACAAAACATGGCTGTGGCTTGGAGATTTCTGGAAAAAAGGGACCAAGAAAAATGGATTCCAGAGCAAATACTACTGCTATCCTGAAAGTACAACTATAAATCAGTTCGAAGCATGCCTCTCGACATTCTTTCTGGTATACAGCAATTCTATATATTCACCAGCTCCGGCGCTTGACAATTTCTACAGCAAGCAGGAAGAATCGGGTGCAATACGCGGCGTATACAACGAATCAGACGGCAAGGTTGTGCTTTCCCGGGATAACCCTGAATGTCTGTATCCTCCACTGTTTGCATGGGCCGAGTTCAACATTTATCACAAGGTAGGCATAAAGAAGCGGCTTAAAGAAGTAATTCCAGTCCTTGAGAAATATTATGAATGGATTGAGAGCAAGTTCCAGCAGAAGAACGGCCTTTTCAAGACACCGCTGTCTGTGTCGCAGATGGATAATTCCCCCAGGGAGAAAGCCGCTTATTTAATAGATTTCAATTCTCAGATGGCGCTGAACGCTTACTATATGTCGGCAATCGGCGATATTCTTAACGATAAAGAGATCAGTTTTAAGTATAAGAAAAAATATTATTCGCTCAAAACACGCATAGATGCCCTTATGTGGGATGATGAGGATCAGTTCTACTACGACCTGAACCGGAGCGAAGAGAAAGTAAAGGTCAAGACTCTTGCCACATACTGGACTATGCTGGCACAGATTCCAAGCGAGGATAAGGCCGAAGCCCTGGTTCAAAAGCTTATGGACGGCCCTTTTGCAACAGAAAATCCATTCCCATCGCTGGCCACCGACTCAAAGAGCTATAATCAGAACGGAAAAGGCTACTGCGGCTCTGTTTATCCGCACCTGACATTCATGGTCATAAAAGGGCTAGAGAAGTATGACAGGCACGAGTTTGCCCGCGAATGTGCCATCCGCCACCTCTACTTTATGCTGGATGCCTTGAATCCCGATGGCAACAAGCCTGGCGATATTTATGAGGCCTACTCCCCTATAGCTGGCGTTCCGTCAAAGTGGGAAGGCAAAAAGAATTTCCCGCGGAAGAACTTCCTCTCATATGCGGCTTTAAGCACCATAACACTGATGATTGAGAACGTAATAGGACTGGATATAAGCCTGCCGCGCAAGACTGTGGACTGGATAATCCCGCTGCTTGAGATTATGGGAATACAGGATCTTTCCCTCAAGCGGAACATGATTACTATTCTGGTAAACAAAAGCGGCCGGGGCTGGGAAGTTCGTATGGAATCCGAAAAGCTCTACTATTTTACAATCAATATACTGGGCGGGCAGAAGAAACGGCTTCCGATTCCTTCGGGCAAGTGCTCTATCCTTATAGACAAAATCTAGAAGGGTGCATCAACTTTAAATTCTATTTTCTCTTTTGACCACGGATGGGTAAAACTTATGTAACCTGCGTGGAGCATCAGGCGCTGCCCCTCTTTGCGCGTGCCATATAGTCTGTCGCCTACAATAGGAATGCCCAGCCCCTTGGTGTTTGCCGACGACACCCTTAGCTGATGGGTGCGACCGGTAAGGGGCGTAAACTCCACCAGAGTCTTGCCATCGTAGACCGAAAGCCGCCTCCAGAGTGTTATGCACATTCTGCCATGCACCGGGTCGTAGACCTGGTACGGGCGGTTTTCGGGGTCAAGCCGGAAAGGCAGAGCCAGAATGCCGCCCGAGCTATGGAGTATGCCATCCAGGAGTGCTGTGTACTTTTTGTGGACACGGCGGCTTTCGAACTCCATGGAAAGGAAGCGGTGACTTTCTTTGGTCAGGGCCAGCACCTGTATGCCGGATGTGTCCATATCCAGCCGGTGGACAGCAGGGTTTTCTATGCAATCGGGGAAAAGGCGCTTCAGGCGGTTTACCACACAGTCCTGCTTGTCCTCTCCCCTGCCGGGCACCGACAGGAGCCCTGCGGGCTTGGACACCACCACTATCTCCTGGTCCCGGTACAGGATGTTCAAGCCCAGCATCTCTTTTAAAAGAGGTGCGCACTTCTCCCGGCACGGCGGGTAGAAGTGGCAGGGCTCCCTGGTTGCAGACAGACTCTGGCCTCCGTAGTAGAACTCTGCCATGCTAAGCGGCTTAAGATGGTTCTTGAAGGCGCAGTTCAAAAGTTTGATTGCAGCGCAGTCGCCTGTACCTGAGGGCGGCATAACATCGCCGAAAATCTCAGAGTAAGTTTTAACCGAGCCGTCTATGCAGTGGATACGGTACAGGTCAAAAAGAGAGCGCATGGCAGCGGCCGAAACTGAGCGGCTGTCCAAGCCTGCCTTCTCAAGTGATTTAACCTGCCGGTCGGCCTCTTCTAGTACTGCATTATAGTCGGGAACAGAAAAGGCAGGCCCGCACCAGCCGGGAATAACCCAGCATCCGCCAACCTGCCCTGAAAAAGCTTTGAGTACAACTCTGTTTCCCTCTGCATCGTCGCAGACCAGGATGCCCAGCATCTTGCCATCCCCTTCCAGGGGAAGTTTCTCCGCCCCGCTATCCAGGTCGGCCATAAGACGCAGGCACACCCTTTTTGCCTTTTTGTCGGGCAGAGGGTTACAGTTGTTACTCTGTGGTGTAGTTGTCAAAATAACCCTGGATATAAACTATCGGAGTTCCCTTGTCGCCGGAACCTGAGGTAAGGTCGCACAGAGAGCCCAGAAGGTCTGTAAGCTGCCGTGGTGTGGTTCCCTCGGAAACCATCTTGCCCACCAGGTTGCCATCCTTTTTCCGGATTTCCTCTTTGATAGCCTCTTTAAGAGCATCGCCCTCAAGGGCTGCAAAGTCGTTGTCGGCCAGGTACTTGAGCTTAAGCTCGTTAGGAGTTCCAGCAAGGCCTGCTGTATGGGCCGGAGATACCACAGGGTCTGCCAGCTCCCAGATCTTTCCTACAGGATCCTTGAATGCGCCGTCACCATAGACCATGACCTCAACTTTCTTTCCTGTAGCCTTGAACAGAGCCTTCTGGATATCCTCTACCAGACCCTGACATGCACGTGGGAACAGCTTTACCTTATCCTCTGTTGCCTTGTTGGAACCAAGGAGACCGTACTTCTCGTTGCATCCGCTTCCATTCACTGGAGCATTCATAATCTCGTCAAGTCCGAACACCCTTTCTGCCCCAGAAGCCTTAAGAATGCGCTTTGTGCGGGCTCTTGTGTGGATATCGGCAGCAATCACGTTCTTTGTATAAGCCAGGATTGCCTTGGGATTGTTCGCAAAAATAACCTCGGCCTCTGCGCCGCTCTCGGTAATCAGCTGTTTGTAATAATCAATATAGTCGACACCGGTGAACTGATGCTTTGTGTACCCGAAAAGATCCCGGTACTTTTTCTCGTCCAGTACATCGGAATATGGGTCTACACCCTTTGCATCCACCAGATCATCATCAATCAAGTGGTTTCCAACCTCGTCGGAAGGATATGAAAGCTGTACAATCACCTTCTTGGCACCGGAAGCAATACCACGCAGGCAGATTGCAAAACGGTTACGGCTCATGATAGGGAATACAACACCAATAGTACCGCCGCCCAGCTTTGCCTTGACATCGGCAGCAATATCTGCAACTGTAGCATAATTTCCCTGTGCCCGGGCAACTATAGCCTCGGTCATAGCCACAACATCGCGGTCACGCACCGCAAATCCATCCTGTTTAGAAGCCTCAAGAACAGTCTCTGTGACAATCTTGACCAGGTCATCACCTTCGCGGATGATAGGGGCACGAAGACCTCTGGAAACAGTTCCAACCATTCTACTCATAAGAACACCCCTTATGCAAAAACATTCAAAACGCTGCACTCTGTGCAACGGGGAAAGTATATAACAACAGCCCCACTTTTACAACAGAAATTTTCGGGGCTTAAACAATCAGTCCAAAGCCTCTTTTTTGGCAACAGTAACCTTCTCTTCGTAGCAGGCGAAAAGCTTATCAAGCTGTGTTCTGTCCTGCTTCTTGGTGAACAGGCTGACCACAGGGACAATCACCAGACCACCCACCATTGCGATTACACCGGAGCGGACAGAGGATGCAAACAGGTAGCGGCATACCGGAGCCCAGCCTGAGATATCGACGCCGCCCAGCGAAACCCACATCTGTATTATCATAAGACCGCAGCCGAAGACAAAGGATACATAGCATGCTGCCCGGGAAGTTCCCTTCCAGTACAAGCCATAGAGGAACGGAGCCAGGAAGGATCCTGCCAGAGCACCCCAGGAGACACCCATCATCTGGGCTATGAATGTAATCTCTGGATGAGCATCTTTGATTATAGCGATATATGCAGAAACCACGATAAAGAACACTATGAAGATACGCATTATAGATACCTTGCGCTTCTCTCCCATCTTGTTCTTGGAAAGAGGCTCGATCACGTCCAGTGTGAATGTGGAGCTGGAGGTGAGCACCAGAGAAGAGAGTGTGGACATGGAGGCAGAGAGCACCAGTACTATCACCACTGCGATGACCAGAGCAGGCAGGGTTGCAAGCATGGCCGGAACTATTGTGTCGAACAGCGGAGTAACACCGTTTTTCTGGTACATTATCTTATCTGCGTAGAGCCGTCCGAAACCGCCAAGGAAGTAACATCCACCGGCTACAACAATGGCAAACAGTGTGGAGATGATAGTACCTTTCTGGATATCGTCCTCGCTCTTGATAGCGTAGAATTTGTTGACCATCTGAGGCAGTCCCCAGGTTCCAAGCGATGTCAGGAGCACAACAAAGAGCAGAGCCAGAGGATCTGGTCCTAAGAATGATGTGAAGGCACCACCAGCCCAGCCCGGTGCATCAATGGCAGAAAGCTTCTGAGTAGCTGCCAGAAGTCCGCCGTTTGCCGAAAGGACAGAGCCGATTACTGCGCAGATACCGAAGAGCATGATTATTCCCTGGATAAAGTCGTTGATAGCTGTAGCCATGTAGCCGCCGAAGATGACGTAGATACCGGTGAGGGCTGCCATCATCACTATAACTACCCAGTACGGCATATGGAACACCAGTCCGAAGAGGCTGGAGAGACCGTTGTACAGAGATGATGTGTAAGGAATAAGGAAGATGAAGACAATGACAGATGCCACTACCTTCATAGGGACAGAGTCAAACCGCTTGCCGAAGAAGTCCGGCATGGTCTTGGCATCGATGTGTTGTGTCATGATTCGGGTGCGCCGCCCCAGTATGTTCCATGCCAGGAGCGAGCCTATAAAGGCGTTTCCCAAGCCGGCCCAGGTGCTTGAAAGACCGAAATTCCATCCGAACTGTCCTGCGTATCCTACAAAGATAACTGCCGAGAAATAAGAGGTACCAAAGGCAAATGCCGTAATCCACGGGCCGGCGGTGCGCCCTCCCAGAACAAATCCATCTACAGAAGCTGCTCTTTTTCTGGTGATAAAGCCTACCGCTATCATCACAGCAAAGAATACCAGCAGCATAATGACGCTTGCAACTTTTGCATTCATACATTTCCTCCTTCATACAAAGTCTGCATTTCGGAGGGCGTCAGCGTCAGGGCAAAAAAAAACGCCCCCCGATCAAGAGGGCGGATTATTTCCGCGGTACCACCTCTATTCATCACCACCTCGCAGTGGCAATCTCTTCAGGTACGTCACACAACGTGTGGTTATACCCTTGCGCTGTAACGGGCACACCCGTCGTAACCTACTCCCTGTGCGGTTTCGATACGCGGCTCCGGGATGTATTCACTTCCAGTAACTGCGCGCCTCTCACCACCCGGCAACTCTCTGTTCAGTATCCATGGAAGCTACTTGTTCCCTTCGTAGCCTTTCATAGGTTTTGTTATTTTTTTTCTACACCCAAACAGAATCTGTTGTCAATATAAACCAACATTAAAAAATTGTTATTTTTTGTTTTTTTCTTGACAATTCACCTGAAAGTGACACAGAATTTATTTAGCAAATTATGGAAAAAAATGGTGTCTTAGAGACCGTTTTACATTCGTTCGAACGTTATTACAATGTAAAGGCAGGAGAACCAGGAACCGAGACTTCCAGCCCCTTTACGGCAGAGGCAGTGTTCCATTCCCATTCAGAGCAGTACTTCCTTACCAGAGCTGCCCATATTGCAGATATCGATTCCCATGAATATGTCTTTTTTGCAGAGGAGGATATTCTTACACCTGACCGTCTTGAAAAGCTGGTGAATTCAGCATGGGAAGAGGGCCTTTCCCGGGTACATCCTGGGCCTGGCCACAGGAATTCCGATGTAGCCCTCATCATCATCGCAGATAATATAGAAGAGACAGCTTTCAAGCAGGTCAGCAAGATCAAGCGTTCCAAGTCCTACAGGTTCAGCCTGCATGGCTGGAGCAATTTCAGGTTGTTGGCTTATGAGGTTTCTTCAGGCCGTGTTGCCTGCAATAGAGCGGGCAAAAGTCTTAAGAAAGTCATAAGCACTTTATAAAGGATTCCTAAAAGGAGGGAATATGACAGCATTACTTATCATTATTGCTGCAATTGTACTGCTTTTAATCGGTTATGTGTTCTATGGCTCATGGCTTGCAAAGCAGTGGGGAATTGACCCAAAGAGACAGACACCTGCCCAGGTCAAGGCAGATGGAATGGATTATGTTGCCGCAAAACCAGTTGTACTGATGGGACACCACTTCTCATCAATCGCAGGTGCAGGTCCAATCAACGGCCCTATCCTGGCTGCAGTATTCGGCTGGGTACCAGTATTCCTATGGTGTGTACTGGGTGGTATATTTTTCGGAGGACTTCAGGACTTCGGTTCTCTGTTCGCCTCTGCCCGGAACGACGGTAAATCTGTAGGAGAGATCATCAAAGCCTCCATGGGCAAGACAAGCAAGAAGCTGTTCATTATCTTTGCCCTCCTGGTGCTTATCCTGGTAATCGCTTCATTCGTAAACGTTGTTGCCAGCACATTCCTTTCCAATGACGGAAGATTCGGAGTTGTATTCAATCCTACCGGACAGCAGTCCACTGCCATGATTTCTCTGCTGTTCATTGTACTGGCTATCGTATACGGATACCTAACCAACCGGCTTAACTGGGGAACACTCCCTGCAACAATCGTATGTCTTATCGGAATTGTATTAGCCGTTATCCTGGGCCTCAATATCGGATTCGCAATGAGCAGAACATCATGGATCATCTTTATCGGTGCATACATCACAATTGCATCCTTGGTTCCTGTATGGGTTCTCCTCCAGCCCCGTGACTACCTTTCAAGCTTCCTGCTGTACGGCATGATGGCTCTGGCACTCATCGGTATACTGGTGACTGCATTCACAGGCAATGCAACCTTTGATCTTCCGGCATTCACAGGCTGGAGCACAAAGATTGGACCTATGTTCCCTGCCCTGTTCATCACTGTAGCATGCGGTGCCTGCTCAGGCTTCCACTCTCTTATTGCAACCGGAACCACATCCAAGCAGCTGGACAGCGAGAAGAATGCCAAGGCTATCGGTTACGGCTCCATGCTGGTTGAAAGCGCACTGGGAGTAATCTCCCTTATCGCTGTAGGTATGGTTTCCGGTAAATTCATCGTGGATGGAGCTTTCAAGGGAGCACCTCCGGTAGCATTTGCTTCCGGTATTTCAGCAATGTTCGGCCTGGTAGATGATAAAAATGCAATCTACGCTCTGCTTACACTGGCTGTATCTGTATTCGCACTCACATCTCTGGACACAGGAACCCGTCTCAGCCGTTTCATGTTCACAGAACTTTTCCTTAAAGAAGGAGAGGAAACATATAAGGATGCAACAGGAATCCGCAAAGTGCTGGCATTCCCACTGTTCGGAACACTGCTGATGGTTGTTATCGGCTGTATCCTGGGTGGACTCAGCCTTTCCCAGATCTGGGGACTCTTCGGAGCAGCAAACCAGCTTCTGGCAGGTATCGCCCTTATGGCAGTTGCGGCATGGCTGGGCAATGTAGGAAAGAACAACAAGATGTTCTTCATACCTACCATCTTCATGCTGGCCGCAACCCTGACACAGCTTATCCGCACTGTTATTGCAAAAATCAATATCTTCACAGGCGCAACCAAGGCTGCAGGCCCGATGTGGGGACACTGGTTCCAGTTCTTCTTTGCGGCAGCCATGACTATCCTGGCTATAATTCTAGTGATTGAAGGAATAAAGACCTTCAAAAAGCAGAAAACTATTTAAGTAATATACTAGGCAAGAAATAAGCCACCCCTGCTCGGTAAGGTGCGCTCCCTTCGGGACGCAATACCGCCAGGGGTGGCTTTTTCTTTGCCTATTAATTCTATAACCTGTTTTCAACCTTTCGAATTAGAGGCGGGGTGCCCAATGCATCTGGCAGGCACTTCAGCTGGCTGGTGTTACCGCATACTGGTTTTTTGCCTTTTGACTGAAAACCAGGGGAAAATCTTGACAAGGCCTTATAAATAGGGTATTTTAAAAATATGACTATATTATGACTATATCGGAGGTGTTATGACAGTACCACTTTTTGATGTAAAGGCAAAGTTGAGCGAATATGTCACTATGGCCGAGAACGGCGAAGTTATTGAAATCACAAAATATGGAAAAACATCTACAGTAATTATAAGCCTGAAAGAATATGAGGAACTAAAGAAAAACTGGCATCCCTCTTTTATCGAGCAGCTTAATAACTGGAAAGAGAATACCGGCGGGCTTACACAAAAAGAATATGCTGAATTTGAAAGTGTTTTAAAACGGAACAAAGAGGTATATACACCGAAGGAGGGCTTGTTTTGAGAAACATCTATCTCCTCGACACCAATATAATATCCCAGGTCACAAAACCCGAACCAGACGAAACCCTAGTGAACAACCTTGAATTACATTCCGGCACCTGTGCCATAAGCAGCATAACATGGTTCGAACTTTTAAATGGGGTTGCCCTTTTGCCTGAAGGAAAGAAAAAAACAAAGCTGAATTCCTTCCTGCATGAATATGTAAAACCTTCCTTTCCTATTATCCCTTACGACGACCATGCCGCCGCAGTCAATGCTGATATAACAGGCAGGCTTATTCATAAGGGACACCCTACTCCTATTTTAGATACACAGATTGCATCTATTGCTATTGCAAACAACATGATTCTGGTGACAGACAATAAAAAAGATTTTAAGATTTTTACAGAAGAGTGTTCGCTTATGCTGGAGGACTGGAATATACGAACTTAATATAATGCTTGTTTTTGCCACTAAGTGCAATTTTACTGCACTTAGCTGAGAAAATAAGGGCATCGGCTGTTATTCTGGCGGGTTTTCTACACAAATCACATCTTTTGTGTTATAGGGAAAAGCTTTTTCGTAGACAAATTCTGGAGCAATGTCTATTTCCTCATCTTTCCAAGTAATCACACCATGGCTGATTTTAGGATTGTCTGCATAACAGATACCATCTTTAATGAACATATTAAGAAATAATAGCATATTTTTCTTGTCGTGCAAGGAAAAGATTATTCAAGACCTTCAAGAGGAAAATGGTGAATTATTTAACTTGGTATAGTTATTTTTATTTCTTTTGTGTCTTGATTATACTCAACAGTCAAATCAAGCCAGCACTCCATACTCTTAAGCTTATTAGTATACCAATCATTAAAATCAATATTGTTCTTATTCTTAGTTTTAAACTGCTTGAGAATAATAGTAATTGGCTGATTATCAACTCTAGAACTCTCTATCTTAATTGAAGATAAAACGTCAAACGGCTTAAAAGATTTAAAATATTTTGTTGGTTCAATAGTATCCAGCAATCCAAGTATAAAAGCTAATGTATTATTCTTAAGTGAAAGTCTATTTTTAACTGATAACTTCTCAAGATTCCAAAGCTTATAAGCTTGCTCTGAACTATTGTCATAATGCCAAATATTATGAACTATTATTGCATCTGCAATATACTTAAACAGACACAAATGCTCTGGCCGATAGAACAGTCCTTTATGCTCAAATACTTCATTTACCTTATGTCGTAAATTAGATGTTTGATAGTCTCTCAGTTGTTTTAAATAGTTACAAATTAATTGATTATAAAACACATATCCAGAAATAATTCCATGATCGATATTTGAAACACTTAAACGTTTCCTAAAATATCTATTAACAACATCTTTTGAATAAGTTGGGCTAATAGTATTTAAAGTATTATTAATTTTATTTAACTCTGTTTTTTTATCATAAATAGTATATTTAATACCTGCAAATTTTATTTTTTTACAGGTGTTTATGAAATTTTCCACCGTTAACAATTCAGAAGAAATACATGGCATGTAACAATGTATAATATTTGCTGTCTTTGTATCTTCATATTTAGTCATTACATCATGATAAAAACTGGTTAATCGCCATACATATTCAAAAGAATCAGACATATCTATGCAAACACAAGATAGGTCCTTGGCATTGACAAAAAACAATTCAAATATTTCCTTTAGTTTGATACCTAAAACATATAAGACTAAAGAATGAAAACTTTTAGGAAAATAATCATCAGCTAAATCTCTAAATTTAAAACAATCACCTTTATCTATAATAGAAAATCTTTCTTTAATAAAAACAGCAGAATAATTATCCAGTTGTTTAATAATTTTTTCAGGAGTTTTTTTATTATCGTTTTCAAGTGCTTCTATTATATTTTTTTGTTGACTTTTTTCTTTTATTGTTTCTTTTATACCATTTTTTACAGCATCTAATAAGTTCATTTTCATCTTTCCTATTCATTTTCTGAATAATTAATCATCTAAAGCTCGAACTATAATTACAGGGTAAGCAAGATTTTTGACTTGATTTTTTTTATTTCCAGTTTCACTATTAATTCCCCTTGCAAAATCACCTTCACCACCAGCTTGAGATGATGACCAAATAAACCCAATTGTTGGTAAAGATGAAGCTTTAGATATCCCTGCTTTTTTTAGCATACTAATACTATTATTAATATCTGTTATACTGGAATAGAGTCTTGATAGTTCATTTATTGCTGGCAAGAACCATCCAGTATAATATATTTCTCCTTCTGAAGTATTTCCTGGATGATAATTATATGCAACCTGAAATGCAGGATAGCGTTCATTATCTCCAATGACTTCATAGGTGTTATAGTATCCAGAATAACTACCCGTAGAATAACCATCCTGACATACGAGTTGAGGAACAAGTCCATGAGAGCCATTCCCATTAAGAGTATGCCATGGTTTATTTACACTGCTATAATCTATCTGAACCATATACCATAATCCATCTCCCCCGCCTAGAGCTGTTGAACCTCCTGCAGTCTCATTACCCTCATATGCAACTATTCCTACGGGTGCTCCATCTTTAGTATTATAATCATTTGTTTTATTTTTATAATTTGTCGTTGATACAGTATTTCCTGATTGAAGAACAATATCACCAATAGTTGGAGTACCTGTTCTTACAACTCCTTCTTTTATGCTGGAATATACTAAAAATGTTGCACTCACATTTACATTAGCCGTTGGCATTACAAAAGAATAATTGGTTCCTTCAATAATAGTGTTCAAATTTATGGTATTACTACTCTCATCTTTTACAGTAAAGGAGTTTAATACACATAAGTCATTTGGTGATACTGAAAGACTAATAATTGTTCCTGCAATTATATTATTTGTTGAGCTTGCTGTCACAGTTCCATCAGACGAACTGTTCACAATCACCGCATAAACTGGAGTCCATTTTGCATACAAAATTAATCCAGAAGTAATTGAAGTTGCTCCAATTTTATTTACTACAGAACCCGTACATTCACTATCTGTATACCAACCATCGAACTTATATCTTTCTTTTGAAGGAGTTACCAATACAGTATCAGTTCCATATGTATGTGTTGTCGGATGATTATTTCCATGGATTCCACTGAATGCAGAATCACCTTTGTCCTTATATGTTATTGGGTAAACATTTGCTGTCCATTTTGCATATAAAATTATATTGTCTGCATATAAAGTTGCATTTAATTTTGTGAGCGCTGAACCTTCACAATTACTATCTGAAAACCATCCACCAAATGTATAACCTTCTTTTGAAGGAGTTACCAATGCCGTATCATTTCCATATGTATGTGTTGTCGGATGATTATTTCCATGGATTCCACTGAATGCAGAACCACCTTTGTCCTTATATGTTATCTGGTAAACATTTGCTGTCCACTTTGCATAAACTCTAATATTGTCTGTAACTACAGTATCGGTTGTAAATTCTCCACCAGCCCCCTCTGGTTCTCTGAACCAACCTCCGAAACCGTAACCTGTCTTTTTAGGAGCGGTAGGCAATGAATCTATAGTAACAGCTGGGGAAACAACTTGTTTAATTGTTGGATTAGCTTCTGTCGTCGCTCCCTGGCTATCAAAAGTAACTATACGTGTAGGATTATTCATCCATATTGCATAAACAGTGATATTATCAGTAACTGTAGTAGAAGCAGTGAATGCCGTACCTGTTCCATCTGACTTAGTGTTCCAACCACCGAAATAATAACCTGTATTGGAAGGTTCTGTCGGCAGAGAATCAACTGTTGTATTTGGCGATGCTACTGTCTTGCTGGTAGGACTCACAGGAGTAGTCGCACCCTGATCATCAAATTCAACTGTATAATTGTATTCTTCCCAATTTGCATATACTGTCATATTTGATGAAACTACAGTGCTTGCAGTAAACTCCCCTCCTGTTCCGCCTGTTCTTTTGTACCAGCCTCCGAAGATATAGCCCGTTTTATCGGGATTAGATGGCAATGATCCTACGGTCACATTGGGCGGTACTACTGCGATGCTTGCAGGATTAGCGGCTGTTGTTGCCCCCTGTCCATCAAAGGTTACAGTATATGTTTCATTACTATATCCATTAATGCTTGCTGAATAAGTGTTCCAGCCTTTTGATGCTTTGTACTCATCGACACCAGCAGCAGGAACACTTACTGTAACCGGACACTCTGCCAATGCATACTCTCCCATTACTGGTGGTGTAGAACTTAAAAGAATAAGATTTGAGAGATTTGAACAATGGGAAAAAGCTTCATGGCCTATATTTGTAACACTGGATGGAATAGTTATACTAGCTATTGAACTGCATCCATAAAAAGCTAAAAATCCAATACTGGTGACGCTTTCCGGGATAGAGATACTTTGAATATTTGCATTATTATAGAAAGCTTGTGAATGTATTGATGAAATCTGATACCCATCCATCGACCAAGGAATCTCAATATTAGAAAGTGCCAGTCCACGCACGGTAAGACCAGTAATTTCTGCATATGATATTGATGGCGATTTCTGCATACCATTTAAAGATGGTGCTGGATTTCCAGGATTAATAACATTATAGTTGAATAATGGTTCCCATGCTGCATAGAGTGTTAGTTTTTTCTTGTCATTACTATAATTAGCATTATTTTTGCCATTATAAGAAGTACCAGGATTAAATAAATCAAGGCTAGGAGAACGCCAACCGCAAAAAACATATCCGTTTTTATGAAGATTACCAGTGTTGTCTGATATAATAATTGGAGATTTCTCGCTACCCTTTTGTGCAGCAGGAACTGCTCCAGACTCGGCACCATTGGCATCATAGGATACCGTAAATGTCTCATCAATGGCTTCGTCCACTCCACCACCGCCACCGCCGCAGGAGAAGAGTAATATACAAACAACAGAAACAATAACAAACAAAGGTGCTAACTTTTTCATCATTAATTCTCCTCAATGGCAATAAATTTCATATCAATATTGAAAATTTCATTATATATACAGGATTCATAATTCCTCCTAATATATAATAATTCTATTAGAATTATTTAACTAATACTATCTGATGTTTAATTTTAAGTCAATCTTATGGTTAAATTTAATTAGCTAAAAGGATTGGTGGCAATGGACGGAAAAGATGTCAGACAGCTTCTTGCTCAAAATATCAAGCGACTTAGGGAAACCAGAGCCATGTCTCAAGAGGAGCTGGCTTTTACTGCCGGTATTTCTATTCCATTCCTCAGCGATATAGAACGGGGCAACAAATGGCCCTCTCCAGAAACAATGGCTAAAATAGCTACTGCATTAAAAATCGAGGTATTTGAACTGTTCAGCCCGAAACTAATGGAAAATAAAGATTCATCCGTATTTATTTCCAAACTTATAAAAGAAATAGCAGTATCTCAGAATGCAGCCCTCCAAAACATCTGCAAACAATATTCAATCAAGTTGTAATAAACAAGCCTACCCTTCCTTTCTTCAACGCTGCAAAATAAATTGTCTTTTTATCCGCAAAATGGTACAGTCACATTATGAGTCCAGACCATATCGAAATCCGGGGTGCCCGGGTACATAATCTTAAAAATATCGATGTTGATGTTCCGTTGAACAGGATTACAGCCATAGCCGGAGTTTCTGGAAGCGGCAAGTCCTCTCTGGCCCTGGGAGT
>JAFSOR010000027.1 GCA_017446885.1 Spirochaetia bacterium | reverse complement strand
GCTTATTTATGGTAGTGGGTTCCACATTGAATTATCTCAATATGCTTTTTGTCATCAGTTTTAACAATACGGTAGACAATGCGGTTGAAATCATCGATCCTTCGGCTCCAATATCCGGAGAACTCTCCTTTTAAAGGTTCAGGCTTTCCAATCCCGTCATGCCCATTCCTGTCTATGTCATTCAAAAGGGATTGTAATCTTTTCAACAGCCTTTTATCTGATTGAAGCTGAAGAAAATCCTCCCACGCTTCATCGGTCCATAATTTATCCATTACAGAACCTCTGATATTTCATGCTTGGTAAGCTTTCCCTCGTTTGCGTGAGCCATGGATAATCTGAGTCTGGCCTGGTTCTCTTCGCTCCAGAACGGATCGCCGGTGATCTCAAAAGGAATGCGGTTTTCCCGGACTGTCATTTTTGCAAACATATTTATGGCTGCCGAGACAGAGATTCCCACAGAATCACAGAACCCCTCAAAAGCTGCTTTTGTGCTGTCATCCATTCTTATGCTTACATTTGCCATACAAATACCCTTAAAAGTGTTATAAATTACATATAAAGTAATATAAAACATGGTATTTGTCAAGAATAATTGGTTTAAATTCATATAGTACTCCTTTTCGCACGGAGTAGGGGGGGGTGTCCTATAGACAAGCAAATGGCAGATTATTAAATCGCCAAGAGTTTTTTTAGAATAAATCGCTGTGGGTTCCTGTGCGGATCAGCTTAAGTATCAGCAGTTCATCTTGTATTTTGTAAATAAGCAGCCAGTCAGGTTCTATATGACATTCTCGCATTCCCTGGTAGTTTCTGGAATTTCTCAAAAGATGATCTTTATATCGGGGAGGAAGCTCTTTCTCGGCTGATAAATACGTCAGTACCTTTTGTAATTCACCAGGATTGCATCCGCGTTTCAGGGCTAGCTTATAGTCTTTTTTGAACTGTCTCGTGAATTCGATTTTAAGCATTCAGCTCCCTCATGACCTCTTCCACGGTATTGAAGGGGCCATACATGTCTTTGTCTTTTTCAGCATCATCCATTGCCCGGAGTGTTGTTTCATTCGGAACATTTTGGGTGATTGCGAATGGAATCTCTTTTTGACGCAGCATCTGCCGCAGAAAAATATTGACAGCGGTAGACAGATCCAAGCCAAAGTCGCTCAGCATGGTCTGAGCCTTGCTTTTAATATCAGAATCAATACTTATATTTGTTGATACCTTTGCCATTTTTAATTCTCCCAATATAACTGTAGCATAAAATGGTAAAAAGTCAATATAATATACGCATAAAACTGATAAAATAATGCATAATATAAGCATAATAACCTCCTTGCTTATCGAGAGCAAATAAGTTGCTTTACCCTATAAACACAAAAAAAATCAATTTTGCTTCAAGTTTTGCTGCACAAAGTAAAAAAACTTTATAAATCATTACAACGCCAGCAATAAGATACACCTGCTTGCGGCGGGCACTGCCGCAGGATGCCTTTTGCTGCCGAAGATAATCTTGGTATTGAATCCAAGCTTGACGAAGCAGATTATCAGGCAAAAACAATCTCAAAACGTTATTCTCATGAGGAAGTATTTGATGCTTTAAGAGCAAAAATCAGAAAGGGTACATCTTTATCTTCGTGTAAATACATCATCTAACCTCAACTCATAGTAGTGTCGGAATGTGCAATCTGGATACTGTCTGATATACTTGTCGATATCGGCCTTTGTGATTTTGGTTAAAGCTGCAAATCTTTTTATTTTTTCTTTGGCCAGCTCATAATCATCCTTATCAAGGTATAATTTTTTAACAAAATCCAACAGCTGAAGGACATGAACATTCTCATTAGTTATTTTGATTTTGGATTTGCGAATGAGAAAATTTCTTTTTCCTATAGTTATATTTTGTACTATGACGGCAATGTTGTTGGTTACTATCTCTCTTCTCATAGGAACTTGAGTGGAAAACCCGAGCCGGTTTGCAAATGTTTCACCTGAATAATATCCATGTATTTTCCCCTTGCGGGATATATATTTATAAGCCATAATTGTATCTGGCCCTGGCCCTACAAAAGTTTTATAGATAATGGATTTTTGCGGACTAATTTATTAATTATTGTCTTTCATAAACTCTTTCAGTATTTCCAGGTACTCGTCGGCGCTGGTGCAGAACACGATGCGGCCCCTGATTTCGGCGCTGCCTGGGAGTCCTTTGGTGTAGCAGCACAGATGCTTCTTCATCTCCTTGCAGGCACGCTCCTCGCCGATGTACTTGACTGACCTGGCAAAGTGCTCCATAGCGTTCTCCAGCTTCTGGGCCTGAGGTATTTTAGTATAGCTGCCGGTGGTAAGAAGCTCCTTGGCATACCGGAATATCTCGGGGCAGCCCACCGCACCCCTGGCCACCATGACGCCGTCGCAGCCTGTGGTCTCAAGCACATCGCGCACCGCCTCGGGCGAGAACATATCGCCTGATGCAATAACCGGGATATCGATGTGCTCTTTAAGCTTTTTTATGAGTGGCCAGTCGGCCTTGCCCGCGTAGTCCTGGCTTCGGGTGCGGGGGTGCAGCGTGACAGCGGCTGCCCCTGCCTGGGATGCGGCATCGGCTGCCTCTAAAAAGTTTATGGAGTTCTTGTCCCAGCCCGAGCGTATCTTTACAGTTATAGGTACATCTGTATTGTCAGTCAGCGCCTTAACTATCTTGTACATAAGGTCTGGATTACGGCCCAATGCGGCACCGCAGCCCCCTTTCAGCACCTTGGGCACGGGGCAGCCGCAGTTGATGTCGATTACTGAGGGCTTCTGGGACAGCACATAGGGCAGCGCCCTTACTGCGGTATCGGGGTTGGAGACAAATATCTGGATAGCATACTGTTTTTCTTCCTCTGCCTTGTGCATCATATCCATGGTTTTGCTGCTGTCCCTGGAAAGGGCTTCGCAGGATACCATCTCGGTGTAGCACAGGTCAGCTCCCCACTTGGTGGCAAAGCCACGCCAGGCTGCATCGGTGTAACCTGCCATAGGGGCAAGGAACAGATTCCCCGGTACGGTGACTTTTTCTGAGAACTTAAAAGGATGGTACAGCGCCTTCATCACTCTTTGATGTTGAAGATCCTCAAGCTGTTCTGGTACAGGATTGCGGCGCACTCCTCTGGATCCATGCCCCGGAGCTCTGCTATGAACTCCAGTGTGGAATGGATGTAGGCCGGCATATTCCGCTTGCCTTTGTATGCGGCTGGAACCATGAACGGAGCCTCGGACTCTATAAGCATGTGCTCTATAGGGATATTGAGGGCTGTATCGTGCAGGTTCTTGGCGTTCTTATATGTAACATTGCCTGCGAAAGAGATGTACATGCCCAGGTCTATGGCTTTCTTTGCGTATTCATAGCTTTCAGAGAAGCAGTGGAGCACCCCTCCCTTGGCCGGAAGCCTGTGGTTAAGAATGCCCAGCACGTCGGCTCCGGCATCCCGGTTGTGGATAATGACAGGGAAGTTGAGCTGCTGAGCCAGTTCCAGCTGCCGTATGAACAGGGAAATCTGAGAATCCTTGTCGCCGAACTTCCTGTAGTAGTCAAGGCCAATCTCGCCTATGGCCACAACTCTGTCCAGCTTGACGTTCTCGATTATCCTGCTTTCCCAGTTCCGTCCCTGGTGCACAACCTCGGATGGAGAGATTCCAACGGCGTGGTAGATGTTTGTGGCAGTCTTAAGGTTCTGGTAGACCTCGTCGAAATCGTGGAGGCTGTTGCAGATGCTTACAATGTGCTCAACTCCAGCCTGCTTTGCCTGCTGGATAACAATTATTTCTTCTATCGGGTCATTATGTATCAGACCAATATGTGCATGTGTGTCAAAAAATTTCATATTGTCTTCCTGATTGTTTTTTTTATGTTGTTTTATATATAATAACATGGTATATTTGAAATCGTCAATAAATAATTTGGCAAAACATTTTAGGAGAAAGAGTTGTCCCCTGTCCATCATTATAAGAGAGCTGAAAAACGGTTTGTGGCACGCCTGTTGCGTTTTTTATCGGCCATAGGGGATTTCTTTGCCAGGTTATTCGGTGCCATAGCAGGTTTCTTCCGCCAGCAGGTAACAGTCATGCTGGTGCCCCATTCCGAGCGCAATATATTTGAGTTCAGAATTTCGGCTTTTGCCATGTTGGTTGTCATCTTCCTCCTGGTCTGCATGGTGCTTAACTTTATATTGTATTCCACCCGGTTTACAGGGGTTTCGGACCTGCTTACCGACAAGACCCAGGTCCTGGAGCAGCGCGATGCCGACCTTGAGGAGATCCGCGACCAGATTTCAGACCTGCTGAACACATCCAGGGTCTTCGAGGAATCGCTCCATAGCACGCTGGACAACCTGGGGCTTGAGAAAAGCAATGCCGAAAGACAGGAAAGGACTATGGGGGCAGTTGGCGATGATGTGGCCGAACTTGCGGTCATGAAAGCTCTGCTTCAGGATTCCCTTGAATACTTTGACCAGATAGCCAAGATGCTCCAGGCCCAGCAGAGCCTTATAGTGGAGCTTCCTACCATCTGGCCTCTTAAGGATGTGCGCGGCTATGTCACATCGTACTTTGGCCCCACCACACATCCGTTCACAAAGCATTGGTATCTGCACAAGGGTATCGACATAGCATACTCGCGGGGAACCAAGGTGGTCTCCACCGCAGATGGAAAAGTTATAGAAAAGGCGTTTGACGCAAATGGCTACGGGAATTATATTGTCATTAAGCATAAGTATGGTTTTTATACCCGTTATGCCCATTTGGATAAAGTTTATGTCAAGGAAGGACAGAACGTAGAGCAGGGCGAGGTGATAGGGCTTCTGGGCAACACAGGACTTTCCACAGGACCCCATCTGCACTACGAGGTGCGCATAGGAAGCCAGGTTGTGGATCCTCAGCGGTATCTGGACTTTAACAGCAATAAAAAATTCTGATGGAAGGTGTTTATGAAAGAGAATGATATGACAGTAAACTCGCTTCTTGGGTATGGTTCTGTTTTCAAAGGTGATATAAAGGTAAACGGCATTATCAAGCTGGCAGGCGATTTCTCGGGCACTATCGAGAGCAGCGGCCAGGTGTTCATAAGCGAGTCGGCACGGGTCCAGAGCTCTATCAAGGCAAGCTCTGTTGTAATCGGCGGCATGGTCAAGGGCGATATTACAGCTGCCGACAAGGTTACAGTCCTGTCCACCGGCATTGTCATGGGCAGCATAACTACATCACGCCTTATTGCAGAAGATGGCGTGGTATTGGACGGCGTGTGCCGTGTCTCTCTTAATAAGGAATAAAAAATGAGCGATGAGATAACAGAAGATATCATCCTGGATGAAGAGCCCGAAGTTTCCGATTCCTCCGATTCTGATATAGATTTCCCCGACAGGCTTATAAAGGTGCGCTTTGTCCATTCCAACGAGTCGGCAATATGTGCATATCCTGACGATTTTGATGTCAAGGACAAGGATTATGCCATAGTTGATGGAAAATATGGAAAAGACCTGGCCATGGTCAAGGGGGGCATCTATGTGGTCTCCGAGCGTGGCAAGCCCAGGCATGTGCGCGAGGTCTACACAATAATCCGCAAGGCCACCGATGCCGACATGAAGCGCTACGAGGTCAACTGCGAGCGGGAGAAGGAAGCCTTTAAGATATGTGCACAGAAGATTGCAGACCACAAGCTTGAGATGAAACTGGTGTCGGCCCATTACCTTTTGGACGACCCCAAGGTCATGTTCTTTTTCACAGCCGACAACCGTATCGACTTCCGGGCCCTGGTAAAGGACCTTGTGGTTGTGTTCCGTATCCGCATAGAGCTGCGTCAGATAGGTGTGAGGGACGAGGCCATGGTCTGCGGCGGCCTTGGAATGTGCGGGCGCGACTACTGCTGCCACGGCATAACCGACAAACTGCGCACTGTATCCATAAAGATGGCAAAGGACCAGAATCTTTCCCTCAACTCCATGAAGATATCGGGAGCCTGCGGAAGACTTTTGTGCTGTCTGGCCTACGAGTACGACTTCTATGCCGAGGAGCGCAAGAAATACCCCAACGAGGGGAGCCGTGTAGTGTTCGAGGACAAGACCTACCGGGTTGCAGAGATCAACATTCTTACCAAGACTGTAAAAATAACAGCTGCCGACGGTGCCGGCTTTGTAATGCCTATATCGGGATTCATGTTCGACCCGGAGCGCAAGATATGGCTGGTTACAGAGGAGCCTAAATAACAGTTCTTGACATAAATGTTTATTGTCAATATATTTATTGACTGTATATTTTTTTTGGAGGGTATTCATGGCACAGGTAAGTAAGAACTCACGTGTTGGTTCATCAACCCATAAGTTTTTGTGTCCGTGTGGTGGCGAGATTAAAATGAAGACTATCTTTGCAAACGGCAAGAAGAAGAACTATGCTGAATGCGAGAAGTGCAAGAGACAGGAACGTAAACCTAGCGATTTCAAATAAGAGTCGGAGTCTTATTGACTATCTGATTTTTATCTGTTAATTTCGAATAACTTAATGTAAGGAGTAAATCGTTGTCAGAGAAAAGGTACAGACAGAGTTTGAAAAGACATCTTAGAAACAAGATGACAAAGAGCGAAGTCAAAACTTATATCAAAGATTTTACTGCTGCAGTTGAGGGAAATGACAAGGAGACAGCTGAAAAGACATTTGTTCTTATTTCTAAGAAGATGGACACAGCTGCCGGCAAAGGCATTTACCACAAAAATACTGTTGCAAGAAAGAAATCAAGATTGGCAAAGAAGCTTAACAAGCTTATCGCCGGCTGATGGACGGTTATATCAATCCCTATTGTAATTTTGGAGTGAATGTGGAAAAGAAAGTTACAAAAAACGACGTAGTAGAAAACATCTATAACGACACAGGCTTTGATATAACCAAAAAAGATATCCACATAATCGTTGACAAAGTTTTTGAAGAGATTAAAAAAGCTCTACTTAATGATCAAACTGTAGAATTACGCGGCTTCGGCACCTTCGAGGTAAGAACCAGACGGGGAAGAGAAAAAGCTCACAATCCAAAGACTGGAGAGCGTGTCTCTGTAGAGGTTCACGGAGCCGCCGTATTTAGACCTGGAAAGGAACTTAAGAACAGTGTCTGGTCGCTTAGAAAAGAGTAAACCGCTGTTTCTTCTATCCTGTTCCGCAATCCTATTTGCATTATCATTTCCCTCATTCATAAGCGACAAAGGTTTTCCTGTTTTAGGATATTTCTGCCTTGTCCCCATGTTCATGGCTATACGCCATATAAGGCTTAAGACTGCACCCCTGTGGGGCTTTGCGTTCGGCCTTGTATCCTATGCCCTTTTCAACTACTGGCTGGGCATATTCTATCCCCCTGCAATTGTGATAATTCCTGCACTTTATGCAGTTTACTATTTTTTCCTTTTCCCAGCCCTTAAGCTGGCCGACACAGCGTTTCCCCGATGGGGCTTTCTGGTTCAGAGCATTATCTGGATAGGCTACGAATATCTGCGCACCAAGGGCTTTCTGGGCTATCCATACGGCATACTTGGCTACACCCAGTACTCTGTCCCGGTTGTAGCCCGGGTTGCCGCCCTTACAGGCGTATGGGGGGTATCGGCACTTTTGGTCTTTCCATCGGCCCTTATTGCACACTGTATGCAAAACGGCGTAAAGATGCATACAAAGGTTGCCGCTTCCGCATACACCTGTGTGTTTGCCCTGGTGCTGGTATACGGCTTTGTCACAGGCTATGACTATTCTTCCTGCCCGACAAAGAAAGCCGCCCTTATACAGCAGAACATAGACCCGTGGCAGGGCGGCGACGCCACATACCGCGAGGCCCTTAGACGCCTGACAAAGATGAGCACCCAGGCTATGGAAGACCCGGCCGGCAAGCCCGACATTGTGGTGTGGTCCGAAACTTCCTTTGTCCCATCCATAGACTGGCACACCCGTTACCGCACCGACCCCGGATACTATAAAATGGTAAAGGAGCTCAGGGATTACATGGACAGGCAGACAGTGCCTTTTGTCTTGGGCAACAACGAGGGTGTGCTGGGCTTTGACGAAGAGACTAAGCAGCAGGTCAGGCAGGACCACAACTCGGCCCTCCTTTTCGAAGGCGGCCAGATAACCAAGGTGTACCGGAAGATACATCTGGTGCCGTTCACTGAGCATTTCCCATATAAAAAGCAGCTTCCGTTCATATACAACTTCCTGGTGGACTGGGATACCCACTTCTGGATTCCCGGCACCGAGTACACTGTGTTTGATGCTGCAGGCTTTAAGTTCTCAACCCCTATCTGCTTCGAGGACAGCTTTGGCGACCTGTCGCGTTCCTTTGTGCATAGCGGAGCCCAGGTCATAGTAAACCTGTCCAACGACGGCTGGGCCTACTCGGTGCCTGCCGAGATGCAGCATATGGCTATGGCAGCATTCAGAGCCTACGAGAACCGGCGGACCGTGGTGCGCAGCACCAACAGCGGCATAACCTGTGTCATTGATCCATCGGGCCGCCGGGTCGCCGAGATGGAGCCTTTTATAGAGGGCTACCTGATTGCCGATATCCCTGTGTACGACGCCACCACTACGCTGTACACCAGGTGGGGCGACTGGTTTGGTATAGCGTGTGCTGCAATTGCAGCTGTGCTGCTTGTGCTGGGCGTGCTATTGACAACAGTGCTTAAGTGTAAGAAAATATAATAAGAAGGTAAGTAAATGTTTTCCAGTAATAACAGAGTTCCAAAAGATATAGAAAAGACAGCAGCGCTTCTGGGCAAGGATGCCTCGCTGGACGGGACATTGCGTTTTTCCAAATCGCTCAGGATCTGCGGGCGCTTCCACGGAATAATCGAATCCACAGGATTTCTGAATGTGGCTGCCGGTGCCGAGGTAAATGCAGATATCAAAGCCTATGCTGCAGTTATATCTGGAAAGGTTGTTGGAAACATAGAGGTGGAAGACAGGCTTGAGATGACCAGCGGCAGCTGTGTATGCGGCGATGTCAAGGCTGCAAAGCTTAAAGTTGCCGACGGTGTCTTCTTTGAAGGCCGGTGCAGCATGATAAAGCAGAATCAGGATATAGACCTGTTCGCCTCCAACCGCGAGGAGCTTAAGAAATCCCTTCAGGGCTGATAAACAGGGGGGTTGACATATTTCCCCTCTTTTTAATAAAATTAAATAAAGATACAAAAATCAAATCAGTTCAGCTGAATCTCATTGTTGAAAATAATTGTTTTAAAAGTGAATTTTGAAGAAGGAGTTTTTCTTTTTTATGTTTGAAGAAGAGAACCGCATTGAAAATCAGGTGGAAAACACAGAAATCAAACCAGAATCAGAACCTGTTGTACGCAAGCGGCGGGTAATATCACGCAGGCATAGGACAGCAGAGTCCCCTGTTACAGAGACCCAGGGCATTTCCCCTGCAGCTGCTCCTGCTCAGGCCCAGGCTGCCGAGAACCAGGAAGGCCGCAGCAAGCTCAGCATAAACGACCTTACCCAGCTGGGGCTTCTGGAACTTAGGCAGAAAGCCCTGGAGATGGGTGTTCCGCACGAGAACCTGGGAAGTTTCAAGAAACAGGACCTTATTTTCCAGATATTGAAAGCACATACTGCCGCAGGCGGCATAATCTATGCCTATGGTTCCCTAGAGAACCTGCCCGAGGGCTTCGGGTTCCTCCGTTCCCCGCAGAACAGCTATCTGCCAGGTTCCGACGATATCTATATATCTCCGTCCCAGATACGGCTTTTCAACCTTAAGACTGGCGATATTGTATCGGGTCAGATAAGGCCTCCGAAAGAGGGCGAGAAATACTTTGCAATGCTCCGGGTGGAACAGATTAACGGCGATGACCCTGTTGTGGCACAGACCAGAGTTCCGTTCGACAACCTTATCCCGCTGTTCCCCGATGAGCGGATCAACATGGAGACAGAGTCGGGCGACCCATGCACCCGCATGATAAACCTGTTCTGTCCTATCGGAAAAGGGCAGCGCGGTCTTATAGTATCGCCACCACGGTCTGGAAAAACTGTAATTCTGCAAAAGATTGCAAATGCTATAACCGAGAATCATCCCGAGATAAACCTTATCCTGCTCCTTATAGATGAGCGGCCCGAAGAAGTTACCGATATGCGGCGCAATGTTAAGGGCGAGGTAATTGCATCCACATTCGACGAGCAGGCTTCGCGCCATGTCCAGGTGGCCGAGATGGTGATTGAACGGGCAAAGCGTATGGTGGAGCACAAGAAGGATGTTGTCATACTGTTGGACTCCATAACCAGGCTGGCAAGGGCCTATAACCAGACAGTGCCTACATCGGGCAAGATTCTTTCCGGCGGTGTGGACTCAAATGCCCTGCACAAGCCAAAAAGATTCTTCGGTGCAGCCCGTAATATAGAGAACGGAGGAAGCCTTACCATAATAGCTACAGCTCTTATCGAGACTGGAAGCCGCATGGACGAGGTTATATTCGAGGAATTCAAGGGTACCGGTAACATGGAGATGGTTCTGGACCGGAAGATTGCAGACCGCAGACTCTACCCAGCCATCAACATAAAGAAATCGGGAACCAGAAGGGAGGACCTGCTCCTGTCAGAGGAAGAACTCAAGAAGATTTGGGTGCTCAGAAAAGTAATAAATCCTATGGATGATGTAGAAATTATTGAAATGCTGATTGACAGAATGCAAAAAACAAAGAATAATGAAGCATTCTTACGGTCTATGAACACAACTGGACCGGCAGAGGTATAATATAGATATTTATTGGAGGAATATATATGAAAAAGGGTATACATCCAGATTACAAGCCAGCAAAAATCACATGTGCATGTGGAAACGTTATTGAGACTGGTTCTTCTGTAGGCGATATCCAGGTTGAAATCTGCTCCGC
The DNA here is from genome assembly GCA_017446885.1 of Spirochaetia bacterium. Lineage (GTDB taxonomy): Bacteria > Spirochaetota > Spirochaetia > CADAEX01 > CADAEX01 > CADAEX01. Next base: position 97,912 of record JAFSOR010000027.1, on the reverse strand, counting down.
TTGCCATCCTTTCTTCACAGGAAAAGAGAAGCTGGTTGACACAGCAGGAAGAGTAGAGCGGTTCAACAAGAAGTACGGAATCAAAGGCTGATCAGACTACGTTAAATGAACATTGTATGGGGATATAATGGAACAATTATTCCATTTATGCCGTATTCTGCTTTCTACAGCAGCGACCATATCCTTATAGATTATCTCCGTACAAACAACTATCTTCTATTCAAGAAAAAGCTGATGGCCTCTTTCATGCTAAAGCATGAGAAAAGTCCTGCTGTGCAAAGCTGGACTCGGGGTCATTTAGGCTCTCTTATAAAAGGGCAGCCATCAATAATACTTGAGAATGTATCCAAAATACTAAGCACAAAAATATCGGAGCCGGCTTTGGATGTCATGCGAATTCTGCAGGCCGAGGGCTTTGAGCTTTATATTGCCAGCTGCAGCACCGATTCGCTTATAAAGAACTCGCTCTATTTCAAAGGGGCCGACACCCTGTTCCGTGGCATTGTAGGAAACCATGTATCATCCTACAGCGGGCAGATTATGGACTATACATGCAACTTCAGGCGCGGCGAGGATAAGATTGCATTCCTTGAGGAGACCATGCGCCTTTCGCCCGAAAACACTATTGTCATAGGGGCAAGTCAGGACGATATTCCGCTCCTGGAATGGTCAAGGTATCCGATTCTGGTGGATGCCTCCCGGGACGGGTGGAAAAAGTACGAGGACAAACATTTTATCTTTATGGAATCGATAAAGATGGTTCCAGAAATAATCAAGAGCCTGGTGTGAGGAAAGCCGCATGAATCTGCTTGTTTTTGATATGGACGGGGTACTTGTGGATGTCTCTGCCTCTTACCGCGAGGCGACCCGGCAGGCTGCATATATTTTTTTAAAAGGCTGCAAGGGGGGCGACCTACTGAAAGCGCCGCTGTTCTCGCTCTCGGAGCTGGCTGCTGTAAAGCAGAGCGGCGGCCTTAACAACGATTGGGATATGACACACAGGGTCATATCCCTGCTGTTGGTTATGGCGGAGAATGCGGGCGGATTTACAGAGCATGCCCAGTGGGATGTTGAGCCTTTGGCCAGGTATCTGGACAGCACAGAACGCCCGCTGTCCGCCATAATGGAGAGCGGGCATCTCTCCAAGGCCGCCGATGCGTACTATGCCGGCGATGTTGGAAGTGGCAATGTTATAAAGCAGATATTCCAGGAGATTTATCTGGGGCAGGAGCTTTTTACCAGGACCTATGGTTTTGCGCCGCAGTATTGCAAGCAGGAAGGGCTTATCCTGAAGGAAAAGCTTTTTACCCCGAAAGAGCTTCTTAAAAAGCTGGCAGAAAGTGGCACCCTTGCCATAGCCACAGGACGCCCACGGAGCGAGGCTCTTTATCCGCTTGAAAAACATGGTCTTGATATGTTCTCTACAGTTGTATCGCTTGATGAATGCGAGGCCGAGGAGAAGCGGATACTGGAAAAGACCGGCTGCCGTGTGGCGCTGGGAAAGCCAGATCCATTTATGCTGGACTACATTGCCTCCTTGTATCCAGAGGCAGAAAAATTGTATTATTTCGGAGATGTGGGCGATGACATGAAGGCGGCAAAAAACTCACGCTACCATTATATTGCTGTGGGAATTGCCTATTCTGCCCCAGATAAAGACCTTGCATCGCATAAGCTTACAGAATGCGGTGCAGATATTTTGATACATAGCCCTGATGAGCTGATAGATATATTCGGAGGATCACATGTTTAAGAAACTGGTGCTTATTCTTTTAGTTGCCCTTTTGGCATTAACTTCCTGTTCTAAGCAGGCAGACGACAGCTATCTTAAGGAGATGGAGACACTGCTTCAGGAGAAGACAGGCGATGAGCTTCTTGAGGGGCTTATTGCGCTTGATAAGAAATATCCGAATGTCCTTATGCTCAAGATAAATATCTCGGGAATGCTTTTGGTGAAAAACGAAATCAAACCTGCAGGCGACTACCTTAAAGCAGGTCTGCCCCTGGTAAAAAAATCGACCAACGATGGCGAGAAATATGTGTTTTATACCAACATGGCGCAGTATTCATTCAAGAACCAGGACCCTAATAAATCCATAGATTATGCAAAGCAGGCCCTGGAGTTCAACAAGGAAGATCCGCTGGGTGTCACCATAACTATGGCCAAGGCATATGCCAACAAGGAAGACCCCATAAGCGCACTCAAGCTTATGAAAGAGCAGTGGACTGCCAACCCCGAAAAGTTCACAGACGAGGATATGTTCTACCTTCTTTCTCTTTTAGGCAACGAACCCGACAGCATAGACAACCTTAGCATTGTAGTCTCGGTTGCAGATGAATTCCTTATCCGCAAGCCCACTATAACAGGTATAGGCATACAGCAGGCCCAGAACCTGGAGCAGGCAGGATACATGATAAGCGCCCTGGTGGCGACATTCTCCGAGATGGACCGCATGAGGTTCCTGGGCAAGATTCAGGATGAAAACGTCTATACCGCTATAGACCAGGCCAAGGCAAACTTTACTCCAGATTCTCCACATGTAAAATTTCTTGATGGTTTCAAGGCCTATATGGACGAGGATTTTGATGCAGCCTCTGCAATCTTTGATTCAATAATTCCAGAGGTTCCCCTAAATTACTATTCGTACCTGCAGATGGCATGCAGGGCAAACGGCAGCAAGACTGCACCCGAGATAGTCAATGCATTCGGCGCCCTGGAGGGCAAATTCCCTCTGTTCCAGGGGTACTACTACTATCTGTGGACCTCTATACGGAAGAACAATCTTCTTACCCTTGAGGACCAGCCTCTTATGGAGCAGTGCATACTGTCCAATCCTGCATCCAGGTTCGGCATAGAGACTAAAAAGGCCCTGGGACAGCTGTACGACCTTAAGAATGGCGAGAACATACTGCTGCCAGACGAGCTTACCGTGTACCTTATGCGGGTAAGGAACGGCGAGAAATCCGAGATTCTTGAGCCTGTCGCCAAACTTTTAGAGATGGAGGACAACCCATTCAAGGCAAACGCAGAACTTCTGGTTCCAGAACTCAGGAAAGTGTCTGGCGTATCAGACTGGCTTGATAAGCGGCTGGGCAAATAAATATGATATGCGGAATGGACGAGGTAGGACGTGGCCCATTGGCTGGTCCGGTGGTGGCGTCGGCTGTGGTGCTTGGCCCCGGTTTTCCTGTAGAGATTCTGGCCGATTCCAAGAAGCTGTCCGAGAAAAAGCGTCTTGACGCCTACGAAATCATAATAGAAAAAGCAGTTTCATACGGCACCGGCTGGGTGTGGCCAGAGGAGATTGACCAGATTAATATTCTTAAGGCATCGCTTCTGGCAATGAAACGGGCATGGCTTTCTATGTCGGTGCCTGTTCACCCCGATTTGATACTTGTTGATGGCCTTTTTACTCCACCTATAGATACCGATATCCCTATGGAAGCGATAGTGAAAGGGGATGACAAGATTCATGAGATTATGGCAGCCTCTATACTGGCCAAGGTTCAGCGGGATAAGTGGATGGTGGATTATGCTAAGATAGATGGCCGTTACGGGTTTGAGAAACACAAGGGATACCCCACCAAAGCTCACCGCGAGGCTGTGGCAAAGTATGGCTTAAGCCCTATTCACCGAAGGAGTTTCCACTCTTCTCTTTCTTGAATACCTTGAAAGCCCGGTTAAGTTCCCTCATAAAGTTATCTATATCTTCTTCGTAAATCATAATGGAGTGGCGGTCAAAGGAACCATCGGGTTTCTTGGTGCTCTCGACCAGGTTCAGGAAATGGCTGCCCATCCTGTTCTCCTTGACGTTGAAAAAATATGTCCTCTTCTCGGTCTGAACCTGCGATGAAAAAATTTCTCCTCTGATAGCCATAATCTCTCTCCTTACCCGAACTTTACTGTATTGGATATGTTTGTTCAATCACCATATTGACAATTTATTTTTGATTTTGTATAAAATATTTGTTCGCGCCTGTGGTATAATGGCTATTACCTCAGCCCTCCAAGCTGATGATGTCGGTTCGATTCCGATCGGGCGCTTACCCTTATGGGGTATCCTTACTTATGAGCACGGGGTTAAACCCGGCTTTTTTTTTGCACCAGTGCCTTAAGCTCCTCCATAGTGCCGCATATATACTCGGGATTGACACTTTCAAGCACAGCTCTGGGTTGCCAGCCGTATGTAACCGCTATTGTGTGTGCCCCTGCTTTTCTGCCCTCTGTTATATCTCCCATGGAATCGCCAATCATGTATGTGCAGTCCGGGCTTGCAGAGAATTTCTCCATGATATGGGCTATCTTCTCCGATTTTGTCCCAGGAGTGTCGGCTCCCACAATGTAGTCGGGTAGCTCTGCAAGCCCTGCCATCTCAAGCCTTTTTTTGACAGTGCCTGAACCATTTGCAGTGTTTATGGCAAGGTATGCACCCGACTCCTTTACCAGCTTGAATACATCGCCGATTCCGTCGAACATTTTAGCCTTAATGGCATTGGCCTGCAGCATTCTCATAAGCTCGCCTGTATAAAGATGCTGGTCTTCCTTTGAAACCCCCAGAAGGTTGAATGCATCCTCGGCAGTAACGTGCGGAAGATGCATTATAGCCTCCTTGGTCAGGCTTCCGGTAAAGCCGTATTTGTCCTTTATGATATTGAAAGCCTCTATGCACATGTCAAGTGAGTCGGCAATGACTCCGTCGTAATCGAAAATAAAAATTACATTGTTTTTTGTCATAATATAGCCTATACGATTGAAATTTCTTTATTGAAAATATAACATTACATTGTTTTTAAAACAATCGGGAGAAAAAATGGAAAATAACAGAATCGTTGATTTCAGCAAGACATCGCTGCACGACATCTATGGCGAAAATTGTTTTAACGACGCTATCATGCGTGAACTGCTTCCAAAGGCAGTGTACAAGGATCTCAAGGAGGTCCAGCTTGGAAACAAGGAACTGACCCTGGAGACAGCAAACGCAGTTGCAAGCGCCATGAAGACCTGGGCAGTATCCAAGGGTGCAACCCACTTTACCCACTGGTTCCAGCCACTCAACGATCTTACCGCAGAAAAGCACGACTCTTTCATCACCCCTACAGAAGACGGCAAGGTTATCCTTGAATTCTCTGGAAAAGAGCTTATAAAAGGGGAATCCGACGCATCATCGTTCCCTTCGGGCGGGCTCAGGGCCACATTCGAGGCAAGGGGCTACACAGCCTGGGACACAACATCGCCTGCATTCCTTATGGCAGACAACACAGGTGTGACCCTTAACATTCCTACAGCATTCTTCTCTTATACCGGCGAATCGCTGGACAAGAAAGGGCCGCTCCTCAAGTCCATGGCTGCCCTGGATAAATCTGCAGTACGGCTTTTACGCTCTATCGGCAACAAGACTGTAAAAAAGGTATCTGCATCTGTAGGGCCAGAGCAGGAGTACTTCCTGGTGGACCGCAAATACTATGACACACGCAGCGACCTGGTTCTGTGCAAGCGCACCCTCTACGGCTCCATGCCTGGAAAAGGACAGGAACTTAACAGCCACTACTACGGCAACATCCAGCTTAAAGTTGCCGACTTTATGCGAGAGCTAAACTGCGAGCTGTGGAAGATGGGCATTCCGGCCAAGACACAGCATAACGAGGTGGCTCCGAACCAGTTCGAGATAGCACCTATATATTCCACAGTGAATGTGGCTACCGACCAGAACCAGCTTACCATGCTTATTTTGCGCAAGGTGGCAAAACGCCACGGCCTTGCTGTGCTCCTTAACGAAAAGCCTTTCGAGGGGGTAAACGGAAGCGGCAAGCACAACAACTGGTCCCTTACAACCGACGACGGCACAAACCTTATGGATCCGGGCGACGACCCCAAGTCGAACACCCAGTTCCTGCTGTTCCTGACTGCATTCATCAAGGCCTGCGACAAATATGCCGGCCTCCTGCGCTTTTCGGCAAGCAATGCTGGAAACGACTACCGCCTAGGGGGCAGCGAGGCACCTCCGGCAGTAATCTCTATTTACCTGGGCTCTGAGCTCGAGGAGATTCTGGAAAAGCTTTCCAAGCACGAGGACATAACATCTGCCAAGGTGGGCAAGATACAGTTTGGCGTAAACTCGCTGCCCACAGTGCTCAAGGACTCCACCGACCGCAACAGGACAAGCCCTATGGCATTCACCGGAAACAAGTTCGAGTTCCGCATGGTGGGTTCCTCTGCATCTATCGCAAAGCCGAATACAGTAATCAACACAATCATGGCATCGGTGCTGGATGATTTTGCTTGTGAGATTGAGAAGTCCAAGAAAAAACAGGATACAATACTCAAGCTTATCATCGACACGTACAAGGCACATAAGCGTATAATCTTCAACGGAAACGGCTATTCCGACGAATGGAAGGAAGAGGCAGAGCGCCGGGGTCTTCTGAACATCACCAACAATGTGGATGCTATTGCCCAGATTCTTAAGCCTGAATCTGTCGAGGTGTTCGAGCGGATGAAGGTTCTTACAAAGCAGGAGCTTGAGGCCCGCTACCTTATCTATCTGCAGGTCTACAGCCGCCAGATCAAGATGGAGGCTACTGTGATGCTGCAGATGGCACGTAAAGATATTGTCCCCGCGGCACTCAAGTATGTCCACGATGTGGCTTCAACCATAAACCAGGTCAAGGAGACCGGGGTAAAGTGTCCGCTCTCAAGAGAGGAGGAGATGGTATCTTCTATCATGGACAGCGTGGACAAGTTCATGCAGACTGCCCTGGCTCTGGAAAAAGAGCTTAAGAATGCCCATGAAATTTCAGATCCGTTTGCCAAGGCATGTGCATACCGCGACAAGGTGTTTGCGACAATGAAAGTGCTCCGCTCCTATGGTGATGCCCTTGAACGGGTAGTTGGAAAGACATACTGGCCGTTTGCGACATATGAGGATCTATTGTTCAATATTTGAACAACTTTGAGGCAACATGATTTGCAGAACAATCCTTGATGCAATGGGAAACACACCACTTATCCAGCTGAACCGCATGGTGGGGGCAAACTCGGCCAGGGTGCTGGTCAAGTTCGAGGGGCTCAACATAGGCGGCTCCATCAAGACCCGCACCGCCTGGAACATGATTCTGGATGCCGAGAAACGGGGTATTATAACCAAAGATACTGTAATTGTGGAGCCGACCAGTGGCAACCAGGGAATAGGGCTTGCCCTTGTGGGGGCGGTCCGGGGCTATAAGACTGTCATAATCATGCCCGACTCGGTTAGCGAGGAACGGCGTAAGATCATACGCCACTATGGAGCCGAGGTAAAACTTATACACGATGCCGGCGATATAGGTGCCTGCATGGAGGAATGCCTTAACACAGCTGTACGCATGAGCCAGAAGAACCCCAATGTGTTCATTCCCCAGCAGTTCACAAACCCTGCAAACCCTGCAATACAGTATTCCCAGACAGCACAGGAGATTCTAGACCAGGTGGACGGTCCTATCCACGGCTTCTGCTCCGGTATAGGCACAGGCGGCACCATATCTGGAATAGGAGCACGGCTTAAAGAGGCCAACCCCGACATGACAATATGGGCTGTGGAACCCCAGAATGCGGCAATCCTGGCAGGCGGCAACATAGGGACACACCTGCAGATGGGAATAGGCGATGGCATTATACCCGAAAACTTAAACCGCTCCATATACGACGACATCTTCATAGTCACCGACGAGATGGCGATACGTACATCACGCAACCTGGCAAAGAAAGAGGGAATAATGTGCGGAATCTCAAGCGGCACCAATGTGGCGGCGGCTCTTGAGCTTGCAAAGAAGCTGGGAAAGGGAAAGACTGTGGTTACTGTGCTCCCCGATACTGCAGAGCGATATTTCTCAACTCCGCTTTTCGACAGCGACCTTACTTTTTAAGCCCCAATAGAATCACTGCCCCGAATGTCAGCATTATACCTATGGCTTTGACCAGGGTCATAGGCTCGCCATAGAGTCCGCAACCCACCAGAGTGCCAACCAGGGGTTCTATGGTTACAAAAATTGCAGCCTTGCCAGTCTCTAGATTTGTCATACCGTAGGTGTAGAAAAGGTAGGGGAGCACTGTGCAGAAAACTGCTATTCCAGCCCCGTAGAGCAGCACTGGACCAGAGAACATAGGACCAGTATGAGCTATGCCCGAGAAAGGTATTATGCTTATTCCCGAGAACAGGAATGTGTAGAATATGATAGTGAGGACATGGTACTTTTTAAGCGCATAGCGGCTGAATATGGAGTACAGGGCATAGCCAAGGCCCGACCCCAGCCCTATTATAAAGCCTTTTACAGTTATGGCATTGCCCCTTCCCAGGCCCGATACCAGAATGCATCCTGCAAATGTCATCAAAAGGGCAGTCAGCTTGACAGGAGTTATCTTTTCCTTGAACAGAACAAGCGACATCAGTATAACAAAGATTGGGGAAGTGTAGAGCAGGATTACAGCCACCGATGCCCCCGATTCTATTATGGTCTGGAAGTAGCAGAGCGAGAAGAATGTCAGGCTTATGACACCGGTGCCTATGAACATCCAGATATCTTTAAGCTTAAAGCACAGCAGGTTCCTGTCTGTGAAAAACAGGTACAGCGCCATGATTGCCGATGCTATCAAAGTACGTACCTGGAGAATCTGCAGGGGTGTTATATTGCTTGAGTTCATCCCTTTTATGAATATGCTTATTATGCCCCAAAGGATTCCTGCCGCAATGACCGATGCTGTGTAACGTGCCTGTCTCATACTGCCATTCTTATAATTTTTTATCCTTTTTTCAAGTGGGAATAAATTTCCCCTTTTATTTTTATATAAAAGGCGGTATGATAAAAGAAAGCATACTGTTGTAATTTCTCTGGAGGAAAAGATGAATAAAAAAGCAATCGCTTCTGTTGCAAACTCTGTCCGTGCCCTTTCGATGGATATGATTCAGAAGGCAAAGTCAGGACACCCTGGACTTCCTATGGGATGTGCCGAGCTGGGTGCTGTTATATTCGGCGAGGTCCTTAAGCACAATCCAAAGGATTCCAAGTGGATAGACCGGGACAGGTTTGTCCTTTCTGCAGGGCATGGTTCTGCGCTCCTTTACAGCCTGCTGCACCTGTGCGGCTACGGTGTGTCGCTGGATGACATCAAGAACTTCAGACAGCTGGGTTCAAACACTCCAGGACACCCAGAGTATGGCATGACCGACGGTGTAGAGACCACCACAGGTCCTCTGGGAGCAGGATTCACAAACGCAGTGGGCATGGCAATTGCCGAGGCTATGCTTGCAGAAAAGTTCAACACAAAACAGCATAAGATAATCGACCATTACACATATGTCCTTTCGGGCGATGGCTGCATGATGGAAGGCCTTACCTCCGAGGCTGCATCCCTGGCCGGCAACCTGGGGCTGGGCAAGCTTATAGTTTTCTACGACGACAACGGAATCACAATCGAAGGCTCCACAAAGCTGGCGTTCACCGAAGATGTCAAAGCCCGGTTTGCTTCATATAACTGGCAGGTGCTCTCTGGCGATGCCTACGATGTCGAAGGCATTTTAAAGCTGGTTGCCCAGGCTAAGAAAGATACAAAGCATCCTACCCTCATATCCCTTAAATCTGTAATCGGAAAAGGTTCTCCAAACCTGGCAGGAACCCACAAAGTCCATGGTGCTCCGCTGGGCGAGGACGAGGTCAAGGCAGCCAAGAAGGCGCTGGGAATTCCAGAGAAAGATTTCTACATCTTCCCAGAGGCAAAAGAATACTTCAAGGAAAAAGCCAAAGGCTGGAAGAAGGATTACGACAGCTGGACCAAAACCTTTGAGGCATGGAAGAAAGCAAACCCTGAGCTTGTAAAAGAGTGGTGCGCATTCATGGTCAACGGCACATTCGAAGATATCAAGCTGCCCAAGTTCAACGTGGGCGACAAGATTGCAACCCGCAGTGCCAGCGGAAAGACCCTGGTAAGCCTGTGCGCCGCATTCCCTAACCTGGTTGGCGGTTCTGCAGACTTAGCTCCGTCGAACAACACAGTGGTGCCAGACAACGGCGACTTCTCCAAGGAAAACCGGAAAGGACGCACACTCCACTTCGGTATCCGCGAGCATGCAATGGGCGGAATCGCAAACGGCCTTATCCTGCACGGCGGCTTCAGGTCCTACTGTGCCACATTCATGTCATTTGCCGACTATCTGCGGCCAACAGTGCGCCTTGCAGCTATCATGAAAATTCCTACAATCTTTATCCTTACGCACGACTCCATCTATGTAGGCGAGGATGGCCCTACACACCAGCCTGTGGAGCAGCTTGAGTCGCTGCGTGTCATTCCGAATACACAGGTTATCCGCCCGGGCGATGCACAGGAGACCGAAATCGCATGGCTTATGGCGTTAGGCTCACAGGACAAGCCTACCTGCATGGCATTCACCCGGCAGAATATCACAGTTTACCCGAAAGATGACAAGCAGTGGAAAAAGAATATGCTCAAGGGTGCATATATTGTAAAGGATTGCAAGGGAACACCAGATGTAGTTGTAGTTGCAACCGGCTCCGAAGTATCGCTTGCTGTCGAGGCTGCCGCAAAGACCAGGAAGAAGGTGCGTGTTGTCTCCATGCCTTGCCGCGAGCTGTTCGAGTCGCAGAGCGCCGCATACAGGAACAAGATTCTTCCTAAGGGAGTGCGCGTGGTTGTCGCAGAGTGCGGCGTTCCTACTGGCTGGAAGGGCTATGCAAAGGATGAAGATATCCTGGCAGTTAAGACTTTCGGCGAGTCCGGAAAGTATGCAGATGTTGCAGCCAAGTTCGGCTTTACTGCCGACAACCTGGCAAAGATTATAAAGAGAAAATGACATTTCCGCGCGAAGTCAAAGAATTTGCCGAAATAGTATTCCGTGCCGGATATGAGATTTATCTGGTGGGGGGAGCAGTACGCAATCTAGAGCGGGGACTGCCGCCTGACGATTACGACTTTACCACAAACGCAACGCCAGAGCAGGTAACTGCAATTTTTAAAAAAGTTATCCCCACCGGCATAGAACATGGAACTGTAACAGTCCTTTTCAAGGGAAACTCCTTCGAGGTAACCACCTACCGGATGGACGGCAAATACTCAAACTTCCGCCACCCCGACAGCATAACCTACTGCACCGATATCTACGAGGATCTTAAGCGGCGCGACTTTACTATAAACGCAATGGCAATCGATGTCCGTAACGGCAGGGTAATAGATGCCCACGGCGGTATGGAAGACCTTAAGCATGGGATTATACGCGCCATAGGGAACCCCGACGAGCGTTTTGCCGAAGATGGCCTGCGTATCTTAAGGGCCTGCCGCTTCGCAGCCCAGCTTGAGTTCCAGATTGAGCCTGTGACACTGGACGGCATGATTCATAACCGCGACCACCTTAAGAATATATCAAAAGAGCGCATAAGGGATGAGCTTTTAAAGACCATGAGCGCAGAGCATCCTTCCATAGCATTCCTCTATATGCAGAAGACACAGATTCTTGAGTATGTGCTGCCCGAGCTTTTAGAGGGAGTGGGCATGGAGCAGCGGGACAGACACCAGTTTGATGTGTTCCACCACATGATATACTCCTGCGACTTTATGGAGAAAGACCCGGTCCTGCGCATGGCGGCGCTGCTCCACGACATAGGAAAACCCCGGTGCTTCAAGGTAAGAGATGGTGTAAACACTTTCTATGGCCACGAGAATGTCGGGACCGAGATGGCTCACGAAATCCTCCGCCGCCTCAAGTTCTCCAAGGCCGACGAGACCCGCATATGCCACCTGATAAAAAACCACATGTTCCACTACACCGAAGACTGGTCCGACGGTGCTGTGCGGCGGTTCATTGCCCGGGTGGGGCTTGAGAACATGTCAGACCTTTTCAAGCTGCGGTTTGCAGACCGGGCAGGAGCAATGGGCGACAAGACATTTGCCTGCACCCCTGAGGACATAGCACTGTCCCGCCGTGTGGATGCAATTGTAAAAGAGGTTCCCCCGCTTAAGCTTTCCGACCTGGCAGTGAATGGAGCAATGCTGAAAGAGGCAGGAATCCCCAAAGGACCTGCCATGGGAACTGTGCTCAACTATCTTTTAGAAGCAGTTATGGACGACCCTGCCATGAACACCAAAGAGGCGCTACTGAACTTGGGAAAAAACTTCTACGAGTCCAGGCTCCAGTGTAAATAATTATGAAAATTGTAACTGTCGGAACTGTCTATGTAGATATCAAGGGGTATCCGGATGGAGCTTTTTTCCCTACAGGGCGGAATGCAGGAAAGATAAATTATTTCCATGGAGGCGTGGCAAGGAATATTGCCGAAGATGTTGCTAAGCTGGGTGAGGATTCTGTACTTGTGAGCCTGGTGGATAAAAGTGGTGCTGCCTCCGATGTTATCAAACATCTTAAAGAGGTCAATGTCAAAACCGATTACGTTAAAGCAACAGAAAAAGGTATGGGCACCTGGATGGCTGTGTTTGATACAGCTGGAGAGTTGTGTGCAAACATATCTGCACGCCCAGATCTATTGCCTATTTGCGATATTATCAAGGCAAATGAGGAACAGATTTTTAAAGATGCATATGGAATCCTGCTGGAGATAGACATAGATGAGGAGATTGTGGATTTAACCATGAATCTTGCAGAAAAATATGGCATCCCTGTCTATGCAGTCATCTCCAATATGACTATTGCAAAAGAGCGCCTTACGTACATCAGAAAGACAGCCTGCTTTTTCTGCAACCGGCTGGAAGCTGGGATATTTTTTGATAAAAAGACAGAAGGGCTGTCGGCACTGGAGATGCAGGAACTCCTTAAGATCGAGCTTGAAAGGCTGGGAATGAAAGCCATGGTGGTTACCATGGATAAAGATGGAGCTGTCTATGCAGATTCAGAAGGAGAGGCTGGGCATTGTCCTTCATATCCAGTTACTGTTGTGGATACCACCGGTGCAGGAGATGCCTTCTTTGCAGGAGCTTCTGTTGGGCTTCTCCGCAGGTTGCCCTTTGCCGATGCATGTAAGTCGGGTACAGAAGTTGCCGCACGTGTCATTGGCACAAGAGAAAATGTTCTGTGATAAAGCAGAAAATATCAGTCTATCTGCTGCAGATGCTCCGGGTCTGCGAGCACGTTCTCGTACAAAGCTTTATACTTGTCTCCAAACAGCTTAAGGGTGTGGCGCTTTAAGATAAGCTCGCGCCCCTTCTGTCCCATATCCCACAGCTGTGGAATCTCTACTTTCCTAAGGATGTCATAAAGCTCATCGGCCTTGCCCGGGGTAAATAGGAAACCTGTCTCGCCGTCGGTCACAGTCTCGGGGTTCCCTCCGCAGCGCGATGCAATAAGAGGGGTGCCGCTTGCCATGGTCTCTAGCGGAATGTATGAGAAAGCCTCGTCCCACCGGACAGGGAGCACAGTTACATCGGAGTTGGCATAGAACTGGCTTACCTCCTGTGGGCTCTTTAAAAAACCCACCCAGTTGATGCATGGGTCCCCTTCGGTCTTCTTCATCAGAATTGGCTTAAGGGTGCCGTTTCCTATTATGTTGAGCCGCACCTTGCGCACTGCCGAAAGCTCCTGCACCACGTTTATAAGCATATCTATTCCCTTTTCCAGGGTTATCTGCCCCACAAAGGTAATCTCCAGCGTGTCGTGTGGAGTGTACTCAACCGGCTTGAAAATCTCCGGGTTCACCCCGGCGTAGAGCAGGACTATGCGGTCTTTTGGCACGCTCCCTATCTCCTCAAGCTGTCTTTTTACAAACTTGCTTATGGCAACCCAGCATGTTGCGTTCTTGAACTTACTCTTGGTCAGGTTGAAGAATCCGTTCATAGCCTTGTCAATCATGTATTTTTTTGAGCCTACAGACATGTGGAAGGTACAGATGAGAGGCACGTCCAGCTCCCTGCGGAAGCGCTCGATGGAGAAGTCCAGGCGGCCTGAGGGGTGATGGTGGTGGATGATGTCCGGCTGGAATTCCCTAAGCCTTTCCATAACTTCATCAGGGTGCTTTGCCCAAGGGAGTATGCCCCCTATAAGCCAGGAGTCGGGCTCGTACACAGGAATAGCCTGCTTGGTCCACTTTGCCTCGCTTACCACCAGGGTCTCCTGGTTAATCTGCTCAAAGTATCTGTATATGTTCAGGGCGTAGGAGGCAATGCCCCGGACGCCGCTGTGAATGTGCGCAATCTTCATGTTGCAATAAGGATACCGCTAAAATGTAGAGTTGTCAACTTTGCTTTGCATGGGTTGGTTTTGCTTTTCCAGCTTCAATGTTGCCTATCATGCCGTTTGAACTGTTTGCCTGTATTGCCAGCTGCGACTGAGTCCAGCCCTGACGGAGTATCGTTAACATTTTTTCTTGCTATATGGAGTTATATTGAGTTATACTCCGTACAATGGAGTAATATAATAAAACTCAATAAAAAAGTTCATAAAATAACTTTTACTATGACATCAGATGGCAGAGTACTGGTGGCAAAATACGATAACGAAAGGAGTGAAAAATGGAAGTAGATGTTTTACTTGAAAAAGGATTGGAGCTTTTATCAAAGCATCCAGAGTTGCTTCAGAATATGGGAGCCATGGAGTTGGGCTTAATGCCCAATATTAAGTTTCCAACTATGGGAGGAGAAGTCTGGTGGAATGATTTAGCCGAGTATAATGGGTGGCGGGTCCAGCGGAATTCGGTCACAGGCCATTGCCGTATTCTTGATCCAGAAGATGTAAGACATGCCTGGGGTGGTGAAACTGCAATAATGGATTTCTTCAAGAAAATTGTGAAAGATTAATCACAGTAATAAAGTATTCTTATTTGATTAATACATTTTAGGGCCTCAATATCACGACATTTAAGACACTTGTTTAAAAGTGTATTACTATATGTAACCTGCAAAACTCGAGAGGAGGGAATGCTTGGGTATATTTGATAAATTGTTTTCTAAGCATAAAATAGGGCTGGTCTTTTCCGGCGGTGGTGGAAGAGGCAGCTATGGACTAGGCGTTTGGAAGTATCTGGAAGAGATAGGTCTGACGAAAAAAATTTCTGTTTTATCAGGGACATCCGTAGGTGGTTTGAATGCAGTGCTTTTGAGCCTTTGTGGTTTTGAAGTTGCTAAAAAGGTATGGACTACCCGTGTGGAAGATAATATTCTCGATTTTATATCTTTCGAAAACCGTAATTGGGCTTTGTTCAGCAGAACCGGGCTGATTGAAATCATGGAAGAATATGTAGATTTTCATAAGTTTTCTTCACACATGAGAAAGATTTATGTAGCCTGCTATAACAAAGATTATGAAGAGGTTGAATACTTCTGTCTGAATAAGCAAAAAATTGATATTATTAAACAGTTATTATGTGCTACAAGTGCCCTTCCAGGAATATTCCAAGTAGAAAATATTTTTGGACATAATTATTATGACGGTGCCTGGTTTGGCAAGGGTGATAATATGCCGATAAAACCTCTCTGCGATGAGGGATGTACTGATGCTTTAGTTATTAATCTTGATAGAAAAAATCATAAAGATTTTTCAAATTCAGGTATGAATATAATAATGATACTTCCATCAGAGGATCTTGGGGGTAACCCTGTAGGCCTTTTAGATTTTTCTCCTGAAGGTGCAAAAAGACGTATGCAATTAGGATATTATGATTGCAAAAACCGCTATGCACCGCTTCTGAAGACTTTATGTAGTGGATTGAAATATTCTCAAGAGGAAACCTTAGCAAGGGAAATAAACGCCATGGATGACAAGGCCGTATTGCAGAGAACTATAGAGATAGTGTCCAATAATCCTGATTATTTAGAAAAAATACAGGCAGAATTTAATATTGACCCTCCTACACTTGGCGGAAAAGTTTTTTGGCATAATATTGTTGAGTATAATGGTTGGTGCTTTCAGCAGAATGATTTTTTAGATGATGTTTTTGATAAACAAATTGTTCGTCTGTTGGATTCAGAAGATTACTGCAGGGCTAATGGCAGCAGGCGGCAGATGGTTGATATTTGTCGCTCTTTTTTGCTTAGTCGATTAAATCCTTGAGTTATAACCCTGTCTACAGTGTCGCCACCTGCATGAAAAGTTTTGAAAATTTTTTACTCTGCCACTAGATGACAGAGTGCGGGTGTCAAAGTACAATAATTAAAGGAGAGCAAAGTTTTGAGTGATTTAGGTTTGTATTTGCTGTATGGAACTGTATGTGTTATGTTCGGGTATGTGGCTTCAAAGTTTTTTGGATATGCATTCAATATATATAAATCATTGAAGAAAGGCAGATTTTTATTTGATCCCAAGAATAAGCCTGTCAGTGAAAAGGAAATAAAAAAATGCATCTCGTTTAATAAAATGGTGAAATACAGATATGCATTGACAGGAGTCCTGTGCTTGATTGTACCTGCAGCATTATTCATGAATATGTTCAATCCTTTTATTTCGATAGCATATTCATTATGCGTCGGTGAATGTTTAAAGATTATTGCAGGTATGGTTACTCGGTTTGTAATGATGTTTACTTCCAAGTATCATGTGGCAGAGGCGACTGAACCAAAAGATGTTGACTTAAATAAATAGGATATAGTTATGTCCAGAGCACAGCTTGAGAAAGTAGTATTACGGCGCATACACTTAATAGACGCAGAGATACGCAAAGGATCATATCCCAACACAAAGCAGCTTGCAGAGATGCTGGAGGTGGGGGAGCGCACCATAAGCCGGGATATCGACGAGATGCGTAATTTCTACAACGCTCCCATCGAATACGACAGGAAACATCATGGCTACTACTATACCGAGAACTCTTTCTTTATCGAGGACTTGAGCATCAACCAGGGGGAGCTTTTCGGTATGGCCCTATTGAGCAGGATGCTGGAAGAATACCGCAACACTCCGCTGGAGGCTCAGCTTAAATCAGCTTTCCATAAGATTATATCAAGCTTTGGTCCTCAGGCCATGGAGGATTTTTCCCAGATGCAGGAGGGGGTCGGCTGCATTCCCCATCCTTCAGAGCCTGTGGATCCCAAGGTGTTCTCCGATGTCTTCCAGAGCCTGAGGAGTCATCAGGTGCTTTCCTGCCAGTATAAGGGCGATAAGCATATAATTTTCCCACTCCATGTAGTGAGCGACAAGGGCAACTGGTATGCGGTGGTGCAGACCCAGTCCAAAAAAATCAGGCTTTTTGCCCTGTCCAAGATGAGTGATTCCAAGGTGCTTCGGCGCAGTTTTACAGTTCCGGCAGGCTTTGACTGGCACAACTATTTTGATATGAATGACACCAGGTGGCAGAGCAATGATGTTAAACCAGTAGAAGGCATGGCTGGAAAAGGTATAGATTACATCATTGGAGACCAGACTCTAATCAATCATCTTCTGGACCGGTGGTACTATGTTCTGTGGAATAGGAGTGCGCTGAGGCATGCGAAGTTTGTAAGCGAACTTGGCGAGCTGCAGCTCCGCGGCGACGGTTTCAGTCTCCAGTTCCGAGAGGGGGACCATGAGGAACAGAAATATCTATCCAGGGAGATGTTGATTCCTACATCTGGTATTGAGGAAAACCGGAATATAAGTTACTGCTGCCTGATCTTTGATGAGGAAGAATCGGAGAAGAGCATCCTAATATTCAACCGTTTCCACAATGTGGGGCGGACCCTGCTCTATGTGTGTACCCAGGAGAAGAACGGCAAAGAGACCAAGGTGCTGGCATCGATGCAGGAAGATGTTCCGCTTAAAAGATTCTTTGAATGTCTGGACCGTCTGGATGTCTTTGCCGAGTACAATACTTTTGTCATGCTGCTTAAGGATAATGTGCCGCTGATAGCATATAAGGAGCAGAAGTCAAAGGAGAATGTGGAAAAAGAGATTCTGGCCCGGCTTCAGCCGGTTCTGGATGAGCTTTTAAGTTCCGGCAAGCTGGATGAACTGAGCACAGGCTATGGTCCCGATATCTCTGCCCTCAAGCGCATTGTAGATAAGGGTATTGCCCGGGCATCTAAAAGGAAAGGACAATATGTTCAATAAAGAAACTAAGACACAGATCGAGCTTAAGAAGCGAGGGCTTCCCCCTATACATCTGGAAATCCCCGCCGATATAGAGAAGTCAAAAGAAAAAGAGCAAAAATAAGTCATAATACCCCGGCAGGCTACTGGTTATAACCTGCCAGGGTGTTGGATTTCTAAGAGGCTACAAAGCCGCCACCTGCTCGGGAGTGAGTCCTGTGATTTCAACTATCATATCTACAGGCAAGTTCTTAGCCTCATCCTCATCCACGGCCAGAAGCGGAAGCTGCATGAATATGAACTGCAGGTTGTCGGCAAGCTCCTCCTCGTCGTTCCTCATGACGAAAGACTTCACGGGGTTACTGATTATAAACTTGCAGTTACAAATTCTATTCTTAGAATTTTTCCCATTCCTGCAGCTAATCTTTGAAGTGTTCGGATTGATGGATTTGCATTGCCTTTCTCCAGCTTGCTTATATCTCCTTGGGCTATTCCAGTACGTTCAGAGAGTTCTTTCTGAGTCAGGCCAGAATCATGTCTTGCATCTATGATGGCTTGGATAATAGCCATTTCTGGCTGGAGAGCATCCCATTCTTTTTTTATTTCAGGATCCTTCAACTGTTCCTTTAAGAAATCATCAAAACTAGTACTCATATTATCCTCCATCTCCTTAAATAATCGGCTCGGTATTTTATTGCTTTCTTTAACTCACCTCTTGGTGTTTTCTGAGTTTTCTTGATAAATCCATTAGTCAGAATTATGCGTTGTCCAATCATAAAGAAATATAAGATACGCGATATATCGGATCCAACTTTTGCTCTTAGCTCATGAATACCGTCCGAAATAAACTTAGAATAAGGTTCCCGAAGCTCATTTCCGTTTTCGCTCAGAATTACAATCATTCTGAGCATCTTTGTTCGCATTTTTCTGTCAAGGCTTATCAGAAATTCTTCTGCTGGCCTTTTCCCATTTGCTGTCTCATAGAAATCTACCTTGAAGTTCGGAATATTTCCTCCTTTAAAATATAGGATAAAACCTATAATGTCAAGGTGATTGTCCCCTTGCACTGTTACTAACACAAAAAAAATCAATTTTGCTTCAAAGTTTGCCCCACAAAATGCAAATAATATGAAAAACTTTGTAAATGCTTACACTGCCAGCAAATGCTCCCTCGATTAGGCGGAAGCTGGCCGCAAAACCTCAGACAGGTGAAAGCGGTAACTGAATGGCAGCAAAAGGCATGCCCGTCGGTATTGCGGCCCGAAGGGAACGCACCTACCGAGCGGGTGTGCCTTATTGCTGCCAGCAGATTGCTTGTTTGTTATCTGCCTGAGGTTTTGGCGGTCTGCTGGAGCGTACTATTGCTGGCATAGATTGCTAAACAAGTTTTTTAACTTTTTTTGCACTCTGACATCAGGTGGCGGAGTAGGCAGGGTAGATTTGAATCATCAAGAATTAAAGGAGTAAAAAATGGACGAAAAAAAGAATCCAGAAGAATTGATGAAAGAGTTTGAGGAAAAGCTTGCAAAAACTGCCGAACTTAATGAAAGGTACGAAAAAATGATTGCAGAAATGGAAGAGCAAATCTCAGAGGAGGATGAGGTTTGCGCAGAAGAAAATGAAGATGAAGAATCCGATGAGATTGAAATCCATGAGGACCCAGATGCCTGGAAAAAAGGTCTTGCAGTTGTAGGAGGGCTTACTGCACTAAGCTTTGTGGGTGGCCTCTTGACTGGTATTTTCGGCTGCAAGGAAAGATGAAGAACGTATTTTAGAAGAAAGGAATCCCCCGGTTGTGCCTGTAGCCGGGGTTTTTTATTATATGTGATAGAGTATTGATTTTTATCGGCCGATTTGATATATTTATCTCGGAAGTTAATGGTATTTGGCAGTAACTTCCGATAAGAGAGGCAAAATGATAGTATCTCGTGATAAATACCTGAAAGCACTGATAGATAGGGGCTGGAACGGTCAGATTAAAGTTATTACTGGTATTCGACGGTGCGGAAAAAGTACTCTTTTGCTTGATCTTTTTCAGAATTATCTTATTGAATCAGGGGTTGCGCCATATCAAATCATATCGGTCGCCTTGGATTCTGATCTTAATGCTCTGTATAGAGACCCCAATAAGCTTTCAGAATATTTAAGAGAAAAGATAACTGATCCTAGGGCTAAATACTATATTCTTCTTGATGAGATACAATATGCTATATCTAAGAAAGAACTTATGAATAAAGATGAACCTGTAAGGTTATACAGCGTTTTGAATGGATTGCTTCATTTGAAGAATGTGGATGTGTATGTGACAGGAAGCAACTCCAAGATGCTCTCTAAAGATATCTCTACAGAGTTCCGTGGCAGAGGTGATGTGATTCAGGTTTATCCTTTATCTTTCAGCGAATATTATAATGCCAGTAAAAAAGATAAGCTTGATGCCTATAATGAATATTCTATGTTCGGAGGAATGCCTCATTTATTGAGTATTAACTCGGATACCGCTAAATATGATTATCTTGCAAACCTTTTTGATGAGATTTATTTCAAGGATATAGAGGAACGGTATAATATATCGTTACCAGGTGTTCTTCATGATTTGGTAAGCGTACTTTGTTCTGCGGTAGGTTCACTTACAAATGCCAGCAAAATTGCTAGAACTATAAAAAGCACTAAGAATGTGAATATCGATTCTGAGACTGTCAGTAAGTATTTAAACTATTTGACAGAAAGTTTTTTGTTCAGCGAAGCTGTCAGATATGATATTAAAGGCAAAAAGTATTTTGAATATCCATCAAAATATTATTGCACAGATATCGGCCTTCGGAATGTACGTCTAGGGTTACGGCAGCAGGAAGAGTCACATATAATGGAAAACATGATTTACAATGAATTGATAACCAGAGGATACTTGGTGGATGTTGGGGTTGTTCCGCTGCGGGAAATAGATGATAACGGAAAGAGGACACAGAATAACTGCGAAATTGATTTCATTGCCAGAAAAGGTATCAGAAAATACTATATACAATCATCACTGTCAATGGATGATGCCAAGAAGTCCGAAACCGAATTGAGACCGTTAACAAAAATAAAAGATTCTTTTAAAAAAATTGTAATATCAAAATCCTATGGCAAGAGCTGGATAGATGATAATGGTATTTCACGTATCGGACTTATAGATTTTTTGCTGGATGAGAACAGTTTAGACTGTTAACAGTATCTTATTTCCTGTACACAGTGCCGTGCAGAAGTGCAATCAGGGTGCCGTCCTCGGTGGTCACAGGGACATCGTAGCGGGTCAATGTCCGGCCGCAGGTCACCTCCCGGGCGGTGGCAGACACCTTGCCGGTGGATACCCCTTTTATGAAGGACATGGAGGTCTCGATAGACACAGAAAGCTTTTCCCGGGAGTTGGCGGCCGATGCCAGGGCATAGTCGGCCAGTGTGAAGAGCACGCCCCCCTGTATTATTCCCGCGCCGTTCAGGTGGTGTGGCTGGATCTCCACCGATGTCTTTGCATAGCCCGGTCCTATCTCGTCCAGCTTTATGCCGCAGTAATCCACAAATTTATCGGCAGTCATCAGGTCAACTACTTTCTGGGAAACGTTGTCAATTTTCATATCTACCTCGCAATCTGATAATATCTAATTGTTATCTGTCCTGCAATGATTATTGAATAAATAACACTTTTTTATATATACTGTCTGTTATGGAAAAAGAGAACATTCAGTCTGTCCACTGGGCAGATATAACTGCAGACAAGATTATAAGAGAAAGAAAGCAATTCCTTAATGACAAGAAGACTAAATATGTATGTGCATCGGGCATAACTCCGTCGGGCACTGTCCACATAGGAAACTTCCGGGAGATAATCTCGGTTGAGCTTGTGGTCCGGGCACTGCAGCAGAAGGGTGCCGATGTGCGCTTTATCTACTCTTGGGACGACTACGATGTGTTCCGCAAGGTTCCTAAGAATATGCCGAACCAGGAGGAGCTGGCAAAATATCTCCGTTTCCCTATCACTATGGTTCCAGACCCATGGGGAAAAGAATCCAGCTATGCCAGGGCCCACGAGGTGGAGCTTGAGAGCCTGCTGCCCCAGGTAGGTGTTTACCCTGAGTATCTGTACCAGGCTTCCAACTATCAGGCTTCCCGCTATGCCGAGGGTATGCGCAAAGCCCTTGAAAACAAGGCTGTGATCAAGGCTATCCTGGACGAGTTCCGCACCGCACCGCTGCCTGACGACTGGATGCCTATCTCCATGTTCTGCGGCAAATGCCACAAGGACACCACTACAGTCTTAAGCTGGGACGGTGAGTGGGGCGTTACATATAAATGCGATTCCTGCGGCTGCGAGGAGACTGTGGACCTGCGCACCACATCCATTGCAAAGCTGCCATGGCGTATCGACTGGCCAATGCGGTGGGGTGTCGAGGGGGTAGACTTTGAGCCTGCAGGAAAAGACCATCACTCAGAGGGTGGCTCATTCAGCACAGCCAAGGGAATAGCCCGCAAGGTGTACAACCACGAGCCTCCTGTCACATTCCAGTACGACTTTTTAAGCATCAAGGGACGGGGCGGCAAGATCTCATCCTCAAGCGGCGAGGTCATAAGCCTGCGCGATGTGCTCGAAATATATCAGCCCGAGATTGTCCGCTACATGTTTGCAAGCACACGGCCCAACACCGAGTTCGCAATCTCCTTTGATCTGGATGTCCTCAAGATCTATGAGGATTATGACAAGTGCGAGCGCATCTACTTCGGTGTGGAGAAGGTTAACGACAAGAAGGCCGAGAAAGAGAAGCGCATCTATGAGCTTTCACAGGTGGGCGATGTACCAGCTGTTATGCCATATCAGATTCCTCTCCGCCATCTGTGCAACCTGCTGCAGATCCACGACGGCAATATAGAGGAGGTGCTCAAGCTTTGCGACATCAAGGACGAGAGCCAGGTGCCAAGACTCCGGAACAGAGCAGAGTGCGCATGGAGATGGATAACCACATTTGCTCCGGAGGACTTCCGGTTTGCCCTTAAGAAGCCAGGTGAGGATATGTATTTTCCTCAGGATGACAGGGAGATTGCAGTCCTTCAGCAGTCAGTTTCTGTTGTTGAGAACCTGGAACAGTATGATGAGAAGTCTCTGGCCGAGGCTCTGTATACAGTAGCCGAGAAAGCTGGTATGGATTCCAAAGATATGTTCAAAGTGTTCTACAACGTGCTTATAGGCAAGGAGAAAGGGCCCCGTCTTGCAGGCTTCATCAAGACCTGCGGCAAGGAGAAAGTGCTTCCTCTTCTTAAATGGTATAAATAAATATCAAGCAGGGATTGTGATGGTGAATACTGTCCCTTTCCCTGCCTCTGATTCTACCCCTATCTCCCAGTTATGAGACCGTACTATGCTGTTTACTATGGCAAGGCCCAGGCCGCTTCCTTTCTCGCGCCGCGACGAGGTGCCCCGGTAGAACAGGTCAAATATATTCTTAAGCTCTTCCTGGGCAATGCCAATGCCATTGTCTGCTATCTGCACAATAAAGCAGCTCTTGACCCCCGAATAAGACTGGAATGCCCTGAGCTTTATAGTTCCGTCGTCATGGGAATACCTGATAGCGTTGCTGAAAAGGTTTTCGAAGCACCGGCTCATAAGCCGCTCGTCCATCTGCACCACAGCATCTTCGGGCAAGGAGATATCTGCAATAAACTTACGCTTCAGGATAAGGGCAGCCTCATCGCCCCGCTTTGCCACCTCATTTATAAATGAAAGCAGGTTCACATCTTTCCAGGTTGAGCGCCATTCTCCTGTCTCCACCTTGATAACATCGATAAGGTCGTTTATCAGTACCTCAAGGTCATCAGCTTTTTTCAGGATAATCTGGGCATATTTCTGTCTTTCCTCGGGATTTGATGGAATCTCATCATACAGGGCCTCCACATAGCCCCTGATAAGTGCTAACGGTGTCTTAAGGTCGTGGGAGACTCCCATGATAAACCGCGCCTGTCTGTCACGGTTCTCCTTTACTGCCAGCCTAAG
This sequence comes from Spirochaetia bacterium, assembly GCA_017446885.1. Lineage (GTDB taxonomy): Bacteria > Spirochaetota > Spirochaetia > CADAEX01 > CADAEX01 > CADAEX01. The sequence continues at coordinate 73,900 of JAFSOR010000027.1, read as the reverse complement.
CTCGTTAAGCGACTTGGTCAGGGAGATAATCTCGTTGCTGCCATGTACTTCAATCGGCGTGTCAAACTCGCCCATGGTGACACGCTCTGCCGCATTCTTAAGGACAGTTACCGACTTGGCGATAGACCTGGTTATTGTAGTTATGATGACAATACAGAATAAAAGTATGATGGTAGAAATGATAGTCACGGTGTTGACGTAATGCTCAAGCCTTGAATGGGGGGGATGCATGGTTTTCTGCGACCTTATGAAAGTAATCAGCGAACTGTTCTTAAGGTGGGGTGGTGCAGTCATCTGAAAAAAGTACCGGTCGGAATTTTCAAGGGCATATTCCATAAGGTCATCCTCGTCCATAACCTGGCCTCTTTTAAACTGATCCATGGTGGAGTACAGCACTTCCATGGAGGCTCTGTCAAATACTGTGACATCCATGGCTGGACTGCGGCGGGCGATAAAGCTTCGTATCCGCTCCCAGTCTTCCTCTGTAGTTACCTGGGGACGTTCGCTGAATATCTCTTCATAGGTGGGGACATTGTCGCTTAAGACCTGCCTTTGGTGGAACATTAGCCAGTAGGATGTAAGGAGTACTATCGGAATAATTATAAGCCCTGCAAGGAGCAGCAGAATCTGGGTCTTTATCTTCATTTCTTAGAATCCTCATCATACATAAACCGATACCCCATGCCATGCACAGTCTCGATAAAGTGTGGTGATGCAGGATCTGACTCAAGCTTTTTCCTAAGGCGCTGCACATAGACTGCCACCGCTGTAAGGTCGCCGAACTCGCTTCCCCATACCTTGCGGTAGATTTCCTCGGGGGTGCTGGTTTTCCCCTTTGTGCTTATAAGATACTGCAGAATATCATATTCCTTTGCAGAAAGATGGATTCGCTCGTCGCCTTTCTTGAGCAGGCAGGATTCTGTGTTCAATGTGTATGGGCCGAACTGTATCAAGCTTTTTGAGGCGCCTGCATAGCCGCTCTGATTCCTCCGCAGCAGAGCCCGGATCCGTGCCATAAGCACCTTTGGAGAGAAGGGTTTGGTCACAAATTCATCTGCGCCATATCCAAGTGCCATAATTATATCTTCGTCCGAATCCCGGGCCGAGACTATAAGCACAGGGCAGTCGGACTGCTTGTGGTAGATGTTAAGGAACTCAAAGCCGTCCATGCCTGGGAGGTTTATGTCCAGCAGTATAAGGTCAGGAGTTGTGGTCTTAAGATATTCCAGCGCATCCTCTGCATTGTCAAAGGCGGCAGTGTCCATACCCTCGCGCTTAAGATAAAGCTGGATAAGGTCGGACATCTCTTTTATATCTTCTATGATAACAACCGAAGCTTTCATCTGCTCCTCCCGATTCAATTCTATCCTAACTTTTTTCAAAAACCAACACTATTCCAAGTTTATAACAAAAAATTATCGCTTTTTAATAATAAATTTATAGCACGGTGCCCAGTTTTGTAGTATAGTAGACTTGTGAAAAAATCGGTTTGTCTCCTTTTGCTCTTGACATTGGTCCTCTTTTCCTGTTTCGGACAGACAGTGCTTACTGCCGACAGCGCAGCTCAAATGGCTTTGGAGAACAACCGCGGCCTTAAGCAGCAGCAGATAACTTTTATGGATAAAGAGCGGAGTGCAAAAAACCGCTGGAATGTGTTCCTGCCGGAAATAACTGCTTCGGCCGGAGTAAGCCGTGGCAACGAGATTCTGCCCCATTCGCCTGATGCAACCTGGGGCGGCAACTTGAACGGCGCCATATCGCTGACACTTGGAACCGACATTCCCCATAAGATGAACCGTATTAAGGAAGAATATGCTGCCGGAAACATAGACTACGAGGTTGCGCAGCGGAACCTGGAGGTGACTGTACGCCAGGCCTTCTACGAGCTTATCATATACCAGAAGAACATGGAGCTGGTGCAGGACAACCTGGAGACCAACAAGAAGCGGTACGAGCAGACCCAGGAGCGGTACAAGGGCGGCCTGGCCCCGGAGCTTGATGTACTCAATTCGTTCCTTGCCTGGAGCAAGCTGGTGCCTACCTACGACTCACTTTCCACACAGTATCAGCATAAGATGGATCAGCTTAAGATAACTTTAGGCATTCCTGCCGATGAAGAGGTGGTGCTTCAGGGCGATATCGCAAGTGCAGTACCCGACAAATTTGATATTTCTTCAATACCCGACGAATACGAGACCCCGGAACTAAGGAAGCTGAAGGCAAGCCTTAATGTGGCAGAGAGCAGCCGTAAGGAGCTGAGGGGGTCTTCCCTTATGCCAGAACTTACCCTGGGCTGGAACATAAACCCCACCTGGAGCGACCTTTCCTACGGCGACGATTATGTGGACCGGGGAACTTTAAGCGCCACACTGCGCTGGCATCTTGACAACCTTATCCCCAACTCATCTGGAAACCTTAAGATAAAGCAGCTTGAAGACAATGCCGAAAAACTCCGCCTGCAGATTGCAGAAGAGGAAGAGGACAGCACAAGCCGCGTATGGAACATTATCCGCCAGATACAGCAGCAGCAGGAGAGCGTAAAGACCCTGGAGATGACAAAAGAGGTTGCAGATAAGACTCTGGCCCTGACAGAAGATGCATATAATTTTGGAACCAAGGATATGCTGGATGTTAGCGATGCGCAGTACACTGTCCGCACAGCCGAGATGGATATACTTCAGCGCAAGTACGATATATACTGCTCAATCCTTCAGCTTGAATATACACTTAATCTGACTTTCGGAACATTAGGCAGGTGACTATGTCAAAGAGATTTATCTTTATTCTTACAATTCTTTCTGTCGGGATTATACTGACAACTGCCTCGTGTAAAAAGAAGGAAGAAGCTGCCGCGCCAGTTTCCAGGGAGCGGGTGTATGCGGTGGTGACACAGCCTGCATCGGTGGCCTCGCTTCAGGACAGCATAGAGATAAATGGCGAAGTTGATGTAAAGACAAATATAGCAATCTACCCCGAGATAGGCGGCAAGCTTATCTCCCTTAAGGTGGAGGTCGGCGACAGGGTTCAGAAGGGGCAGGTGATTGCAACAGTGGATCCATCCAAGCCTGGCTACAACTATGTGACAAACCCGGTCAAATCGACAATATCAGGCATAGTCACCGAAGTTATATCGCGCACAGGGACAACAGTGACAACAGGTACTGGCATAGTTACAGTTGGCGACATCGACAACCTGATTATCCACGCCAATATCCCGGAGCGGAACGTGGGCGAGCTTAAGAAAAACCTTGCTGCAGACATATTTTTCCCTGCATATCCCGATACTCCGTTCAAGGCCCATATAACATGGATTTCCCCTGTGGTTGACCCTGCCTCCCGCAGCAAGCAGATAGAGCTTACACTGGACCAGAAGGATTCCCGTATCAACATAGGTATGTTCCCCAAGGTAAAACTGTACACCACACTCTATGAAGGCAACATTGTGGTGCCCGACGATGCTGTTGTTACCAGGGCAGGAGAGGATTATGTGTTTGTGATTATGCAGAATCCCGAGGGCAAGGATATTGCACGCCGCCTGCCAGTTAAGAAACTTTTGACTATAGACAATTTTACTATTATTTCCGAAGGGCTTTCTGTAGGAGATACAATTGTGGTTGAAGGAATGGATGTCCTGGTGGACGGTTCCAGGGTGAACAGGGTGGAGAAATAAAAATAATATGAGTGTCTCCCGCCTGGTTGTAAACCGACCTGTACTTTTTACCATAATCTTTGTAGTGCTCACCGGCCTGGGGCTGTTCTTCTACTCGGACCTGCCTGTGGAGATGATGCCCGAGATTGAATACCCTATGATCACGGTCATAACAACCTATTCAGGTGCAGCGCCCGAGTCGGTGGAGAAAAGTATAACCAAGCCTATAGAAGAGGCCCTTACCAGCGTGACCGGTGTAAAGGAGCTTACATCGCAGTCTTCCGAGGGAAGAAGCCGTGTTATGCTGGAATTCGATTTCGGAACCAACCTTGATACAGCCACCAACGATATCCGGGACAAGCTGGACCGTGTAAAACGCAGCCTGCCCGACGATGCCGACACCCCGCTTATACGTATATTCAATTCGGCCTCCATGCCTATAATGCGCCTTGCGGTGCGGGGCGACCGAGACCTTGGCGAGCTCCGCTATATTGCAGAAAACCGTATAGAGGACCGGCTTTCGCAGGTTGAGGGAGTAGGCGATGTAAACACATACGGTGGCCAGGTCCAGGCGGTGCAGGTAGAGCTTGAGCAGAACAGGCTTGATGCCTACGGTATAACAATAGCAAGTATCAAAAGCGCCTTAAGCAAGCAGAATATGGAGCTGGGCGGCGGTGACATAGAGGGCAGCACCAGGGAGTATCTGGTCCGCACCACAGGCGAGTTCAAGAATGTAGAGGAGATAGCCGAGACTGTAGTTGCGGTCAAGGGCGGGAATCCGGTCCATCTTTACGACCTGGGGCAGGTTTTCATGGGGCACAAGGATAAGACCTCGATTGCATCGGTAAACGGTGTGCCTGGTGTCTATGTCTCTATCCAGAGGGCAACTGGTGCCAATGTTGTGCAGGTGGCTGACGGTCTTTATAAGAAAATCGAGGAGCTTAAGGATTACCTGCCCGAGGATATAAGCCTTATCATAATAAGGGACGACAGCACCGAGATCCGCGATACCCTTTCCGAGCTCAGGACTACCATGCTCCAGGGGCTTGGGCTTGTAATCTGTGTCCTTTTTGTGTTCCTGCGCAGTATCCGGAGTACAATAATAATCAGCATATCGCTGCCGGTGGCAGTTCTTATAACAGTATTTGCCATGTACCTGTGCGGCTTTACCCTTAATATGATGTCCATGACAGGCCTTATCCTGGGGCTTGGTATGATTCTGGATGCTTCCATAGTAGTGCTTGAGAATGTGTATCAGCATCTTGACAAGGGCGAGACAGGTAAAGAGGCTGTGATAGAGGGTGCCCACGAGATGATTGCATCGATCACGGCATCCACTATGACCACAGTAGTTGTATTCCTGCCGTTCATCTTCTACAAGAACCAGCTTGAGATGGTGGGGCAGATTCTTACCGACGTAATCTTCACCATAATAATAGCTGTCAGCATAAGCCTGTTTGTCGCTATATTCCTGGTCCCTGTGCTGGCCACCAAATACTTCCCTGTGCGTACTAAGCGCAAAGCAGTAAAAGAGGTGGAAGGCAAGAAAGCCAAAGTTCCTTTTGTGGAGCGTTTCAGAAATGGCTACAGGCATTCAGTCCGTTTTGCAATCAAGTTCCGCTACCTGGTGATTCTGCTTATAATCGCAGCTTTCTGCGGCGGTCTGTATATGCTTTCCCAGACCCGTATAATCTACATGCCTGGAATGACAAGCAACAACGTAACTATATCTGCCACACTGGCTCCTGGAACCAAGCTTGAGGAGACCGAAAAGTTCATGCTGGCCCTTGAGGAGGAAGTGAAACAGGAAGTCAAGGAGTACAAGTATATAATCACAACATCTGGTTCCGGCACAGCATCCTATTCCGGCGAAATCTCCATAGAGCTTCTGAGTGCCAGCGAGCGCTCCGAGACACTGGAGCAGGTCCAGAACAAGCTACGCAAATTCTTTAACCTTTATCCTCAGGCAAAGCTTAACTTCAGCACACGCCGGGGCGGATTCTCATCCACACCTACTATCAAGGTTCAGCTGGCCTACGAGAATATAAACAATGTCCGTGCAGCAGCCGACGAGATAATGGATCTTATCAGGCTGAACATGGCCGATTCTGTGACAAACACAGTGCTTGACCTTACCGACGGACTGCCGCAGGTCGAGGTTGTAATAGACAGACAGAGGGCATATGACTTTGGCCTTTCTGTAACCGAGATTGCGCAGGAAGTCAGAAACGCGATCGAAGGAACCAATGCAACCACCTACCGGGAATCGGGAAACGAATATGATGTCATACTCCGCTTCCAGGAATCAGACCGCAAGCAGATACCAGACCTGAACAAGATATTCCTTATCTCAAGTTCCGGCAAGAAAATATATCTTTCCAACGTGGCATCCCTAAAGAAAGGTGTAGGTCCTATGACCATAAGCCGCGACAACAAGCGGCGTCTGGCCACCATAAGCGTGGAGTGTTCGGCCACAGCCAAGATGAACGAGGTGCAGAACAATATCAAGGTGCTTATGGATGAGAACATGGTGTTCCCCGACGATGTAACCTACACATTCGACGGCGACTGGGTAAATGCGCAGGAGAAAGGAAAGTATGTAATCATAATCCTGAGCATGGCCATAATCCTTATCTTCTCGGTAATGGCAGGGCAGTACGAATCGTTCAAGAACCCGTTCATAAATATGTTCACAATTCCGCTCCTTGTAATAGGTGTTGCAGGTATCTACTACATAACAGGGCAGTCCTTGAGCCTTTTCAGTGCCATAGGAGTGGTAATGCTTACCGGTATTGTAGTAAACAACGGTATTGTACTGGTGGACTACACCAACCAGCTGCGTGCCAAAGGAATGAGCGTATACGATGCCTGCGTAGAGGCTGCTGCAGCCAGAATCAGGCCTATCCTTATGACCAGCACCACCACTATATTTGCCATGATGCCTATGGCTTTCTCCACCAAGGAGGGGCCGAACATGACACAGCCTATAGCACTTACAGTGCTGGGCGGTCTTTTGAGCGCAACTCTTATAACACTCTTCTTTATCCCTATTATGTACTACATATTCAACAAGCGGGCTGACAAGAAGAAACAGCGGTGAATCTTACTGTTCCGCTCAAAGTCAAATGGGATTGATTCTTTGGTCATATCCTTGATATCGAAATTCTCTTTCAGGCTCTCATCCAGCTGGAACTTCCTGAAGTTGGTGGAGAATATTATGGTGCCGCCTTCTGCAAGGCATCCCTTTGCCAGGATAAGCAGGATACGGTGGTCACGCTGTACATCAAAGATATCTTCCCGGCTCTTGGAATTCGAGAATGTGGGTGGATCTATGAAGATGATGTCATATCTCTGTTTCGCATGCTGAAGGAAACTTATGCAGTCCTCTTTGACAAAGCTGTGTTTGTCTGGATTAAGGCTGTTCAGCTTGAAGTTCTTCTTCCCCCAGTCAAGGTATGTGGAAGAGGTGTCCACGCTGGTGGTGCTTTCTGCTCCGTTTGCCGCAGCATATACACTGGCAGTGCAGGTGTAGGCGAAAAGATTCAGCACTTTTTTGCCAGCACTCATCTCGCCGATAAGCCTGCGTACCGGTCTGTGGTCCAGGAATATTCCTGTGTCAAGGTAATCGTGGAAGTTGACGTAAAACTTAAGGCCGCCTTCCTGCATAATCTCAAGATGTTCCGACTCGCCGCTTTTGGTGTACTGGTTTGCGCCGTGCTGCTTTTCCCTGCGGCGTATGAATATGTTATTCCGCTCAGTGTATTCTTCAAGCACCTGGGACATCTCCCTGACCCGCCGTTTTGTCTTGGCCGGGTCTATGAATGCCGGAGCAGCATACTCCTGCAGGTACATCCACTTGCCTTCGTAAAAGTCTATGGCGGCAGAGTAGTCGGGCAGGTCTGCATCGTAGATGCGATAGCTGGTCACATCCTGGCGGCGGGCCAGCTTGCCGAACTGCTTTATATTCTTTGCCAGCCTGTTTGCAAACATCTGGGCGCTCTCTGAAAGCTCTTTTGTATGTTCCTCGCGGTATGCTGAGTTTATGGAGAAGACGGCCGAGATGCACTCGATAGGGCCGTTATAAATCTTATTCACCTTGGAGGCTTTAAGGCCGGTCTTTCGCGCCAGCTCTTCGTCTCCGGTGATAAAGATACCTTTCCAGCCGTCAAACCGCTCCTTGAATATGCTACCCATGTCGGCATAAAGCACCCGGAGCGCCTCTATCTCGCCCAGCCGCTCGCCATATGGTGGATTCACTCCTATAAAGCCTGGTTTGTCGCCAGCTTCGACAGGGATGGAAAGCTTATGAATCTCTTTCTTTGCAATGTGAACTTTCTCAAGAAGCTCCGGATACATGGAGAATGCCTTGGACACATTCTTACGGGCGGCGGTGACTGAATCGGTGCTGTAGTCGTAGCCGAAAAGGTGGGGCACTGAGGCTATGTTTGCTTTTATAGTTTCAAGTGCATCGAGTCGCAGTTCTTCCCACAGGTCGCCCCTGAACTTTTTCCAGTATTTAAAGCAGAAATAGTTCCTGTCAAAGGCAGGGGGAATCTTGGCTGCCATCATGGCTGCTTCTATAACCAAAGTGCCTGAACCGCACATAGGGTCTACAAAGCTGCCGCCAGATTTGGCCACAGCTTCCCAACCGCCCCGGTATAGCAGGGCTGCTGCCGCATTCTCTTTAAGCGGTGCCTCCACATGGGCTATGCGGTAGCCCCTCCTGTGCAGGGAATCTCCTGACATATCCAGGCTTACAGTTGCGTGGTTACGCTCTATGTAAAGGTTTATTCTTATGTCGGGCTGGCTGGTCTCTATGTCGGGGCGGCTGCCTGTCTTTTCCCTGAAACTGTCCACTATGGCATCCTTAAGCACCAGCGATAAATAAGAGCCATTCTTAAAGCTGCCTGTGGAAAGGACAGTATCCACAGCAAATGTGCGCTTTACATCGAAAAGAGCTGACCAATCAAAATTGCGTGCATTCCTGTAAACATCCTTCTCCTGCTGGATATCGAAATCGAAAAGCTTTAAAAGCACCTTGGAAGCCACCCGGGACCATAGGCACACCTTAAGGCCGTCTGTCTGGGCGCCTGAGAAAGTGACGCTCCCTTTGCCCATTGTGTAGCGGGCTATTCCCAGAGCTTCAAGCTCTTTTGCAACCAGACTTTCGTATCCGTTTGCAGATGTCACAGAGAATGTATAGAATTCCATACTTTTACGATACCCTTTTTCAAGCCTATAAACAATAGGCAGTTGTATTTCAGATGAAATTCTTTTATTCTGATAGTATGGAAAGGAGAAAGCCTGAACTGCTTGCCCCGGCCGGCGACTACGACTGTGCCAAAGCTGCCATATTGGCTGGGGCAGATGCTGTATACATGGGACTCAAAAAGTTCAACGCCCGGGAGCGTGCCTCAAACCTGGGGCTTGAGGAGCTTAAAGAGATAGTCTCCATAGCCCATGCCCACAGTACAAAAATCTATGTGACAATGAACACGCTCCTTACCGATTCAGAACTCTATGAGGCAGTCCAGTGCGCATCCGAAATCTCAGGTGCAGGGGCCGATGCCCTGATAGTGCAGGATGCAGGCCTTGCCTATGTGCTCCATCAATATCTTCCCGGTCTTGAGCTCCACGCCTCCACCCAGATGACAACCCACAACTGCCTGCAGGTGGACTTTTTGGAAAAGCTTGGGATAAAGAATGTGAACTTTGCCCGGGAGCTTTCGGCCGAGGAACTTGAGCCTATCATCGCATACACAAAGAGAAAAGGAATCAAGACCGAGATTTTTGTACACGGTGCCTACTGCATCTCCTGCTCTGGTATCTGCTACATGAGCTCTTTCATATCATCACAGGCTGGAAACCGTGGAAAATGCCTCCAGCCCTGCAGGCGGCGATACAGCCTTGCTCCACACGGCGAGAAAAGCTATTTCTTCAGCCTCAAGGACAACAACGCCCTGCCCAATCTGGACCGCATAAAGGAGCTGGGTGCCGATGCCCTCAAGATAGAGGGACGTATAAAGAACTACGGCTATGTCTATACCACAGTCTCAGCCTACCGCCATGCCTTGGACAATGACAGTCTGGAAGCAGGCGATGATGTGAGCCAGGTGTTCAACAGAGGCTTTTCAACCGGCTACTTCGACAGCTGCATCAGCCCTGATATGTTCGTTGAATCCCCGTTGGATCAGTCCATGGTACAGGCTGGCACAGTGGTTTCGTACACAGCAGACAGGCAGGAGCTTGCTGTCCAGCAGAACGGTGTAGATATAGAAGAGGGGAGCAGGATAAGCATCTACACCCCGGAAAACAGCTTTATATGCAGTGCCATAGTGCAGAAGATACTGGGGAAAGGACTCTATCACGTGATGATAGAGAACCTGCTCCACGGCAAGATTCTTAAGGGGCAGATTGTGGCGCTCCTACCCCAGCCAGCCCGGCTTAAGACCTTGGCTCAAAAACTGGTTGAATTGCAGCCTGTTCCAGCTTTCTTTGACGCCGAGGTGTTTGCATCCCGGGGCGAGCCTCTTAAGGCTGTGTTCAGCTTTAACGGCCGTAAGGCCACAGTTCACAGCGAGGCCCCGCTTGAGCCGGCGCAGAACAGGGGGCTCTCGGAGGAGGCCATCCGCACCCAGTTCCAGAAGACAGGCGATGAGCTCTATAGCCTGGGTAATCTTACCTGCCACGGCCTCGAGGAGCCCCTGTTCCTCCCGGTTAAGGAGCTTAACCGGGTGCGGCGCACAGCGCTTGAGGCACTGTTCGCCCCTTCGCCGGAGCTTGAGGTACCGCACCTTGTCTATCCGTCTCACACCCATAAAACGCTTTCGGTTCTTGTTTCCACACAGGAGGATGCAGAACTTTTTGCCAGCAGATGCGAAAATGTATTCGTAGAATGGTTCCCCGGTTGCAAGGTCAGACTGGGGGATAACATATACCCATGGATTCCGGCTTTTGTCGAAGATTCTGCCGTGCCCGAATATCTTGCACTTCTGAATACCCAGCCTTCCATGATAGTTTCCGATAACGTGGGGCTTGGCCTTGAGGCAGCCCGCCGGGGCATTTCATGGATTGCAGGCCCTATGCTGAACAGCACGAACAGTTATGCCTTAAAAGCATACAACGAACTTAGTTATGCTTCTGGAGCATTCATCTCCCCGGAGCTTAACCGTGATCAGCTTTCCCAGATTTCTGCCCCGGCAGGTTTCAAGCTGTTCCTGCAGGTGTTCGGCCCCATAACTATGATGACAACCAGACAGTGCCTTTTAGCTTCCGCCGGCCGATGCCGGAGCGGCCGTAACCGCTTTACAGAGCAGTGCAGAGCATGCAGCGGTTCTGAGACTTTCTACGACGAGAAGGAGATTCCGTTCCATATAGTAAAAAGCCCCGGCTACATAAACCGGGTGTTCAACGACGCTCTCCTCTATATCCCCGAGGCGGTAAGCCAGACATCGGCCGACAGCTTCCTGCTGGACTTCCGTGCCCTTCCTTTCATGCACTTAAGCTCTGACGATAAACTGGCTATCTTTGACTACTTTGGTGGCGACCGCGGTATGGCAGAACGTGCTAAATCGGCCGCAGGACGCATAACCCGCGGCAACTGGCAGCGCGGCTTCTAGTATCCTCCACCACCTCATTCGACACCGGGGGCTATGATAGATACCGAAACAGGTTCAGTATGACAGCCTAAAACAAAAGGCACCCCTGCGTCAGTGCCCGCTGCAAGAAGCACCTGACGTGGACATTACGGACTACAGCAACAGGCATAGGCAGAACGGGCAGCGTCCTGGACATAATCCAGGATGACATTGTGTAAACAATGTCGCTGACTGACCGGGCTGCCATTTGCCTGTCTGTAGGAGCGTACTAGGACACGACAGGTGTTATCTGGAAGTGGGTACTGTAAGCAGGGGTGCCTAATTGCTTGGTTGTATCATTTCTGTTTTTATATTATAGTCCCTGTAGGAGAACGTATGCAGAAGAAAGTAATTTTCCCAGGAACCTTCGATCCTGTCACCAACGGACATCTCAACGTCATAGATAGGGCCTCCAAGCTTTTTGACAAGGTGGAGGTTGTCATTTCTGTCAATCCGCAGAAGAAAACCCTGTTCTCGGTGGAAGAACGCTTTGACATGATGGAGAGGCTTACATCGCACTACAACAATGTCCATATTTCTGTATGGGACAGGCTTATAGTAGATTTTGCCAAGAAGATAGATACGTTCCTGATAATCCGCGGTGTCCGCTCCATAACCGACTTTACCTACGAGTTTGAGCTTTCGCTCATGAACCGGGGCCTGGATCCGAGGATCGAGACCCTCTATATGCCTACCGACTCCAAATATTCGCTCCTTAAGTCTTCGGCCATAAAAGAGCTGGCATATTTCGGCGGAAATATATCTAAGATGGTCCCACCGCTGGTGGAAGAGGCTCTAAAGGCAAAATTTAGTAGAGGTTCTTGACATTATATCCCTATTTACTTTAAAGTATACTTTGCATAATTATTATTATGGACTCAATTTTTTTATATAAGAGGTAAATGAAATGGCTGTACCTAAAAGAAAGCCTTCAAAAGCAAGAAGTAGAAGAAGAGAAGCAATAAACATGCGGCTGGAGAGCCCAGCTCTGACAGAATGCCCAACCTGTGGAAACAAGGTGGCACGGCATCAGGTTTGTCCAAAATGTGGTTTCTACAAAGGCAAACAGTACATCGACGTTGAAGAGATGGCATAAGGAGAACCGCATGGACGAAGTATTTGAGAAAGTAAAGAAGATTATCGCTGAAAAGCTTGATATCGAAGAAGATAAGATTACAATGGAAGCTTCCTTCCGCCAGGACCTGGGAGCTGACAGCCTTGACACCTACGAGCTCATCTATGCCCTCGAGGAGGAGATGGGAATCCAGATTCCAGACGAGAAAGCCAACGAATTTGAGACAGTAGGTAACGCTGTAGAGTTTATCAGAACAGTAGCTAAATAAGTTTTTCCGTGTTTAATTTTCAGAAGAAAATTGCTGTAAAAGCTCCCCGGATCGATTCAAAGAGAAAACGGGAGCTTTTGTTATTTCAAGACCAGGTTGGGCTTGATTTCATCAACCTGGATTTACTCAACCTTGCATTCTGCCACCGCTCCTATGTCAATGAAAGCTCAGAAGACATAGAGAACAACGAGAAGCTTGAGTTCTTGGGCGACTCTGTGCTTGGCCTTATAACCAGCGAATATCTGTATCTGCACCTTAAGGACAAGGCCGAAGGTGATATGGCCCGCATAAAATCATTTGTTGTAAGCGAAGCTTCTTTAAGCAAGATTGCAAAGGCTATCCGCATAGACAATTTCATACTTATAGGAAAGGGCGAGGAGTATTCCGGAGGCCGCTCCAAAAAGGCTATACTGGCCGACTGCATGGAGGCTCTTATAGGGGCATACTACCTTGATTCGGGCTTCAAGCCGGTGCAGGAATTTGTCCTAAGCTACCTGGTGCCTGAGATTATGAATGTGCTTGAGAACAAGCATGAGCAGGATTACAAGACACTGCTTCAGGAGTTTGTGCAGAAGACTTATAAGACCTGTCCTAAGTATAAGCTGGTCAAGAAGACTGGTCCCGACCACGACAAGACTTTCCTGGTTGAGGTGGTTATAAAGGATGAGGTTTTCGGACCGGGCGAAGGCAAGAACAAAAAGACTGCCGAGCAGCATGCAGCCCACATCGCTTATGAAAACTATATGAAAAGACAGGCAGAATAATTATTTATTCTCGAAGTTCCTTGCCTGGGGCATCCTCTTCTCAAGCTCTGCCATTTGACCAGCCACTTTCTTTATCTCGTCGCGCAAAATAAATATGCAGTCGGTTTTCTGTGCCTTGCCTGTTACGATATCCTCGGCAAGCGAATGACAGGTCGGGGCACCGCATGAGCCGCAGTCTAGGCCGGGGAGTTCGGCATCTATCTTGTCAATCTCGTCCATCATCTTGATGGCTTCGGACATATTCTCGCTGAGCTTGAGCACAGGATGTGAATAAATCTCCTTGGTCCATGCTATGTCGAATTCTGTGAGCTGGTCTGACCCCTTGATTCCCCGGTTCTCACAGGCCTGGCTGTAGCGCTTAAGCCTTGAGCGGGCAATGAACGGATTTTCCACAGTCAGGGTGCCACCCACGCAGCCGCCCGGACAGGCCATGGCCTCTATGAACTCTATGTGGTGGAAGTCCTCGCTCTCTATCTGCTCAAGCACTTTTATTACGTGGTCAATGCCATCTACCGATATACTCTTTTTTGAGTTCACAGCTTCGCTCTCGCCGTCGCTGTGTCCCCATCTTATTCCTATGCTGGATGCCTTTGAAAGGTGTTCCGGTTTATCGATAGTCTTGATAATCTTCCGCAGTGCAGGGTAGATATCTTTTTGGGCTATTACGCCATCTACCTCGGACTTTTCGTTTCCTAACGGAACCCGTACGCTGGTAACTTTTGCAGGGCATGGAGAGATAAAGAACACACCAAGCCCCCGCTTGTCGGGGTAAATCTGGTTCTTTACAATACGCGCCGCAATCTCCATAGGGGTCTGTATCTTTATTACATGCTCTATAAGGCTTGGGAACCGCACCTGGATAAGCCGCACCACAGCAGGGCAGGAAGATGATATAAGGGGACGCGGTGTCTTTACTTTCTCTATAAGCTCGGCGGTTGCTATAGATGCTATCTCGGCGGCGCTTGCCACTTCGTATACATCATCAAAGCCGAATTTCTTAAGAGCAGTGAGCACTGTATCTATAGAAACATTCTTGAACTGGGCATAGAAGCTTGGAGCTGGCAGAGCAACCTTGAATGTGAACTTGTTGAGCATATCAAGAGGATCGCTGACAGCCTTCTTGGCATGGGAAGGACAGGTCCTTATGCATTGGCCGCAGTCGATGCACCGGTTAGAGATTATCATTGCCTTGGCATCGCGCACACGGATAGCCTCTGTAGGGCAGTGTGATATGCAGTTGGTGCACCCTTTGCAGAGATCTTTATCCAGTGTTACGGAATGTAAGTACTCTTCGCTCATCCTGTCATCCTATCTTAATCATTATCTTGACTGTAGTGCCCTCGCCTGGGACTGTATGTATCTCCATGTGGTCCGAGTTCCGCTGGATGTTTGGAAGTCCCATACCTGCTCCGAAGCCCATCTCGCGGATGGCATCGGTGGCTGTTGAATAACCCTCCTGCATGGCCAGGTTTACATCGGCGATTCCAGGGCCGTGGTCGGTAAGCTCGCACTGTATCTCGGTAGGAGATACAGTGATGGTAATATCGCCGCCTCCGCCATGGATGACCATGTTTATCTCGGCCTCGTACAGAGCAACCACTGTCCGCTTTATGACAGAGTTGTCAACGCCAATCTGCTGGAGTTTCTTCTTAAGTGTGCTGGATGCGATTCCAGCCATGTCCATATCATCGCCAGGTATAGAAAAATTAAGCTGCATAAATCACCAATATTAAAATTATAACAGTAATCGGGATAAAATACAACAATAATTGTAAGTATAACGGTTTTTTAAGCGGGATAGGGCGGAAAACAGTGGGTTTTGCCTTGCCCACACCCCTTATTTCAAGTGCCATGGCAAGTGTAGGAATACTCTTTACCGCCTGGATCAGCACCGAAGAAAGAACTGGCAGGATAGAGCAGAAGCGGGCTATGAAGTTCCATCTGCTTACTGGCGGGCAGTTTTCGGTGTAGCGCAGCTTGTGGGCAGCCTGAGCATCGTGCCAGGTCTCAAGCAGCAGGGGAATATAGCTGGTGGATATGGAGATGACCAGCGCAAGACGGTATGGCATGCCGAAAAAGCGCAGGGTCTGTATGAATTCATCAGAATCTGTTGTCTTGAAGTACAGGAAGAACAGGGCTGTTATGCCTATAAACCGCAGGATTATGCGGACTGTCTCATGTATGCCTGAGAACAGCGGAGTAAGGATAGCTGTAAGGATAATGAGGGGCAGAATCAGCTTGAATACCGACAAAAACTGCCTAAAGCCGCAGGTGATAAAGCCCGATATCAGCACAGGAACAAGCAAAAGGGCATATCTTGTGGCCGAAACAGGGCAGAAGAATGCGGCGGTATAAAGCATAACAAGTATGAGCTTAAGGCGTGGGTCTGCAAGATAGAGGAACGGTTTTTTCATAAAGCGCCCATCCTGAATATCTTGTCTGCAACTTGGGATGCCAGCTTTATATCGTGGGTTATAACCAGTATGGCCGGGTTTGCCTGCGAGCTTTTGAATGCATCTATAATCTGGCGATATTCCTTTGATGATATGCCTGAATCGGCCTCGTCTATGATTACTATTTTTTTCTCCAGTAGCCAGTATATGGCCGCCTGAAGCTTTTTACGCTGGCCGTAGCTCATAAGGACAGGGGGTGCGTCGGGGTGCTCTATGCCGAATACTTCTATTGCCTTATGTACCTTTTCCTCGATTTCGGCGGCGCAAAGTTTTTGCAGTTTAAGGCCATATTCCAGCTCGGCCCGTGCTGTGGGGAGGAACAGCTGGTAGTCGGGGTTCTGGAAGAGGTACGAGCAGTTCCGGTTAAGCTTTTCGGCTCCTCCTTCTGCTCCAAACAGCAGGACCTTGCCCGCTGCCGGAACAAGCAGCCCCGCTATGATGCGGGACAGGGTGGATTTTCCGCAGCCGTTTGTGCCTATTACTGCGGTAGTTTTCCCCTGTGCCAGAACAAATTGGTCTATGCTGAGTGTAAAATCTGAATCGGGGTAGGTAAAACGGATATTTTCAACTTTTAAAAGTGGATTTTGAAAAGTATTACCCTCCAGGGCTTTTATCGTCTCCTCATCCGGCAGCGGTTCGTCAAGTGAATAATCTCCGCTGTAAACGATGAAGTTGTCGGCATATTTTTTGTATACATCAAGCATTTTGGCTGTGAGTATGAGTATGGTTTTCCCGCTTTTTTTAAGAAAGGAGAGAATCTCTTCCCGGCCCAGGATATCAATCTCTTCCAGGGTTTCATCCAGAATCCATATGTCAGGGTCGGTGGCAAACAGAACGCTTATTAAAAGCCGCCGCTTCTCGCCCCCCGACAGGTGGATAGGTTTTTTGAAACGCAGGTATTCTATGCCAGTTTTCTGGAATGCCATATCGGCGCGGAATGCGATTTCCTCCCGTGGCAGGGCTGCGTTTTCAAGCGGGAAAACCACCTCTTTCTCGGCGGTGCTGCAGAAAAGCTCTTCATCGGGGTTCTGGAACACAATGCCGGTAGTTCCGTTTTTCTCTATGGAGCCCGAAAGCTCGCCTCCTGTGTAGGCCGGAACCAGGCCTGTGAGTATGCGCGACAGGGTGGTTTTCCCCGCTCCCGGCAGGGCCAGGAATACTGTCATGCTCCCTTTCTCCAGGTCAAACGAAAGGTTGTTGAATAGTGGTTTGCTCTCAAGGCCGGGGTACGAGGGATATCTGAATGACAGGTTTTTTACCGAAAGAATAGATGGCATGGTATCAGAGCTTGCTCTTAAGACTCTGCTCCATCAGGCTTACCACATCCTTGAATGTCTGCTGGTTTTTCTCGTTTATATTCATCAGGCAGCGGTGGGCAGAAAGCATCATTATGGTCTTGTCCTTTTTCTCGAATTTGTCAGCTTCTATCTCGCCGAAGATTTTGTCCAGGTTCGATTTATCCTCAACCAGGTTGAACACCTGGTCAAAGCCTACTCCGCGCAGTGTCTGATTGACATCTTTGTCGGTGGAGTAGATAGTGGTGGTGCTGCCGTTCTTGTCCAGCATGAACTGGGCTATCTTGGCCAAAAAGCCTAAGTTGGTGCTGTCCAGGAATGTCGCCTCGGTCAGGTCTATTGCAACCGACTCCACATCCGATGCGTGGGCTATGAAGTCGTCAAGGAATGCGTCGAAATGGCCGCATGATGTGTATTTGAGCACACCTGTCAGCTTGAAATAAACTTTGTCGCCATCCTTTGCAAAATAGTAGTTTCCCATCTGAACTCCCTACTTCCTTATCAGCATGAATGTTATATCATCCGGCAGGTTGCCATGCTGCTGCACTTTGAAGCTTTCTACAAGGCTTTCAAGCGAATCCCCTTTCTCGGCCAGTTCGGTCAGGATTTTGCTGCTTTTTGCATCAAGGTCGCCATCCAGAATATCTAAAAGCCCGTCCGATGACAAAAGCATGCAAAAGTGTTCCGGAAGCTGTATCGAGCTGGTCTTGATTACAGGAGATTTGAAAAGCCCCACAGGGGTACCTTTCTCCATCAGGAATTTCTTTTCGCCTCCCGATACGAATGCAGGGTATGGGAACTGACCGCAGTTTGCATAGCTTAGCGTGTTGGTCTCCATGTCTATGATTCCGTAGAAGATGGTCAGGTATTTGCCCAGGTTCTCTCGGAGCAGGATACTGTTTATCCTTGTGCAAATCTCCTGCGGATTCAGGACAGTCTGGTCATCCCACAGGGCAAATTTCTCGACTTTATTGTCTATGAAGTTCTTGAGCAGCACTGTGACTATTGCCGAAGATATTCCATGGCCCGACACATCTGCCATGTAGAAGCCTATATAGCGGCTTGAGATTGAGAAATAGTCGATGAAGTCGCCGCTTAAGACCAGCGATGGGAACAGGCGGCTCGAGAAAAGGTATGGACCTATCTCTTTCTCTGGCTTGGGCAGAATCTTGTTCTGAAGCTTCTTGCCAGCCTCCTGGTCCTCGAGCAGCTTGCGGTTGGATTCGTCCAGTTCGGCAACCCGGTCTGCCACCTTCTGCTCCAGTTCGGCTGTCAGCTTGTTAAGGGCGTCGATATATTCGTAGTTGCGTATTGCAGTTATCACACAGGTTATGAGTTTCTGTGCCGACATCTCGGTTTTTTCCTTGTAGTCGTTGATGTCGTAGTCGATTATTACTTCTTTCTCGGGTGCATATCCAGGCTGGCCGGTGCGGAGTATGATGCGGATAGCCTTGTTGTTCATTATATCCCTGATGTATTCCACCAGGTGCAGTCCGGCGTCGTCCTCTTCCATGACCACATCTACCAGGGCCAGACAGATATCGGGATTCTCGGCCAGCACCTTCTTGGCCTCGGCGGCAGAGTAGGCGTCGCAGAACTCGATTTTGCGCCCCTTGAATGTCAGATCCCGCAGAACCAGCTTGGTTACGGTGTGCACCTGGGGCTCGTCGTCCACCACAAGCACTTTCCACGCTTTTTCTGGCTCCTGGTTGTCCTGTGGCTGATGCGGCGCTTTGTCCTCGTCGGCAAAGGTGAGTTCATCTGCAAATACAAGTTCGTCATCCTGTGGGTTCACAACTATCTCCACTCTAAACTTATATTATAGTATCAGTATTTTTATAAGTCAAGGCACAGCAGGTATCCCCGCTGGTGGTTGACATAAACCTTGCTTTTTGTATATAAAATAATACTCTAGGGTAATATATTAGCTATGCTAGACGGAATTTCGAACAAATTCAGTGATCTGATCAGAAGAATCTCGGGCAAGGCATCCATATCGGAGAAGAACGTACAGGATGCAGTAGAAGAGATCAAAGTCGCACTCCTTGACGCCGACGTGAACCTGCGTGTTGTACGCCGTTTCATCAATTCCACACTGGAAGAGGCTGTAGGCGAGAAGGTTCTGCGCTCTGTAAATCCAGGCCAGCAGTTCACCAAGATTGTCTACGACAAGATGGTCTCCTTCCTGGGCGACCAGAAGCAGGATCTGCAGCTGAAAGGTCCCGATACCCTTTCCCCTATTCTTATGCTGGGTCTCCAGGGTTCTGGTAAGACCACAGCCTCGGCCAAGCTGGCATACAAGCTCAAGAAAGAGGGACGCAAGGTGCTCCTGGTTGCAGCCGACCTGGTACGGCCTGCCGCTGTAGAGCAGCTTAAAGTGCTGGGAAGCCAGATAGAGGTGGAAGTATACAGCGAGGATTCCAAGAATCCGGTGGCTGTGGTAAAGAATGCACTTAACTATGCGAATAAGAATCAGTTCAATGTACTTATAGCCGATACATCGGGCCGTCTGCATCTGGACGACAGCATGATGCAGGAGCTTGAGGATATAAAGAAGGTCCTGGACCCTGTGGATGCCCTCTTGGTTGCAGATGCCATGACAGGTCAGCATGCGGTGGACATAGCCAAGGAGTTCAACGAGCGCATCGGCATAACAGGTATAATCCTGAGCAAGTTCGACTCCGACACCCGCGGCGGTGCAGCCCTCTCACTCAAGACCATAACAGGGCAGCCTATCAAGTTCATAGGTACAGGCGAGAAGATTCAGGATCTTGACGTTTTCTATCCAGACCGTATTGCCTCCCGTATCCTGGGTATGGGCGATATTGTCTCGTTTGTAGAGAAGGCTCAGGAGCAGGTGGATGCCGAAGAGGCAGCAAAGCTTCAGGAAAAGATAAACAAGGCCACATTCACATTGGAAGATTACCTTGAGCAGTTTGCCAAAATCCGCAAGATGGGCAGCCTCAAGTCTATGGTGGAGATGATTCCAGGCTTGAAGGGCAACATAGACGAGGACAAGCTGGACGGCCAGGAGATGAAGAAAGAAGAGGCCATAATCCTTTCCATGACCAAGATGGAACGGCAGAATCACCGCATTATAGGCCCTTCCAGAAGAAAGCGCATAGCAAAAGGAAGCGGCACCTCTGTTGGCGAGGTGAACAGTTTCCTTAAAAAATTCGATAAAACGAGACTTATGATGAAAAAAGTCTCTAAAAACAAGAAATACCAGTCGGATCTTATGGCAAGGTTCGGCAGTTGAGTTGAATAGAGAAACAGGAGGAAGTTGAAGTGAGCGTAAAAATCAGACTGAAACGGTTCGGAACAAAGAAGAGAGTTTACTACAGAGTAGTAGCTGTTGATTCACGTGCACCACGGGATGGAAGGACTCTGGAAGAGCTTGGACAGTATCATCCTATCGAGGCAGAGAATCAGATTACTCTTGATGCAGAAAAGATCAAGGCATGGATTGCCAAAGGTGCTTTACCAAGTCAGACAGTGAAGAAACTCCTTAACAAGCAGAACATCTCTGTAAAATAAGGGGAGTGTCCCATGAATTTGGAAAAGGATCTTGTGGAATATATCGCAAAGTCCCTTGTGGATGACCCCGAAAATGTAAGCGTAAGCATAATCGAAGGGGAAAAATCCACCATTCTTGAGCTCAGGGTTTCGCAGGATGATATCGGCAAGGTAATCGGAAAACATGGTCGGATTGCCAAGGCTGTACGTACTGTGCTGAGTGCGGCTGCATCCAAGACTGGAAAAAGGGTGGTGCTGGAAATTCTCGACTGAGGCAGCAGGTGGAAGGGCAGGATCTGATTGCCATAGGACTGGTGAGAACCTCCTATGGAGTGAAAGGGGATATCAAGGTTTCAAGCTATTCTGGCGAGACCGACCATTTTCTAAAGCTTAAGGAAGTCTTTCTTAAGAAAGGGAATGTGCAGAAACGGTTCAGCGTGGAGAAGGTGCAGGTTTTAAATGGCGATATCCTGCTTAAGCTTAAGACTTTGGACAGCCCGGAAGCTGCAAAGATGTATGCGACCTGGGACATCGTGGTGCCCCGGGAGTTTGCCTCTCCTTTAGAGGAGGGAGAATTTTATTATTGTGATCTGTTCGGTAGTGTTCTGCTTTTCGAAGGAAGCCGGATGGGGGTGGTCAAGTCGGTTATAGACAACGGAGCCTCTGCACTTCTTGAGATTGAATGCGAACCAGATAAGGATGGGAAAAAGCGGACCGTGCTGGTTCCTTTCCTGGATCAGTTCATAGGCGATGTGGACATAAAGAGCAAGACTATCGGACTTAAGGAAACATGGTTTTTTGAATGAAGTTTACTATTCTGACTCTGTTTCCAGAAATTATAGAGGGGTATTTTAAGAGCTCCATAATGGCCAAGGCGGTGGAGAAAGGTATCATAACCTGCCAGGTTGTGGATATCCGCAGTTTCTGCCTGGACAAATACAAGAGCTGCGACGACTACCCCTACGGCGGAGGAGCCGGCATGGTCATGAAGACCGAGCCGTTGGCCCGGGCTTTGGACTCCGTGAATGCATCCTCCATAAGGACTATATATCCTTCCCCCAGTGGGAAGCTGTTTAGTCAGAAATATGCCTCTGCTCTGGCAGAGGAGGAAGAACTGGTTTTTATCTGTGGCCGGTACGAGGGTATTGACCAACGGATAATTGACAGTTATGTTGATGATGAGATCTGTATCGGAGATTATGTGATATCTTCCGGAGAGATAGCATCGCTGGTTATTGTGGATGCTGTATACCGCCTGTTCGACGGTGTCATAAGCAAGGAGTCCCTGGAGGAGGAGAGCTTTTCCAACGGGCTTTTGGAGTATCCCCAGTATACCAGGCCCGAGGTGTTCCGCGGCATGAAGGTGCCGGAAGTGCTTCTTTCGGGGCATCATAAGAACATACGGGATTGGAGGCTTATGAAAAGCCTCGAGAAAACAAAAATGAACAGGCCTGATCTTCTGGGACCTGAACATATAGGAGGAAATCAGAATGGATCTGATTAAAGCAATTGAGGCAGAACAGATAAAGGACAATGTGGAGATTTTCGGAATCGGTGACACAATCAAAGTATTCTTCAAGATCATCGAGGGCACCACAGAGAGAGTTCAGGTATTCGAAGGTGTCTGCATAGCAAAGAACAACTCAGGACTTAGAAAGTCATTCACAGTCCGCAAGATGTCATTCGGCGTCGGCGTAGAGAGAGTGTTCCCGTTCAACTCACCTAGAATTCAGAAAATCGAGGTTGTTAAATACGGAAAAGTCCGCCGCTCTAAACTCTACTATCTTAGAGACAGAGTTGGTAAGGCTGCCAAGATCAAAGAGCTGATCAAGAAAAAGGAAGAGGCAAAATAAAACTTTTCTGATGAATACCTTTAAAAAAGGTAAAATTGGCGAAGAATCTGCCGAAAAGTATCTTATAGAAAGGGGATATACCCTCGTTGCCCGGAACTTCAAAGCGCATCCTGGTGAGATTGACCTGGTCATGACATCAGGTTGCGATTTGGTGTTTGTAGAGGTAAAGGCTTGGAAAAATCTGCCGTTTGCGGATCTGGAGAAAAGCATAGATGCGCGAAAGCAGCACCGTATTAAGGCAGTATCTCAGGTCTTTATGCTTCAGAACCCAGCTTTGAGCCGCAGCAAGACAATCCGCTACGATGTGTTATTCGTGGATGGCGAGGGAAAAATTACCCATATCAAAGATGCTTTCGGAGATTATTGATGTCCAGGGTAGCAAAAGAGACAGCTATAGAGCGGCTTGAAGAGCTTAAAAAAGAGGTGAACACGGCAGATTACATCGAGACTGCTGTGGAGCAGATCTCCTGGGTGCTTTCTGGCGAGATTCTTGAGATGCAGGAAAAAAATGAACGACAGGGATAAAAGAAATTTCAGGCGTGATTCCAGACGCAGACACATAAACAGAGATATCTCTATAATATATCCCGAGAAAGAGGAGCTGACCTGCGCCCTTTGCGGCGAGGTCATAAGCGAGACAGCATCCTCTCTGGCCCTGCCTGAAAGCGGCGAGCCAGCCCATTTCGACTGTGTCATGAAAAAACTTGAGGAATCGGAGACCCTGGAAGATGGCGATACTATTGCATACCTTGGCGGGGGTAATTTCGGCATAATTAGGAAAAATTCCCAAAATCCGGCAGGATTTGAGATAAAAAAGAAAATTGACTTCGAGAACAAAGAAAATATCGGGGATTGGCGCAAAAAACTGTCATACAAACTGTAAAACTTCTATAATTTAAACATTGACAGCCAAAATATAAAAAAGTAAAATAAATTAAAATCTTAAAGAAAATTTTCGGGGTGAAAAAAATGACTTTAATGAGCAGTACAGTTAAGGATATTATTGCTATTGGTATTCTTGTTGGTATTCTTGGATCGATTTTCTGCTGGAAACTTAAGATGGCTAACAGAAAAGTAAAATGCAACAGCTGTGGAAAAGTTGTCCTTAAAGACGAATGGCAGCACTTCAAGCATTGTCCTGCGTGCAAGTGCGAAGAGTGCACACCAGTTGGTAAACAGAAATAATTATATTTTAAAAGAGAGAAGGCCGGATTAAAGTCCGGTCTTTTTTTTGAAGATCCTGAAACAAGTTCAGGATGACTTAGTATGAATCTTAACGTTGTCCTTCTGGAACCAGAAATTCCCCAGAACACTGGAAACATTGTCCGCACCTGTGCGGCTACCGGTGCACATCTCCATCTTATAGAGCCCCTGGGGTTCTCGCTAAAGGACAGGTATCTTAAAAGGGCAGGGCTTGACTACTGGCCTATGGCCGAAATCTCGGTCTATTCCAATATAGAAGATTTCTATGCCAAAAACGGCAGTGCCGGGTGCTACTATGTCACCACCAAAGGGCTTAACACCTATTCTGCGATAGAGTATCCCGATAAATGCTTCGTATTCTTCGGCAAGGAGACCAAGGGATTGCCCGAGGAGCTTTTATATAAGCACAGGGACACCTGCATACGCATACCTATGCTGGGCGAGACCAGATCCTTGAACCTGTCAAATTCTGTTGCCATAGTAGTCTATGACATACTGCGTCAGAAAGGCTTTCCAGACCTTAAACTGCAGGGCTCCCTTACCCGTTATGCCTGGTGATTGGCAGCCCCTTTGCCTTTTTTTGCATCCTGCTCGTTCAGATATATTTCAATCCTGCTTTCGATATAGCAGAAAACAGCCCAGATAAGAATGTATTTAATCATATTTTTCTCCTTCTTGATAGCAGTTTAAGTCGGGTGGTGTGTCAAAGAATGATACAGGTAGAATAATTTTTTAAAAAAAATTATAATATTGAATATGAGTAAATATCCTTTTACAGAAATAGAGAAAAAATGGCAGAAGTACTGGGATGAGCACAAGACTTTCAAGGCAGTTGAGGATCCTTCTATCCCAGCAGAAAAACGTAAATATGTCCTGGATATGTTCCCATATCCGTCCGGAGCAGGTCTGCATGTAGGCCACCCGGAAGGCTATACCGCCACCGACATCTACTGCCGCTACCTGCGTATGAACGGCTATGCGGTGTTGCACCCAATGGGATTCGACTCCTTCGGTCTGCCTGCTGAAAACTACGCCATTAAGACAGGAACACATCCACGTGTTACCACCCATAAGAATATCGATGTATTCCGCCGCCAGATAAAATCTCTGGGACTCAGCTACGACTGGGACCGGGAAGTCTCCACCTGCGAGTCAGACTACTATAAGTGGACTCAGTGGATTTTCCTTAAACTGTACGAAAAAGGACTTGCTTACGAGTCTGAGCAGCCTATAAACTTCTGTCCTTCCTGCAAGACAGGTCTTGCCAACGAAGAGGTCAAAGAGGGCAAATGCGAGCGCTGCGGTACTGCTGTAGTGCGCAAGAACATACGCCAGTGGATGCTCAAAATTACAGCATATGCCGACAGGCTTCTGGAGGACCTTGACCTTCTGGACTGGCCCGAGGCAATAAAGGCTATGCAGCGGAACTGGATAGGCCGAAGCGAGGGTGCGGCCGTATTCTTCCAGCTTGAGAACATGGACGAGAAACTCGAGGTATACACCACCCGGTGCGATACTCTGTTCGGTGCCACCTATATGGTAATTGCCCCGGAGCATCCGCTGGTGGAAAAGCTTACTGTGCCTTCGCAGAAGGCAGAGGTGCAGGCATACCTTGATATGGCAGCCCATAAGTCAGACCTGGAGCGCACCGACCTGGCAAAGGATAAGACAGGCGTGTTCACAGGCAGCTATGCTATAAACCCTGTGAATGGCGACCGCATTCCAATCTGGATTGCCGACTATGTACTCATCTCCTACGGAACTGGTGCCATAATGGCAGTACCTGCCCACGACGACCGCGACTGGGAATTTGCCAAGAAGTTCAACCTTCCTATCATCGAGGTTCTCAAATCTCCTGTAGATGTTCAGACCCAGGCCTGGACCGAGGATGGCGAGCACGTGAACTCACAGTGGCTGGACGGCCTTAACAAGCAGGATGCAATAAACAAGATGCTTGAGTTCTTGGAAAAGAATAAATGCGGTCACAAGGCCATAAACTATAAGCTCAGGGACTGGATTTTCTCTCGCCAGCGGTACTGGGGCGAGCCTATCCCTATAGTGCATTGCCCACACTGCGGCAATGTGCCACTTTCAGAAAAAGACCTGCCCCTTACATTGCCAGAGGTGACAAGCTACCTTCCGACAGGTACAGGCGAGTCTCCATTGGCAGCTATCGAAGACTGGGTCAACACCACTTGTCCAAAATGCGGTGCCCCTGCAAAGCGCGAGATTAACACCATGCCGCAGTGGGCTGGCTCCTGCTGGTACTATCTGCGGTTCATCGACCCGCATAACACCGAGAAATTTATCGACCCCGAAAAGGAAAAGTACTGGATGCCGGTAGACCTGTATGTAGGCGGCGCAGAGCATGCGGTACTCCACCTGCTCTATGCCCGGTTCTGGCACAAGGTACTCTACGATTTCGGTCTGGTTTCCACCAAGGAGCCGTTCCACCGTCTGGTGAACCAGGGAATGATTCTGTCATACGCATATCAGCGTAAGAACAAGGCTCTGGTTTCTACCGATCAGGTTGAGGAAAAGGAAGGAAAGTTCTTCTCCAAAGAAGATGGCGAGGAGCTTGAGCGCGTAGTTGCCAAGATGTCAAAATCACTGTGCAACGTAATAAACCCGGACGAGGTTGTAAAGGAGCTGGGTGCCGATTCCATAAGATTGTACGAGATGTTCATGGGACCACTTAGCGTTTCCAAGGCATGGTCTACAACTGGTATTTCAGGCGTCTACCGTTTCCTGGACAGAATCTGGAGAATAGCCGACGAGAAAAAGTTTGTAGATACACCGCTTACACCGGACCTGAACAAGCTGCTCCACAAGACCATAAAGAAAGTTTCTTTGGACACCAAGAATCTGGAGTTCAACACAGCTATCTCGCAGATGATGGTTTTCATAAACGAGATCAACAGGTTGGATGAAGTTCCTGTTGCAGCCTGGAAGCCATTTGTGCTGCTTCTTAGCCCTTATGCGCCGCACCTGGCCGAAGAACTGTGGGAAAAACTTGGAAACAAAGAGTCTGTATCGCTACAGAAGTGGCCCGATTGGGACGAGGCTCTTACCCACGATGATGAAGTTACAATCGTTGTCCAGATCAACAGCAAGAACAGAAGCCAGATGACTATGCCAAAAGGCGCTTCCAAGGAAGAGCTTGAGAAAGAGGCCCTTTCAAACGACAGAATCAAGGAGCTTCTGGCTGGAAAGACAGTGATCAAGACTATTGTTGTGCCGGGTAAGCTGGTCAACTTTGTAGTAAGATGAACACATATTCAGAAAGACAGAAGAAAGTATCCTCTCTGCTTGCCGGGGAGGATATTTCTTTATTGGTCCTGTGCGACCGGGAGGGGATGCGGAACCCGAGTATCCGCTATCTTACAGGGCATCCATCCGACAGCGTGCTGTTTATTTTTGCCGACGGCCGTAGCCTGCTTTTGCCATGGGATATAAACCTGGCAAGAATAAAGGCAACTGCGACTCAGATTAAGCCATACAACGATTATGGCAGGACACTTGGACAGGCACTTTCCAAGGTGCTTGCCGAGGAAAAGCTTCCGGCAGGGAGCAGGGTCGAGGTGCCCGATGCGCTGCCGTACCCTGAGTTTATGAACATTGCCAATGGGCCGTATCAGTTTGTGTGCCGCGAAAATGGCCTTGCTTCTGCTATCGATGATATGCGGCAGATAAAGGATGATGCTGAGCTTGTCACTTTGCGTAAGGCTTTTTCTATAACCGATGATATATTGGACAAGATAGAGGCAGAGCTACGGGCTGGACAGTGCACCGAGACCGATATTGCGCTGCTTATAGACAGGGAAGCAAGGCTTGCCGGAGCAGAGGGTACCGGGTTTGAGACCCTGGCTGCAGCTATGGGGCGCAGTTACAATATCCACGCTTTTCCTGCTTATACCGGTGCCATTATGCCTGCCGACGGCCTTTCCATAATTGACTTTGGGGTCAAGTACGACGGCTATACAAGCGATGTCACCACCACCATAACACGGAACCTTTCCCCAGAGCAGGAACATATGGTAGCTCTTATCGAGGGTGCTGTAGATGTGGCGGAAAAGCTCCTTAAACCAGGCACTCTTACTACTGATCTTTCTGGTGCAGTGAACGGCTATCTGGAGAGCGGCGGCTTTGTCATGCCACATAACCTGGGCCATGGAATAGGGCTCTATATCCACGAGAAGCCTTTTCTGCGTGCAAAAGTTGATCCAGTCAGACTGCAAAAAGGCATGGTGTTTACCATAGAGCCTGGAATTTATGACCCAAAGCTGGGCGGCATAAGGCTTGAGAACGATTATATGATAACCGATATCGGTTATGAAAAGCTTACCAATAGCCGGATAATCCGCCTGTAGTTCCCGATATACATATCCAGGTAAGCCGGTCTGCATATATGGTGATTCCCTCGCCGGTCTCGGGATTAATAAACACATTCTCTCCCTCTGTAATGTCAAGATTCTGTATAAAACCATCACGCTGAAAATATTTCTTTATGCACCCAGGTGTGCCTGAATACCATGTGCAGTCTGTTCCAGGACGCGGGAGTGTCAGGGTGTGGCTTTCAGCTTTCTTGATGTAGTTCATGTTGAAGATTCCGTATGATAGGGCATAGACAACTTTATCTCTTTCCAGTATCCACGGATTGCCCTCTGATTTCTCAATCAGTTTCTGTTGGAACATGGAGAAATTGAAGTTCTCGGAACCGTATCCCGAGGCCAGTGACAGCGAGGTGCACTCTGCTGCAAAGCCGTTATCCCAGGCAAGGTAATTGTGTGCTTTTAGGTTGCCGTGGACTATAAAGCCTGCCGGTTTAAGCTCTCCCCAGGGACCGACAGGGTATGCCAAAACCGCTGTTATGTCAGATACTGGTACAGAAGCTGTGAAGCTGTTCCTGTTGGCTGTAAACTCCCTGCGTTTATCCACCGTAGTCATCACAACACGGTATCCAGACACCTCAAGCTGCTGCATCTCCTTTGGCAGCTCGGGGATATGGAATGTCACATCGGTGCTCTTGCTGTCTAAAAAGCTGCATGATGCTATTAGTAGGCAGAGCAGGGTGGCAGCAATACTTTTCATAGGATCCTCCTTTAAGTTGGGCTACTGTATATACACAAAAAAAGTGGATTTTGCTTCAAGTTTTGCTGCACAAAGTAAAAAAACTATATAAATCATTACACTGCCAGCAAATGGGTTAGCGATGTATGGGTTTTTGCACTTTGTTTTGTACTGTTGCAGAGAGATGAGAGGGGGAGAGGTCAGTTATTGTCAAGTGCAGGTCCTTATTCTCATTTCATGGCATCTGCCAAGATATAACAGAATGGACCATCGCCTCGGCTGTCTCACAGGTCATTGCCTTTGCAATCTGCTCTTTTTTCAATGCTTTTCATCTAACCATTCTTCAAATTCTAAAGGCTTTAAAAAATTTTTTAAATGACGTATATTTTATACATGCTGGATGTCCGCATAACAGTGATGCGTATCACTCAATATAAAGACCTGATGGCCCGGTTTGAGAACCCTATAGAACACACCTGCGACATGCAGGAGGGGATGGTGTTCATAGCCAAGGGCGGCGAAATGCCGGATGGGTTCTGCGATAGTGCGTGGGATTCGGTCAAACCTTTTGTAAAGGAACTGGCTTCCGGCGGCGGTAACTTCTATGACGGCTGGATGCAGAACCCGCGTTCTGCCATGATCTCGTGCAACGACGGCTTCCGTCCGGTCAGCTTTTTATTGGAAACGATAAGTTGAATTTGTATACCATAAAACAAAAAAAGTCAGCATGAAGCTGACTTTCCTTGTTTGCGGCGAAAAGGACTTGGCCTAACGGCCCGCTCCCTCAGCACTTGATCCTCGCACCTGCTCGGCGTGCTTCGGGCTTCAAGTCCTTCCTTGGTATACCTTAAAATAAAAAAAACCAGCACAAGGCTGGTTTCTTTTATTTTGCGGCGAAAAGGACTTGAACCTTCATGGAATTACTTCCATTAGCCCCTCAAGCTAACGTGTCTACCAATTTCACCATCGCCGCAGGTAAAATACACTATATAGAAATCAACCTTGCGTTGTCAATAACTATAAGGTCACTTTTTCATTAATTTTTCAATCTGGTCCAAAAGAGTGGCAAAATAATCGATGGCTTTTTCCACCGGTTCTGGGCTGCTCATGTCCACTCCAGCCTTTTTAAGCGAATCGAGCGGGTAGTTGCGGCCGCCCGAACACAAAAAGTCCAGATACCGCCTCCGCTCTGTCTCGCCGCCGTTAAGCACCATGTCTGCCAATGCAACTGCGGCCGATATTCCTGTGGCATACTTGTATACATAGAAAGCCCTGTAGAAGTGCGGGATACGCAGCCCCTCAAGGGCGGCCTCTTCCGGCAGTTCAACATCAGGCCCGAAGTAGGCTTCAAGCAGTTTGCGGTATTCGCTTCGGAAAAGTTCCAGGGTAAGGGGAGATCCTGCCTCGCCATGAGCATGCACATTTTTCTCGAACTCCGCAAACATGGTCTGCCGGAAGGCGGTAGCCACAAAGTCGTCGGCCTGTTTGCCTGCAAGGTAGAGCAGCATATCAGCATTGCCTTCATATTTTTTCATAAGGTGACGAGCCAGAAGCTGTTCGTTGAATGTGGATGCAGTCTCGGCTTCGAATATGGTGTAGTCGTAGTTGGGGAACACATTTGATTTGACGCTGTACCAGGAGTGCATGGAGTGGCCTCCTTCGTGCACCAGTGTAAAAAGGTCCCTCAGCCTGTCTTCTTTATAGTTCAGCAGGATATATGGCCAGCCTGTGTAGACCCCTGCCGAGAATGCCCCCGATCGCTTGCCTTTGTTCTCGTATTTATCTACCCAGCCGCCGGTAAGCCCGTTTTTAAGTATGCTGCAGTATTCGCTTCCCAGTGGCTTAAGAGCTTCGATAACCTCGTCCACAGCTTCGTTATAGGTGTGCTTTACCTCCACAGCCGATGTAAAAGGCATATATACGTCGTAGTGAGCCAGCTTATCAAGACCCAATGCCTGCCGCTTAAGCTCATAGTAGCGGTGCAGCACCGGGAAACGGCTGTGCATGGTGGCAATAAGGTTGTCGTATACGCTCTGCGGTACGTTGTCTGGAGCCAGGGCTGATTCCAAGGCACTTGAGTAGTTGCGTGCCTTTGCTCCGAATATATCCAGCTGCACATTGCCGGCATACAGTGCTGCAATTGTGTTCTTGTGCTTGTCAAAGCCATTATAGAACTGCTGGTATGCCTTCTTTCGCACTGTGCGGTCCTGGCTCTGCAGGAAAGATGTGAATGTGGACTGTGTAAGCGGTTTTTCCACGCCGCTATCATTTATAGTCCCGAATTCCATGTCAACATCGGTCAAGGCAGAGAATGCCTTGTGTGCGGTCATGTCTGATTCGCTGTGAAGTGCCAGAAGTTTTTCCTCTTTTTCCGAAAGGATATGGGGTTTCTGGCGCAGCAGCTTGGAAAGATAGATTGTATAGTCGGCCAGAAGTGGAGATTGCATGAAAGCTGCCATCTTGTCATCGGCTATAGCCTGTATCTCGGGCACCAGATAGCTGGTCTCGGCCTCGGCCTTGGTGGCGGCGGAGATATAGAGTCCATACCGTTTCTGGTTCTGCGGGTCGCTGCCATCGGTGTTGAACTGAAGCATTGCATAGCTTCCTGTCTTTTCTGCCAGTATCTGGAATTCTGTCATTGCCTTTAGGCATCCGGCAAGCTTTTCTGCACTCTGTCCAAGTGTACCTTTAAATCGGGAAAGGGTAGGTATGATGCTGTTCATATCGGCCAGTGCCTTTTCCCAGTCGGCCTCGGATGCAAACAGGGAAGAAAGATCCCATTTGTCCTCTGGCGCTATCTGGTCGCGTGTTTTGATTTCAGCGCTGTCCATTACTCAAGTTCCTTAGCCAATGATTCTATTATAAGTTTCATCTTGCGGCCTGCTTTTCCACGGTGGGACAGAGCATTCTTCTCAGCATCGTCCATCTCTGCCACAGTTTTTCCGCTGGCTGGGATATAGAACACCGGGTCGTAGCCAAAGCCGTTTGTCCCTGCTGGGGCAAGGGCAATCTCGCCTTCCATGGTCTCCTGCACCACAAAGTAGCGGTATTCGTTCATAACCAGGACCATAGAGCATACGAAAAAGGCTTTTCTGTCCTTTATTCCATCCAGATTTTTAAGAAGATATGCATTTTTCTCGGCATCGTTCAGCTTAAGCCCCTCTTTCTGGCCATAGCGGGCAGAATAGATGCCTGGTTCGCCGTTAAGGGCAGGAACCGAAAGGCCTGAATCTTCGGCCAGCACCGGTTTGCCTACCATTTTGTGCAGGCACAGTGCCTTGCCCAGGGCGTTCTCGCAGTAGGTGGTGCCAGTCTCGTCATAATCGTATTCAAGGTTTAGGTCGGCCGGGGTTAAAAACCTGTGTTCCGGCATAATCTGCGAAAGTTCTTTTATCTTGTTCCTGTTTCCTGTTGCTACTAAAATATCCATAGTTGCCTCATTTGATGATGTCTTCTATCTTGATATCTTCGGGAAGCAGGCTCTCATTCTTGGATTTGAAATACTCTATCAGGATAGGGTACTGAGTCAGAAGCTCGCCATATTTTTTAAGGAGTTCTATTCTCTGCTCGATTTTAGAGTTCATGTCCTCTTTCTCTTTCTCCTGCTGGGCAGATATTTCCTGCTGCTTTTCCTCAAGCTCCTGCTTCTTCTCAAGGTTCTCCATGTATTTTGCCTTGGCTGCCTTGTACAGTTCTACATCTGGGAATCTGGCCTGGGCAGTCTCAAAACTTATTATCTCCACATCGGCTATCTGGTCGCCGATACGTGCTTTAACTGCATCTTCCAGGGTTTTCTGCGAGAATGTGCTGCCATTCAGAGCCTTTGACATCTCCTCGCCCAGAAGTGATGCGGCTGTATTCTGTATCTTTTCCTTGACAGCTGCGTAGAACTGACTGAGCCCGCCATCGCCAAGAGTTCCAGATGTTGCCATGGCATAAAGGGAATCTTCCTTTATTTTATATGTGACAGCATACTTTACTGCAAACGAGAAATCTGGTTTGCCTGCCATCGCGCCTGAATATAGGTCGCCGGAAGGAAGGGACTGTTCGACAGACACTTCGGCGTTCTCGGTCTCAAGCTGATAATACTTAAGAACATAGCACTTAGGAATAAGTTTCTGCCATCGCCAGTTTATCTTTCCGCTTTCCATGAATTCGGTGTCATAGCCGGTAATGGTTGAGAACCCCAGCGCCACATTGTTCTCCGGCACCCGGATCCATCCGAAATAACCTGCAACTCCTGCTATAATAATAAGGAAAATCAACCAGAATATAAACTTTTTCATCAGTCACCTCGCAAGGTTATCCTACCATGTATAAGCTTTTTGCACAATTCCATAGGTTGTATATGATATTTTGTTATCGAATATCGTAAATAAAGTTATTTTAGTTCACGAAAAATCCAATTATCTTTCTCATTTTGCCCAAAAGAAAAACCAAAGAGGGAAAACTCCCTATCTGTTTCTTTAAATAGAAGCGTTTTTTGTCTTGCTTTGGAGTTTTTGACTAAAAAAAATGTTTGACGATTGCCTTTTTTGGTATATAATTAAATAACCAAAATAATAAAAAGGAGAATTATGATGAAAAAAAGAAGTATTATCGTTGTAATGCTTATGATCGTCCTTCTGCTTGCATCCTGCGGCGGAAAAGCAGCAGCTCCTGCAGCATCTGCTGATTCTGCAGCTGCAGCAGCTCCAGTTCAGACCTATAACTGGAAGATGGTATCCTGCTGGGCACCACAGTATCACCTTGGTGACCAGGACCACGAGTTCATTGTTAGACTGACACAGCTGGCTGGCGATCAGGTTAAGATCGACTACTTTGTTGAGAACGCACTTGTAGGACCAAAAGAGGTTCTCGATGCAGTAAAAGACAACGTTGCACAGATCGGTTCTGACTACCCAGGATACTGGGCTGGAAAAGACACAGTATTCAACCTGCTCTCTTCATGGCCAATGTGGATGGATGCATATGACTACATCAACTGGATCTACTACGATCCAAGCTTCGCTGGAAGAATGAACGATGAAGTCGGCAAGCCAGGCAGCCTCGGAGAAGGTATGAAGATCTACCAGAAAGCATATGCTAAGTTTGGTGTTCAGGGAATCCCATTCGGACCGATCACAATCGAGTCTGGTCCTAGAGGAACCAAGCCAATCAAGTCACTGGCTGACTATAAGGGAGTTAAGATCAGAATGTCCGGCTCTGCACAGGGCCAGATCCTGAAGAGCCTCGACGCTGCACAGGTTGGTATCCAGTCTTCTGAGGTATACCAGGCAATGCAGACTGGCGTTATCGACGTTGCAGAGTCCTGTACTCCATACCTCGACTGGGGTCTGGGATACAACGAAATTTCCAAGTATTCTTCACACCCAGGTTGGCACCAGCCAGGTTCAATGTGCTGTCTGCTGTTCAACAAGGCACTGTATGACGGACTTCCAACACACCTGAAGGCTGCTATTGACATTTCTGCACAGGCAACTGCAATGCAGACACTGGCAATGGAGGATAGAACTTCCGGTATCTACACCAACAAGTTCAGAGATGAGATTGGTGTTAAGTCCTTCCAGCTTTCCGAAGCTGACCTTAAGGTACTTGCTGACAAGTCAATCAGCATTATGTATGACTTCGCTTCCAAGAACCCACTGTTCGCAGAGTGTGCATACTCAATGGCTTCCTATATGTATGAGTATCAGTATTGGAGACAGCTCAATGACATCTATGGTCATGGATGGGCAAATCTTCCACTTCCTGACCTTGCTAAGCTGAAGAGCTATATCAAATAAGGATGTGCTGATTATTTAAAACTGGGGGCGCGGGTTATCCCCTGATAGCCTGCGCCTTTTTTTCCGTTTTCTTTTTTAATTAATGAGCATAATTATTTAGGAGAAATCAAAAATGAGAAAACTGGCAAATACTATATCTGCCGCTATCGATTGCCTGAGCGATTGGACCGGTAAGATCTGTATGTGGTCTGCTTTTATCGGAATGATGATTATGGTCTACGAATGTTTCACCCGGTATGTCCTGCATATCGCAAACGACTGGGTTTTCGAAGTTTCCACAATGATCTATGCATTCCACTTTACTATGTGTGCTTCTTATGCGCTTAAAAACGGTGCTCATGTTGCTATCGACATTATATCTGGAAAATGCAGCAAGCGGGTTCAGGGAATCCTGGATATCATCTCTTACTGTATTTTCTTCTTCCCATCCGTAGGAATAGTATTCTGGAGGGGAATAAAATTCGCAGCAGATTCATGGGCAATCCACGAGGTTTCCTGGTCAGAGTATCCTGCACCAATATATCTCCAGAAGACTATTATTCCAGTAATGGCCGCTCTCCTGCTTCTCCAGGGTTTTGCTATCTTCCTGAGAAGAATCGAGATGGTTGTTGACGGAGATAACTACAAGGAGGCTAAGTAATGGGTTTCGTAGGTTTTGAAATGTCATCCGGCTTTGTAGCCGTGGCAATGTTCTTAGGTCTTCTTGGAGGACTATTCCTTGGCCACCCGCTGGCATTCGTACTGGGCGGTCTGGCAACTATATTCGGCTGGCTGAGCTCAAGATATCACGCTTCGTTCCCAGCCCTGTTCATGAACAAGTTCAACGCACAGATGTCAAACTACACCTATGTTGCTATTCTCTACTTCATTTTCATGGCAAACTTTATGAGTGAGTCGGGTATGGCGGAAGGGTTGTTCAAATCGGTGCAGTATCTGTTCGGTCCGGTCCGCGGCGGTATTGCAGTTGCAGTTATCATCGTATCTACACTGCTTGCAGCTTGTACCGGTACAACAGGAGCTTCCTGTGTAACCATGGGAGTACTTGCTCTTCCTATCATGAAAGAGAACAACTATTCCATGAAGCTGGCCTGTGGTTCTATCGCAGGTTCATCTGCACTTGGTATTCTTATTCCGCCTAGCATCATGCTTCTGGTATTGGCAGAGCTTTCAGGCTGTTCTGTAGGACAGCTGTTCGCAGGTTCTGTCCTGCCTGGTATTGCACTTGCTCTTATGTATTGTATCTACACACTGTATCAGTGCTGGAGACACCCTTGGAAGGGACCAGCTCTTCCAATAGAAGTAAGAAGACAGGTTACTACCCCGCAGCTTATCAAGATGCTTATTCTTAACATGGTTCCACCGCTGCTTCTTATCGTTGCAGTTCTTGGTGTACTGTTCACCGGTGTGGCAACTCCTACCGAAGCTTCTGCAGCAGGTGCATTCTGTGCATTCGTCATGTGGATCTGCTACGGCAAGTTCTCATGGAAGGGGCTTGTAAAAATTATGATGGATACAGCAAACACAGTATCTATGGTACTTATCGTAATGACAGGTGCCGGATTCTTTACAGCTATCTTCATGGGTCTTGGTGGTGGTGCCGTTATCCAGAATCTGATTCTTGGAATCGGTCTTGGAAAGTGGGGAACTTTCGCAGTAATGATGCTTATCTGCTTCTTCCTGGGTATGTTCCTTGACTGGACAGCTATCCTGATGATCACAATGCCTATCTACATTCCTATCTGTAAAGAGATCGGATTCGACATCATGTGGTTCACAGTATCAATGGCTGTAATGCTCCAGGACTCCTTCTGTACACCTCCATTCGGATACAACCTCTTCTATCTTAAGGGTATTGCACCTGAGGGAGTTACAACAGAGGATATCTACATGGGTACTATTCCATTCTGGGCTATCATGGAGCTCGGTCTGGTTCTTTGCTGTACATGTCCATGGCTGATTACTTGGCTGCCAAGCAAAGTAATCACACAGGGCGGTTGATTTTAAAGGAAGGTAAAAAATGGGATGTTGTTGTAAGGCTGCTGTTTTTGAAGAAGCAGGAAAGCCTATTGAAATTAAAGAGTTTGAGATTCCTCAGACACTTGAGGAAAAGGCTATTCTGGTTAAAGTCACATTTGCAACTATCTGCGGATCAGACTTGCACACTATTATGGGAAGAAGAAAAGAGGCTACACCTCTTATCCTCGGACACGAGATTATCGGTACTGTAGAGAAGTTAGGTTCCCCTAACCTGAAAGACGGCTATGGCAACACACTCAAAGTAGGTGACCGTATCTCCTGGACAATCATGGCTTCCTGCGGCGAGTGCTTCTACTGCAAGATCGGTCTGCCACAGAAGTGCGTTAAGCTTAAGAAATATGGACACACAAGCTGCAACGATCCAGACATCAAATCTGGACTGGTAGGCGGCTATGGCGAATATGTATATATTCTGCCAGGAACAACTGTGTTCAAGCTTTCTGACAAGCTTTCTGACGAAGTTGCAACTCCTGCGAACTGCGCTCTGGCTACTGTAGTTAATGCAGTGGAGACCATCGGCGTGAACAGGGGAGATGTAGTCCTGGTGCAGGGTGCCGGACTTCTTGGACTTAACTGCTGTGCACTTTCTGCAGCTGCAGGGGCAAAGGAAATCATCATCACCGATGTTGTTGATTCCCGCCTTGAGGATGCAAAGCGCTTTGGAGCTACCCAGACCATCAACCTGAAGGATTATCAGGGCGATGACCTTACCAAGAAAATCAAGGAGATTGCTCCTAACGGAGTTGATGTAGCACTTGAGTTCTGTGGTCGGGCAGAGGCTGCAAACCAGGCTATCGCAGTGCTCAGGACTGGTGGACGGTATATGATTGCAGGTATGGTAAACCCCACACCGCTCAATATCGATGCCAACAATATCACCAGAAAGTATCTTACCATCAAGGGTATTCACAACTACAATCCAAAGCACCTTGGTATTGCCCTTAAGTTCCTGGAGGACAATCAGGACAAATACCCATACAGGGAGCTTGTAGGCGAGGTATTCCCTCTGGATAAGATTAACGAGGCTGTTGAAGTCTCCAAATCTCAGAAATATATCAGAGTCGGTATTAAATACTGACACAGGGCCCTCCCTTCGGGGAGGGCTTTTTTTTGCTTGCAACTCCTTCCATTCTCGATTAAAATTCTAAATATGAAGCAGGATTCTCATACTATACGAAACACACTCTTTCCACGGCGGATTATAGTAAACTTCATAGCATCTGCCATCCTTATTCTGCTTCTTTTCTTCCTGGGCACAATAGTTGTGAACAACCGGGCCAAGGTCAGGAACGAGAATATCTATAAGAACCAGCAGATTCTGCAGGTGCGGATGGCTGCCCAGGCTATAGAGGATAACCTTAACTCAATTTTCTATAATATAGATATAATCCAGCTGTACTGCCGCGATTTGTTCACAGGGCAGCGGGAAATGTCCAACAGTTTCTTCCAGCTGGTGCAGACAAGCAAGCAGGAAGTTACAGCTTTTATTGTGGTGGACGAAGATGGCAATGTCCGGTACCGCAGTTTCTCCATAGGCGGCGAGGGAAAGGCAGCACAGGAGCTTATACTTTCTTATATAAAAGAATATCAGAGCAAGATTGCAGGCGGCCTTAACTATGTGCCGCCCCTGTACATAAAGCGGGACATGCAGCTGGCCATAAAACTGGTACCTGTCTGGCGCGACGGCAAGAAGACCGGCGTTATAGGCGTGGCGGTGAACATTGGCGGCATTATCCAGAAATACAGCTTTGTGGCCAGGCTTGGATTCTCGGGCGACGAGCTTTTCCTGGATAAGAACGGTACTGTAATAGTCGATATAGAACCCGACAATATAGGGCGCAATATACACGATGTAGACCTGGATGGCATTAACACCGACAGTTTCCCTGTGCAGGATATCCTGTCGCAGGTCTCTGGAAACCGCAAGTTCAAGGTCATGGACAAGCTGGGGCATTCCCATAACGCCCTGGTTGCATGGGATTCCTTTAATATAATGGACGAGAAGGTGATTGTGCTGGTGGGGGCATCCGAAAAGGTCATAAACCGTCCGCTTCGCCAGTTCCACAGGCAGGCCATGGCTCTGGGGCTTATAGTTGTGGCCATAATGGTATGCTTCTCTATCCTGCTTATATATTCCCGCCGCCGGGTGGTGCGACACAGTATCAAGATAATGGAAGAGACTATCGAAAAGCGCACCGACGAGCTTATGAGGAGCGAGAAAAAGTACCAGGCTGTATTCCACGGGGTCAACGACGGCCTTGTGGTGCTTAAGGATGGAAAGATAAGCTACTTTAACCAGAGTGCGGCAGACCTTGTTGGCTACCCGCCCGAGGAGCTGGTGGGCCGGAGCCCGCTGGACTTTGTATTCGAGGCCTACGAGGAAGGGGTGGACAATGCGGCGCCGTACCGGGAATATGCAAAGGAGGCCCTGGAGGGCAAGACAGTGCAGTTCGAGGCTATACTTATGCGCAAGGACGGCTCGCTGCTGTATGCCGAAATTGGTCTTGCAGACCTTGAGGAAAAGTCCTCCCTTATCATGACATTGCGCGACATTACCTTAAGAAAGAAGGCCGAGAAAGAGCTCTACGAGCTCAATGCCCAGCTTGAGAAACGGGTTTCGCAGCGCACAACCGAACTTGAGAATGCCAACAACGCCCTCAAGGTATCCCTGGCCACCCTTAAGGAGACCCAGCAGAACCTGGTGGAGGCCGGTAAAATGGCATCGCTGGGTGTCCTGGTGGCCGGGGTGGCCCACGAGGTAAACACCCCCGTGGGCATAGGCGTCACAGCCGCCTCGTACCTTGAGGAGCAGACCCGGGTTTTCGACAGCAAGTACAGGGCAAACCAGATGAAACGCTCCGACCTTGAGAACTACCTGGCTATGGCAAACGACTCGGCCAAGGTTATCCTGGAGAACCTGCATCTGGCTTCGGAGCGTATATCTAGCTTCAAGCAGGTGGCTGTAGACCAGACCAGCCAGGAGATCCGCAAGTTCAACCTTAAGTCTTATATAGAAGATATTTTGACCAGCATACAGCCGGCCTATAAGAAGACCAAGCACAAGGTAGTGCTTACCGGCGACGACAGCATAAGCGTGATAAGCGCCCCGGGTGCCCTGTCCCAGGTGTTCACCAACCTGGTCATGAACTCGCTTAAGCATGGCTTTGAGGGGATAGAGCAGGGAACTATGACCATAGATGTTCACAAAAGCGGCAGTGGAGTGGAGATTGTCTACTCCGACGACGGCGTGGGTATGACACCCGAGGTGGTTCAGAAGATATACGACCCATTCTTTACCACAAAAAGGGGCATGGGAGGCAGCGGTCTTGGCATGAATATTGTATATAATCTGGTCACACGCACTCTGGGCGGCGAGATCCGCTGCGAGAGTTCTCCTGGCAAAGGGGCAAAATTTTACATTAATTTGCCTTGGGAGATTGACAAAAATGAGCATATCTGATATTTTTTCTCATTGCTTATTATGAGTAAGTATGCCTTTGTAGCTCAGGGGTAGAGCACTTCCATGGTAAGGAAGGGGTCGTCGGTCCGATTCCGACCGAAGGCTTTTTGTGTCAGGAGGAGATTATTATGGCATCAAAGAAGAAAGGAAATATAGAGCTTGTTGCACTTCAGTGCACCGAATGCAAGAGAAAGAACTATACAACTTCCAAGAACAGAAAGAACATCCAGGGAAAGATGGAATTCAGCAAATACTGCAAGTTCGACAGAAAACACACCATCCATAAAGAGACAAAGATTAAATAAGTAATATATTAGGGCAGTAGCTCCAACGGCTAGAGCGCTGGTCTCCAAAACCGGATGTTGTAGGTTCGAATCCTACCTGCCCTGTATTTTATTCAGGAGATAATAATGAATAAAGTTTTGCTTTTTTTCAAGGAAAGCTATGCCGAGCTTAAGAAAGTAGTATGGCCCAGCCGCCAGGAAGTGGTTTCATCCACATGGATTGTAATTATTTCCACCCTTATTTTTGCTGGCGTATTGGGGCTGGTAGACTTTCTGCTCATTCTTTTGATGGATGTGATTTTCTGATATGGCGAAAGAATGGTATATCCTTCATACTTATTCGGGGTATGAAAACAAGGTAGAAAAGTTCATACGGTCATACATGGAAGACCCGGAGTTCTCAAAAACTGTCCTTGATATCAAGGTTCCTACCGAAGAAGTGTCTATAGAAGGCAAGGACGGCAAGAAAAAGACTGTAGTCCGCAAGTTCCTTCCTGGATATGTGCTTCTGGAGATGGATCTTGCAGAAGGAGATTGGCTTACTTCTCTTTCCAAGATTAAGAAGATTGCCGGAGCTTCCGGATTTGTAGGTACCAGAGGCAACGAGAAGCCGCATCCGATTCCTTCGGACGAGATAAAGTCTATACTGCAGCGTGCCGGCGAGCTTAAGACCAATAAGCATGTTATGATGAAGCAGACTTTCGAGGTCGGCGAGACAGTCAAGATTATAGAGGGTCCATTCGACACATTCGTAGGAAAGATAGACGAGCTTAACCTTGAGAAAGGCAAGGCAAAAGTCATGGTTGGTATACTCGGTCGTTTCACACCTGTAGAGGTTGAACTGAGTCAGGTGGAAAAGATCTGAATATAAACCGGTAAGTTTTACCGTCTTGATGGGAGTTTCCTGCCGCAAGGACAGGGGACGCTATACCACAAAGGAGAAAAAAATGGCAAAGAAAAAGATTGTTGCTTACATTAAATTGCAGATTCCTGCAGGAAAAGCAACTCCGGCACCTCCGGTCGGCCCGGCTTTGGGACCCCATGGAGTAAGTGCGCCGCAGTTTGTTCAGCAATTTAATGATAAGACCAAAGGAATGGAACCGGGTCTTACAGTTCCGGTTGTCATTACAGTCTATGCTGACAAAACTTTCAGTTTTATCCTGAAAACTCCTCCTGCAGCTGTTCTTATCAAGAAGGCATGCGGAATCCAGAGCGGATCAGCACAGCCTCACAAGGACAAGGTTGCAAAGCTTTCAAAGGCTGACCTGAAGAAGATTGCAGAGACTAAGATGCCTGATATCAATGCAAACGATATCGATGCTGCAATGAAAATTATTGCTGGTACAGCACGCAGTATGGGTGTTGAGGTGGAGAAGTAATCATGAAAAGAGGAAAGAAATTTCAGGATGCTGTAAAGAAGTATAACAAACAGGAAGTTTATACTTTTGAAGATGGTGCAAAGCTTGTTAAAGAGCTTGCTTTTGCAAAGTTCGATGAGACTGTGGATTTCTCGGTCAGACTTAATCTTAAGAAAGGTCAGAGCGTCAGAGATACACTGGTTCTTCCACATCAGTTCAAGGGCGAGAAAAAGATTCTTGTCTTCGCTAAGGGAGCCAAGGCTGAGGAGGCTAAGGCTGCAGGAGCCGCTTATGTCGGCGACAGCGATCTGGTAGAGAAGATTAAAGGCGGCTGGCTTGACTTCGATGTAGCTGTGGCAACTCCAGACATGATGAAGGATGTAGGAAAGCTGGGTCCTATCCTGGGTAGAAGAGGCCTTATGCCAAACCCAAAGACCCACACTGTTACATTCGATATCAAAGAGGCAATTGCCGAGCTTAAGAAAGGCCGGACAGAATACAGATCTGACAAGACCGGTATTGTAAGCGTTTCTATCGGAAAGGTTTCTATGGATGCAGCCAAGCTGGCAGAGAACATGGCAGTTGTTGCATCTGAGATTGAGAGAAAACGGCCTGCTGATGCAAAGGGTGACTTTGTGCTTTCTCTGGCTATATCTTCAACAATGGGACCTGGCGTAAAGGTTAAGAAGGCTTAAGGAGAGAAACTATGGCAGAGTATATTGCAAAAGTAAATGATACCAAGAAAGATGCAGTAGCAGATCTCAAGTCCAGGTTCGACGGAATCTCAAGCTTTATTTTCGCCGACTACAGAGGTCTTACTGTTGCACAGATTACAGAGATCAGAGACAAGCTCAGAGCCAGCGACACAGAGTTCAAGGTAGTCAAGAACAGATTTGCCAAGATTGCCATGAAAGATCTGGGTGTTGTTGACGTGGACGACTTCCTTAAGGGACCAACTGCAGTTGCAGCAGTTCCAGGAGAATCCAACGAGGTTGCCAAGGCACTGTTTGAGTTTGCCAAGGGAATGCCCCTGCAGGTCAAAGGTGCAGTTATCAACGGAGAACTTTTTGATGCAGCAAAGATTGAGGCTTTCTCAAAGCTGCCAGGAAGAACTCAGCTTATTGCTATGTTGATGGGTCTGATGAAGGCACCTGTCCAGAAGCTTGCCGCAACACTGCAGGCTATTGTGGACAAGGATGGAGAAGCTGCAAAGCCAGAAGAGGCAAAAGCAGAGTAAAAACAATTGCGGCATTAGTCTTATATAGTCATGCTACTGCTGCATAAAAAATAAAAAAAAGGAGAAGTTAATATGGCTACAAAAGATGAAATTCTTGAATCAATCGCTAATATGACAGTTATGGAGATTGCTGATCTTGTTAAGGCAATGGAGGAAAAATTCGGCGTATCTGCAGCAGCAGTTGCAGCACCAGCAGCAGGCGGCGCAGCCGCAGCAGCACCAGCAGAGGAAGAAAAGACAGAATTCGACGTTATCCTGGCTGCTGTTCCAGCTGACAAGAAGATTCCTTGCATCAAGGTTGTAAGAGAGATCACCGGTCTTGGACTGAAAGAGGCAAAAGAGCTTGTTGAAGGAGCTCCAAAGGCTATCAAGGAAGGCGCTTCCAAGGAAGATGCTGCTGCGCTTAAGGCAAAACTTGAGGCTGCTGGTGCAACAGTAGAAGTAAAATAAGCTTGAAAATTGCTCTCAAGACAGTTTTAGTTTTTATATTTTTATTCATAGGGGTTGGACTATTTTTAGTACAGCCCCTGTTTGTCCATACGGACACGGGCTTTATCGAGGGAGGTATAGCGAATGCTTGATAGGAAAAAAGCTATTAAGCGGCATTTTATTGTAGGGGATACATATTACGAAGGCGAGTATCGTGAGTTCATGGATGTTCCTAACCTGATTGATATTCAGCTTTCTTCCTACGAGAAATTTTTACAGCTTGAGAGACTTAAGAAAGGCGAACCCCTGAAAAACCAGGGTCTCGAGGAAGTGTTCAGGAGTACATTCCCTATAGAGAGTCCCAACGGCGACATGACACTTGATTATGTCGGATATACCCTGGGCGACAAGAAGAACAAGAAGCTTGATGAATTCGAATGCAAGCAGAAGAATGCAACCTATTCTATCCCGCTTAAGGCCAAGATAAACCTTTCCTTTGCTACCGGCGAGATCCGGCAGAAAGAGATTTACATGGGCGATAT
Organism: Spirochaetia bacterium; assembly: GCA_017446885.1. Lineage (GTDB taxonomy): Bacteria > Spirochaetota > Spirochaetia > CADAEX01 > CADAEX01 > CADAEX01. The sequence goes on along the minus strand of JAFSOR010000027.1, from coordinate 29,984 downwards.
CCCGATGATGACCGACAGAGGTACATTCATCATCAACGGAGCCGAACGTGTTATAGTAAGCCAGATTCACAGATCCCCCGGAGTTGTCTTCTCCTACGAGAAGGACAAGGCGCTCTATTCCTCAAGAATAATTCCGTACAGGGGTTCCTGGCTTGAGTTTGAGATTGACAAGAAGAAAGGGCTTATCTTTGCAAAGATAGACCGGAAGAAAAGGATTCTAGGAACTATTTTCCTCCGTGCACTTGGCTATGATACAAGCGAAAAGATTATCGAAAGCTTCTATGCCACAAAGAAAGCTGTAATCCATTCTAAAGACGAAAGAAACGTTGACTTGGAAGGTAAAATCCTGGCCAAGCCTATTTACGATAAAGATACAATACTTTACAGCACCGGCGATGAGATAAGCCGCAGTGCACTTGAGGAGATAAGGGAAAAGGGAATCAAGGAGATTACCATTGTTGACACCGACAAGAAGGAAGATAAAACTCTTCATTCCGATATAATCCTCAACTGCCTCAAGAAAGAGAAAGAAAAGAACAAGGACGGCCTTGAGCCTACAAAAGAAGATGCCCTTAAGGAAGTATTCGATGTTATGTTCCCTGGCGAGCTTTTCTCCAAGGACAATGGCGAGAAAGAACTTAGGAATATGTTCTTCAGCCCCAAGAAGTATGACCTGGGCAAGGTAGGCCGCTACAAGCTGAACAAGAAATATAACCCGGTTGAAGATAAGGACGATGACGACGAGGAAATCGGAAAAGATGATTCCGGCGAACCGGTTCTGACCATGGAAGATATCATCAACACCATGGCTTTCCTTATCAAGGTGTTTATCGGCGAAGAGACACCGGACGACATTGACCACCTGGGTAACAGACGTATCCGCTCGGTAGGCGAGCTCCTGACCAACCAGCTTAAGGTTGCTTTTGCCAGAGTAGAGCATATTGCAAAAGACAGGATGCAGCTTAAGGAGACCGAGACCTTAAGGCCTTCGGATCTTATTTCCATAAAGCCTATTGTAACAATAGTCAGAGAGTTCTTCAGCTCCGACCAGCTGTCCCAGTTTATGGATCAGGTCAATCCGCTTGCAGAGCTCACACACAAGAGAAGACTCAGCGCCCTGGGTACTGGCGGTCTTACCAGAGACAGAGCCGGATTCGAGGTCAGGGACGTACACTTTACCCATTACGGAAGAATGTGTCCTATCGAGACCCCAGAAGGTGCCAACATCGGTCTTATTGTATCCCTGGCAACATATACCAAGGTCAACGACTATGGATTCCTTGAGGCCCCTTACCGCAAGGTAAAGGATGGAAAAGCCACCAAGGTAGTCAAGTATCTGGATGCAATGGACGAGGAAAAGAAGATTATTGCACAGGCCAACGCAGTACTGGATGCCAAGGGCAACCTGGTGAACGAGCAGGTTTCTGTCCGCAGGGCAGGAAACTATTATTCCGAAGACAGAGATAAAGTTCAGTACATGGATGTTTCTCCTAAGCAGGTAATATCTGTATCTACATCGCTGGTTCCGTTTATCGAGCACGATGACGCAAACCGTGCTCTTATGGGTTCCAACATGATGCGGCAGGCAGTTCCGCTTCTGTTCCCCGAGGCTCCTATTGTAGGAACCGGAATGGAAGGAAGGACTGCATACGATTCCGGCGTTGTAGTCAAGGCTAAAAGGTCTGGAAAAGTATCCTATGTATCATCTTCCCGCGTAGACATTGTTCCCGATGAAGATCCTAAAGATGTAGATTCTTACAGGCTCCAGAAATTCCAGCGGACAAACCAGGACACCTGCTTCTCGCAGAAGCCTATTGTAGCTCTTGATGACAAGATTGAGAAAGGCGATGTAATTGCAGACGGTCCTGCAACAGACCATGGCGAGCTTGCCCTTGGACGCAACGTACTGGTAGGCTTTATCCCATGGAACGGATATAACTACGAGGATGCTATCCTTATCTCCGAAAGGGTTGTAAAAGAAGATATATTCACCTCTATACACCTTAGCGAGTTCGAGGCCGAGGTACGCGAGAACAAGAACGGTGCAGACCGGCTTACCCGCGATATCCCGAATGTCAGCGAGAAAAAGCTTGAGAACCTGGACGAGGAAGGCATAATCCGTATCGGAGCCAAGGTTAAAGCCAACGATATTCTGGTAGGAAAAGTGACTCCTAAGGCCGAGAACGACCCGACACCTGAGCTCAAGCTGCTTCGCACACTCTTTGGCGACAAGGCCAAGGATGTCAAGGATACCTGCCGCAGAGTTCCTGCAGGAGTCAGCGGCACTGTAATAGATGTACAGCGCCTTAAGAAATCGCAAGGCGATGAGCTTAGCCCTGGAGTTGAAGAGATAGTCAAGGTTATTGTTGCTACCAAGCGGAAGCTGCGTGCAGGCGACAAGCTGGCAGGCCGCCATGGTAACAAAGGTGTTGTATCACGCATCCTGCCGGAAGAAGATATGCCATACCTGGCAGACGGCACACCGCTTGACATATGCCTTAACCCGCTGGGTGTACCATCACGTATGAACCTGGGCCAGCTTATGGAGGCCAGCCTTGGTCTTGCCGGCCTGGCATTGAACGAAAAGTATGCAGTTCCTGTATTCCAGTCTGCAACTAACGATATGATTTCCAAGCTGCTCAAGAAGGGCGGCCAGCCAGAGAACTCAAAGACAATTCTCTACGACGGACTTACCGGAGAGCCTTTCGAGAATCCTCTTATGATAGGCTGTGCATATATGCTCAAGCTCAACCACCTGGTTGACGACAAGATGCATGCCCGCTCCACAGGACCTTATTCCTTGATTACCCAGCAGCCGCTTGGTGGAAAGGCACAGTTCGGTGGCCAGAGACTTGGAGAGATGGAGGTATGGGCACTTGAGGCTTATGGTGCTGCAAATACACTCCAGGAATTCCTTACCATCAAATCCGATGATATGAATGGAAGGACCAAGACCTACGAGAATATTGTCAAGGGCGAATCCACCACACAGGCCGGTATTCCAGAATCCTTCAATGTTCTTGTCCAGGAGCTCCGTGGATTGGCACTGGATATGTCCCTGTGGAATGACAAGGGAGAGCAGATTCCTCTTACCGAAAAGGACGAGGAGTTGATTAAACAGTCGGCCGGGAAGCAATTCTAAGGGAAGGGTAGAATAGTATGATTAAAGATATGCAGGAATTCGATAGTATTTTAATTAAACTCGCTTCTCCAGATCAGATCAGAAAATGGTCCTATGGCGAGGTCACAAAATCCGAGACTATTAACTATAGAAGCCAGGAACCGGAAGATGATGGACTTTTCTGCCGCAAGATATTCGGAACTACCAAGGACTGGGAATGCCGGTGCGGAAAATTCAAGTCTATCCGCTATAAAGGTGTAAAGTGCGAACGCTGCCATGTAGAGGTTACCCATTCCAGAGTCAGAAGAGAGAGAATGGGACACATCGAGCTTGCCTCTCCAGTAGCCCATATCTGGTATTACCGCTCTGTTCCTTCGCCTATAGGTCTTTTGCTCAATCTTTCGGCTGCTGACCTTAAGTCTATCCTCTATTACGAGAAATACATTGTCATCGATGCAGGAAATACAGAAGATACCAATCTTCATAAGTATCAGGTTATTTCCGAAGATGATTACAACAAGGCAAAAGAGAAGTTAGGTCAGAGTTTTACTGCAGATACCGGCGCCGAAGCCATCAAGATTCTCCTTAAGGAGCTTGACCTGCAGGAACTTGCTAAGAGCCTCCGAGCCGAGATGAACAAAAAAGATGGCAAGGTTGAGAAGAAATATCTTAAACGGCTTGAGGTTGTCGAAGGCTTCTTGAAATCCGAGATCAACCCCAGCTGGATGATTCTGGATGTAATTCCAGTTATTCCTCCTGACCTGCGTCCTATGACTCCGATGGAAGGTGGCCGTTTTGCCACATCAGATCTTAACGATCTTTACAGAAGAGTAATCAATAGAAATAACAGACTCAAGAAAGTCCAGGGTATGGGAGCTCCTACTATCCTGCTCAAGAGCGAGAAGCGCATGCTTCAGGAAGCTGTGGATGCTCTTCTGGATAACTCAAAGAAGAAGAAGCCGGCCAAGGGAACAAGTACAAGACCTGCAAAATCCCTGTCCGATATGCTCAAGGGAAAACAGGGCCGTTTCCGCCAGAACCTTCTTGGAAAGAGAGTCGACTACTCCGGCCGTTCTGTAATTGTTGTAGGACCCGAGCTCAAGTTCCATCAGTGCGGTCTGCCTGCAAAGATGGCCCTGGAGCTTTACAAGCCTTTCATTATGAAAAAGCTTGTGGAAAAAGAGATTGTATATAATATAAAGAAAGCCAAGACCCTTGTAGAAGAAGCGGCCGATGAGGTTTGGGGCGTACTTGACGAGGTAGTAAAGGAGCATCCGGTTATGCTTAACCGTGCACCTACACTGCACCGTCTTGGTATCCAGGCTTTTGAGCCGGTTCTTGTAGAAGGCAAGGCTATAAAACTGCACCCTCTGGTGTGCCGTGCGTTCAATGCCGACTTCGACGGAGACCAGATGGCTGTGCACCTGCCGCTTACCCAGGCGGCCCAGATTGAGTGCTGGACACTTATGATGTCTATAAACAACCTGCTGGACCCTGCAAACGGCAAGCCTATTGTATTCCCTTCTCTTGATATGGTTCTGGGTATCTACCAGCTTACTATAGCAAAACCATACGCAGAGATTGCAACAGCAAATGGCGATAAAAAACTTAAGGTCAGATGCTTTACATCATTCGACGAGGTGCTTCAGGCATTGGATTCCAGGTCTATCCGCTACCAGGATGTAATTAAAATAAAAGTGACTGGCGGCAAAGTGGTTGGCAAGTCTGTACCGCAGGAACTGGAAGGCCAGTATATCCTGACCACACCTGGACGGCTTCTGTTCAACGAACCGCTTCCAGATGTTCTTGAGTTCCACAACGGTCCATTCTTTGACGACCTTGCAGAAAAGAAATGGGACCTTAAGGCTGGCGACAAGGATAAGGACGAATGGCTTAAAGGCTACATAGACAAAGACCTTAAGAAGATTATCTTCGACTGCTACAAAAAGTTCGGTTCTTCTGTCACAATTCAGCTTTTGGATGCAGTAAAGGATCTGGGATTCAAGTATGCAACCAAGTTCGGCTCCACAATCAGTATGGCCGATATCATTGTTCCGCCCGAAAAGAAAAAGCTTATCGACACAGCCCAGGAAAAGATCAAGGATATCCAGGCTCAGTCCAAGAGCGGTGCTATAACCGAGAAAGAGCGCTATAACAGAGTAATCGAGGTATGGGGTGCCACCGAAGGACAGCTTACCAATGTGCTTATGGACAGGCTGGCCGAAGACAGGCAGGGATTCAACCCTGTATTCATGATGACCAAGTCCGGAGCCAGAGGTAGCCGTACACAGCTTAGACAGCTGGCTGGAATGAGAGGCCGTATGCAGAAGCCTAACGGCGATATCATCGAGCTGGCAATCAGGTCCAACTTCAAGGAAGGTCTTTCTATCATCGAGTTCTTCATCTCCTGTAACGGAGCCAGAAAAGGTCTTGCCGATACAGCACTCAAGACATCCAACGCCGGTTACCTTACCAGACGTCTTGTAGATATTGCACAGGATGTTGTTGTCGAGGAAGAAGACTGCGGAACCATCAATGGTATGGATATAAGCGCCCTTAAGGAAGGGGAGCAGATCAAGGAATCCCTGGCCGACAGAATCGAAGGAAGATTTACCCTTGAGCGGGTTAAGCACCCGATTACAGGCGAGCTTATCCTGGATATGAACGAGGAGATCACCGAGGCCAAGGCCAAGGAGATAGAGGCTGCCGGCATAGAGACTGTCCGGATAAGAAGCGTTCTTACCTGCGACTCCAAGCACGGCGTATGCCAGAAGTGCTACGGCCGCAACCTGGCCAACAACAGGCCTGTTGAGATAGGCGAGGCAGTAGGTATTATCGCTGCCCAGTCCATAGGTCAGCCAGGTACTCAGCTTACCATGAGAACCTTCCATACCGGTGGTACAGCAGACAAGGCCAGCGAATCCAAGGAAATCAAGCGAGAATACCCTGTATTCATCAAGGAGATTCATGGCAACACTGTAGAGCTTGAGAACGGAAACCGTATCTTTACCAGAAAGGGATACATCATAGTAAATAAAATCCTCATTGCCAGAGAGATTAAAAACGACAAACTCCTGGTCAAGGACTGGGAGATGGTTACCCCTGGAAAGCCGCTTATCAAGCGCAGCAAAGAGACAACCAGCGCTACAAACAAGGCATATGTCCATGTGTTCGGCGATAAGCTTCTTTCGCTTGGTACCGAGCAGAGAATCGACATCAAGAGCGGAACCGAGCTTTATGTCAAGGCCGACAGCTGTGTGGATGCCGACAGCGTAATAGCCAAGTTTGACCCGTTCAACGAGCCTATAATTGCAGAATACTCGGGCACCATTGTATATCACGACCTTGAGCCGGAAAAGACAATGCGCGAGGTTATAAACGCAAACAGCGGCCAGAAGGAAAAGAGAATCATAGAATTCTCGGACGAGGCCCTGGACCCAAGAATCTCCATAGTCGATGCCAAAGGCGAAGATCTGGTTACATACTATCTGCCTGGAAATTCCTATGTATCTGTAGAGAACGGAGACAAGGTAAAGGCCGGAGTTGTGCTGGCCAAGATGGATAAGGAAGTTACCAAAGGTTCCGATATCACCGAAGGTCTTCCACGTGTCGAGGAACTGTTCGAAGCCAGAATTCCTAAGAATCCGGCTGTTCTTGCCATGGTTTCAGGAACTGTCAAGTTCAGTGGAAAGAGCAAGGGCAAGAGAATTATTATAATCACCGACGAGCAGGACAGAGAGTTCAAGCACCTGATTCCTATGGGCAAGAACCTGCTTGTGCGCGACGGCGATAAGGTCGAGGCTGGCGAGGAGCTGTGCGACGGCGAGAAGAACCCGCACGACATCCTGAACATACTTGGCGAGAATGCACTCCAGTCCTACCTTATGAACGAAGTTCTCAAGGTATATAAGAAGGTTGACGTAAGAATCAACGACAAGCATATCGGTGTAATAATCCGCCAGATGCTTAGAAAAGTGGAGATTGCCCATGTTGGCGATACCAAGTTCATACTTGGCAGCCAGGAAGATAAAGTTAAGTTCCAGGAAGAGAACAAGCGTGTCATCGAGGCCAAAGGTGCTCCGGCAGTGGCACGGTCCAAGCTCCTTGGAATAACCAAGGCATCGTTGGCTATCGAGTCGTTCCTGTCGGCAGCTTCCTTCCAGGAGACCACAAAGGTTCTTACCAAGGCAGCTATTGAAGGAAAGACAGACCATCTCCACGGACTTAAGGAGAACCTCCTTATCGGACACCTTATCCCTGCTGGAACAGGAAACAAGATGTACCGCAATGTCAAGCTGTACAACGACCAGAACGAAGATCTGGACCAGCTGGTGCAGGAGGTGCTGGAGAGGCGCAGACAGGAGGCGCAGGAAGAAGCCGAAAACGGCCCAAGACAGCGCAGTATTGAGGATTTAGAATAGGGAATAAAATCCCACTTGACTTTTTCCAGTCAGATTGTTAATCTAATGTTCTGGAAAAATGGGCAGCTTTGTCTGCCGAAAAATATATAGGAGAAGGTTGTTAAATGCCTACAATTAATCAGTTAATCAGAAAAGGTAGAAAAGCGGTCAAGAAAAAGACCAAATCTCCTGCTCTTGAAAGCTGCCCTCAGAAGAGAGGCGTATGTACAAGAGTTATGACTGTAACACCTAAGAAACCTAACTCTGCCCTTAGAAAGGTTGCCAGAGTAAGACTGTCAAACGGTATCGAAGTTACAGCTTACATTCCAGGTATCGGACATAACCTGCAGGAGCACTCTGTTATTCTTTTAAGAGGCGGAAGAGTAAAGGACCTCCCTGGTGTCAGATATCATATCATCAGAGGTGCAAAGGATACCCTTGGTGTAGAAGACAGAAAGAGATCACGTTCTAAATATGGAACAAAGAGACCAAAGGCTTGATAGAGGAACTTATAAATGTCTAGAAGAAGCGGTGCAACAAAAAGAGAATTTATTCCAGATCCACGGTACAACAGTACAGTGGTTGCAAAATTCATTACACGCATGATGTTTGATGGCAAGAAATCCATAAGCACAAAAATCATGTACGATGCAATGGAATTCCTGGGCAAGAAGACAGACAAGGAACCTCTCGAGGCTCTTTCTACAGCATTGGAGAATGTAAAGCCAGTTGTAGAGGTTAAGTCCAGAAGAGTCGGCGGATCCACATATCAGGTTCCAATGGAAATAAGAGAGTCCAGACGTGAAGCTCTGGCCATGAGATGGATTATCCAGGCTTCAAGATCCAGAAATGGAAAAACTATGGGCGAAAAGCTGGGTGCTGAACTTTTGGATGCATTCAATTCAACAGGTACAGCATTCAAGAAAAAGGAAGATACCCACAAGATGGCAGAGGCCAACAAGGCATTCTCCCATTACAGGTGGTAATCTGGATAGCCCTTTTTCTGGTGGAAAAGGGGCTATAAACCATTTATTTGCTTGATTTTATCACATTTTAGTATTGTCAAAATCTTCTGCTTGTGATAAAACAAGATGAAATAGGTCGTTTTTCTGCGACCATTTGTGCATTTGGTTGAGCCAAACCAATTGCTCGGAGCTGCCTGCGGCAGCTGGAGTGGTAAGGTGGTGATACTGTCATTCATATCTTTTGAATAATAGTGTTGTCATCTTTTTATCTCAATTAATTTTTGAAATGAAATTTTTTAAGTATTAGATTCTTTAGGAGGAAACTAATGGCAAAAGAGAAATTTGAAAGGACCAAACCACACATTAACGTTGGTACAATCGGACACGTAGACCATGGTAAGACAACTCTTACCGCAGCAATTTCTATGTACTGCGCAAAGAAGAACGGCGGAAAGGTAATGAACTATGATGATATCGACAACGCACCAGAAGAGAAGGCTAGAGGTATCACCATCAACACAAGACATATCGAGTATGAGACAGACAAAAGACACTACGCTCACGTAGACTGCCCGGGCCATGCCGACTATGTTAAGAACATGATTACCGGTGCCGCACAGATGGACGGTGCAATCATCCTGGTAGCTGCAGACTCCGGTCCAGAGCCACAGACAAGAGAGCACATCCTGCTTGCAAGACAGGTTGGCGTTCCAAAGCTGATTGTATTCCTTAACAAGATGGACCTGGCTGACCCAGAGCTGGTTGAGCTGGTAGAGGTAGAGGTTCAGGAGCTTCTCGAGAAGTACGGTTTCGATCCTAACTGTCCAATCATCAAGGGATCTGCATTCGAGGCTATGTCTCATCCAGACGACCCAGAAAAGACAAAGTGCATCCAGGAGCTTCTTGATGCAATGGATACATATTTCCCACTCCCAGAGAGAGAAATCGACAAGCCATTCCTTATGCCAGTAGAGGATATCTTCTCCATTTCCGGCCGTGGTACAGTAGCTACCGGAAGAATCGAGAGAGGTATTGTAAAGGTTGGCGATGCAGTTGAGATCGTAGGTATCAAAGAGACCAGATCTTCTGTAGTTACCGGCGTCGAGATGTTCAACAAGACAATGGATCAGGGCGAGGCTGGAGACAACGTAGGTATCCTGCTCCGCGGTGTTGAGAAGAAAGAAATCGAAAGAGGCCAGGTGCTTGCAAAACCAGGTACAATCACACCTCATAAGAAGTTCAAGGGAGCTATCTACTGCCTGACAAAGGAAGAGGGCGGACGCCATAACCCATTCTTCTCTGGTTACAGACCACAGTTCTATTTCAGAACAACCGATATTACCGGTACTGTTACACTGCCAGAAGACAAGCAGATGGTTATGCCTGGTGACAACACCGAGCTTACAGTAGAACTTATTTATCCTATCGCTATGGAGAAAGGTCTTAGATTCGCTATCCGCGAAGGCGGAAAGACTGTAGCCAGCGGCCAGGTAACAGAGATTATTGAGTAACAAAAATACGCCCTCCGCATTGATGCGGGGGGTCATTTTTTCGGGAGAAAGTAATAAAAATGGCTGAAGAAAGGATTAGAGTAAGGCTTAGGGGTTTTGACATCGAATTGATTGACCAGAGCGCAAAGTCTATTGTACAGACTGTTGTAAAGGCTGGTGCAAAAGTTGCAGGACCAATCCCTCTGCCTACAAAGATCAACAAATACACTGTTCTTAAATCTCCGTTTGTAAACAAAAAATCACGGGAACAGTTTGAGATGAGAACACACAAAAGGTTAATTGATATTTTTGAGCCATCCTCTGACGTAATGGATGCCCTTATGAAACTTGAATTGCCCGCAGGTGTTGATGTAGAGATTAAGCAGTGATTGGGGTGATGAGATTATGATCGGGTTGATAGCAGAAAAAGTTGGAATGACTCAGGTTTTTAACGAAAACGGAGTGCTCACACCTGTTACAGTTATCAAAGTTGACGAGAACACAGTTGTCGGCGAAAGAACAGCCGATAAAAACGGATACAGCGCTGTAGTTCTTGGATATGGTGATATCAAGAAAAAACACGTGACAAAACCATATGCAGGACAGTTTGCCGAAGGCATGGAGCCAAGAAAGAAACTGGTTGAGTTCCGGGACTTTGAGCTTGAGTGCAAGATGGGCGATAAGCTTGGAATCGAGGTTTTTGCCGACATCGACACAGTTGATGTAATCGGAACTTCCAAGGGAAAGGGCTATGCAGGTGTTATGAAGCGCCACAACTTTGGCGGCGGAAGAGCCACACACGGTTCCAAGTTCCACAGACAGAACGGTGGTGTAGGTATGTCCTCCACACCAGGAAAGCTGATGAAAGGCCTTAAGATGGCCGGAAGAATGGGCAGCGACAGAGTTACTGTCCAGAACATCAAGGTTGTAAAAGTTGACGCTGAAAAGAAAGTAATTCTTATTGCGGGCGCTGTTCCGGGTGCTCCAAAGAGTTTGGTACTTGTCAGAAAAGCAATAAAGTAGACAAAGAGGAAAATAAATGGAAGCTAAGGTCTTCTCAGTAAAAGGTGAAGAATTACGGACAATAGAACTGAATGACTCTGTTTTTAACTGCGAAATAAGTGACGGAACTATTTATTACGCAATAAATAACGAACTTGCCAACATGAGAGTTGGAACTGCATGCACAAAAGACAGAGACGAAGTCAGCGGCAGTACAGCCAAGCCTTGGAGCCAGAAAGGTACAGGTCGGGCAAGAGCTGGTCGCAAGAGAAGTCCGTTGTGGGTTGGCGGTGGTGTAGTTTTTGGTCCTAAGCCAAGAGATTACAGCTACAAGATGCCAAAAAAGATGAAAAGACTTGCAATGAAATCTATCCTCAGCCAGAAAGTGCTGGGCGGTAAATTCAAAGTTGTTGAAGATTTCACAGTTGAAAGCGGAAAGACAAAGGATATTGCATCTATTCTCAAGAATCTTGTTCCTGCAGAAAGAACAGTTCTTATTCTGAAGGATGACGATGCCATGATCAAGAGAGCAGGACGCAACATTCCTTGGCTTACTTTCCTTTCATACAATAGATTGAGAGCTCATGATCTTTTCTATGGAAAGAACGTCCTTGCACTGGAATCAGCTGCACTGGGACTGAACGATTTTTATAAGGAGTGATAGGTATGGAAGCACAGAATATTCTTATTGAACCTATTGTGACAGAAAAAACCAACCTCCTTAGAGAAGAAAAGGCTGCAAAGTATGCCTTCAAAGTTCTTCCAGAGGCAAACAAGTTCCAGATCATGGAAGCAGTTGAGAAAGTTTTCGGTGTCAAGGCTACAGCATGCAACACAATGTGGGTGCGCGGCGACAAGAAGGCAACCAGAACAAGATCAGGCTACAGAATTGGTCAAAAATCATCATGGAAAAAGGCGATTATCACACTTGCTCCTGGTGAAAAAATAGATATGTTTGAAGGCGTGTAAGGGGGCAGTAAGTGGGTATCAAGAAGTATAAACCACATACACCTGGTCTGCGTACCAGAGCAACACTCGATTTCTCAGAGCTTACAACCGATAGACCGGAGAAATCACTTACATCAGGTTTTGCTCCATGTGCCGGAAGAGGCGCTTCCGGACGCATAAGTGTACGTCGCAGAGGTGGTGGACACAAGAGAAAATACAGAATTATCGATTTTAGACGCGATAAGTTCGGTGTACCAGGAAAGGTTGTGACAATCGAGTACGATCCGAACAGAAGCGCCAACATCGCTCTTATCAACTATGTTGACGGAGAAAAGAGATACATCCTGGCTCCTAAGGGACTCAAGGTTGGCGACATGATCCAGAGCGGTCCTGCAGCTCCAATCAAGGTTGGAAACGCACTGCCGCTGGAGAACATTCCCCTGGGTGTATCTATCCACAACGTAGAGCTTGTTTATGGAAAGGGCGGCCAGCTTGTAAGATCTGCAGGTTTAAGCGCACTTGTAGTTGCAAAAGAGGGAGACTATGTAACACTTAGACTTCCTTCCACCGAGATGAGAATGGTATTCAAGAAATGCATGGCTACCATCGGCGAAGTTGGAAACGAAGACTACATGAACATTTCCCTTGGAAAAGCTGGAAGAAGCAGATGGCTTGGCAGAAGACCAAAGGTCAGAGGTGTTGTAATGAACCCGATCGATCACCCACATGGTGGTGGTGAAGGTAAGACAGCAGCCGGACGTAACCCTGTAACACCTTGGGGTCTTCCTACTAAAGGTTATAAGACACGGAAGAAGAGAAAGCTTTCCGGTAAATTTATAGTTAACAGACGTAAGTAGGAGTAAGTTGTGTCTAGATCAATAAAAAAAGGACCATTCATCGAGAAGAAACTCTATAAGAGAATTGTTGAGGCTGGCAAGGGAACAGACAAGAAGATGCTCAAGACCTATTCCCGGACATCCACAATTATTCCTGAGATGGTTGGTTATACAGTTTCAGTTTACAACGGAAAGACATGGGTTCCTGTATATGTTACAGAAAACCTGGTAGGTCATAAGCTGGGAGAATTTGCTCCTACAAGAATCTTTCGGGGCCATTCTTCCGATAGTAAAGCAAAGAAATAAGCGGCTGTGGAGTTAGAATATGGAAGAGAAAAAAGGATACAGAGCTGTAGGTAAATACCTTATGGTTTCACCAAAGAAGGTTCGCCCTATTGCAGATCTGATCAGAAGAAAACCTTATACAGATGCAGTGGCTCAGCTTGAGGCTATTCCTAACGGCGGTGCTGCTATGCTTAAGAAGGTGCTTCAGTCTGCAGCAGCTAATGCGTTGTCACAGAATAAGCAGCTTGACGAAGAGATGCTCTATGTCAAGGAATTACAGGTCAATGAAGGTCCACGGCTTAAGAGAGTATGGGCAAGAGCTAAAGGCAAGCGCGATATTCTCCTGAGAAGAATGAGCCATATCACTGTTGTAGTAGACGAATTAGCAAAGGTGGGTGAGTAAGTGGGACAGAAAGTTAATCCAATAGGCCTGAGACTTGGAGTAAATAAAACCTGGAAGTCTAAATGGTATGTTGATCCTCGTGAATATGCAGCAACACTTCATGAAGATCTTAAATTGAGAGAAGAGCTTGACAAGTGTCCTGAGACAAAGGGAGCTGAGATATCAGAAGTTGAGATCATCAGACAGCCACAGAGAATTACTGTGGTTATCGAGACTTCAAAACCTGGTGTTCTGATTGGTGCCAAAGGAGCTACCATCGAGAAGATCGGGGAGCGGCTTCAGAAGGTTACAGGAAAGAAAATCCAGCTCAAGATTAAGGAACTTAAGAAGCCTGAAGTCAATGCACAGCTTATTGCCCTTAACGTGGCAAGACAGCTTAAGTCAAAGAGCTCGTTCAGAAAAGTTCTTAAGCAGTGTGTTTCCAGCGCCATGAGAGGCGGTGCTCAGGGTATCAAGATCAGAATTTCCGGTCGTCTTGCCGGAGCTGAGATGGCCAGAGTTCAGCAGCACAAGGAAGGGCGTATTCCACTGCATACTTTCCGTGCAGATATCGACTATGGATTTGCCGAGGCAAACACAACCTTTGGTCTTATCGGCGTAAAGGTATGGGTGTTCAACGGCGAGATTCTTAAGAAAGATATGAAAGAAGATGCCGGACAGCTTCTGGTCAAGAAAAGACCTAAGAAAGCTGTGGGACAAGGAGAGTAAGTCATGCTTAGTCCAAAACGTACTAAATATAGAAAAAGAAATCGTAGCAGCGCAAGCTTGACTGGAAATGCACACAGAGGCAATACAATCGCATTCGGCGATTTCGGACTGGTTGCTCTTGAGCCAAAGTGGATCACAAACAGACAGATCGAGGCTGCCCGTGTTGCAATGACAAGAGCTATCAAGAGAGGCGGTAAGGTATGGATCCGGATTTTCCCCGATATGCCTTATACAAAGAAACCTGCTGAAACCAGAATGGGTAAAGGTAAGGGAGCCCCTGAATACTGGGTAGCTGTTGTAAAGCCTGGAATGGTTATGTTTGAGATGGGTGGAATTTCATCCGACCTGGCCCGCGACGCTATGGAGCTGGCTGGCGACAAGCTGCCTATCAAGACTAAATTTGTAGAAAGAAGGGACATGGAGTAATTTATGAAAAACAGCTTTAAAGAACTTACACATGAAGAACTTCTTGCAAAATACGAAGAACTGATTAAGAAGTATATGGATTTGAGATTCAAGACAGTTCTTGGCCATGTTGATAATCCTCTGGAGAAGAGAACTCTCCGGAGACAGATTGCCAGAGTCAAGACACTTATCCATGCTAAGAATCTTGGAATTAGGTGAGGTAGACTGACATGGAAGAAAAAACTATAGGCAAGAAAATTTATACAGGTCTTGTAGTCAGCGACAAAATGGAGAAGACAATTGTTGTTTCTATCGTCAACAAGACTCTTCACAGATTGTACAAGAAATATGTCATCAGGACAAAGAAGGTAAAGGCTCACGATGAGAATAACGATGCTCATATCGGCGACACCGTAAGAGTTATTCAGTCACGGCCGCTCAGCAAGGAAAAATGCTGGAGACTTCTTGAGATTGTAGAGCGGGCTAAATAATTAAGGTGGTTAAGTTATGATACAGATGCAGACATATCTGAATGTAGCAGATAACAGCGGCGCAAAGATTGTACAGTGTATCAAGGTTCTGGGCGGAAGCCATAAGAATACCGCAGGAATCGGAGAAATCATTGTGGTTGCAGTTAAAGATGCCATTCCTAATGCACCGGTTAAGAAAGGTGATGTTCAGAAAGCAGTTATTGTCAGAACAACCAGTAAAATCAGAAGAACTGATGGAACTTACATCAGATTCGACGACAATGCCTGCGTAATCCTGGATGCAAGTCTCGCCCCAAAAGGCAAGAGAATTTTTGGACCAGTTGCCAGAGAATTGAGAGATGTTGATCAGATGAAGATTATTTCTCTTGCTCCGGAAGTACTTTGAGGGATTTGTATATGGAAGTTGTAAAATATAAACTGAAGAAAGACGATCTGGTTCAGGTTATTGCCGGAAAAGAAAAAGGAAAGTCTGGCAAGATTCTGAAGATTGATCGCGAGAAGGGTAAAGTTCTTGTTGCAGGGCTCAATATGGTCAAGAAAGCCAGAAAGCCCAGAAGACAGGGCGAGAAGGGCGGTATTGTAGATATCGAGGCTCCAATGGACATTTCCAACGTTATGATCGTTTGTAAGAAGTGCGGACCTACCAGAATCGGTATCGAAGGCGCCGGGGACAAGAAAGTCCGCAAATGCAAGAAGTGTGGAGAAGTACTGTAATGAGCAATAAAGAACCGAATCTTAAGATTAAATATAAAAAGGTTGCAGAAGAGCTTAACAAAGAATTCGGCTATAAGACTGTTATGCAGATTCCTAGAATCGAGAAAGTGATTGTAAGCGTAGGCTGCGGAGAGGCTATCGAGAACAAGAAGCTTCTGGATGCTGCTGTAGGCGAGCTTGCACTTATCACCGGACAGAAACCTCTTAGAACCCGGGCTCGCAAGTCTATTGCAAACTTTAAGCTTAGAGAAGGCGCCGAAATCGGAGCCAAGGTTACCCTTAGAAGCAACATGATGTGGGAGTTCCTGGACAGGCTTATCAATGTGGCTCTTCCACGTGTAAAGGACTTCAGAGGTGTAAGCGCAAACGCATTCGACGGACGTGGAAACTACTCTTTGGGTATCAAGGAACAGATTATCTTCCCCGAGATTGACTTTGATAAAATTGAACGGGTAAGCGGAATGAACATTGCAATTGTTACAACATGCAATACAGATCAGGAAGCAAAGAGTCTTTTGGCAAAACTTGGTATGCCTTTTAGGAAGTAGAGGTAATAGATGGCAAAGAAATCAATGATCATCAAGGCTTTAAGAGAGCCTAAGTTCATGACTAGAAGAGTTAACAGATGCAAGATCTGCGGAAGACCGCGGGGCTACATGAGAGATTTCCAGATGTGTAGAATTTGCTTCAGAAAACTGGCAAGCAAAGGCTTGATACCTGGTGTAACAAAATCGAGTTGGTAAGGGAGTTAATAATGGCAGTATCAGATCCTGTTGCAGATATGCTTACAAAAATAAGAAACGCAAGCCGCGCTGGTTTTGAGAAGGTAGACATTACTCCTTCAAAATTGAAACTTGAGATTGTCAAAGTTTTGAAGAACGAAGGATATGTAAAGAACTTCAAGAAAGTTCAGCAGGACGGCAAGAATTTCATCAGACTTTTCCTTAAGTATGATGAGATGGAGAATCCGATCATCCACGATATTGAGAAGATATCTACCCCTGGTAGAAGAATCTACTCAGGCTATAAGAAAATGCCTCGGATTAAGAATGGCTACGGAACAATAGTAGTTTCCACATCCGCTGGTGTGACCACCGGAAAGAAAGCTACAGAGAACAAGGTCAGCGGAGAGCTGATCTGCTCAATTTGGTAGGAGTTGGAATATGTCACGTATTGGAAAATTACCGATTCAGATTCCTGCTGGAGTCAAGGTTGCAGTTGCAGACAACACTGTCACTGTAGAAGGCCCTAAGGGAAAATTGAGCCAGGCAGTATCACCACTCATCACTGTAGAGGTAAAGGACAACGAGGTTGTCCTGACCCGGCAGAACGACGAGCGGGAAAGCAGAGCATTCCACGGACTGTACCGCAGCCTTGTTAAGAACATGGTTGAAGGTGTCTCCACTGGATATAAGAAGACTCTGGTTATCACCGGTGTAGGTTACAAAGCTGAAGTTCAGGGCAAGATCCTCCTGCTCAGCCTTGGATACTCGACACAGATTATGTACCAGATTGCAGACGACCTTAAGATAACCTGCGACGGTCCTAACAAGATTATCGTAGAAGGTATCGACAAGCAGCGCGTAGGTCAGACCTGCATTGAGATCAAGAACTTAAGACCTGTAGAGCCATACAAGGGCAAGGGAATCAAGTTCGACGGCGAATATGTACGGCGCAAGGTCGGAAAATCAGGTACAAAATAGGATAGGTTGATATGAAGAAGTTAGTTGAAGGAAATAAAAGACGCATTAGACGCAGAAAAAGCATCCGTGCTAAAGTAAGCGGAACTTCAGAAAGACCAAGACTTTCAGTTTTCAAGAGCAACTGTCACCTGTACATCCAGGCTATCGACGATCTTGAGGGCAAGACACTGTGCGCAGTATCAAACCTTGAGAAAGAGCTGCGGGATGTCAAGACAAACATTGAAGGCGCCAAGAAGCTTGGTCAGATTGCCGGAGAGCGGCTTAAAGAGCTTAAGATTGAGACAGTAGTATTTGACAGAGGCGGCTACCTCTATCACGGAAAGATCAAAGCTATTGCAGATGGCGCAAGAGAAGCCGGCATTAAGTTCTAGGGGGATGAACGTGGATCAGGAAAAAGAATATGTTGAAAAACTTATAAAGCTTAACAGAGTTGCCAAAGTAGTAAAAGGTGGTAGAAGATTCTCTTTCTCTGCACTGGTTGTAGTTGGAGACAAGCAGGGATCTGTCGGCTACGGTTTTGGAAAGGCCAACGATGTTACAGAAGCTATAAGAAAAGGTGTTGACAAGGCAAAGAAGAGCCTTATCACAGTTCCTCTTAAGAACAACACCATTCCTCATGCAGAGCTCTGCGAGTTCAAGAGCGCAAAGGTTATCCTTAAGCCTGCTGCTCCTGGTACCGGAGTTATTGCAGGTGGTCCAGTCCGGGCTGTTATGGAAGCTGTGGGAGTTACCGATATTCTTAGTAAGTCTCTGGGCACAAAGAACAGCATTAACATTGTTAAGGCAGTTTTCAGCGGTTTTGAGAACATCATGGACGCAAAGAAGATTGCCACAGACAGAGGCAAGACTCTGAAAGATATATGGGGTTGAAAATGGCTGGTAAGATCAAAATTCAATTGATTAAGAGCACAATCGGCAGAAAGCCCGACCAGATCAAGACAGCACATGCTCTGGGACTGAACAAGATCAGTTCCTATGTCATCCTTGACAGCAATCCTGCTATCCTGGGAATGGTTCGGAAAATCAGTCATCTTGTAAAAGTTGAGGAGATGTAATCATGTCTGATATTATACTTAAGGCCCCTTGCGGAGCAAATAAAAACAGAAAGAAAGTCGGACGTGGTATGGGTTCTGGACTTGGAAAGACTTCTGGAAAGGGTCACAAGGGACAGAACGCAAGATCCGGCGGCGGTGTTCGCCCAGGTTTCGAGGGCGGCCAGATGCCACTGTTCAGAAGAGTATCCAGAAGAGGATTCAAGAACTATCCCTTCAAGACAACATTTGCAGTAGTAAACGTTGCAGACCTTGAGACAAGGTTCGAGAACGACGAGATTGTAACCTGGGAAGCTCTTGTGGAAAGAAACCTTATCAAGGCAAAAGATGTCCTGGTAAAGATTCTTGGAAATGGCGAACTGACCAAGAAGCTTACTGTGGAGATGCTTGATATGTCAGCATCTGCAAAAGAGAAAATCGAAAAAGCTGGTGGCAAGATCGTAGACGAAGAGATAGGTAGGTAACATGGCTGGCAACGCACTTGTTGATATATTCAGAATAAAAGATTTACGGCAGAGACTCATTTTCACCTTTGCTGTTCTGATGGTTTTCAGAATCGGTGCCACAATTCCTATCCCAGGAATCAACGTGAATGCACTCAAGTTGTACTATCTGACAGCCCAGAGCTCATCAAATGGTGCGATAGGTCTTGCTGATTATATCGATTTCTTTGCCGGTGGTGGTTTCAAGAACTTCTCCGTATTCATGCTTGGAATTATGCCTTATATTTCCATGTCAATCATCATGCAGCTTCTTATTCTTGTCTTCCCTAAGCTTAAGAAAATTTCGCAGGAAGACGGCGGCAGAAAGAAGATTGCACGGTACACCAGATACGGTACAGTTATAGTTTGTCTTATCCAGTCCTATGCGGCAACTGTATATGCCAGACAGATTCCAGATGCTATTACAATGGGACGGCTTTCATATTCCCTGATTGCCATTGTCACTGTAACCACTGGAAGCATGCTCCTGGTATGGATGGGTGAACAGATTACCCAGCGGGGCGTAGGAAATGGAGTTTCCCTTATCATTTTTGCCGGTATTGTGGCAAGAATGCCCGAGGCCTTTATCCTTATGTTCGGAAGGATCAAGTCCAAGGACATAAACCCTGTGTTCCTGATTATCGTGCTTGCACTCTTTGTAGTTGTAATAGCACTGGTTATCTACGAGCAGCAGGGACAGCGCAAGATTCCGGTACACTATGCTAAGAGAGTGGTAGGAAGAAAGATGTATGGCGGACAGAATACTTACATTCCATTCAAGATAAATCCGTCAGGCGTTATTCCTGTTATTTTTGCATCTTCAGTAATGACATTCCCTCTCCAGATTCTCGGTGGCATGGGTGTCAAGGTTAGATGGATGGGTACACTGGCTTACTGGTTCAGACCATCGGGCTGGCTCTATCTTACAACCTACACACTGCTCATCATCTTCTTTGCATATTTCTATACTCAGGTAACACTGAATCCTACAGAAATCTCAAAGCAGATCAGAGAGAACGGAGGTTCTATCCCTGGAATCAGATCTGAGAAAATGGAAGCCTATCTTATGAGAATCCTTAACAGAATAGTTCTGGCAGGATCCTTGTTCCTGGCATTTATCGCACTTATCCCTACACTGGTGCAGATAATATTCCATTTCCCAAGTCAGGTTGCAATGCTTATGGGTGGAACATCATTGTTGATTATGGTTGGAGTTGACCTTGACTTTATGTCTCAGATTGAGGGCCACATGAAAATGCACCATCATGAGGGACTGGTAAAGAAGGGCAGGATCAGATCCAGGAATTTATAAAGAGGAGTGATATGAAAGTCAGAGTGAGTGTAAAACCTTTGTGTGAGAAATGCAAAGTTATCAGAAGAAAAGGTGTTCTGAGAATTGTTTGTCAGAATCCAAAGCATAAACAAAGACAGCGGTAAGGGGAGAGAGAAGAGTTATGGCAAGAATTGCGGGTATTGACCTTCCCAACAAAAGTGCAAAAATAGCACTTACATATATCTATGGTATCGGCAGGACTTCGGCAGTTAAGATCTGCGAGTCAACTGGAATCGATGCAGACAAGAAGATCAACGATCTTACACCGGAAGAGGTTAACAGCCTTAGAAAGGTTATCGAGACCGAATACAAGGTTGAAGGCCGGCTCAGATCCG
This sequence comes from Spirochaetia bacterium, assembly GCA_017446885.1. GTDB lineage: Bacteria > Spirochaetota > Spirochaetia > CADAEX01 > CADAEX01 > CADAEX01. The sequence goes on along the minus strand of JAFSOR010000027.1, from coordinate 9,311 downwards.
AGATTGCTCTTAACATCAAGCGTCTTATGGACATTGGATGCTATCGCGGACTCAGACACAGAAAAGGACTTCCTGTACGTGGTCAGAGAACCAAGACCAATGCACGTACCAGAAAAGGCAAGAAGAAGACTGTTGCCGGAAAGAAGAAGTAAGGTTGGAGGACATAAGTGGCTACTGTAAAAAAGAAAAAAGAAAAGATTTCAGTTTTCAGCGGAAATGTTTATATCAAGGCCAGCTTCAATAATACTATTGTTACTGTGACCGATTTGATGGGCAACGCTTTGTCTTGGGCAAGCTCCGGCGAGCTTTCCTTCAGAGGTGCCAAGAAATCCACTCCTTTCGCAGCTCAGTCTGTATGCGAGACAGCAGCTAAGAAAGCTATGGACTATGGCCTGAAAGAGGTAAACGTTTATATCAGCGGACCTGGCGTAGGCAGAGAATCAGCTATCAGATCCCTGGGCGGACTTGGACTTAAGGTGCTCTCCATCCGGGATGTAACTCCGATTCCACACAACGGATGTCGGCCTAAGAAAACAAGAAGAGTGTGAGTTCTAAGGAGAGTACAGTATGGGAAAAAGTATGCAGCCCCTCTTAAAGCGTTGCAAGGCTTTAGGAATCAACCCTGTTGTCATGGGGTATACAAAAGAGTCTAAGAGAAAAGGCAAGGAAGTCAGAAAGAAAAAATCTGGATATGGCCTCCAGCTTACTGAAAAACAGAAAGTCCGCTTTATCTATGGCCTTCTGGAGAAACAGTTCAAGCTTACCTTTGAAAAGGCCAACAGAATGAAAGGCAAGACTGGTGAGAACCTGATTGTCCTTCTGGAGCGCCGCCTTGACAACATGGTGTTCAGAATGAGATTTGCCGCAACCAGAAAGCAGGCAAGACAGCTGGTTAACCATGGTCATATTCTGGTTAACGGAGCTAAGGTAAACATTCCTTCTTACCTGGTTAAAGCAGGAGATGTAATCGAGATTAAAGAAGGAAGCAAGAACTTTGTTGTCATCAAGGAAAGCCTTAAGGAATTTACAAAGTCCGGCGTTATGCCTTGGCTTGAAGTCGATCCAGATGCTATGAAGGGAACTGTGAAGGCACTGCCGTTAAGAAGCGAAGTCACCGACTTGGCCGACATAAACGAGCAGCTGATTGTAGAATTCTACTCGAGGTAATTAGATGGCAAGAAAAAACCTTTTAAAAGGGTTTAAGAAACCTTCGGGACTTTCATTTGAACAGAAAGATATAACCCGGGATTACGGAAAGTTCGAAGCTTATCCGTTCGAGCGAGGCTTTGGAACAACTATCGGCAACACCATGCGCCGTGTGCTTCTTTCCTCCATCCAGGGGTTTGCTGTGGTTGCTGTTCGTTTCACCAGTTACGATGCTGATGGAAACCCCCATGTGATTCCAAGCGAATTTGACCGCATTCCAGGGGTAGTGGAAGACACACCGGAGATTATCAGTAACCTGAAGGCACTTTGCGTTGCTCTTGAGGGCGATGCAGAGGACCGGGTCATTCTCCTTGAGAATTTGTCAGGCTGTGTTATTACTGGAAAAGATTTCGAGGTGGATGCCAATATCAAGATTATGAATCCAGATCTTAAGATTGCTACCCTTATGAAGGATGCAAAACTGGATATGGAAGTTCAGATTTCTCTTGGAAGAGGATATGTTCCAGCCGAAGTCAACGAACAGTATAAAGAGATTGTTGACGCAATTGCTGTGGATGGAATTTTCTCGCCTGTAACCAAGGTCAAGTATTCCATCGAGAACACCCGTGTCGGCGACCGGAGCGACTACGACAAGCTTGTACTGGAGGTGTGGACCGATGGTACAGTGCGTCCTGAGGATGCAGTAGGCGAGGCTGCCAAGATAGCCAAAGAGCATTTCACCATCTTTATCAACTTTGACGAGAAAGAGGTGAGCAGCGAGGAAGAAAAGGATAAGACCGACAAGCACATACTTGAGGTCAAGAATACTCCTGTAAGCCAGCTGGAGCTTTCGGTACGGGCAAGCAACTGTCTTAACAAGGCAAAGATATCGACCCTTGGCGACTTGACTGCAAAAACCGAGGAAGATATCCTTAAGACCAGAAACTTTGGAAAGAAGTCGCTGGCCGAAATCAAGGGCAAACTTGAAGAGTGGGGTCTTTCTCTGGGCATGACCGAGGCAGACTACGCTAATAGAAAAATAGGACCAAAAACTATACAGAAGGAAAACAAAGATGAAGCATAAATCAGGTTTTAATGCGCTCAACATGAGAAGCGACCGCAGAAAAGCGGTAAAAAGAAGCATGGTTACCTCTGTCTTTAAATACGAAAGAATTAAGACAACAAAAGCAAGAGCTCTTGAGATCAGAAGAATGGCTGAGAAGATGATTACCCGGGCAAAAGAAGATTCTGTTCATAACCGCAGAGTTGTTGCCGAGGATATCAAGGACGAGGCAGTTCTGGCAAAGCTCTTTACTGATATTGCTCCAAGATTTGCCACCAGAAACGGCGGATACACAAGAATCCTTAAGCTGGGCAGACGGAACAACGATGCTGCCGAGATTGTTATTCTTGAGCTTGTGGACAGAAAGGTAAAAGAGAAAAAAGATAAAAAGGACAAGGCAAAAGACAAGAAGGCTGAGGCAAAAGCTCCAGCAGAAAAGGCCTGACCTTTTAAACTGAATTCGTGCATCAGGGGGAAGTTTTTACTTCCCCTTGTTTGTATCAGGGGTCTGGATGGAAAGGGAAGATTACATAGTAAGGCGAAGAAAAAAGCTCGAATCGCTTAAGGGGAAGTATAACCCTGCACCCCAGCTGTGTGATGTAAAACCGCACGACTATGTCGGAATGAGCTTTGCAGATAAGCTTATAAGCATGGAAGACGACGGCATTGCAAGCATCATAGAGCTTAACGACCTTGAGCTTGGGACCGACACTGTAATAGATTTTTCAGACGGCATTTACGAAATCAACTCAAGCGTATACCAGAATGCAAACTCCCCGGCCGACGATGAGCTAAGGCGTCTTATTGCCGATGCCATGGGTCCTGCAACCCCAGATTCCGCCACTGCCCAGCCAGAAACTGTAAATGCCCCTGAAAGTTCCGAAAGCCCTGTCCCCTTGGACAGGATAGGTATGGTCAAAGAGCTTTCGGCCCTGCTCGATGGCACCGGCAGCCCCTATGCCGCCATTATTGCCAAAACCGACAGTTCATTTACCGATGTCTTTGCACCAGGCTTTGCATGTCCTGCAGGCAGCGTGTTCAATTTCCCTGCCGATGGCGATGTATACAGCCAGATTATAGCTATGCGGCGTATCCTTATAGTCAACTCATCGTTCTGCGAGCTTACAGAGCTTTCGGGCCTTATCCCGGAGCAGCACCTTAGCCATATCGCAAGCTGCTGTTTTGCCCCGCTGGGTTCAGAACCCGACGGCCGCTACCTTTTCTTTGCATTCGACAGTGCAGTGATCACCCTGGATAATGTGAAAAAAATCATAAAAATAATCAACAATATCCCTGTTTCGGCTTGACCCATGAAATAATTCTATATATTATTATCTACTGGAATACTATGTATAAGGAGGAAGCATGATTTATATTTGGTTATGTGTTCTTCCTCTCTTAGGTTTGATAATAGGTTGGACTGTACGTTGGGTATATGCCAAATTTCAGCTTTCATCCTCTGAGCAGAAGGCCGAGCGTATCAAGCAGGACGCTGTAAAAGAGGCAGAGGCGATAAAGAAGGAGCTTGTCCTTGAGACAAAGGATCAGCTCTTGAAGGAGCGCAACCAGCAGGAACGGGAATTCCGCGACAGACGTGCTGAGCTTCAGAAGCAGGAAAGACGACTTATACAGAAAGAGGATAACCTGGACAACAAGCTGGGTATCCTGGAAAAGCAGACACAAGCGATTGCCGACCGTGAGAGAGGTTTAGAGAAAAGGGATTCTGAACTTGCCGAGCAGGAGACTATTTGGCGCAGAAAGCTGGAAGAAGTATCGCAGCTTACAGCAGAGCAGGCAAAGCAGCTTATAATCCAGTCCATGGAAAACGAGGCTAAGCACGATGCCCAGGTTCTTTTGAACAAGATTGAGCAGGAAGCCCAGCTTAATGCCGAAAAGAAAGCCAGAGAAATCCTGGTGACTACAATCCAGAGGGTGGCAACAGAAGTAACCGGCGATGTAACAGTAACATCTGTCAGCCTGCCGACCGACGAGATGAAAGGACGCATCATAGGACGCGAGGGTAGGAACATCCGTACCCTTGAGACACTGACTGGTGTCGATATTATTATCGACGATACCCCGGAAGCTGTTGTACTGTCCTGTTTTGACCCGGTCAAGAAAGAGATTGCAAAAGAGGCTTTGGAGCGTCTGGTTATGGATGGCCGTATCCATCCGGCACGTATCGAGGATGTAGTCCAGAAAGTTACCAAAGATATTAACCAGGTTATTTACGACGAAGGCGAGAAAGTACTTTTCGATGTAGGTATCCACAACATGCCGCAGGAGGGAATACGCGCCCTGGGCCGGCTCCACTTTAGGACCAGCTACGGCCAGAACGTTCTGCAGCATTCCAAGGAAGTTGCCATAATAGCAGGCCTTATTGCCGCCGAGCTGGGTGCAAACCGTGCTCTGGCACACAGGGCTGCACTTTTGCACGATATAGGCAAGGGAGTAGAATCGGACGGCGAAGGAAACCATGCCGAGGTTGGTATGGAGATAGCCCGCAAGATGGGCGAGGATCCACGTGTAGTAAACGCTATAGGCGCACACCACAACGATATCGAGCCTACAACCTTGGAGGCCATAATAGTGCAGATTGCCGATGCAATTTCTGCTGCACGGCCCGGTGCCCGCAAAGAGACTATCGACAACTACATAAAGCGGCTTGAGAACCTTGAGAATGTTGCTCTCCAGTTCGAAGGCATAGAAAAGGCATATGCAATCCAGGCAGGCCGTGAGCTGCGTATCCTGGTCAACAGCGACCAGATCAACGACGAGAAAGCTGCCGAGCTTTGCCGCCAGATAACCAAGAAGATTGAGACCGACCTGCGTTATCCTGGCAGAATCAGGGTTACAATTATCCGCGAGACCCGGATAGTGGAATATGCCCGCTGATACAATCAACATCCTGTTCCTTGGCGACGTAGTAGGCCAGCCTGGGAACAGGGCTGTTTTCTTTAATCTTAAAAGCCTCATAAAAAAATATAATGCCGATTTTACTGTCATAAACGGCGAGAATTCGGCCGACGGATTCGGGCTTCTGCCAGCTGCCGCAGACCAGTTTTTCTTAAGCGGTGCCGATGTCATAACCACAGGAAACCATGTGTGGCAAAAGTCAGAACTGTATCCGTATCTGGACGAGAAAGAGGCAATCCTGCGTCCTGCAAACTTCCCACCCGGAGTACCGGGACACGGCAGCTGCATTGTAGAGAAACACGGCGTTAAACTTGCTGTAATGAACCTGCAGGGAAGGGAGAATATGGCAAGCATAGACTGCCCTTTCAGAACAGGCAGGGAGCTTGCAAAAAAGCTGCGCAAAGAGACACCGCTTATCCTTTTGGATTTCCATGCCGAATCGAGCTCCGAGAAAGAGGCCTTAGTCTGTTACTTAGATGGCCAGGTAAGTGCCGTAGTTGGAACCCACACCCATGTGCAGACAGCCGATGAGCGCATTCTTAAAGGGGGCACCGCATACATAACCGATGTAGGCATGACAGGTCCCGAGGAATCGGTCATAGGCACTATAAAAGAGATTTCTATAGAGCGTTCCCTTACCCAGATGCCTCTTAAGATGGAGATTGCAGATTTGCCTGTAACGTTCTGCGGCGTGGTGATCAAGGTAGATGTCCAGAGTGGGAAAGCTCTTTCAATAGAGCGTGTTTACGAGCCTGTATAGATATGAAAAAGGTTCCACTCCTGACCCTTCTTAAAAATAAATATCCAGAGTATTCAGCCGATAAATTATATTCCCACATCCTGTGCGGCGAAGTAGTTGTTGATGGCGGCGTTATAAAGAACCCCAAGGAGCTGTTTGCCCCCGGAACCGATGTGATTCTGACCGATAAAAAGTATGTTTCCCGCGGCGGCTTTAAGCTTGAGAAAGCACTTATGCACTGGCACATAAATGTAAAAGGCAAGGTGGTGCTTGATGCAGGTAGCTCCACAGGTGGCTTTACCGACTGCCTTTTGCAGCACGGCGCTATGCAGGTCCACGCAGTGGACTCGGGGTCTAACCAGCTTGACTTTAAACTGCGCCAGAACCCGGCAGTGCTGGTCAGGGAAAAAACCAACATTATGGAGCTTAACCCGGGCGACCTTGAACCCCAGCCCGACATAGCAGTGTGCGACCTTTCGTTCCGCTCCATAGTAAAGGCTGCATCACACATTCTTTCCCTGACCAGGGAGAAAAAGCTTATAGCATTGGTCAAGCCGCAGTTCGAGGAGCGTGGTTTAGTACCCGGCTTTGACGGCGTTATAAAAAAGGATGATGATGTCCGCCGGGTTCTGGCCGAGACTGCCAGGCTTTTGGCCGAAGATGGCACTTATATAAAAGATATGATAGAGTCGCCTATACTGGGCACCAAAGGTAACCGTGAATTCCTGTGCATTATAACCGATTCTGACCAATAAGCTCCGGTATATCCAGAAGGCTGTGCACCACCGGGCACCCTGTGGCTTCAAGCTTGGTCTTAATCTGATGCCCACCCGAGAACAGTATGCAGTCGGCACCCATGGCGCAGGCAGTCTCGGCATCGTGAGCAGTGTCTCCTATCATAAGGGTCTTGCCTTTGGATAAATTTCCACTTTTTGCATACTCTGCGGCCCACCTTATTTTGGAGCCTCCCTGAAAGTCGTCGGAGCCCAGTACTGCATCGAAATAACTTTTTATACCAAACTTGCATAAATATTCAACAACATCGGAGGTGTGGGCCGCTGTAACTATAATCTGCCGGCATCCGAGCCCATTGAAAAAATCAAGCATATCCTTTGCACCGGGAATCAGCTTTGCATCTTTTATGTATCGGGGGTAGCTTTCGTAGAACTCCTTTACAATCACATCAAAAGTCACAACATTAAGGTCAAATATATGCTCGTAGGCTTTTACAATCGGGTTATCAACATAGCTCCGGTAGGTGTCCAGATCCAAGATTGGCATATTCCTCTTCCGCAGCATATCGTTCACGCACTCCATGCATATAGCGGCATCGTCCAGCAGAGTGCCGTTCCAGTCCCAGGCAATGGTGGTGTAGTCCATGTTCCTACTGTAACGGTTTACAAAATATTCTGCAAGGTAAAAAAATTGAAAACTATATTGACTTTCCTGTATACTTTTAATATTCTATCAAAGCTGATGCCACCTTAGCTCAGCTGGCCAGAGCACGTGACTTGTAATCTCGGGGTCGTCCGTTCGAATCGGACAGGTGGCTTAAAAAACTGGGGAGATTCCCGAGCGGTCAAAGGGGGCAGACTGTAAATCTGTTGACTCAGTCTTCATAGGTCCGAATCCTATTCTCCCCATTGCCTCCTGATTTTCAGGAGGCTTTTTTTATTGTCACCCTGAACTTGTTTCAGGACGACACGAGGGTGCTATGCAAGAGCCTTTCTATAAAGACGGTCTACACTTCGAATGCCAGCGGTGCTCCGGCTGCTGCAGGTTTGAAAGCGGCTATGTGTTTCTGTCGCACCAGGATCTTGACCGTCTGGCTTTAAAACTTTCCATGACACGTGAAGAATTTCTTGAAAAATATTGCGTAAAGGTGGACATGGGGGGAGTTTTCCGTATAAGCTTGATAGAAAAGGAGAACTGCGACTGTATCTTCTGGCGTGACGGTGGCTGTGCAGTTTACGATGCGCGCCCGCTGCAGTGCAGGAGTTACCCTTTCTGGGAGTCACAGCTTAAGTCAAAGGAGGACTGGGAAAGCCTTGAATCCTCCTGCCCTGGAGTGAACAAAGGCAGGCTCCATTCCAAAGCCGAGATAGAGGAATGGCTTGCACTGCGGAAGATGGAGAAGCTTATCACAATATGACCGAAATAGACCAGAGTTTATGTAACGAACTTTATTTCCTTTTGTCTGCTGTGGACTCAAGCCTTTCGCCGTCGCTCTACGCCTTCAAGTGCCAGCTTGAGAAACAGGTTTACCAGCAGTTTTCCATCCAGGAGATTGAGCGCCTTAAGGCAGCCGCAAAAGAATCACTTGCACCGGAGAAGGGGAAAAAATGAAAGTTCTGGCTGCCCTACTTATCTTTTTCCTTACTGTGCTTATTATGGCAGGTGCGGCGTGCGGCGGTGCCTGGTATGCATATAACTATTACAGCCAGCCGGCAGACCCTGATGGGGAGCCAGTTGTATTTACTGTGGAAAGCGGCGAGAACCTTTCTGGCATAGCAGCCCGGCTTGAAGCCCAACATCTAATAAAATCGGGCCTGTTTCTGCGCATACTTGCCAAACTGGACAAGACCGAGAACAGCTTCAAGTCGGGGCAGTACAGCCTAAGCGCCGCCATGACCCCGCGCCAGATTCAGAACCTGTTGGTATCGGGCACTGGCATAAATATAAAAGTGACAATCCCCGAGGGGATAACCTTAAACCGCATAGCAGCCATACTGGAAGAGGCAGAGCTTGCAAAGGCATCCGAATTTATCGAAGCTGCCCACAACCAGGAGCTCCTATCCAAGTACTTTATTCCAGCACCCAGCGCCCAGGGGTACATATTCCCCGACTCATACCTGTTCCAGAAAGGACTTTCTGCCCAGGTTGTCCTTTCCGAGATGCTTGACACATTCTACGATAAACTGAATTCTTTCTACCCCGGTTGGAAGAATCTGGCTCCGGAAGAAATATACAGCAAGGTCATACTGGCTTCCATAGTTGAGCGGGAATACCGTGTGCCAAAGGAGGCGCCGCTTATAGCATCGGTGTTCTATAACAGGCTCGAGCACGACATAGCGCTCTCTTCGTGTGCAACTGTAGAATACATAATAACCGAGGTGCAGGGGAAAAAACACCCCGAATACATAACCTACGATGACCTTAAGATAAAGTCGCCATACAACACCTACTTAAACCGCGGCCTGCCACCAACGCCTATCTGCAACCCCGGGGCTGTATCGCTTGAAGCTGCATTCAATCCGCCCGAGACCGACTATCTATATTTCCTTTTAAAAGATCCAGAGGCAGGGGAGCATTACTTTTCCAAACGTTTCTCGGAACATAACAACGCACGTTTCCTTTACCTTAAGAAACGTTGATAAGAAACGTTGATTCGCAAATTTTAGTAATTATTATTATCTATTGACACTTTTTGATAAAATTTATATATAT
>JAFSOR010000026.1 GCA_017446885.1 Spirochaetia bacterium | reverse complement strand
GGCTGGTCCACATCGCGGCCAAGCTCCAGGGCTGAATAATATGCCAGAAGCTGCAGAGGCACGCTCATCAGGAAAGGATATATGTACTCCACAGTTTTCGGAACCTCGATTACATCATCTGCAATACCATACACATCCTTGTCGCCTTCGGCTGCCACTGCTATAATCTTGCCGCCTCTGGACTTGACTTCCTTCATATTGGAAATAATCTTGTCGTGGAGCCTGTCGTCGGTCACCAGGAACAGGCTTGGTGTCTTCTCGTTTATAAGGGCGATAGGGCCGTGCTTGATTTCGGCTGCGCTGAAACCCTCTGCATGAATATAAGAAATCTCCTTAAGCTTGAGTGCCCCTTCCATGGCTACCGGATAGTTGATGCCACGTCCCAGGAACAGGAAGCTTTCGGTATGGCAGTACTTCTTTGCTATAGCCTCAATCTTAGGCGCACTCTTGAATATAATCTTAAGCTTTTCGGGCACAGCTTCCATCTCGTCTATGAACTCAAGGCCGTCCTCGAATGACATATTCCTGAGCCGTGCCATGATAAGGGTAAAGATATACATAGCTGTCATCTGCGATGTGAATGCCTTGGTGGAGGCTACCGCAATCTCTGGACCCGAGTGGATGTATACGCCGCCGTCCGATTCCCGTGCAATTGTGGAGCCGACCACGTTGCAGATTCCCAGGACTCTGGCACCCTTTCTCTGGAGCTCCCTCATGGCATAGAGGGTATCCATGGTCTCGCCCGACTGCGATATAGCAAAGTAAAGTGTATTTTTCTCGATTATAGGATTCCGGTACCGCAGTTCAGAGGCTATCTCTGCGTGGGCAGGAATTCCGGCCATGCTCTCCAGAAGGTATGCGGCAACAAGACCTGCATGATACGATGTGCCTGCTGCGATAATAACTACCCGCTCAACCTTTAAAAGCTCTTCGGTGGTCATGTTGAGCCCGCCCAAATGCCCTGTGGCATGGGTTCTGTCAAGCCTTCCCTTCATGCCGCGCACGATAGATTCGCTCTGTTCGTAAATCTCCTTGAGCATATAGTGGTCGTAGCCTGCTTTCTCGAAAGCCTCGGCTTTCCACTCTATTATGTCGATGTCCTTGTTTATGATGTTCTCGTCCAGGTCCATGGTCTGGAAGCTGTCTGGTGTTATGGTGACAACCTCGCCGTCCTGCAGATAGATTACCTGCTTTGTGTAGCTGATGATGGCTGATGCATCGGAGGCCAGGAACATCTCGCCGTCCCCTACCCCCATGATGAGCGGAGAACCGTTTCGGGCACCCACCAGCATATCGGGGTGGTCCTGATGCATTACAACCAGGCCGTATGTTCCCTTTAAAAGGCTTAAGGTCTCAAGGACAGCCTTGGTCAGGTCGCCCTTGTAGCACTGCTCTATAAGGTGAGCGATAACCTCTGTGTCGGTGTCGGATTTAAGGGAATGTCCTTTGTCTTTAAGAAGCTCCCTAAGTTTTTCGTAGTTCTCGATAATTCCGTTATGGACTATGGCAATCTTGCCGCTGCAGTCGGTGTGCGGATGTGCATTGACCTCGGTAACGCCGCCGTGGGTTGCCCACCTGGTATGGCCTATACCGTTGTGGCCGAAAGGACGGGGTGGCACTACAGCAAGCAGGTTCTTGAGCTTGCCTGTCGATTTGATGATTTTAAAGCCTTCGGGCGAATCCACGCAGATTCCGGCCGAGTCGTAGCCTCTGTATTCAAGTCTCTTAAGCCCTTCCAAAAGGACTTCTGATGATGGTTTTTTACCTACGTATCCGATAATTCCGCACATAGCATGCTCCCAGTCTGTTCAATTTCTACTTATTTTATCGGCAAATAAAAATTTTTTTTAAATTTTGCTGAAAACTTGAAGCAAAATTGATTTTTTTTGTGTGTATATAGGCAGGAGGATAATATGACAGTACAATTTTTTGAGATTCCGCTGGTATGTTTAGCCCTGCTTAGCGCATGCACTCCGCTGCCAGCCGAAAAGAAACCGGCCCAGAACACCGCCTCACCGCCAGTAGCCACAGAGGTACGTAACAGCTCGCCGAACCTGATAACCCTTAAGTTTGACAAGGAGATATCGGCAGACCCGGCCAACTTTATGCTTGTGCCAGAGGTGGGCATATCGGCTGTGGAGTGCCACGGGAACACTGTAGATGTCTACCCGGCACAGGATCTGTCGGCTGGCGAGGAGTACTTTATCAAGGGGACAGTGCAGGATTCTAAGAGCAACTCCACATCGTTCGGCATGACATTCTTCGGTTACAACCCCGACCTGCCGCATCTGGTCATAAACGAGTTCACCACCAACGGTTCGGGAAAGCACCCCGACACAGTGGAGCTGTATGTCCTGAAAGGGGGCAACGCCGCAGGAATTACCATGTTCGGAGGAACCAAGACCACATTCCAGGACAAATACATAATGCCGAAAGTCCAGCTTAAGAAAGGCGATTATGTGCTTATCCACCTGAAACCGCAGGGAATCGAGACCGAGGTGGATGAACTGGTGCGCAAGAACGAGGCCCAGGGGTATGACTCCAGCGACACTGCCTGGGATTTCTGGGTGCAGGGTGGCAGCGGCCTTTCGGGTAACAATGGTGCCGTAACCCTGTACACCAACCCTTATGGAGAGCTTATGGATGCAGCCATCTACACAAACCGCACCTCGGAGTCAGATGCAAACTACCGGGGGTTCGGCAGCGCCAAGTTCATGCTGCAGGCCGATGAGATTGTGGAAGCCGGAGGCTGGGTCATAGCAGGCGACGAGATAACCCCCGAGGACTGCATTGTTTCATCCGACTCCACCGCCACCCGCTCCATATGCCGCACCAGTGTCTCAGACGACACCGGTTCCAAGGAGGACTGGCACACGGTGCCCACCTCTAAATTCTCGTTCGGAAAGGAGAACTGCGATGAAATATATATAAAAAAGTAATCTAAAAATAAATATTGTGAAAAAAGTTGTTTCTTTTTTCTGGTTCTATGGTATAATCTATAAAACAAGGAGTATTTATGGAAACTATGAACTATGGCTTTATCTCGGTTCTTCCACCGATTATCGCCATCGCATTGGCTCTTATAACCAAGGAGGTTTATTCTTCCCTGTTCATCGGTATCCTTATCGGTGGAGCCATCTATGCCGGAGGTTCTTTCACTGGATTCTTCGAGCATGTTCTTCAGGATGGAATGGTGTCTCAGCTTTCTGACAGCTGGAACGTCGGTATTCTCATCTTCCTCGTTATCTTAGGAATTATGGTATGCCTTATGAACAAAGCAGGCGGATCTGCTGCTTTCGGAAACTGGGCTAAAAAACGTATCAAGACTAAAACCGGTGCTCAGCTGGCAACAATTGCCCTGGGTATCCTTATCTTTATCGATGACTACTTCAACTGTCTTACAGTCGGCAGCGTAATGAAACCTGTAACCGACAACTACAAGATTTCAAAGGAAAAGCTGGCATACCTTATCGATGCAACTGCAGCCCCTGTCTGTATCATAGCACCTATAAGCTCATGGGCAGCAGCAGTAGCAGGCTTTGCTCCAGAAGGACAGAACGGAATCGCACTCTTCTGCAGCGCAATTCCTTATAACTTCTACGCACTGTTCACAATCGGCATGATGATCCTGCTCTCCATATTCAGCCTGGACTTCGGTCCAATGAAGAAATTCGAGGCAGCTGTCGCAAGAGTGACCGAGAAACAGGACGACCAGGAAAATATAGCAATCGGCAACGGCAAGGTAATCGACCTGGTATTCCCGATTATAGTTCTTATTGTTATGTGCGTACTTGGCATGATCTACACCGGCGGCTTCTTTGCAACCGGCGAGGACAAGGCCGGCTTTGTGGATGCTTTTGCCAACAGTGACGCATCGGTTGGTCTGGTAATCGGCTCCATGGCAGCACTGATCTTGACATTGATTTTCTACCTGCCACGTAAGGTACTTACCTTCAAGGAGTGCATGGCTTGTGTTCCAGAAGGATTCAAGGCTATGGTTCCTGCTATCCTTATCCTGACCCTGGCATGGACACTCAAGGCTATGACAGACAGCCTGGGAGCAGCAGACTATGTAGCAGGCGTTGTAGAAGGGAGCGCCGCAGGACTTAAGAACTTCCTGCCTGCAATAATCTTCCTTATTGCTTGCGGACTTGCATTTGCAACAGGAACATCATGGGGAACATTCGGTATCCTGATTCCAATCTGTATATCTGCATTCCCAGAAGCAGGCGATCCGATCCGGATTATCTCCATATCTGCATGTATGGCTGGTGCAGTATGCGGCGACCACTGCTCGCCAATCTCTGATACAACAATCATGGCAAGTGCCGGTGCTCAGTGTAACCACGTGAACCACGTAGCAACACAGCTGCCATATGCAATCTCTGTTGCTATCATCTCGTTCATCACATACATTGTTGCAGGATTTACTAAGAATGCTCCTATCTCTATCATCATAGGACTTGCAATCCTGGCTGCATTCCTCCTTTACATGAGAAAGAGAGAAGCAGCTAAATAATAGCTGTCATGCTGAAACAAGTTCAGTACGACACAAAAAAAGAGCAGTCAGTCTTGGCTGCTCTTTTTTTTATCACTTGCCGGTAATAATCAGAAAGGCCCGGTTATAAGGCCATAGCCTTTATCGGGAAGGTAGCTGTAAAGATAGTAGGAAGAGAACCTCTTGCCACCTGTGCTTACAAGGCCTGGTGCAACCTGGAATTCGCCGCCGAAAAGACCATCGCCCTGAAGCCCCCATATATAGTCGGCCTTGCCGTCTACGATGACTCCGCCGCTCATCTTTGTAAGGACAGGCCATTTTTCTGGAATTTCTTTGATGTTGTTGTTTATAACGACCGATGTCTTAGCCCGTTCTCCCGATGAATCCAAAAGCAGGATACGGTATGTTCCGCTGGGCAGATTTTCTTCCGGAGTAGGCATAGTTATAAAGTTGCTTCCCATCCACACCTCGTTTTCGCCATATTTTTCCAGACGCAGGTTGTTGCCAGAGATTTCCCAGTACAGCTGATGCTCGTCGTTTATGACATACATCTTATCCATATCGTCAACGCCGTCATCATCGCTGGCCATGACAAAAATGGTGAGGGCCTGGGAATTCTTTCCTGTATTCTGGTCGTGCATAAGGTTGACCTGCCAGAAAGTCTGGCTTATCTTGGGGGCGCTTTCGGAGCAGCTTCCAAGAAGCAGGACAAGGCATAACAGAATGAGAAGTTTACTCAGTATAAAGTTCCGCATTTTCCACCGGCTTTGCATAGGTTCCAAGGACAAACGGAAGTGTTGTAGGAGGCAGCCGTCTGAAGCGTGCCATGAACTTGTCCCGATACTCCTTGGTATACTTTTTCACATATTTGTCTGTGCTGTGCATTATATCATATGCCACATAGTTGCTTGGCCACAGCTTGTAGTTGGTCAGAATAAAATCGTCTACAGCCTGGGCCACTTCTTTGGCATTCTTCCATTCCTCGCGGTAAAGAGGCTTTCCAAAGGCCACGTGGACACGACCTTTCTTGTTCTGTATGCCAAGGACTATGCTTATAAAATCCTCGTTTTTCCGCTTCTCATACACCTCGTTCCTGAGCGATTTCTCCATTTTACGGGCAGTTTCCCTGGCCTTGAGCCTGTCGCAAGGGTCAAACTCGTAGGATACCGCTATAGGGGTAATGTTAAGGCTGTTGATGTATTCGGTAAAATTGAGCCCTGTCTGCCTGTTGCACAGAGCAAACATCTTGATTATGGCTGGATTGGTCTTGTCGTCGCCATCCTTGGCCCTTCCTTCCCGCTGGGCTATCCAGACAGAATCTTTTTTCTGAATAGTCTCCCGTATGTACCTGGAAAGAGTCATAGATGATTTAAGCTGTGCCAGAGGCTCAAGCCCGCGCTGCACTATAAAGGCCTTGTTTATCCTGATTGCATCGGACACCTCGCGGCTTGTAAGCAGGTTGTCGCCAAATGCGGTCTGGAAGCTTGGGAATCCTCGCTTAAGCAGCATGTAGTCGGCCACCACAGGATCCATTGCAATATCCCTATGGTTGGACATATACAGGTAATGCTTTCCAGCCTCAAGGTTCTCGCTGCCTGTAGAGGTGAATTCCGTTATAGTCCCTTTTACCACCAGGCTTATAAGGCGTTCCAGAATAAGGGCATGGAGCTCGTCGGATGTCTTTACATTCCTTACCAGAAATTTAAGATACCAGTGGCAGAGGGTATCCACCACTGGTGCAAAGAATTCAGGGAATGCAGGCCACGCCTGTCTTCTGAATACAGTTACTAAGTTCTTGTTAGCCAGAAGCCTTGCGAGGGCGTCGGTAAACTCCTTTCCCTCATAAGGTCGTATATCGGCAAATTCATCGGCTGCAGTTTCTTCCAGCTTCAATTCTTCCATTTTTTTGCCTCTTTAAGCCTCTTGCGGTGCCGGGAACAGCTGGGCGCGGACTTTTGCGTCAATTTCGGCGAACAGGTCTGGATTGGATTCCAGGAACTGCTTGGTGTTCTCCTTGCCCTGACCTATTTTCTCGCCGTTATACGAGAACCAGCTTCCGCTCTTCTGGATTATGCCGAACTGCATTGCTGCATCAATAAGAGCGGCCGATACAGATATTCCCTTGCCGAACATAATCTCGAGCTCTGTCTTCTTGAAAGGAGGAGCCATCTTGTTCTTGACTACCTTGACCCGCACTCTGTTTCCAATTACATCATCGGCACCTTTGTCAATGGTCTCGATCTTCCGTACTTCCATCCTGATGGATGAGTAAAATTTAAGGGCATTTCCACCTGTGGTTGTCTCGGGGTTTCCGAACATTACACCAATCTTCATGCGCAGCTGGTTGATGAATATAAGGCAGGTGTTTGACTTGGCAAGAATACCGGTCAGCTTTCTGAGGGCCTGGCTCATAAGCCTTGCCTGGAGTCCCATGTGGGAATCTCCCATATCGCCCTCTATCTCTGCCTGTGGTGTAAGGGCTGCGACCGAGTCAATAACTATAATGTCCACAGCACCGGAGCGCACCAGGGATTCTGCAATCTCAAGGGCCTGCTCGCCGGTATCTGGCTGGGACACCCACAGCTCGTCGGTGTTAACCCCAAGGTTTGCAGCATACACTGGATCCAGCGCATGCTCTGCATCGATAAAGGCGGCAATACCTCCCTGCTTCTGGCTTTCTGCTATAGCGTGAAGCGCCAAGGTGGTCTTTCCAGAGGATTCGGGACCATAAATCTCGATAATCCTTCCCTTGGGATAACCGCCAATACCCAAGGCAGCATCCAATGTCAGAGCACCGGTCGGAATAACCTGCACACCTGCGTTTGCAGCCTTGTCTCCAAGCTTCATGATGGAGCCTTTTCCAAACTGTTTTTCCATCTGGAGTCTAACGGCTTCCAAAGCCATTGCTTTTTCTTCGTTTCCTGTTTTTTTCTCTTTACTCATTCAAGCCTCCTAAATGGATTAACAACATTTTTTTTAATTTTGCTTCAAGTTTACAAAATTTTTTTAAAAAAATCTATCAAAAATCTTTAAACGAATCCAAAAGAATAGTCACAGGGCCATCATTTGTGTACGAAACCAGCATATCTGCCCCGAACTGCCCCGACGCTGTCTTTATCCCCTTCTCCTTGAGAGAATAGAGAAAACGCTGATAGTAGAGATTTCCTTTCTCGTTCCCAGCCGCTTCTCCGTAAGATGGCCTTCTGCCCCGCCTGGCATCGCCCAACAATGTGAACTGGGACACCACCAGAATCTCGCCGCCGGTATCCAGCACCGAGAGGTTCATCCTGCCATCGGCATCTGAAAAAATCCTAAGGTTTATAACCTTATCTAAAATATAATCAAAATCTTTGTCAGTGTCATCCTTGTGGACCCCAAGATAGACCAGAACTCCTTCCGCTATCCTGCCTACACACTGATCTCCTACCTGGACCTGGGCATTCAGCACCCGCTGCACAACTGCCCTCATAATAAATCTCCTGCCTTGCATGTCATTGCAAGAAATATGGTACAAAGCAGTGCAGCAAAAAGTATACCGCCCACTATCCCCACCTTGATAAGATATTTTTTACGGTTGTCGCGGCATGGCAAAAAGCTGCGGCATTTTTTCAGGGTAAGAAGCCTTGAAAGCTGCTTGTTGTCGGTGGAATTGATGAATTCAAGCCCCTCTTTTGCATAGGTGTCGTCTGGTTTCTTATGAAGTATATGAAGCCAAAGCCGCACAGCATCGGCAGTTTCCCCTTTTTTAAGATGCAGAACTGCAATACCATACATAAGCTCTAGAGCAGTCGGATTTATCTGCAATGCACGCTGAAGGTACGAGCTTGCCTTGATAAAATCGCCAGTATAAAGCGATGAGTATCCTAAATAGCTGTAGAACTTCCAGTCGTCCCGGTGCTCAAACACCTGTGGCTCCAGAATACGGATAACTTTGTCGTAGTTACCCTGCTGAAAGTACTTGGCCGCAGAAATCATAAATCAGATATCCAGCTTAAGGTCGCCTGGATTGATCCACCCTTTCCTGCGCATATATGCTGCAAAAAGCAGGGTAAGGACAGCGGGGGCAGCCACATGCATTATAATGATCTCGGCCATGATTATGCCGCTGTTCACGCCGGCTGCGGACATGGTCTGATATGTCACTATCTGCCCCACAAGGCCGGATGTTCCCATTCCTACACCTACAGGACCGCATGTCATACCCAGCACCTTGGCCGAGATTGGCCCAAGGACTGCGCTGGCAAGGATAGGTGGCAGCCATACAGCAGGCTTACGCACAATATTGGGCATCTGCAGCATGGAAGTTCCTATGCCCTGGGCAAAAAGACCGCTTATTCCGTTATCTTTATAGCTCATGACTGCAAAGCCCACCATCTGGGCCGAGCAGCCTGCCACAGCTGCACCTCCGGCAATGCCTGAAAGTCCCAGGATTATTCCCAGGGCTGCAGAGCTTATAGGCAGTGTAAGGCACATACCCATGATTATAGATACAAGTATTCCCATTATGACTGGCTGCTGTACAGTTGCCCAGTTGATAAGGGCACCAACCGCTGTCATGAACTTGGATATCGGAGGGCCCACCCAGAGCCCCACCAGAGCTCCTGTGACTATGGTTATGATAGGTGTGATAAGGATATCAAGCTTTGTCCGGCCCGACACCAGATGCCCCAATTCTATGCCCACAAAGGCAGCTATGAACGCACCCAGGGGCTCGCCGGGGCCTTTAAGCACCAGGGCGCCGCCTGCAAAAGCTGCACCGCTTAAGATAGAGCTTGCAAAGGCACCTGCAAGGCCGGCTACAGCAGCAGAAATGGTAACCAGCGGCGATTCCTTGAACTTATATGCGACACCGACAGCTATTCCTGCACCAGTAAGCCCTTTGGCCACATTGGCAATGCTTACTATAGTCTTGCCGACCTGTCCACCTAAAAGTGTTCCTATCTGAGCCAGTATAGTTCCTACAATCAGTGTTGAGAAAAGGCCCAGAGCCATTCCTGATAACCCGTCGATAAATACTTTGTATAAGAAACGGGATATAACGTTTTCTGATTTAGCACCACTCATAGTTTAAGGATATTAGATATAAGTAAATAATTCAAGTGGCGACAGTTGTTGCAATATCGGCAAAGATGCCATCGGTTGCTTTGATAAGGTTATCCGGAGAAATGATAAGCTGCTTGCCACGGATGCCGGCACTTACATAGATTTCATCGAACAGTGTGGCAGTCTCGTCCACATAGAGCGGGTACTTTTTCTTCATGCCTATCGGGGAGCAGCCGCCCCTTATGTAGCCGGTAAGGCCCAGGAGTTCTGTCATCTTTACAGGCTTTATCTCCTTGCTGCCGGTTACAGAGCGTGCCTTTTTTAGGTTTACCTCCGACTCGGCACTTACACAGAAGACAAAGATAAGGTTTTTGTCGTTACGCATCACTATAGTCTTGAATATACACTCAGGCGAGACTCCCAGTTTTGCGGCGGCAGAAAGAGCATCCAGATTGTCTGGGTCGACATCATACCCTGTGACAGAGTACTTTATTCCAAGCCCATCCAGAATGCGCATGGCGTTGGTCTTTTTATCATTCATCATCTTTTCCGCTTTTAGTCTCGCGGATCTCCACATCGAACGGAATACTGCTTAAGCGGAAACGCTTTCGGATTTTGTTCTTTATGTAGCTGATATATGCATCGGGGAAACGGTCGGCCCTGTTCACAAACAGGATAAAACGGGTGGGGAACACCTCGGGCTGTGTGGCATATCTTATTTTATATCTTATCCCTTTTGCGGCAGGCACTGGATAGTCGTCCACCCATTCACGAACCGCCTTGTTCAGGTCCGATGTGCTTACCCTGGTAAAGAGCTGTTTCTTTACCTTGAACACTGCATCCAGAAGCTTGTCTATTCCTTCGCCGTTCTTGGCAGAGATAGGCACTACAGGGGCAAAATCAAGGATTGGGAACAGGAACTTGAGCCTGTCTTTCATGGCCTGCTCGGCATTCGGGATATTGCTTTTCATATCCCACTTGTTAAGGACTATGACCACTCCACGCCCTTTCTTGACTATCTGGCTTGCAATTTTTTTATCCTGGTCTGTAAGCCCCTCGGTGCAGTCCACCATAAGAAGCACAACCTCGGCATTCTCTATGCTGCCTATGGCCCGGTTCACAGAATAGTACTCAACATCCTCGGTCACTTTCTTCTTGCGCCGTATTCCAGCGGTATCGTAGATTGTATATTTTATGTCGCGGTAGACAAACTGCCCCTCTATGACATCCCGGGTGGTGCCTGGAACATCAGAAACTATAGAAAGATCTTTCCCTGTAAGAGAGTTTATGAGGGTCGATTTTCCTGTGTTTGGCTTTCCGATGATAGAAAGCTTTATCTCGTTGATACGGGCGTTCTCGGCCTGTTCCTGTGCTTCATCCTCCGGCAGGTCGTTCTCGGGTGGTATTTTTGCATCCAGGAATTCACGCATCTTTGCCACCAGGGTATCTATGTTCCTTCCGTGGGCAGATGAGATGCCTATCACTGTCCTGAATCCAAGGGAATGGTAGTTCCAGATATCATCGTCTTTCTCTGGCGAATCCAGTTTGTTTATGACCAGGAACACCTTGTCGGTATATTTACGCAGCTGCTGTATTATATGCTCATCTGCGCTATTAAGTTCCCTCCCCTCCAAAAGCAGAAGGATAAGGTCGGCCTCTTCCAGGGCTGCAAGGCTTTTTTCGGTTATAAGCGAGGCGAAACCCTCTTTGGAATAGTCGATTCCACCTGTGTCGGTAAGCTTTATCTTGCGCCCTGCAAGGTCGCAGATGCCGCTTACCGGGTCGCGGGTCACACCGGGGATAGGGTCGGTTATGGCCCTGCGCTTTCTAAGGAAACGGTTGAACAGTGTCGATTTACCCACATTGGGCCGGCCTGCAATGACAACGCAGGGAAATTTTTTTTCAGAGATATATTCCAAATCTGTCATTATATTTTGTCCTGAGATAATTATAAATCTTGGTTCCGTTGTCCATATCCATTATTTCTGCAACTGTCTCCTTGGCTTCGGTAAAAAGCACATTGCGGATAATCTTTTTAATCACCGATATGCTCTGGGAGCTCATGGAAAGCTCATCTATCTCCATTCCAAGAAGAACTATGGCACACAGCGGGTCGGCAGCAATCTCTCCGCATACACTTACGCTTATATCGTGCTTTTTACCTGCATCGATGACCATCTTTAAAAGCCTTAGAATAGCAGGGTTGAAGGGCTGATACAGGTATGCCACACGCTCGTTGCCGCGGTCCATGGCCATGGTGTACTGGATAAGATCGTTGCTACCTATGGAGAAGAATGCAACCTTGGATGCAAAGGAATCGGCTGCAAGTACGGCAGATGGAACCTCCATCATCATTCCTATGGGAACTTCCTCGTTAATCTTATAGCCGGAGTCTTTAAGCGAAGTTCGTACCTGTGCCGCAATAGCCAGGGCAGAATCAAGTTCCTCCATAGTGGCAATCATGGGGAACATAATCTTGAGGTTTCCGTAGACCGAAGCTCGGTAGAGGGCACGGAGCTGGCATATGAACATCTCTTGTTCTGTAAGGCTGAACCTTATGCCACGCCAGCCTAAAAGGGGGTTACGCTCGCTGTTGTCCCCATGCGCAGAGAGCATCTTGTCCCCTCCAATATCCAATGTCCTGATTGTTATCGGATGTCCATTTGCCTTCTCAAGAAGCTTTTTATAAACTGCAAACTGTTTTTCCTCGTCTGTCTGATACTCGTTCTGCATAAGGAGGAATTCGGAACGGAAAAGTCCCACACCGTCGGTACCCAGGGCCTCTACTGTCTCTATCTCCTCGGGGAACTCTATATTGGCTTTTATGAAAACACGTCTGCCATCGTCGGTCTGAGCCACTTTCTGGATATACTGGCGGAGCGACTGGGCAATCTGATGATTTTTCTCCATGTTCTCGATATAGGCTTCTATTGTGGCCCTGTCTGGATCTATCACAACATTGCCGCCGTAGCCATCCACAATTATGGTGCAGTCGCGGTTTGCCTTCTGCAATATATCCTGCACACCAAGCACGGCCGGAATACCAAAGGCTCTGGCTATGATGGCGGTATGAGAAGTACGGCCACCTGCCTCAAGCACAATCCCCTTTACCTTGGTCTTGTCCATCACTATGGCATCGGATGGCAGAATATCGCGGGAAACCACAACACATTCTTCGTTAAGCGAGGTCAGGTTGCGCAAAAAGCGGGATGTAAGACGGCCTAAAACACGGCGTGCTATGTCGCGGAAATCGCTTATGCGCTCCTTTGCATATGTGTTTGTAGATAAAGAGAGCTCTCCGATATATTCCTTTATTGATGAGAATACAGCGGCCTCGGCATTGACTTTATATTTTTTTAGATATTTATCTATTTTGTCGCGGAAATCGGGATCGCTCAGCATCATTATGTGGGTGTCGATCAGGAAGCTTTCTCCGCTGGTCATAATGCCGCTGTTTACCACTTTAAGATTCTCAAGGTCATTCCTGGCATCTTCAAAAGCCTTGTCCAGACGCTCAAGTTCGTCCTTGATCCGATCCGGCTCTATCTTATATCTGGTGATTGAGATTTTTTCTTCCAGGAAAAGGAATGCCTTTCCTATGTAGATACCAGGCGATGCTGGAATTCCCCTTAATATTTCCATTTTTATATACTACAAATTTTATGTTATTTACGCAAGCCAGCTATGGTGTCCAGTATTGTCTCGGATATAGTGTTGAACTCGATTCCGCTCCTCTTGCGGGGATAGTCCATGTCCACATCTATAACTTTCTCAATCCGGCCTGCATTCATTATTGCAACCTTCTTGCCCAGATATACGGCCTCGGATACATCGTGGGTCACGAAAACTATGGTAAGATTACGGTTCTGATACAGATTTATAAGCTCGTCCTGCAGCTTTTTACGGAGGAATGCATCCAGGGCGCTGAAAGGCTCGTCCATAAGCATTACATCGGGCTGACGGCACAGAGCACGCCCTATTGCGGCACGCTGGGCCATTCCACCCGAAAGCTGGTTCGGATAAGCGTCTATGAATTCTAAAAGCTCCAGGAAAGAAAGAGTGTCGGAAAGCACCTGCTCCTTCTCCTTGTTGCTCTTTATATGTTTCATAGCCAAAAGCAGGTTCTGCCTTACTGTGGCGCTGTTCAAAAGGCGGGGCTCCTGGAACACAAAACCGCAGCGTCCTGTCCCTTTCTCGAATGATATGGAACCTTTGTCAGGTTCCAAAAGCCCACCTATTATGTGGAGCAGAGTGCTCTTGCCGCAGCCGCTGGGCCCCACCACTGTAATGAAGTCGCCGTCCTGGATAGATAGGGATATGTCGTCAACTGCAGTGATAGTCCTGTCCTTAAGGACAAACTGTTTGGTTATTCCAGATACAGAGATATCACTCACCTTTCACATCCTCCACCCATGGACACAGCTTGGCCAGAATAAGCAGGCACATCTTGTCCATAAAAAGCCCCATGACACCTATTGTGATAATGCCGGCATAGACAACATCGGTCTTAGCCATCTCTTCGGCATCCAGAATCATATAACCTATGCCGCTTGATGCAGCAATCATCTCGGCAGCAATAAGGGCACGCCAGCTGTTGCCCAATGCCAGTCTTAGCCCTGTGATTACCGAATGGGCAGCCTCGGGAATAAGAATATAGCGGATTTTCTCCAGCCGGCTCAGTCCCAGAGAATCGCCCATGACCAGAAGCTTTTTATCAACATTATTCAGTCCTGACAAAGTATTAAGGAATATAGGGAAGAAACAGGACAGCACAATAACGGCCAGCTTGGATGCCTCGTCAATGCCGAACCAGAGTATCAGAAGGGGAATCATTGCCAATGGCGGCACGTTCCGCAGAAAGTTCATAAGTCCATCAAAATAAGAGAAAAACTTTCTGAAAGAATGGAACAGCACACCAAGCGGTATTGCGAATAACAGGGTAAGGGAAAAACCTCTGAATGCCCTGACAAACGATGTAGAGATATTCCTCTGAAGCTCATCCCGCTCTATAAGCCGCTTGAATGCAGCAAGAATACGGTCTGGCGGAGGAAAGAGGAATGCGTTGACACGGAAGTAGCGCACCACAAGCCACCAGAGGAATATGATGAGTATGGGGACAGCACATTTTTTTACAAGCCTGGACAAAGCAGATACTCCCTTTTTACCGCTTACAGTTTAATACACAAATTGATTTAGTTCAATGTATGCAGCTTTCAGTTCCGGAAAAAGTCGCTGTCCCCATAGCGGCGCATCTGCACTGCATCCAGGATATGCTCATTCTTCAGTTTGATGCCGGTATCTCCTACCATATCTGCTATAGTGCGGGCAATCTTGAGAACCGAGTGGCACGCCCTGGTGGAAAGGGAAAACCGCTTTACCGCCTTTGAAAATATCTCCTGTGCAGAATCCTCAAGCTGTATATACTGGGCTATACGACCTGGCGGAATATTGGAATTAAAGCTTATGTCAGTTCCCTCAAACCGCTTTTTCTGGAGCTCATATGCCTTTTCAACCTGCTGCCGGAGCTCTGCGCTGGTCTTTGCCTGACTGCCTGACAGCACCATATCCTCGGCGCCCAGCGGCCGCACCGGAATGCGTATGTCAATCCTGTCCAAAAGAGCTCCACCAAGCCGTTTCCAATAGGTGCTTACTTCGCTGTTGGAACAGACACATACGCTGTCTGCCTTGCCCCGGTTGCCACATGGACAGGGGTTGGTGGTCAGAACCAGCTGGAAGTTGGCAGGATACCAGTAGTTCTTGCCTGCCCTGGCCAGATCTACCCTGTGCCGCTCCACTGGCTCCCTAAGACTCTGGAGCACGTTCTTATGGAATTCTGGTGCCTCGTCCAGAAAGAGTATGCCGTTGTGGGCCAGCGAGATTTCCCCAGGGCGCAGGTTTTTCCCGCCCCCTATAATGCCCTCGAGTGAAGCGGTATGATGCGGCATACGCATAGGAGGGCGCCCCACAAGACCACTGCCGTTCTTTAGTATTCCTGCTATGGAATGGATTCTTGTGGTCTCTATAGATTTTTCATAATCGAGGTCTGGCAGCAGTGTCACAAGCCGCTGGGCCGCCATGGTTTTGCCGCTTCCCGGAGGGCCGAACAGCATTATGTTATGATGCCCTGATGCTGCAGTCAAAAGTGCCTGCTTAAGGTACTCCTGCCCCTGGATATCGGCCATGTCGCCATACATATCCTGAGCTGCGGCCTGGGGTTCCAGCTTAAGTCTTGGAGCTGCGATGTTTGCATGGAAAGCCAGGGCATTCAGCTTCTCTACCGCATCTAAAAGAGATTTACATGGATAAATATTCTTTGCCAGCGCAGAGCAGGCCTCAAGATAGTTATCCTCGGGAACAATGAAATAATCGACACCTGCATCCTGTCCTGCAATGACAGCCGAAAGTGTCCCTTTGACAGCCCTTATCCTGCCGGAAAGCTCAAGCTCTCCAAGCACCATAACCTTGAAACTGTTCGGCCTGATGGTTCCATGTTGACTTAGTATTGCAATGGCAATGGAAAGGTCGAAATAAGCCCCCTCCTTGCGCACCCCAGCAGGAGCCAGATTAACAGCGACCCGTCCTTTAGGAAAATCGAGGTTTGAATTCTTTACTGCTATTCTGACCCTTTCTGCCGACTCCTTGACAGCCACATCGGCCATCCCAACAATGTCGATGCCGGGAATGCCCATCCTGAGGTCTGCCTCCACAGAGACTATGTCTCCGTCAAATCCACCGTGACAATAATTCAATACAAACATATACTGCCTCCGATGGTATATACACAAAAAAAATCAATTTTGCTTCAAATTTTGAGAAAAAATTTTAAAAAATTTTGTAAATGATTACATAGAAATAAAAAAGCCTGGCAACGACCTACTCTCCCGATTGAACAGTACCATCGGCGCGGGAGGGCTTAACTTCCGTGTTCGGGATGGGAACGGGTGGGACACCTCCGCCATAGTCACCAGGCTGACTCTTGCTCTGCATTTCCCTTCCGTATTCCGGAAAGGAAGTGCAGGGCAGAAGGGACATAAGGATAATATGGTCAAGCCTCACAACTAATTAGTACCGGTCAGCTGAACACATTGCTGTGCTTATACTTCCGGCCTATCGACCTGATCATCTGTCAGGGGTTTTCAGTGCCTTGCGGCAGGGGATGT
>JAFSOR010000025.1 GCA_017446885.1 Spirochaetia bacterium | reverse complement strand
CATTATGAGTCCAGACCATATCGAAATCCGGGGTGCCCGGGTACATAATCTTAAAAATATCGATGTTGATGTTCCGTTGAACAGGATTACAGCCATAGCCGGAGTTTCTGGAAGCGGCAAGTCCTCTCTGGCCCTGGGAGTCCTCTATGCCGAGGGGTCCCGGCGGTATCTGGAATCCCTTTCCACCTACACCCGCCGCAGGATGACCCAGGCGGCCAAGGCCGACGTTGACCAAGTACTGTATGTACCTGCCGCACTTGCCCTGCACCAGCGGCCGTCGGTACCAGGAATCCGCTCCACATTCGGCACAGGGACAGAGCTTCTTAACAGCCTGCGCCTTATGTACTCAAGGCTTGCAAACCACAGGTGTCCCAACGGGCATTATCTTAATCCCACCCTGGCAGTGGCGGCAGAGCAGGATATATTCTGTCCCAAGTGCGGTGTCCAGGTTTATCCGCCGGGAGCCGAAGAGCTTGCCTTCAACAGCCAGGGGGCCTGCCCCACCTGCGGGGGCACCGGTACTATCCGTACCGTAGACCGCTCCACACTGGTTCCAGACGATTCCCTTACTATCGACGAAGGAGCGGTTGCCCCCTGGCAGACTCTGATGTGGTCTCTTATGAAGGATATTGCCCGGGAGCTTGGGGTGCGGACCAATATCCCATTCCGGGACCTGACCGAGAAAGAAAAAGATATAGTATTCAACGGCCCTGCAATAAAGCATCACATGATTTATCAGAACCAGACCAACGGGGCCTCCGGAGAGATGGACTTTACCTACTTCAACGCCACATATACCGTGGAGAACGCCCTGTCCAAAGTAAAGGACGAGAAAGGGATGAAACGAGTGGAGAAATTCCTAAGGGAAGATATCTGTCCGGACTGCCACGGAACCCGACTCTCCGAAGCTGCCCGTGCCCCAAAGCTTAGGGGTATAGGGCTGGACCAGGCCTGCACTATGACACTTAAAGAACTGGTGGAGTGGACAGCCGGAGTTCCCGATTCCCTGCCTGATGAAATGCGTCCCATGGCAAGAAGCATTGTCCAGTCTTTCCAGGATGTGGCACGGCGGCTTATGGACTTAGGTTTAGGATACCTGACCCTGGACCGGGCAGCCTCTACCCTCTCCACCGGAGAGAGGCAGCGGATGCAGCTGGCCCGCTCTGTGCGGAACCGTACCACCGGAGTGCTCTATGTGCTGGATGAGCCCTCCATCGGGCTCCACCCGGCCAACATAAAAGGCCTCAACGGTGTCATGCACGACCTGGTGGCCGACGGAAACTCTGTCCTTTTAGTGGACCACGACACCCAGATACTTCAGGAGGCCGACTGGCTTATCGAGCTGGGACCGGGAGCTGGAGCCGACGGCGGAAAAGTTATTGCAGAAGGGACTATCCCCGATATCATAAAAAACAAGAAATCCCAGATCGGCCCCTTCCTGGCTGCCACACGTCAGGCTGACCTTCGTCAGAATGACACATCACCTCGTCAGCCTGACACCACTCGTCAGCCTGAGCTTGTCTCAGGCAAAATCACCCTATCCACCGGAGCTATACATACAGTAAAACCGCTCAAAGTAGATATTCCAAAAGGATGCCTGACTGTTGTAACAGGCGTATCGGGCAGCGGCAAGACCACCCTGATACTGGAGAGCCTGGTACCCGCTCTGGAGTCTCTGACCCAGGGGACAAAACTGCCAGCCCATATCAAGGCCATAAAGGCCCCGGGCATAGAGCGGATAAAACTGATTGACGCCACCCCTATCGGCATCAATATCAGGTCCACAGTAGCCACCTACGCCAATGTCCACGACGAACTTCGAAAGCTCTATGCCCGGACCCCGGATGCAAAACAGCAGAAGCACACTGCAGGAGATTTCTCTTACAACACCGGGAATCTCCGATGCCCTGTCTGCGACGGAACCGGCTCTATAAGCCTGGATGTCCAGTTCCTCCCTGACGTGGATATTCCCTGCCCCGAATGCCATGGATCCCGCTATGCGAAAAACGCATACTCAATCAAGTATACAAACAAGGCTGGAGCCTCCTGTTCTCTGCCCCAGCTGATGGATATGGACATCAACTCAGTATACGATTTCTGCATAGCGATGAAGAGTGTGACCCCAAAACTCAAAGTGCTTAAGGATCTGGGGCTGGGCTACCTGACTCTGGGAGAGGAGACCCCCAGCCTTTCAGGGGGTGAGGCTCAGCGGCTCAAGCTTGCCAGCGAGATGGGGAGAAAACAGCAGGACACAGTCTTTGTATTCGACGAACCTACTATCGGTCTCCATCCGCTGGATGTCCAGACCCTCCTTAATGTGTTTGACACTTTGATAAAGAACGGAGCTACTGTCATTGTCATAGAGCACGACCTGGATGTGATACGCAGTGCCGACTACATCATCGACATGGGCCCAGGAGGCGGAGAAGAGGGAGGACGTATTGTAGCCTGCGGTACCCCTGCTGATATCAAAGCCTGCAGAGAAAGCATCACCGGAAGGTTTATCTGATGAAACTGAAAGCATTCAATGCCGCATTCCCATACACCATCCCTATCTTCGCAGGATTCTGGTTCCTGGGGCTCACCTATGGCATCTACATGAATGTATTGGGCTTCAGCTTTGTCTACCCGATGATGATGAGCCTGGTCATATTCGGCGGCTCCCTTGAGTTTGTGGCAGCCCAGATGCTCTTATCTGCCTTCGCACCGCTTCAGACCTTACTTGTGGCCCTGCTGATACAAGCCCGGCATCTGTTCTATGGAATCTCCATGCTTGATATATACAATAACACAGGCTGGAAGAAATACTACCTTATCTACGGGATGTGCGATGAGAGCTTCTCCATCAATTATACAGTCCAGGTTCCTGATGGAGTGGACAAGGGATGGTTCATGTTCTTTGTCACCCTGCTCAACCAGCTCTACTGGGTTACAGGCTCCACCATAGGGGGTCTTCTGGGCTCCCTTATAACTTTCAATACCCAGGGTCTTGAGTTTGTCATGACTGCCCTGTTTGCCGTCATATTCCTGGAACAGTGGCTCAAGGAGAAACAGAACTATACTGCACTGTTCGGAGTGCTCTCAGCAGTGGTCTGCCGGCTTATCTTCGGCTCCAGTTCCTTCATAATTCCCACAATGGTATGCATCCTGTTCCTTTGCACAGTGTTCAGGAAACCCATTGAGCATGCAGGAGAAAAAGAATGACACTGACTCAGCAGATCATCACCATAGCACTGTGCACCGCTGGAACTGTACTGACCAGGGCTCTCCCCTTCCTTGTATTCACCCCGGGCAAGGCAGTTCCTCCATTTGTCCGCTATCTTGGAAAAGCACTGCCTGTGGCTGTATTCGGCATGCTTGTTGTCTACTGTCTTAAGGATGTCTCTGTCATGACAGGAAACCACGGTCTGCCGGAACTTTTCGCCCTGGGTGTCACTATCGACCTCCATCTCTGGAGACGGCAGATGCTTCTTTCCATTGCGGCAGGAACCTTGTGCTACATGATCCTTGTCCAGTTTGTATTCTAAAAGTGATTCCATAAAAAAACACCCCTGCCAGATAAACAGCAGGGGTATTTCTATTGGTTATTTTTTATTATTTATGCAAGTGCTGAAAGCATCTGTGCCAGAACTTCCGGTACGCTCTTGCTTCCGTCCAGTGTCACATACTTGAAACCGTCTTTTGCAGCCCGGTCCTTGAAGTAGTATGCAGAAGCCAGTGTTCCGTTCTCTGTGTTGTAGTAAATGTCGTGGCGCTTTGTGATAGCTGCCTCGTCCTGGTCATCATTTCTTGCAGAGAGGGAACCACCGCATACACGGCACTTGTCTCCATTCGGTTTGATTGCGTCGATGTAGATATTGTTAGGATGGTTGTTGTCGTTGGCGCAGAGTCTTCTTCCCATGATTCTGTTCTTTGCTGTCTGTCTGTCAAGAAGAATCTCAACTACGTAGTCCAGCTTGATACCTTTTGCCTTGAGAGCCTCGTCCAGCTTCTGTGCCTGAACCTTGTTCCGTGGGAAACCATCCAGGAGCCAGCCCTTCTTGCAGTCATCCTTCTGGAGTCTGTCCAGGATCATAGGGATAGTGATGTCATCTGGAACCAGGTCGCCTCTGTCGATATAAGCTTTTGCAGCCTTTCCCAGCTCTGTGCCGCCCTTGATGTTCTCTCTGAAGATAGCGCCGGACTCGATATGTGCAACTGGGTATTTCTCCTTAATCTTTGCGCCAAGTGTTCCCTTGCCGCTTCCATTAGGTCCGAAAATAAGAATATTCATCTCAGTCTCCTTAATTATTTTTCTTCGATTATATCTGATTTTTTCTCAAGATTAAAGTACCTTTGCCGGGCAAATTCGCACTTTTCCTTTTCTCCCAGAACTTCATAGGTATCGGCCAGGTTGTACCAGGCATCCAGACTTCCTGAGTCAGCCACCACAGCCCGCTCAAAATATTCCTTTGCCTGCTCATATTCTCCGTTGGTGAAGTTCAGTACCCCTATATTGTTAAGGAGAGCCCCTGACAGTTGGCCGGTCCTCTCTGCCATGCTGTAATAGAAGCCAGCCTCGCAGAAGCACTGGTTGTTGTAGCACAGAAGACCGCAGTCGGTAAGGAAATGAACATCATCAGGCACCAGGTCCGAGGCTGTCTTAAGCACCTCTGTACCCCGGTCCACATCCCCTTTCTTTATAAGCACCATAGCCTTGTTATAAAGCACCCTTGCCCGGGTGGACGCAGGCACTTCCGGGTCTGCACACAGGGAAAGAGCCTTGTTGCAGCATTCAAGAGCCTGCCCCCAGTTCTCATTCTCCGAACACTCAAAGGCCTGGTTGTTCAAAAGGGCAATCTGCTTCTTCATATCATCATTCATCAGCTTTTTTCTCCTTGTAGCACCAGTAGCATACAAACGAAAGTATAAAACAGATACCAGATGCAAAGGCACTCCGATAGATTCCCACTGCCTCTGGCTGCTTGGGAACACTCACCATCATCTGGAGGAAAGGAACAGAGCCGTCCCACACCAGCACAGCAGGCAGCACCGCAATAGATATCAGGAATGCAAGTTTAAGGAAGAACCCCTGGATTCCAAAGAAGATGCCACCGATTTTCTCCTTTGACTTTGATGAGACATAGGCGCTTATCTCGCTGAGCATAGCCTGAGGGAAGATGAAGGCAGCCCCTGCCACTGGTATTCCGCACAGGGTGAAGATCGCATAACCGGCATTGACAGGAAGCCCTTTTCCCAGCATACCAAGGGCACGGCTCAGGACAAACAGCATAAGGAGTGATATCAGCATAGGAATACGGTAGCCGAACCTGTAAGAGAATTTCTTGACAGGATAGAAGAAGAGGGCCGCAGTTCCGAAAAACAGAGCCGACACTGGAGTTATCATGGCAGTGCTCTTTCCCATTATATCCACTACAAAATAGTTCATGGTTGCCCGCAGTATATTGAAGCCTATGAAGAAGAAGGTGAGCCCCCCCAGATACCATATGAACGATCTCTCGCTGAATATAATCCTGAGCGAACCGCCCAGGCTGGTTTCTGAGACCTGTCCGCCCGAATACTTTTTCTCGTCCACCCCGAAAGCCACCAGGAAAAGGCCAATAAGTGCAAAAGCCGACAGTATGATAATCATGAGCCTGAGCCCTTTCTCGTCATCGCCCTTGCCCAATGCGGCTATAAGGATGCCAGGAAGAATCATGGCAACCGCTGTATACACCAGACGGAACACAGCCTGCCAAGTGGAAAGATTAAGCCTGTCTTCCCTGCTCTGGGAAAGCTCTGGAATAAGGGCATTATATGGAGCCCCCACTATGGTGTAGAAAATGAAGAAAAGGCTTCCTATGCAGGCAAGGTATGCAAACGAGCCTATGCCCCCCGACTTGGGTGGGAAAAAGAATCCTACAGTGCTTAAAGCCAAGGGTATGGAGCCCCATGCTATAAAAGGAATGCGCCGCCCCCACTTGGTATTTGTCCTGTCAGACCACCACCCCACCAGAGGGTCAGATACCATATCCACAAACCTGGATATCATAAGGGCCAGGGCAATGAAAAGTGGCGACATAAAAGCCTGGAAGCTGAACTTCTGGGGCGGCAGATAGTAGGTCAGAACCCACTGTGCAAAAATCTGGTCAAAGACAGCATAGCTTACCCCAAGGCCATATATAACCTGAACCGAAAGCGGTATTCTTCCCGAACTTTTCATCGCATCTCCTACTTTATGGATAGTGTACCATATTCCGCCTCTTGACACAACAAACAATTTCGTTAACTATATTTATACTATGGTTAACGAAAAACAATCGGCAAAGTATAAAGTGCTTAAAATGCTTAGGGAAAACCAGGGCATTGTATCTGGAGTGGAGCTTGCAGAGGAGGCCAGCGTATCCCGGGTGGGAGCCTGGAAGGCTGTGCGTGCTCTGCAGGAGGCTGGGTACGGCATAAGCGCAAGCAGGAAAGGATATAGGCTTGAAAATGATTTAGCCGACAGCATATATCCTTGGGAATTCGGCTCCCATGAGGCAATGTTCACCCACTTTAAGACCACAGGAAGCACCATGGCCGAGGCGCACCGTATTGCAGAATCGGGCCGGACCAAGCCTGGCGAGACCCACATAATCACAGCCGACATGCAGACGCACGGACTGGGACAGGGCGGCAAGAGCTGGACCACCACCCGGGGCAGTCTGGCATTCACACTTATAACAAAGAACCGTATGATGCTTGCCGGCCACAGCCGGATGACTATGGCTGCCCAGGTGGCACTGACCAAGGTGCTGCGCCGCATAACCGGACGCCCCTTCTACATCAGGTGGCCCAACGACATATGGTCTGAGGATGGCAAAGTCGTGGGGATACTTGAGGAGTTTTCTGCCTGCGGAAACTTCACCAGCTGGATCAATCTGGGGGTAGGAATAAATATTACCCACAGGCCCAGGCTGCCTGAAACAGACACCATATTCCACAGGGAATCCCCTATAACCAGAAAAGAGATTCTTACCCGGTTCTGGGATGAGTTCAAGGTGCAGGAGAAGCTGGCCTGCGAGGAGTCGCCCTGGCTTGCTGAAGAATGGAACCGCTTATGCATGGACACAGGACACAGGATGCATATTGCAGGCAGCGGAAAGAGAGTCATATTCAAGGGGATAGACCACCTGGGCTTTGCCATAGTCCAATCGCCCGGCTCTAGGGTAGAAAAGCTTCTGCTTCCCGGCACCAGCAGCTTTGTAAAATTTCACATCTAGGAGCTACATAATGAAAAAGAAAAAATCGGCACCTCTGGTGCTCACAGCCCTTTTTGCGGCGCTTATATCGGCAGGATGCTTTATACAGATTCCGCTGCCGGGCGGAGTTCCGGTGGCTATACAGGATATGCTTGCCATGCTTTCCGGCATGATACTTGGGCCGCTCTACGGTGCTGGTGCTGTGGTCATCTTCCTGGTGCTGGGCTGCATCGGGCTGCCGGTATTCACCGGCAAGGCAGGAGTCCAGGTAATCCTGGCCGGCCCCACCGGAGGCTTCCTGGCAGGCTACCTCCTTGGGGCCGTGGCAGCCGGCGTGCTGCTGGCTGCCCTCCTGCCTTTGGGATGCAAGCACAGCACCGCCGCCACATATATCGTAATCACAACAGCGGCCCTGGTTGCCACCTTTGTTCTTTTCGCATGCGGGATTGTGCGCTTTATGCAGCTTACCGGCTACGGGTTCGGCAAGACCATGGCAGCGGTGCTGATTCCATTTATCCCGGGCAACATAGTTAAGGTCATACTCATGGTATTGCTTACCAAGAAGTTCCGGCCTGTTATAAGCAATTACTTAAGGCAGGATTAGGATGACTGCTATAATGGGAAATAATATGGAGCCCAGGTCTGAAATCGCCCTAGCTGTGTCAGGGGTGGGCCGCACATTCTCAGACGGCACTGTCGCATTAAAGGATGTGTCGTTCAGCATAAACAGGGGCGAGTTTGCCGTGATTGCAGGCTCAAACGGCAGCGGAAAGAGCGTCCTTATGTCCATTATCGCAGGCCTGGACGAGCCCACAGAAGGGACTGTCGAGCTGAACGGCTGTCAGGCGGGGCTGGTGTTCCAAGATGCCGACTCACAGATTCTTGGCGAGACCCCGGCAGAGGACATAGCCTTTGGAGCCAGGAACTGCGGCCTTAAGAAAGAGGCCTTGGCCGAATGTGTTTCCATGGCCCTTGAGCAGACAGGGCTTAAAGAGCGCAAAGATGCCTATGCCCGATTCCTGTCTGGGGGAGAAAAACGGAGATTGGCAGTGGCTGGCATACTGGCCATGGGACGCAGCCTGGTGATTTTTGACGAGCCTTTTGCAAACCTGGACTGGCCGGGGGTAAAGCAGGTGTGCGGAATCATGAGGCAGCTTAAGGAAGAGGGCAAAACTGTGCTGGTTCTGACCCACGAGCTTGAGAAGGTTCTGGCCCTGGCCGACCGTTTCCTGGTGCTGTCAAAAGGACATCTGGTCTTTGACGGCACTCCTCAGGATGGGCTTAAGACAGACCTTGAGCTATGGGGCATAAGAAATCCCCTCACCTCTTACCGCTCCCTAGAGGATATGATATGGCTGTGACCATGTTCGCATACCGCAAGGGAAGCACTCTGCTGCACCGCATGGGCGCGAAGCTCAAGATACTGGGGCTGATTGCCCTGTGCATTATAACCTTTGCCGGAGGAAACTGCGACACCTATACAGCAGTTATGAGCATAGGAATAATAATGCGCACCGCTTTGTGCCTTATAGTCACCATAGCCCTTTTTGCAGCCTCGGGATGCAGCAGAACATCATTCAAGCCTGTCAAGTTTGTCCTTATAATCGGGGCTCTCATGATACTGTTCCGGGTGTTCAACCAGCCCATAAAGGATGCTCTTGCTGCTGGCCTTCTCTACACAATCCGGTTCCTCATCACCGCAATAGCGGCACAGATTATTTTCGAGACCACATCTCCTCTTGAGATAAAAGAGTCGCTGGGGAAATCAAGCCCTGCGTTAGCTGTGGCCTTGGCCATCAACTTCATCCCACAGGTCTTCGCAACCTGGAACAGAGTTCATACTGCGGCAATGGCACGGACACCAAAGCATAAAAAAGGCCTGATCCGTTCAATACACATTGTGTACTGCGAAATCCAGGCCTTCTTCTCCTGCCTGCTTTACCAGGCAGAAATAAAACGCAAAGCACTCCTCAACCGGAGCAGCCTGCAATAATCAGAAATCTAAAAGCTCAACCTCAAACACAAGATAAGCATATGGAGGGATGACTCCACCAGCTCCGGCAGCACCATAACCCAGTTCAGGAGGAATGATAAGTGTCCGCTTCTCGTTCTTCTTCATATCCATAAGAGCCTCGTTCCAGCCTTCGATAACCTGCCCCACCTGGAATACCAGCGGCTGACCGCGCATATAGGAGCTGTCGAACATCTTGCCGTTAAGAAGCATTCCCTGATAGTGGGTTGTGACCTTCTGGCCATACTTTGGAGACTCGGTGCCTGTACCCTTCCGGCGTACAATGTAGCGCAGTCCAGACTCGGTCTTGATTGCATCGGGCCACTTCTTGGCTATAGTCTTCTCGTCGGCCTCACGCTTTGCGGCGAACTTGGCAGCCTCTTTATCGGCCATAGCCTTGATCTCGGCCTTGAATGTAGCCTCGTCGTTCTTGAATTCCTCGGCCTTCTTGCCTACGCGGATAATCTCCACTTTCTTGATTGTATCGCCCTGCCTTGTGGCGTTCACAACTTTCTGGCCTTCGATAACATGACCGAACACTGCATGCTTTCCGTCAAGCCACGGTGTAGGCACATGGGTTATGAAGAACTGGCTTCCGTTGGTGTTGGGGCCGCTGTTTGCCATGGAGATGACACCCGGCTTGTTGTGCTTGAGGCTTATGTCGAATTCGTCCGGGAACGAGTAGCCTGGACCGCCTGTGCCGTTTCCACGCGGGTCGCCGCCCTGAATCATAAAGTCCTGCTGGTCGCCGTTTGCCTGGCTTATTACACGGTGGAACTTAAGGCCGTCGTAGAATGGCTTTCCAAGCCCCTGTCCGCCGTCGATTTTTCCTTCGGCCAGACCGGTGAAGTTCATTACTGTGACAGGCACCTTCTCAAACTCCAGCTGAAGCAGTATCTCGCCTCTGTCTGTGATGATCTTTGCATATAATCCGTCTTTCAATTTTGCCTCCTGGGACATACATGGAATGCACATCAACAGGAAAAGACACATACCAAGAATCCCTTTTATTATTTTTCTCATACTATAATAGTACCAAATATTTTAAAAATATGCCATACTGGCCACATGGATATACCTTTCGAGATTCCCTATACCCGCATCTTAAGCCGACTGGGCTACAAGAAGTCCACAAGCACCATGCTCAGCTGCCAGCTTGACGCAGTCAAGGCTGTGATAGAGGAAGCAGCCGGGTACATCAATCTTAAAGGGACATATACCATCCAGGATTTCACAGGTGCAGAGCACGGGATAAAGCTGGAAACGGGCGACATCATAACCGGCACATTGCCCGCCAAACTTAATGGAAACGCGACATCAGCACTTATCATGGCAGCCACATCTGGAAAAGCTATAATGGATAAAATCGAGGAGCTTAAGGGCACCAACCTCGAGAAAGCTGTGATATTCGATGCAACTGCCAGCGAGATAACAGACTGGGGCCTTGAGTGGATAGTAAAGTATGCATCCACAATGCTTAAGCACCAGAGCCGTGTGGTGAGCAAAAAGCGTTTTTCCCCCGGATACGGTGATTTCGACCTGGCCAACCAGAGGATATTCTATTCCCTTCTGAACCTTGAGCAGTTTGATATCCATCTTACCGAAAGCTGCATGCTGGTGCCCGAAAAATCAGTCATTGCAATGACAGGAGTCAGATAATGAGAAGCGTCAAAGAGATAAACGGACTTCTTTCCAAAAAGATTCTTATACTGGACGGAGCCACTGGAACCCAGCTGCAGAAACGGGGAATGCCGGCAGGTGTATGCCCCGAGCTGTGGACTCTGGAACACCCTGATGTGCAGATGGCAATCCACAACGATTATATCTCATCTGGCTCTGATGTAATCTATACTCCGACATTCGGCGGCAACTATTACAAGCTTTTAGAATATGGCTGCGATGATGTGGAAAGTGTCAACCGCCGCCTTGCCTCGGTATCGCGCAAGTGTGCGGACAATGCAGGAAAGACAGTGCTGGTGGCAGGAAACATCGGACCCTGCGGCAAGTTCATAAAACCCTTCGGCGAGCTTGACTTTGACGAGGCTGTAGAGAACTTCAAGCGGCAGATCAAAGGCCTTTTGGACGGCGGCGTGGATATGTTTGCGGTAGAGACCCAGATCGATATCCAGGAGACCAGAGCATGGGTTATTGCAATCAAGGAGATGTGCCCCAACTTTATCCTTACCACCATGACATTCGAGCCCACAGTGCGCACCCTTAACGGCACCACCCCCGAGGCCGCCCTTATAACTCTGCAAGGTCTGGGTGTCCATGCCTTCGGCTGCAACTGCTCATCGGGGCCTGCCGAGATGCTGCCTATAATACAGCATCTTAAACCGATTGCCCATATCCCGCTGGTTGCCAAGCCCAATGCCGGCCTACCCTACATAGAAGATGGCAAGACCAAGTTCCCTATGGGAAGCACCGAGTTCGGAACCTATGCAGCCCAGTTTGCAGAGGCAGGAGTAAACTTTATGGGAGGCTGCTGCGGCACCTCGCCTGATCATATCAAAGCTCTGGCAACCAACATGGCCCCATGCAGCCCACGGCCGGCATCCAAAGCAGACTACGCCGCCCTTTCCAGCGCCCGCGAGGCAGTGATAACCCAGGCAGGCAGCCCGGTGCGAATTATAGGCGAGCGGATAAACCCTACCGGAAAGAAAAAGCTCCAGGCCGAGCTGAAAGAAGGCATATTCACCACAGTGCAGACCTTTGCACGAGAACAGAAGAGCACCGGGGCCGCAATACTGGATGTCAACGCCGGTATGCCCGGTATAAACGAGGAAGAGACACTGCTTAAGATAATCTCCCTTCTGTCGCCGCAGACCAGCCTGCCCCTATCCATAGACACAACCAACCCCGATGCGGCCGAGAAAGCCATGCGGCTCTACCCAGGGCGGGCGCTACTAAACTCAATCTCGGGCGAGGGGGCGCGGCTTGAGAAGCTGCTGCCAGCTGCTGCCAAGTACGGTGCAATGTTCATACTGCTCCCAATCATGGGCAACCAGATTCCTGCCACTGCTGAAGAACGTATAAACATAATAAAAGACATCTACTCAAAGGCCCAAAAGTATGGCTTTAAAAAATGCGACATACTCATAGACGGCCTGGCCATGACTGTATCTGCCAACCAGAAGGCACCTGCCGAAACCTTAAAGACCATAAGATGGGCTTCCCAGGAAGGGTTCGGCTCTGTCATAGGGCTTTCCAACATCTCCTTCGGTCTGCCTGAGCGCAAGTGGACCAACGCCGCCTTCCTGGCCATGGCAACCCAGGCCGGCCTTACCCACGTTATCGCAAACCCCATGGAGGAGGTTCTTACCAATATCAAGCTGGCATCGGACCTCCTTTCAGGCACCGACCCAGATGGCACAAACTACATTGCCACATTCTCGGCCAAAACCGCAACTCCGGCCGCTCATGACCAAAAGTCAGAAACCCCGGCAGAAGCTGTCAAGAACGGAATCATAAACGGCATACGCGACGACATCAAGCTGGCAGTCAAAGCAGCGCTTGACAGCGGCCTTGCCCCTGGCGACATACTTGAGAATCTTATGATTCCGGCCATAGTCCATGTTGGCGATTTGTACGAGAAAAAGGAGTACTTCCTGCCGCAGCTCATCGCCAGCGCCGAGACCATGAAGATGGGCTTTACCCTGCTGGAACCGCTCCTTAACTCTGCCGGTCTTGAGAAGAAAGGGAAAATACTTTTTGCAACTGTAGAAGGTGATATCCACGACATAGGCAAAAACATAGTTATACTTATGCTTCGGAACTACGGATTCGAGGTCATAGACCTGGGAAAAGATGTCAAAGCCGAGAAGATAATCGAGGCGGCAGAGAAGGAAAAACCCGACATCATAGCACTATCGGCCCTTATGACCACCACCATGATCCGCATGCCCGAAGTGATAGAGAAAGCAAAGCTGTCGGCAATAAAAGCAGCCTTTATGGTGGGCGGTGCAGTTGTCACCGAAGATTGGGCCCAGTCCATAGGTGCCCACTACTCTGCCAATGGAGTCGAGGCTGTAAAGAAGGCACAGGAGTTATTGAAATGAAGAATTTTTCGTTTGCTGCAAAAATCAAAGAAAGCGGCGATATCCGCAAGATCATATCTGTCATAAACGAGCATGACGGCATAGTCAAGAAAGTGCTCTACAACAGCCGTATCGACTCAAGCATAGCATTCTTCGAGATTGCAAACTTCTCAAACGACCTTATGGCAGCCCTTATAAAATCAGACTATATCCTCTCTTCGGTGCAGGAGCCGCTGTTCATCAAGATAAAAATCCATCTGCCACGGAAAGCAAGGGCAATATCCGAGGTGCTGACCCACGCCGATGATGCAGGAGTCATTATCACCCTTATGGAGTTCGACACCCAGCCATCACGGAAGGATGATACTCTGGTTCT
Organism: Spirochaetia bacterium; assembly: GCA_017446885.1. Lineage (GTDB taxonomy): Bacteria > Spirochaetota > Spirochaetia > CADAEX01 > CADAEX01 > CADAEX01. Next base: position 13,061 of record JAFSOR010000025.1, on the reverse strand, counting down.
TATGCTGAATGCAGTGGAAAGCCAGAGTGTAAAGGCGTTCCTGGACTATCTTAAGACCAGCTTTGCCATCGATATTGTGGAGTACACCCCGAACAACGAGGACCTGGACAACACAATCTTCTATATCACTTATGCAAACCGTATCAGGAAGTTCACCCACGACCAGGGAGACCACTTTGTCCTTAGCTTCCTGGCCGACATAAACAGCATAGCCTTCGAGCTAAAAAAGCTGGGCTACGACCCTGAAGATATTTTTATGAAAATATACGAGAACGGCGAGACCCTGAACAACACCTTAGGCGACAACTTCTATGCCGACTACCAGGTGCTGCAGCTTAAGAGCGACACATCGCTCCACTGTTTCCAGCTCCCTTGCGGAGGCAATGTATATATCCTTGAGAACGCCACAGAATCGCTGATGATAGACACAGGCTACGGAATCTACCACGACGACATAATGCGTATGTGCCATCATTTTGGCCTCTGGCAGGATAACAAGAAGAAAACGCTGTTCATATCCCACGGCGATGCAGACCACTGCGGCGGTGCCGGCTATATAGGAATGACACCTTACTCGCACCCAAGCACCATAGACCTTATCCGGAGCGGCAACAGAGCATACAAGTCGGTTACCGAGGGCTCCAAACTCGAGCAGATTTACACCACCATGATAGGCACATTTTCTAAGTGGCTGCCACCCGACTCATATAAGAAGTTCCAGAAATCAGATCGTGATAAGGTGGGCGCCTTCCCTGTGTTCGGAGAGCTTACAGCCTGCGGCTACACATTCACAGTGCTCGAAAGCTACGGCGGGCATCAGTACGGCCAGCTCTTCCTGCTTAACGAGGAGGCAGGGCTCTTCTTCACAGTAGACAGCTGCCTGAACTTAAAAAGCATCTCCCCCGAGCGTACCAAATACAACCAGCTGGCAGACCTTTTCATGACATCGGTGAATGTGGACAGCGACCTGGCCCGCAAGGAGCGCAAGGACCTCTTGGCAATAGCATCGGACCTGACAGCAAAGAGCAATAAGCCTTTCTACATCTGCTGCGGACACGGCGCCATCTCCATTATAAAGGATGGAAAACTGGCCGCATTCGGGCAGACGACCCGCTATACCCACAGATGAAATCGGTTTTTGTATCATTTTGACCCACCTTGCAAGCTAAAACTATCACTGTGTCATTTTTACCCACTTGTCACCCTGAACTTGTTTCAGGGTCTTCTGCTAATTGTTTCTAAATGACACAATTATTAAATTTATATTTTCTTATATTACAATACTTTATAAAGTTTCTTAAAACTTTTTACAAATTTTTTTAATTTTGGCACGGCAATTGCAACATGGTAAGTGAAAACAAAAAATAAATACCATTTGGAGGGTAAAGATATGACAAACAACATGACATTAAGACCAATGCACAAAGCAGCAGTTCCATTCTGGGACACATTCTTCGACGACTTCTTCGCACCAGTAGAGCATGCCGGAAGCTCAAGGACTCCGCTGACCGATATCAAGGAGACACCAACCGAATACGTATTTGAGACAGAGTTCCCAGGCTTCAAGGAAGACGAGCTTGAAGTCAAGATTGATAAGAACCATCTGACCTTGAAAGCTGAAAAGCAGGCAAAAGAGGAGCAGAAGGACGAGAAGACCCACTACATCATGAGCGAACGGTACGAGAAGTTCTCAAGATCCTTTACACTGCCTGACAACGTAGATGCAGAGAAGATCAAAGCTACTTTCGAGAACGGATTGCTTAAGCTTGAGGTTCCAAAGATGGAGAAGGCTATGCCTAAGACCATCAAAATAAACTGATATCGCGTCCCCCATTGCGATAACATCCAGGGCTGCCGAAAGGTGGCCCTATTTTTATCCTTGCATTTTTTCCCATTTCCCTCTATTCTGAAAATGATGAAATCTGCTTTTATTACAGTCTGCGGGCGGCCATCGGCAGGCAAGTCCACACTGGTAAACACAATATGCGGCCATAAGGTTGCAATAGTATCGCGCACACCCCAGACCACCAAGAACAAAATACGTGGCATCTACACTGTACCCGAGGCTCAGTTTGTATTCCTGGACACCCCTGGCTACTACGACAGCGACAAGAAATCGAACCTGGAGCTTCAGGAGATAACCTTGTCGGCCCTGGACGATTCAGACCTTATCCTCTATGTTACAGACATGACCCGCACCCCCGGGAAGGAAGAGGAGATACTGGCCAGCATAGTGACCAAGACACAGCGCCCCCTTTTTGTTGCTTTGAACAAATGCGACACACTTGCCGAAGGACTTGGCGATGATGCCCCAAAAACCATAGCAGAACGCCACTCCTTTTTCCTTGATGCACTGAAGGTGCCGGAAAGTCATATATTCTCAATCTCTGCCCGTACCGGCGAGGGGATTCAGGAACTGCTTAAGGCACTTATGGAAGCTGCCCCTGAAGGCCCAATGATGTACCCCGAAGAGTACTACACAGACCAGGAGGTGGACTTCCGCATAAGCGAGATAATCAGAGAAAAGGTGATAAACCGCACACAGGATGAGATTCCACACTGCATCCGGGTCAATATACAGGATATGGAGATGAAAGAGGAGAACGGCATGGAAAGGCTTTGGGTACGGGCATTCCTGACAGTGGACACCGAAAGCCAGAAGCGCATACTCATAGGGCACAACGGCGAGATGATAGGCAAGATACGCAAGGCTGCCATGCGGGAGATCAAGGACACCTTCCCCTACTCTGTCCACCTGGACATGAAAGTCAAGGCCGAAAAAAGACGCCGCTGAAACATTCTTTCAAGTTGAAACAATCAGCATTTAAGGTTATAGTTCAAGTATGGTTAAAATATTATCACTTGGTGGATCAATCGTTGCTCCCGACGGAGTGGACACTGTATTCTTAAAAGAGTTCAAGGCGCTTGTAGAAGCATATTTAGCAAAAGACCCGGAACGTAAGCTGATTCTGGTAATAGGTGGCGGTGCTCCTGCCCGTGTATACCAGAAGGCATTCCGCGAGATAGAGCCCGATGCCCCGGCCGATGTCCAGGACTGGATCGGAATCACCGCCACCCGGCTCAACGCCCAGCTGGTGGCCTCTGTTTTCAGCACCTGGTGCAAGGATCCTGTCGTGACAGACCCGTCGGCAGATATTGCATTCACAGGGCGCATACTGGTTGGAGCCGGCTGGAAACCAGGATTCTCCACCGATTTCGATGCAGTGTACCTGGCAGAACGGTTCGGCGGCAAGACAGTGGTCAACCTGTCGAATATAACCAAGGTCTATTCCGACGACCCCAAGAAGCACCCCGAGGCAAAGCCGCTTGATAAGATAAGCTGGGCTGATTTCCAGCAGTTAGTCGGCACAGAATGGGTACCTGGCAAGAATGTGCCATTCGACCCAATCGCCGCCCAAAAGGCTAAAGCCCTGGGTCTTGATGTGATTGTGGCCAACGGCAAGAATATCGAGAACATAGGGAATATCCTGGAGGACAGGCCCTACATAGGCACTCTCATCTGCCCATAAAGCGGAGACAGTACAGTGTTCGGACACAGAATTGACGCGGAACTTCTCAAATTAGCTCATATAGCCTATGGCGGAGAACTTTATTTTCAGCTCAAGGGCTACACTCTCAAACATATTCCGCTGCCAGATTCCAAGCTAAAAGAAACGCCAGATGAAATTGTAGGCTCCGGAGAAGAGACTCAGTTTTTCAGTTATAAGAATACAGGCTCAGGATTTTCTGCAAGTGTGTTTGAACATGCCAAAAAACATAGGATTGTCATTGCATACCGTGGAACCGAACGGACTGACATGGGAGAAAACAATCAGGATTATCTTTCATGGACAAAGGACATCCTGACAGACATAAACTTAATAACAGCAAAGCGTGACCAGCAGTTTGAAGACGCCTATATGCTGTACTTGACAGTGCGGGCACTGTATCCAAGTTCTAAGATTATACTGGTTGGGCATTCCCTTGGAGGCGGCCTTGCCCAGTTGGTGGCAGCCCGGGTCTATTCCGAAACCAAAGGCAGCAGAAAACCCCAGAAGCTTGAGACCCGTACCTACAATGCCCCAGGCTGCAGACAACTTATGAGGATATATGGGTGCAGAGAGGATCTGGATTACTCCTTCATAATCAACTATGCGGTTATGAACGACTGGTGCGGCATGTATGGCGAGAAAATTGGAAAAACATATCTTATCCCACCTATCCAGATTCCCAAGCCAGAATCCAATTCACCCATGGCAGCATTCAACAACAGCCTGCTCTCAACCCACGAGGGGATTTTTGATTACAGCCGGAAAAGACATGGCAAACTGATGAATAAGCCGTCAGACTTTGGGCAGGCCGAGGGGCTTTCCCTATGGTATTATGACAAGAACAATCCGCTCAAAGATATGAATCTGATATCCCTTATTCCAAAGATTCCCGACATCAAAGGCAAGCTGAGCGAAAATATCCTTTATACTTTATCCAAGCTGCTTGAGACCATAAAGCTGCAGGTATCTCCCGAGAGCCTTGAGAATGCCTACCGCATACTGGAACGGGAGATTGGACGATAGCAAGTTTATATCCTAACAGATATAAAAATGGATATTAAAAATAATTTTATATGCTAACTAATATAATTTCCTCAACTTATATGGACATTATACCCTAACAGATATATAATTACTGTATGACAACCATAGGTAAGTTTATCAAAAAGAAACGGAAAGAAGCTCATCTTACCCAGGTAGACTTTTCAATAAAAAGCGGACTGGGGCTAAAATTCATACGAGATCTGGAGCAGGGCAAGACTACTGTTCGGCTTGACAAAGTGAATCAAGCCCTAGGCATGTTCGGATTCGAAGCAGGTCCTGTACGCATATCCGCAGGAGAGACCGATGAATAGGCAGGGAAATGTCTTTTACAAAGATAAGTTGTGCGGCATTATAGCAGAGACAGACGAAGGATATACATTTGAATACACCGACAGCTGGCTTTCTCAGAAAGATGCACAGCCAATAAGCCAGACTATGCCATTATCACAGAAATTATATACATCAAGAACATTCTTCCCTTTCTTTGACGGCCTTATCCCCGAAGGATGGCTTTTAGAGATAGCTGTCAAGAACTGGAAACTGAACCCAAGGGACAGAATGGGACTTCTCCTTGCAGTATGCAGGGATTGTATAGGAGCAGTAAGCATACGATGAACCGCAATTTTTGCCTATGCTGTTTAAAACCGCTGTCAGAAGATGAACAGAGTACAGGATATCATAGGAAATGTCTAAAAAAGCTTTTTGGACATCCAGTTCTGCCCCAGGTGGAGTTAAGTGATGATATTTTGGAAGCCCTTGCACGCAAGGCAAGCTCAAAGGGAATAACAGTTGCAGGTGTGCAGAAAAAGCTGTCTCTCCACTTGGCTTCAGACAAGAAATCAGCCCTTGCAAGGCTTACATTAATAGGCCATCCACAGGGCTACATATTGAAACCGCAGAGTGCAGATTTCCCATTCCTTCCAGAAACAGAGCAGATTGTCATGACTATGGCGCAGGAGGCCAAAATTCAGACCGTTCTGCATTCGCTTATTCTTTCCAGCGACCAAAAGCTGTCCTACATCACAAAACGTATTGACCGGCTGGATAATGGGGATAAAACCCACATGGAAGATTTCTGTCAGCTTTCTCAGCGTCTTACAGAAGATAAATATAAAGGCTCCTATGAGCAGTGTGCAAAGATAATACAGAAATTTTCCACACGCCCCGGACTTGATATAAGCGAGTTTTTCTATAGGCTGGTATTCTGTTTTATCACGGGGAATTCCGATATGCACCTTAAGAATTTTTCTCTTATTCAAAGTGCTGACAGCTCATGGATATTATCTCCGGCATACGACCTGCTGCCTGTAAACCTGATTATGAGCAGCGACACCGAAGAGACCGCCCTGACCCTGAACGGCAAGAAATCCAAGATTACCCGGAGGGATTTCCTCGCATTCGCAGAAACTGCAAAAATTCCACAAGCTGCAGCAGATAAAATGATATCAAGGCTGCTGCTAAAAAAAGATGTTTTCCTAAACCTGGCCATGACACCGCTATTACCACAGGGGATGCAGGAGCAGTTTGCAAATCTTATTGAAGAACGGTGTGAAAGGCTGATATAAAAACAGCCCCGTTGCCGAGGCTGAAAATATATCAGCTTAATTCTGATGGGTCGTATTCTTTGCCATCAAGAATAACCTTCTTTACTTTGTTATCTTTATATTCCATATAGAAAGTACAATAATAAACTTCTAGAGTACCAACACATTTAGCAACAGCTATATCGTAAATTGAATTATTACCATTGACCTTTATAGTTCCAGTTATATTAACTTTATATGTAGAATAATCAACAACAACATTTTCTCTTTCAGCGTTGGTAAAAGTTAAAATAACATTGTTCGCACTTATTTCTTGATAATCTGTATTAGGGATAATCAAACCATTTATTTCAATATCGTAAGCAATATCTATAATTGCCTGACAGGTAATGGCCGTAGCCAAGCGAGCAGAATATGGGGCATCTGAATAAGGAGGAAGGTCATCTCCTCCTCCGCTATCACAGCTGTTAAGAATGAACAACGAACAAAGCAACGCTATAAGAATCAAAAGTTTTTTCATCACAACGGCCTTCAACAGCGTCAAGCAGTAACTATATTGTACCAATTATCGGACAGTCTATGCCGTGGTTCCCTTATCTGAATACTTTTAAGAGTCTCCAGCGCATCTCTAAGTTGTATTTTCTTTGCGTCGATATTAAGGGCAGATCGCAGTAGCACCACAGACTGCTGGGCAATACTGCGGTTCTCTTCTTTTGCAAGTGCCACAATGGCATCATACATATCCTGGTTTAAGTTCCGTATCTGCAAAGAAGGCATCTTTTACTCCTTTTGCATGCATTGTCAAATTTGCCCAGTAAAAGACACCCATGGCGGGAAACACCGGCGGTCGACATTACGGACTGCAGCAACAGTCATTGGCATGCTGTACAGCATTCTCAAAATGATGTACGGGATGACATATGCCTGTCTGCAGGATCGTACCAGGCGAGCCGCTGGTGTTATCCAGCCAGGAGGTAGTTTATTGCTGTCGTTTGTTTACGACATTCGCAGAGCGGGGATTGTGAAATAAAAACCACTATTCAGTTTACTGTCGCTGTCTTGCTTAGTATGTTACTTATGTTTCCTGCTTTATCTTTGACATAGATATAGATTATATATTTTCCAGCTGTATCAGGCATAAACTGTAAATAATATGACGCATACTTATCTGGCTGAGAAGGCAAAGCGACCTCGGTTTCTGGGTCTTCTATTTCAAGAGTATCAGCATTTTTTGAAGAAATAACACAGCATTTAATATCTTTTCCCTCATCATATGCATCAAAAGTCAAGTAAACCACACTGCCCAATGTGAAACTTATAGGTTCATAAGTATCCGAAGGATCCTCTACTAAGCGAGCATTAGCAATCTGCGGAATACTGTCTTCATCATCACCACCGCCACTTCCACTACAACCAGCAAAAGCGAACATTGAGCCCAGTATTAGAACCAGAATCCATAATCTTTTCATCTCACACCCCTAACAACAACTCTCTTTAGAGAGTCGCAATTATATCTCAGTATACATAGACTCTTTATAGAGAGTCAAGAAAAAGTTATGGACAAGGAAGTTGAAGCTGTTCTGGATAAAATTCGACAGAAAAGAATCGAAAAAGGCTTCTCTATTTTAAAGCTTGCCAATGCCGCAGATATTTCTCATAGCCATCTCTACTATATCGAAACAAAACAAAAAATCCCTACATTAGAAACTCTAAACAGAATTGCAAAAGCCCTCTCGTTAGAACTGAAAGATTTCTTCTAGCATATTCAAATCCTCTTAGGCATATATAATCGCACTATTAAGCATAGGAGTAAGGCCATCGTAAATGCCTGCCAGCCGCATTGGGCTCCTCAGCAATAAGCAAGCCATACTCACTCAAAAGAATAAAGTGAGTATGGCTTATGCTTATCTGAGGGGTACCCACCAGCGGATGGCAGGTATTGAAGATGGGCTGTATTTCTGTGCGATGTTTTATGCCCAAGAGGATTTGAACCTCCGACCCTCAGATCCGCAATCTGATACTCTATCCAGCTGAGCTATGGGCACACGGGGAAAATAACGGAGAGAGGCGGATTCGAACCGCCGATACCGTTACCAGTATACTTCCTTAGCAGGGAAGCGCCTTCGGCCTCTCGGCCATCTCTCCAAGAAAAAACGGAGAAGGTGGGATTCGAACCCACGGACGCTCGCACGTCAACGGTTTTCAAGACCGCCGCCTTAAACCGCTCGGCCACCTCTCCTATTCCCTTCAAGTGATTTTATAGACAGCAAAACTATTTGTCAATATAAAACCTTTATAATAAAATTTTACTTCACTTATTCCGATTTTGGTATTATAATATAAGATGGACCTTAAGGAGGGCTATAGTATGCTGAAATTTGCAAACGATAGAGACTTTGATGAAATTCTGAAAAACTCAAAACCGTTGGTGATGATTGATTTCTTTGCAACCTGGTGCGGCCCATGCACAAAGCTGCATCCTGTGCTTGAGAAACTGGCAGAGGCTTCGGAGGCTTATGACATTATTAAGATAGATGTGGATGAATGTCCTGCACTGGCCGACAAGTTCAATGTTTCTGCAGTTCCTACCCTGCTTATCTTCAAGGATGGCAAATCCATAAGCCGTTCAGAAGGCTATTTCGATTTCGAGACTCTTAAAGCAAAGCTGGACGAGCTTATCTGATTATTTTTCAGACTTAGGCTCTTTTTCTTTCTGCCCGATGCCCACCATGATATCTCCTATCTTGGTGAATCGGGCACGTTGTTTTCTAAGCGCCACAACAAATCCGACAACAAAAATCACCAGAAGAGCAGCCAGAATCAGGGCGTTTATAGCGAGGTCCTGCTTGAACAGCCACACTATGTAAGCGGTGACAGAAATCATCAAGGCTGGGACAAAAAGCAGGGCAAAATAATCGAATATGCCGGCCACAGTCAGCTTTCCGTCCTGGTACATCAAAACTCCATGGAGCACAGAAAGATATGAACGCTTCTTTACTCCAAAGCCACCCTTCCCCGGCCTGTCGAAAAAGCCTATGGCATTTCTTGCCAGCGGGGCGAACTCTATGTCGGACTTATACTTTTTATCTGCATTCTCGCGCTTTTTCAGAAGATCGATCCTCTTGATATTGAACGGATACGGATAATCAAACTCCTTGGAGAAGAAAGTGATTCCCCTTGTGTAGTAGAACCTTTTCCAAGTGGAGCGGCATACTGTATCTGCAAAGCCGCATATGCAAAGAATGAATATAACAATAATTCCCAGACCGAATCCCATTTTTCAATCCTTAGAACGAGTTTTTAGTCAGCGGTTCCTGAGTCCGGATACCTTCGGAAATATAATCAACCTTCTTGCCGTCTATCAGAAACTGCACTGCCTTGACTGTCGGGAATTCGGTAGCTGTGTAGATTATCTGCTTCAGCTGGTTCTTCATTCCCTCGGGGCCAAATGTATTAAACATGAATTCTTCAGAAAAGTCCATAGTGGCAATTCCATCGCTTACCCTTATGCTGCGGAGCTTGGATCCGGGCGGTATCAAGGAAAGGTATCCCTGGTTTATCTCGTCGGTGTTAACCCCTTCCAGAAGGACATCCATAACTGCCTGGAGCGGCGAGCCTGCAACCTTGACCATTCGGTTTATCTTGTTAAGCTTTATATCGCCATTGCTTGAGAAGAATACAAAATAGAGGGCAGAATCTCTGAAAGTGCTCTGGATCTGCTTGGGTGGTTCCTGCTTCTTCTGGGCCGATTTAGCTTTATCGTCTGATACAACCTGGTTCCCCATCTTAATTATAGTGTTCTTGCCTGAATCCTGCGGAGTCTCTTTCTTTGCAGTGTTCTTATTGGATGATGTGCTCTTCTTGACTCCCGGGGTCTCTATATCCTCCACCACTAAAGGCTTGTCCTCTTTCTTGAGCTTGCTCAGGTACTTGTTGCCCGAGATTCTTTTCTCAATCTGGTCGTGGCCGAAATAGAATATCACACCAGTGAGCACCAAAAGGAGAATCCAGAACGATGCACCCAGATGGAACTTTGATTTTTTCTTGCGTCTTTTCTTACCGGTTGAACGTGTTTTTCTAGCAGGTTGTTTTCCCATATATAAAATATCGGCAGAAATTGAGTTTTTTTAATTGTTAATTTGGGGAAAATCCCCGGACTGAAACGCCAGCCCGGGTGTGCTTATGCGAAATGCAGGAAGTTCTTAAGTACGAAATAAATAACGTAGGAAAGAACAAATCCCATGATAGGGGTGAATATCCATCCGAGGATGGTTCTTCTAAGAGCTCTAAGGCTTGTCTTATTGATCTGTTTTCTGAAGATTCCGATAGCCAGTGTACCGCCTACCAGTGCCATTGCTGATGATACAGGAATACCGATTACTGCGTAAATCTGCATAACAATAGCCATGGAGATTACAGCCAGGAAGGAACCGAACTTTGTAAGCTCAACCAGCTCTTTTCCTACAGTCTTCATAACTTTGTCGGTAATCTGGCGTCCATAGGTAAGAACTCCGGCACAGATACTGAGTGCTCCCAACCAGATAGCTCCGTTTGCATTCAAAAGTGTTCCGTAGTAAACACCGGTTACGTTTGCCAGGTTGTTTGCACCAAGGGCATATGCACCGTAGCATCCTGCAAGAACAACACCTGCGTTAAGGATAGTGTTATAGCGCTTCTGATGTGCTGCATCGGCTGTTGTATCCATCTCTCCATCTGGAGTTGCAATTCCCATCTTGTTGAAGATTTTTGCAAAAATAGGATAGATGATGAATGTGATGATTATACATCCAACTGGGGTAAGAACCCAAGATGCCATCATGTGTGGAACGATATGAGGAAGCTTGTAGCTTGAGCCCAGGTTTACCACACCTATTCCGATGATTGCACCCAGCATAGCCTGCGATGTTGAAGCAGGAAGAGAGAACTTACCAGCCATGATAAGAACTGTTGTAGCTGCCACAAATGCAGAGATGAATGCCGAGAGATTGGTCTGCTTTGACAGACTTCCAAGTGTCTCAAGTCCAGCCTTTCCCTGAAGAAGTGCACCAACGATGATGAACACACACAGAAGGGTTGCGATTGTTTTCCATTTCAGCATTTTGGTGATATAAGCTGTACCAAAAATGTGCGATGGATCGTTTACACCGAGGGACCAACCCATGTAAAGTCCGCTCAAGAGCCAAAAATACTGCATATTCTTTTTCTCCTTACTTATAAAACGGCATTATATCAAATAGAGGGATTAAGTGTCTATATGATTATGACTTAAAATATCGATTAATATGTTTACTTGCTAAAAAAGTTTTATTAAAATATAGACATGGCAATGATAACTATCTCTGATTTTACAAAAGCCGCCTCTGTAGGCGACCTGGATACACTTAAGGAAGGGATTGATACTTTCAAGAATATTGATGCTCTTGACCAGGACAATCAGACTGCCCTGGGGAAAGCCGTGCTTGCCGGTCAGCTTGATGCGGCCCAGATGCTGCTTAATGCCAAGGCATCGTCAAAGGTCAAGCTTACAGATGACAAGACTATAATACAGTGGGCCCGTGAGCAGAAGGACAACGAGATTGCTTTCCTTATCCTGCTTTACAACTACATGGACAGAATTGCATACACCACCAATATCTGGGAAAAGACACTTAAAAGTTTCAAGCGTCCCGATGAATGCCGCTACTGCGATATCTGCTCTGGCAAAATCCAGGAAGAAGACAGCCTGGCTCTGGATCTGGATGAGGTATTCGAGAGCGTTCCCTACACCGAGCGGCTCTACCAGCAGTGTCTGGCGTTAAAGGCACCTCAGTTCAGCAATAAAAACAAGAAAGAGATTCTTGATTACGTTAAGGAACAGATAAAGAACAACAACAAAAGCGACTGCTATGTAATCTGCAACAACTGTATAGCCCGTTTCTTCCAGAACATTGTATACGGGAACTGCCAGGAAGATCTGGTCGAGACAGTGAACGAGATTATGGACACAGCAGACGGCCAAGAGCAGTGATGGAAGAGTCTCTACTTATCCCTGCAGGAGAAAGCTTAAGCGAACTGGTGGAAAAACATTCCAGGTTCATTGCTCAGTGCTTTTATATCTCGGACGAGAAAGAGGCCAAGGAAATAGTAAAACGCCTGTGGGAACTGCACCCTGGGGCCCGCCACATTGTATGGGCTTTCGTTATAGGCGAAAAAAACAGCCGCACCATGGGCATGAGCGACGATGGCGAGCCCAAGGGTACCGCCGGCCGCCCAGTTCTGAACGTGCTCTCGGGTTCTGGCATAACCAATGTGCTTTGCACTGTAGTGCGGTACTTCGGCGGCACACTGCTGGGCACCGGCGGGCTGGTCAAGGCCTATTCCCAAAGCGCCAAGGATGCCATAGAAAAACTGCCGACAAAGCCCCTGGTCAAGGAGACAACTTTTTCGTTCAGGATCAGTTACGATACATACGATTTAGTTAAATATTTACTACGAAAGTTCGAAGTACAGATTATAGATGAAAACTTTTCAGAGGACATAAAAATAAAAGCCGTAGCAAAAGAGTCGCTATTTGAAAGTATTGAGAACGAAATACTTCAGCTGACTGCAGGAAAAGCCAAAATCGAAAAGTAAAGAAAATAAAAAAGCCTGGCAACGACCTACTCTCCCGATTGAACAGTACCATCGGCGCGGGAGGGCTTAACTTCCGTGTTCGGGATGGGAACGGGTGGGACACCTCCGCCATAGTCACCAGGCTGACTTTTGCTCCGCGTTTCACTCCGTCTCCGGAATGAAGTGCGCAGCAGAAGGGACATAAGGATAATATGGTCAAGCCTCACAACTAATTAGTACCGGTCAGCTGAACACATTGCTGTGCTTATACTTCCGGCCTATCGACCTGATCATCTGTCAGGGGTTTTCAGTGCCTTGCGGCAGGGGATGT
>JAFSOR010000024.1 GCA_017446885.1 Spirochaetia bacterium | reverse complement strand
TATATATATATATGCTTAGGATGAATAAATGTTTCCTGGCTATTCTGCTTGTTGTTACTTATTTACTCTGTTCCTGCGGAGGCGGGGGCGGCGGTGGCAGCAAGGGCTCTGGCAATGGAAGCGATCATTATAAAACAGTAAAACTCCACTTTAATATTTCCTCCAAGGATGGAAGTGTTTCTAATAAGACTATAAGTGCCAATGGAACCAATCCATTGCCAGATGCAAAGTATTACTACAAGGCAACTCCTAAGTGGAGTTCCAAGGATCCTATAACCGGTGCTACCAACGGATTTGTAGTATTCGATCCTGTAACCTTTAGCCATGATTTTGCCCTTGGAAACTGGGCGTTCGAGATTCAGATACGGACAAACACAACCAACAATTATGTGCTTTACGAGACTGCACTTGTAAACAGCGCTATTCCTGTTACAACAGTAAATTCAGGCACAACTGCAATCGAGGTTACAGTAGAGAAAAAGCATGCTGGAACCGGAACCATAGATGTAGATATTTATGCCCCTACTGTTGCAGAGGACGGCAAAGTTACTTTCAAGTATGGAAAGATTGGCGGAACAGAATATTCTGTAATGCTTGACGGAGTAAATATCACCGAAGGCGAATACAACAATTACACAAGGTTCACAGGGCATTTGACCAATGTTCCTGCAGGGCTTTATCTGTTCCATGCAATTTATGAATATACCTATGTTGACAACGAGAATGTTACTCAGACAGTTGATATAGATAATGAGAATATCGCTTACGGCGAGCTGTTCGGCGATGGTACAGTAACTGTCACCGGAACAATCGAAGGAAACCAGAATGTCACCGCTTCTTTCACCATAAAGGGAATCAGCACTCTGGGTGTTACAGTAAAATCTGTCAAGAGCACTTCCGATGATACCGAAGTTCCTGCAGTAATAAAAGCAGGAGGCAGCCTTATCTTTAAAGCAATTCCTACCGAAGGTACATCGAACGGCTGGATCACATATGAGACACCCGACACATATCAGTGGTACTTAAACGGAGACCCTGTGGCAACTGGGCCGTATTATACATTCATAACAGAAGAAGGGACAGTACCTAACACAAGTTATGTTTACTGTCTGGCATCTAAGAAAAATGCCGATAACATCGTAGAATATGCAGCAGGCGCAGGCATGGTTATTATTGTAAAACCATGAAGAAGATTTGGATTTTATCTGTTTTATTCATAATCCTCCCATTCTTATATTCGTGCAGCACTTCTGCAGGCGAAGAGGCATCGGTTGTCTACCTTAACCTGGCATCGGATGACGGCCGCATAACCGAGAAGATGGTAAGCGTTACCAACCCGTCGCTTGAGGGTGTGGTATTCCAGTATAAGGCCACCCCTTTGTGGACTTCGGAATTCGGCTCAGTGCAGGGTACACAGGCTACCTGGACAACCTTTACACAGAACACATCGTTGGGTTCATTTGCACAGGGGCCATGGGAGTTCAGCGTCCGTATACAGTCTGCAAACGGAGTAACCCTTTATCAGGGAGCTACCGAAAGCTATGTAAACACAGGTGCAAACTCGGTTTCGGTAAGCGTTTTCCGCCAGCAGGTAGAGGGCGAGGAAGGAACCCTGTACATAGAGGTGACATCCCCTACAGTATCTGACAACGACAAGCTTATAATCGAATATGGTTCCATAAATAATATGAACAGCGGCACCACCATAGTGGTTACCCAGAAGACATCCACCGGTACTGCAGAAGACCGCAGATCCACTTTTGCTTATACAATTGACCCTATTGACTCTGGCACATACTGGGTAAAATTAGCTTATAACAACGGTGTCACCGATGTAGGCGGCGCAATTGCATTTGTTGATGTAATAGGACAGGAAGAAAGCACCCTTACAGGCACTATCGAGGCAGGCGAATGGCAGACCTGCACAATTGTCTCTACAGGAATCAAGTCTTTCGGCATTATCATACGTGCGGCAAACAATGCTTCGTCTGTAGTGTCGGGTCAGGATTTGGTCTTCACCTGCACCAAGGCATCGGAGGAGTTTGAGGATATCATTTCATACCAGTGGTATGTGGATGGCGAAATACAGTCTGCCACAGGCTCTACATTCACCTTTAACCGGGAATACGACCCGTATGCCTCGAACAGCAACTTCTACCGGATCAACTGCATTGCAGGCGACAGCTCCTCACCGCAGATCTGTGCCGATGCTATCTGGTACATAGTGGTTAAGGAGAACTGATATGAGAAAAGCGTTTTCTTTAATCCTGCTTTCAATTCTGATTCTGTTCTCTTTTACAGCCTGCGATAACGGCGGTTCAAGCAGTGCGGTGGAATCTTACAAGGCTAAATCCACAAAGACATACAGTGTGAACCTGGACTTAGGACTTCCGGCAGGTGTCAGCAAGTCTATTTCTGCCACACCTAGGGATGTTCTTATTACAATTGCCTATAGCAAATATAAGGCTACTCCGCTTTTCTCCTATACCGATTTTGGTACTCCGCAGGGCTCTACCAACGGCCAGTTTGTAGATTTTGAGGTGGGCGGTCGATATACGTTTGCTCAGGGAACCTGGAAGATAGAGGTCGAAGCTTTTTCGTCCACCGACGTACAGCTGTACGAAGGAGCAGTAACTGTATATATAAACAGCGCTGTAAGCGAAGTGCAAATTCCATTGAACGCCCTTGTCGGGGACGGTGCTGTTTCAATTGAGGTGACTGTTCCCAAGCTTTCAAGCGGCGGCGGAATAATGACATTGGAATATGGGCTTTATGGAAGCAATTCCACCACTCCTGTAGATTTAACCCGTACCGTAAATGGCGATAAACTGGTATTCTCAAAGACTATCTCCAATATTCCGGCTGGAAACTATGTGTTCTCTTTCCTGTTCGGCGATGGGGAGCTTGACTTCTATTATGCCGAGACTATACTTGCTGCAGTAGTTGCAAATATGACTACAGCAGTAGACGGCGATATTCCGGCAGGGCAGCTTCTTATAGCTGGAGAGACCAAAGCTTTTAACGGCAACCTTAACCAGTCTATCTGTTTTGTAAGTGCAGACACTGCCTCCACCTATGTGTGGTATGTGGATGGCCAGCAGGTGCAGTCTTCATCCGACCGAGTATTCCTGTTTACTCCAACTTCCTCGACAACATACAATATCGAATGCCGTCTTAATGGCAGCAGCGAAAGCTCACAGATAGCAAAGGCTACCCTGGATGCCCGCACCGCAATAACCTTAACCTTGCACTTGCACGGCTCTATCCGCCAGGTTATGACATACTCGGGCCTTACATCGGTGAGCGACCTTGACACCTACCTGTCCGATAAATACGACGGCAACTGGTATACAGCTGCAGAAAACGGTTCAGGCGGCGGTGGAAGCGTTTATTCAGGCGCAAACCCTTTTACAGCCGATACAGAGCTTTGGGCACACCGTAAATGCTATACAGTTACCTTTAACAGTAATGGTAGCACCCAGTCTACCCGTAAGGTTTACCATAACGAAACTGTAACTACAGTTAACGGAGCATATATTGCACTGCCGACCCCGACCAGAAACCAGTATACCTTCATGGGATGGTTCACCGACACTAACTACACTACCCAGGTTACAGACAACACTACTATCACTGGTAATGTCACCTACTATGCCTACTGGCTTAAAACCAACAGCGAGCTGTGTACAGTGACATTCCAGACAGGTACAAGAACTACAGGTAGTGTTTTAATATTTATCAGTACAGAAACATATTCCCAACCTACAACAGTACTTACTGTCACTGTAAAGAAAGGGGAGAAAGTCTCCATTCCATCTATTGATCCAGAGACTGGTTCTGCACTTGATGCCTGGTATTCAAGCTACAAAGCCGGAACAAATTTATGGGGAAGTGGAAACAATGGTCCATCAAATCCGTATGATTTCGATACTGCTGTCAACAGCAATTTAACACTGTATGGAGTATGGCAGGAGGGAGATTTCTTAGTTACATTTAACAGCCAAGGTGGCAGCTCCGTTGGAAACCAGGGGGCAACCTCCGGCGACAAGCTGCTGATACCGGCAGATCCTACCAGATCCGGCTATATATTCGGCGGCTGGTATAAGGAAGCAGCCTGCACCAACAAGTGGGACTTCGACACCGATACTGTAACTGGAGCACGCACACTCTATGCACTGTGGTATCAGGAAAAGAGCTATATAGAAAATACATCAACATCCGGCGGCTACATAGATACCGGCTATCTCGCATCCGACTCCACCAAGATGATTATAGACTTTGATTACACCGGCAGTGCCGACAGCGTCCTTATCGGCTCCGAGGGGCCAGACTTCAAGATTGGCACATATAAGAAGACCAGACTTTTCCAGTGCACCTACAACGGCACTGTAATGCGGTCCACCGGCCTATTGTACACCTCTGGGCGGCAGACTCTATCCTTCCAGGTACAGGACGGTTTTGTAATAGGTAACAACCACTACGGTACCCCTACTCCTGGCAACATAACTTCTACCGACACCATCAAAGTATTCCGCTCTGCCAGTGTATCCGCCACTGCAGTGGGCAAGTGCTACGGAGTAAAGATTTATTCATCCAACAACCTGGTACGGGATTTGGTTCCTGTTAAGCGGGCTTCGGACAATGTGGCTGGTCTTTACGACCAGGTTAACGACGTGTTCTATCCAAGCTTGGGGGAGGATTTTAGCACGAACTGAAAACAGGAAGATTTTTAAATTATCTTCCATATTTATATTGACCTTTATTAATAATTATTATTATATAATATAAGGAAACGGATTTTAAGGAGAAATCTGAGATGAGAACAAAATTTGTTATTGCAACTTTATTGATGACTGTACTGCTTATCTGCTCATGCGGCGGCGGCAGTGGTTCTGATTCCGACTCTTCTGCACAGAAGGCTGTAGCAGTTGGTTTTGACTTGAATATTGTTGGTACTGCAGAAAAAAGTATAAGTGCAGAAGCTCCAACATATGATGATATTCAGATTTGGTATAAGGCTATCCCACAGTGGACTTCACAGGATGGAATTAAAATCCAGGGCGATACAAGATATAATGCTAATAAGGATGCAAACAACTTTGTCAAGCTGACAGTAATTGACAATGCAAACCCGTCTAATAATAAATTTACTTATGATGACCCAAGCGGAGATGTAGGCTATTTTGCTCAGGGACAGTGGGCTTTTGATATTGAAGTAAGAAAGCCTCTGAATGCAGGTGGAAGCGCAGTTCTGTGGAAGACATCTACAACCAAGACTCAGTATATCAATGCAGCTGGTACTATTACTTTTACAGTTTCCAAGAATATTGATTCTACAAAGAATGGTACTGTTACATTTGATATTACAGCTCCTAAGACAGCAAATACCGATGTATTCAAGGTGTTCTACAAACTCCTTGGAACAGATGGAGATGGTACAGAGATTCCTTCTGGTCTGACAAAGGGTGGTGCAAATGATGCAGAAGAGGCAACACTGACAGGTAGCTATTCTCTTCCTTCTGGAAACTATGCAATCACAGTTAAGTATTACTCATCATATACAGATGCTCAGAATTTCGCTCTGGTAGGTGCATCCACAGTAGCTGCAGAGGTTATTCCTGATGGCGATATCACAGTAAGCGGTTCTATCGAGAACAACAAGTGGCAGCTGACAGCATTTGCCATCAAGGGCATGTATAAGCTGACTGCAACTGTAACTGCTGGTAATATCACAAGCAAAGATACAGTTTCTGTTGCACAAACTGGAACAGTCAACTTTACTTGTAATCCAACCATCACAGAGCTTGATGGTTCTGCTGTAAATCCTGCTCCTACATACTTCTATGAATGGAGAGTTAATGGTGCAACTGTAGGAACTAATTCAACTTATGCATGGGTTCTTGCAGCTGGCGATGCACACCAGGATGCATATGTTGATTGTATTGTATACTTCAAGGATGGCGATAAGGCAATTGGTTCTGCTTGCGCAACATTCCTGCTGAAGGTTGTAGAATAATAAGGAAAAAATAAAAGGAGATTCAAATGAAATCTAAATTCTATATTTTAGCAAGTATTTTAGCTGTTCTCTGTCTTATCTGCTCCTGCGGCGGCGGTGGTGGAAGTGACAGTGCAAGTGCTGACGTTGTTCAGGTACGCTTCGGTGTAGATTCTGCAGATGGCGCATTCAAGTCCGCAACTGCAACAAATCCAGATCTTACCACTGATTTGGTATATGAATATAAAGCAACTGCTGCTTGGGACTCCGATGACTTTGGCACTCCAAAGGGAGATACAAACGGTGCTTGGGTTGAATTCACTCCATATGTTGATGCACAGAATCCTGGTACTGCAATCTACTTTGCACAGGGAAAGTGGACTATCCAGGTTCAGGTAAAGAAGAACAGGACTGTTATTTATACAACAAAAACAACTGGCGAAGGATATGCTCCAATAGCTAATAATAGCCCAATTGGACAAAAGACACAGTATATTAATTCCACAACAAATAATATTGAAATTGAGGTAGAGAAATCATATACAGCATCTGCCGCTGGTTCAATTGTTATTCAGAATCTCTATGCACCAGACACATCCGGAGCTGATAAGCTGGTAGTAACCTATGGTCCTGTAGGTGGTGCTCAGTCTGGAACAGAAACAATTCTTGCCTCTGAAGATGCAGTAGCTGGAACTGGTGATTGGGCTGGATATAATAAGTACAACTATACAATCAGCGGTGTAGCAGCTGGTGCATACTGGGTAACAGTAGCTTATAATAACGGTACTTCTGTTGTTGGTGCAAGCACAGTTGCTTCTGAAATCATTGCAGGTCTTGGTTCTACTATCACTGGTTCTATCGAGAACGGTGTATGGACATCTCAGAGCATTGCTGTTGTAGGTGTTAAGCAGATTGAAGCAGATGTTAGATATGTTTCTTCCAGTGATTCCCTTACAATCAGCAAGGCTGCTACAGATACTATTACTATTACTGCTTCTGCAACTATTACTGACCTTAATACTGGTGCAGTTGATGCTGGAACAAAGAACTATACACTGTATGTTGATGGAACACCTACTCCTAATACAACAGGTTCCTTTACATTCGCTGCTGCTGCCTATGCGCCTGGTACATACAGCATCTACTGTATTGCTGCTGATTCTACCAACAAGATTGTTGCTACAGCAACACCTGTTCTGAATGTAATAGTTAATCCGTAATAGGGTTATTAAAGTTTGTTTACATCGCCCCTGTGCCGCACGGTGCAGGGGTTTTTTTTGCTTGTTTACAATTCCTCTTTTTTTTGTTATATTTTATAGGATGTTCCTTCCTGATGAAGTTATTAAAGAAATAGCAGACAGAACCGATCTCGAGCAGCTTATAGGACGGTACGTGACTCTTACGCGTGCAGGCAGCCGCCTTAAGGGGCTGTGTCCGTTCCACCACGAGAAAACTCCATCCTTTACTGTGTCCCCGGACAAGGGGGTTTTCCACTGTTTCGGCTGCAAGAAAGGGGGCAATGCCTTCACATTCCTTATGGAGATGGAGAAGATGACATTTCCAGAGGCGGCCGAGTATCTGGCCAAAGAGGCAGGAATATCGCTAGAGGAATACAAGAATTCAGGAACATACCAGGGCACCTCGGAGCGCCAGCAGCTTACAGACCTGTACGACAAGGTGTCTGGTGCCCTCCACTACATTATGCTCTCCACTCCCGATGGAAAAGCTGCCCTGGACTACCTGCTGGGCCGCGGC
This sequence comes from Spirochaetia bacterium, assembly GCA_017446885.1. Taxonomy (GTDB): domain Bacteria; phylum Spirochaetota; class Spirochaetia; order CADAEX01; family CADAEX01; genus CADAEX01. Next base: position 11,825 of record JAFSOR010000024.1, on the reverse strand, counting down.
GTGACACAGGAGATGATAGAAAAGTTCAAGCTGGGCTATATGCCGGCAGACCGCACATGGCTCTACAACTTTCTTACCAAGAAGAACTACACACCCGATTTTCTGGCCAAGACCGGTCTTTTCTCTGCCAGGTATCCTAAAATCTCCATATTCTCAGGGCGTGTGATTTACCCGGTGTTCTCCAAGCACGGCAATACAATAGCTTTCGGCGGCCGCACCATGAAAAAGGAAGAGCAGCCCAAGTACATAAATTCGCCCGAGACCATGGTATTCAAGAAGCACGAGGAGCTCTATGGCCTTAACTTTGCAACCCTGGCTATGCGCAAAGAGGGTTTCTGCTACATAGTCGAAGGCTATATGGATGTCATAGCCATGCACCAGGCCGGCATAGAAAATGTGGTGGCGCCGCTGGGAACTGCCCTTACCGAGACCCAGGCAGCCATTATAAAACGCAACGCACCGCGTGTGGTGCTGCTGTTCGACGGCGATGCTGCCGGAGTAAAGGCTGCCGAGCGCGGAACATTTATCTGCGAGAAAGAAGGGCTTATATGCGACATAGTAAAACTGCCAGGCGACAACGATCCGCAGGAAATTCTTAAAAAAAATGGGCCCGAGGCGTTGCATAATTGCTTAAAATATCCTATAAATTGCTTTGATTTCATATTGGAGAACAGCCTGCGGAATCTTGACCTTTCCCGCTCCCAGGGTATAGTGGCTCTTTACAGCCGCATCTTCCCCCTGATCGATCTTTCCGATTCCGAGGTGCGCAAAGAACAGCGTCTTAAGGCACTTGCCGATAAGATAAATGCCGATTATAAGTCGGTCTATAACGACTACAGCAAAAGAAAGGGGGGTACGGGTCAGGATTCTAACAGTGTCACTGCTGTGCAGGAGAACAGGATTTCGTCGGAGCTTTTCCTGCTTCTTGCAGTAATGGCCAACAGTCAGTATTTTGAGCTTGTAAGAAACGAGCTGACTGCCGATGATTTCTATGACAGCAGGGCACGGGATTTGTTTATAACAATGGAAGAATGCTTTAGAAGCGGAGTTTTCTCAGAAGATGTTATATTGAATCATCTGGAGAACGAAAAACTCAAGGAGATTATTATACAGAAGCTATCTTCCGACGAATTCAAGCTGAATGCTGAGACTATCATCAAAGACAGTATACGGAATGTCCAGATGAACAACCTGGTCATAAAAAGGCTTAAGGTTGAGCAGATGATCCGTAAGGCATCTTCGGAACAGGGGTCTGTGCCGGAGAATCTTATCGAAGACAAGCAGTATTATGACGATGAAATTGAAAAATTGAAAGGGATGAGAAGTTAATGACAGAGTTGCAGAACGATCCTGCTGTTAAAAAAATTATCGAGTACGGCAAAAGCAAAAAGCACATCACCTACGATGAGCTTAACGACATGCTGCCGGGCGAGCTTACTTCTTCTGACAAGCTTGACGAGATTATCGAGCTTTTGGAGAAGAACGACATATCGCTTGAAGATGCGGAAGAGGATTTTGACGAAGAGGATGTGGAGGATGATGATGAAAAGGCATCCGACATATCATCTGATGATAAAGACGGCATTGTGGATGACCCTATCCGCCTGTACCTTAGAGAGATTGGCAAAGAAGCCCTTCTTACCGCCGAGCAGGAGGTTATACTATCCAAGCAGATGGAAGAGGGGGGAAATATCCTTAAGCGGGTCATAAGCCATTCAGGAATTATTATACCCGAGGCCTACAGGCTGTCCCAGAAGGTTTTCTCAAGGTCCGATGCAGGCGAGCAGGGGATGACCAAGAAGGAGATATCAGACCTTATGGCCGAGCGGCGCAGGCTGAACCAGTTCTATAAGGACCCGCTCAAAGATGTCCTGCCTTCTCTTAAATCCTATATGGAGCAGAAGAACAAGATCTTAAGCCTGGGCGGCAATATCCTGGAGGACGAATCCTTAAGACGCAAGGCCAAGACCATAATGAACCGCCTTAAGAACATGGAGCTCCAGCAGGAAGAGATAAACCGGCTTTCGGAAAAGTTCATCGAGACCTCTTATAAGATAGACCGCTACATAACCGAGCAGCAGAAGATAGAAAAGAGCCTTGATGTCTCCACCCCGGCCGAGCTCAGGACACTGGGCCGCAGCCTTGCCACCGCATCCAAGAGGCGTGCCATAGAGGAAAAGCTGGGGCTTCCTGCCGAGGATATCAAGGAGAAAATCCGCATTATACAGCTTAACGACAAAAAGCTGCGCTCAATTGAGACCGACTTTGAAAACTCCATAGACGAGATAATGGCCATGTCCAAGGAGATAGAAGAAGGCCTTGATATGATGAAAAATGCAAAAAACAAGCTTATAAAATCCAACTTACGGCTTGTAGTAAGCATTGCAAAGAAATATACTAATAGAGGACTGCAGTTCTTCGACCTGGTGCAGGAAGGTAACATAGGTCTTATAAAGGCGGTGGAAAAATTCGAGTACCGCAAGGGTTATAAGTTCTCGACCTATGCCACATGGTGGATCCGCCAGGCCATAACCAGGTCTATATCGGATCAGGCACGGACTATAAGAGTTCCGGTGCACATGATAGAGCAGATCAACAAGGTTGTGCGGGAATCGCGCCAGATGATGCAGCTTCTGGGCAGGGAACCGACCGACGAGGAAGTTGCAGAGCGGCTGGGATGGGCTGTAAGCCGGGTAAAGGCAGTCAAGAATGTTGCCCGGGAGCCTATATCCCTGGAAACCCCTATCGGCGAGGAAGAAGATTCCCTTTTGGGAGACTTCATCGAAGACAAAGAGGTGGAAAACCCTGCTGTAAGCACCGAGTTCAAGCTTCTGCAGGAACATGTCCGCGAAGTTCTTGAGACTATCCCGCCGCGCGAGCAGGAAGTGCTTAAGATGAGGTTCGGACTGGAAGGGGGGTATCCGCTGACGTTGGAAGAGGTTGGACTGTACTTCAATGTCACACGCGAGCGTATAAGGCAGATCGAGGCCAAGGCACTTAGAAGGCTTAGGCACCCGAAGCGCAGATGTAAACTGGAAGACTATACTGAGTAAGGAGTAGTTAAATGGGCAAGAAAACAACAGAAAAGAAAGAGATGACAGACAAGCAGAAGAAAGTCAAGGCTATTCTGGAGAAACTGCAGAATCTGCAGGGTCTGCTTGTTCAGCGCTATAAGATAGAACAGGAGCTTGAGGAGATTCCAAAGGCTATTCTTAAGGATAAAGAGGTTCTTGTCGCCATGAAGAAAAAGCTCGAGGAAGAGACTGCACTTCTGGAAAAACGGCAGTACAAGGCCAGAGATATCCGTTACCAGCTTCAGGATGCCGAATCTAAGCGCCTTAACTACGAGAAGAATATGGAAGAGGCCAAGACCCAGAAAGAGTATGAGGTTCTGGACAAGGCTATCAAAGAGGCTACAGCCGAGGAACAGCAGCTGCGCAAAGACCTTATTAGAGAAGAGAAAGAGGCTGCCGAGCAGAGCATGAAGGTAGACAGCCGCCAGAAACTTATCGAAGGCCAGGCCGAGGATATCCGCATAAAGGAAGAAAAGACCCAGAGCATAAGCGATGCCAAGAAGCAGGAACTTGCGGCAGTCAAGGAAAAGATTCAGAAAGTCCTTGATAAAGAGAACGAAGAAGGTTCAGCTACTATAGGCGAAGAGCTTCTGTTCAAGTTCGAGCGTATAATTAAGAGCCGCGGAAAAGGCATTGTCTCTGTAGGTGTCCTGGTGGATAAAGATAAGAAGGAAAAAGAAGAGACCGACGAGGACGGCAAGGTAAAAGAAAAAATCAAGGCTTTTATATGCTCGGAATGCCACATGGTTCTTCCTATCCAGTTTGTAAACGATGTCCACAGAATGGATTCCATCATGTTCTGCCCGTACTGCAGCAGAATCCTGTTCTTTGACGAAAAGATTAACAACCAGTTCAAGAATGCCGACATCGCCGAAGGCGAATCATTTGGTGTATTTGCCGACTCTGGCGACGATGACGATATCAGCGCAGTTGATGAATACGACGAGAACGACGATATTATCAGCACAGACAGCGACGAGGCAGTATTTGGCGATGACGATGACGAGGCAGTATTTGACGATGAGACTGCTGAAGAAGAAAATGAGCTTCTGAACGAAGAGGGTGCTGAGTTTGGCGAGACTCCTGATGAATTCGACGAGAATGCCGAAGATGAAGATGAGGAGAATATGTCGGACGAAGGCGATGACGATGACGACGACGAGGATCCAGACCCCGACTATGAAGCTGACGACGATGATGACGACGAGGACGACTGATAGAAAGTAGTATTACAGCAGGTCTTGTTACCGCCGGCACCGCATAAGTGCCGGAGGAAAGTCCGGGCTCCGTAGAGCATGATGCCAGCTAACGGCTGGACGCACATTTGGTGCGATAGAAAGTGCCACAGAAAACATACTGCCTGCCTGGTATCAGACAGGTGATGGTGAAAAGGCGGGGTAAGAGCCCACCGGGTTTCTGGCGACAGAAGCCGCATGGCAAACCTCATCAGGAGCAAAGCCAAAGAGCAGAGAGTTGCTCGCTCATATCTGCGGGTAGGCTGCTATAGGAATCTGGCGACAGATTTCACAGATAGATGGTAACACACGACAGAATTCGGCTTACAGACCTGCTTTTATTTTTTTTGGAGCATAGGATTTGAAGAAAAAGATTTTTATTGCACTTGCAATAGTAATCGCTCTTTTGATTTTCTTTATCGGCCTGCAGAACCGTAAAGTGCATCTTCCTTTCGCAGACGAGGATGTCTCTTATTCCGACATGTGGGAAAAAAAGCAGTATGCTCAGATAATAGATTATGGCAAAGCTGTGCTTGATAAAAATCCTATGGAAAAGAACACCCTTATCTTTACCGGTTATGCCTACTTTTACCAGGGTATCTCCATACTTGATATGGAAGAACGCAATGCCTGCATGGAAAAAGCGATAGTGCTGCTCCGCAAGGCTCTTCTTATCGACGGCAAAGAGAATGTCGATGTCATGTATATCCTGGGCAAAGCCTATTATCATCTGGGATTCTATTACTGTGACCTTTCTGTGAAGTATCTTACCGAGGCCCTGGACAGGGGATGCACCGGCAAGGATATCTACGAGTATCTGGGGCTGGCATATTCTATGCTTGATATGTCTGATCATGCAGTTGAGAACTTTGAGAAATCCATAGAGGTAAACCCGTCGGATATCCTTATTCTGACCCTGGCCCAGGAATACATAAAAGCAGGCAAGTTCGACAGGGCAGGCTACTATCTGGACAAAGTCGGCTCGGGCAATGCTGTGCTTGGCGAGAAAAAGCTTATGCTTCAGGGGCAGCGGCATTTAGGGCTTTCAGAATACGATAAGGCAATAGGGTGCTTCGAGAAAGTGCTTGAAAGCAATCCGGGTTCTGCCGATGCCCATTACTATATAGGGGAAGTTTACGAAGCCCAGGGGCAGCTTCAGAAGGCCAAATCCCAGTGGCGCAAGGCCTACAATCTGAACCCAGACCACCACAAGTCCAAGCTAAAGCTGTTCGGCTGACCTGCGTCAGCCTGACAGGTACGTCAGGCTGACGAGGTCAGGCTTCCATATTCCTAAGTTTAAGCGGGATGCCCGCAGCCCTCACTATTTCTGCCATCTGGTGCAGCTGGCTGTTAGTGTATGTCTCCTGGGTAAAATCAGGGCTTAGGGTGTGACCCGGTACATAGCCTGCCAGAACGTAATATTGGGCCCCAGAGAGAAGTTTGCATATATCCTGGATATCTTTCATGTCTACAATGCCTGGCGCCACTGTGGTGCGGAATTCGTGCTCTATGCCCGATTTTTTTATTATCTCGATAGACTGCCTTATCTTGTCTGGCAGGGCTGCATCCTGCACAGGGGATAGCATAGGATATTTCTCTGGCACAGTCTTTATATCCATGGCTATAAAGTCTGGCTCAAGGGCTAAGATCCGGTCTGGAAATGTGCCGTTGGTGTCTACCTTGAGCAGGTAGCCCATACTTTTTATCGCCTGTGCAAGCTCGCCCAGGTCTTCATGCACAAGGGGCTCGCCCCCCGATATGCACACACCCTGCAGCAGCCCGCGCCGCTTTTCCAGGTATGCCAGAATCTCGTCTATATCTACCAGGTCGTCGGCAGTGCCCAGGACAAGCTCCGGGTTATGGCAGTAGGGGCAGCGTAAATTACATCCCGGCAGGAACAGGGCTGCTGCCACCTTGCCGGGATAGTTTACAAGAGTTGTCTTTATAAAGCCTGCGCTTTTAATCACGTCAGACAGCCTGAGCTACAGGAGCCTCCAGTTTGGCCTTTATCTCCTTTACATTGTATGCTCTGTAAAGCTCTTTTCCAGCTGCGTCAAAGAATATTACAGTAGGAACTGCGAACACGTTGTATTCCCGTGCCTTCTCAAGACCTTCTGAGGTGTCCACAACATAGCCTGTGTGCTTGATTCCAAGCTTTTCAACATATTCCTTTACTGCAGGGCAGTTCGGGCATGTCTTCTTGGTAAAGTAGATAAATGATGCAGGAGCATCTGCATCTGCAGGTGCTGCAGATACTGGTGCAGCCTCTTCCTTTGCTGCTGCCACGAAATCTGGCTCAAAGCAAACTCTCTGCTTGAACTCTGACTTCTTTCCCTTGTTCCAGTTCTTAACTGCTCTGTAGTATCCTACAATTCTGGTATATACCTCGGTCTCTCTTCCTTTTACGTTTGTAAGTTCTTCCTTGCATTCTGCAATCTCTCTGTCGATTGCTTCTACTGTTCTTTTGGTAGCCATTTTATATCTCCTTTTTTTCTTAAGCGTTTACGGCCAAAAGTTCGGCCTTCTCTTTTTCCAATGCTGCAATCCTGCTCTTGAGCATATCCTCCTGCTCCTTCTTGCACTTGTCGCAGGTAAAGTGCTCGCCCTGCAGGTAGCCGTGAACCGGGCATACCGAGAATGTAGGGGTGATTGTGAAGTATGGCAGCTTATAGTTATATGCAATGGACTTGACCAGATTCTTGCAGGAATTCCAGTCGTCGATTGCCTCGCCGATAAAGCCGTGGAATACAGTGCCGCCGGTGTAGAGCACCTGCAGTGCATCCTGATGGTCCAGCGCCTCGAAAATATCGGTTGTGTAGTTTACAGGCAGCTGTGTTGAGTTTGTGTAGTACGGGTCGTCCTCGCCGGATGTGATGATGTCCGGATAGGTCTCTTTGTCGTGCTTTGCCAGGCGGTAGCTGGTGCTCTCTGCCGGTGTTGCCTCCAGGTTGAACAGGTCGCCTGTCTTCTCCTGGTATTCAGACAGCTTGTTCCGCATAAAGTTCAGAATCTCTATTGCAAACTCCTTGCCCTCTTTGGTTGTAATATCTTTGCCCATGAAGTTCAAAAGGCATTCGTTCATACCGCATATACCAATTGTGGAGAAGTGGTTGTTCAGGTGGTGCAGGTAGCGGCGTGTGTATGGGAACAGTCCTGTGGTCATAAGGCGGTTGATAACCTTTCTCTTGATAACCAGCGACTGGGCTGCCAGGTCCATAAGGTTTGACAGGCGGTTGAAGAACTCGGTCCTGTCGCCTGAGAGGTAGCCGATTCTTGGCAGGTTGATTGTAACAACGCCGATTGAACCTGTGAACTCGTCGGAACCGAAAAGTCCGCCGCCGCGCTTTCTAAGCTCACGCTTGTCCAGCTGGAGACGGCAGCACATGGAGCGTACATCGCCAGGGTTCAAGCTGCTGTTTATAAAGTTCTGGAAGTATGGTGTACCGTACTTTGCAGTCATTTCGAAAAGCAGCTTTGCGTTCGGAGAATCCCAGTCGAAGCTCCTGGTGATGTTGTAGGTCGGGATAGGATACTGGAAGCCACGGCCGTTGGCATCGCCATCCAGCATAAGCTCGATGAAGCACTTGTTGACTATGTCCATCTCCTTCTGGCAGTCGCCGTAGGTAAAGTCCATATCCTTGCCGCCAACCACAGCAGGCTTGTCCTTAAGGTCATCGGGGCATACCCAGTCCAGGGTTATGTTTGTGAACGGTGCCTGAGAACCCCATCTGGATGGAGTGTTTACGCCGAATACAAAGCTCTGGAGTCCCTGCTTTACCTCTTTTTCGCTAAGGTTGTCCACCTTTACAAATGGGGCAATGTAAGTGTCGAAACTGGAAAGAGCCTGAGCTCCTGCCCATTCGTTCTGCATTATTCCCAGGAAGTTTACAATCTGCTGTATAAGGGTAAGCAGGTGTTTTGCAGGCTTGGATGTGATCTTGTCAGGAACACCGCCTAAGCCCTCCTGGATAAGCTGCCGCAGCGACCATCCTGCGCAATAGCCCGAGAACATGGACAGGTCGTGCAGATGGAACTCTGCATTCTTGTGTGCATTTGCAATCTCTTCGGGATAGATGTTCTTGAGCCAGTAGTTTGCGGTTATGGTGCCGGAGTTGTGGAGAATAAGTCCTCCCAGCGAGAAGTTTACGTTAGCATTCTCATTTACTCTCCAGTCCGACTGCGACAGGTAACCGTCCATGGTTGAATTTATGTTAAGGAGCATCTTCTGGCTGTCGCGCAGAGCCTCGTGCTGTGCTCTGTACAGGATGTAAGCCTTTGCAATCTTAGGCACAGACTCCATCATCACCATCTCGACGATGTCCTGAATCTCTTCTACTGCAGGTGCGGAGTTCGGGTGGCGTCCTGCCATGAACTCCCTCAGCTTGTCTTCTGTCTTTTCTGTAAGGCGCTCGGTAAGCTCCTTGTCCTCCATCCCCTGGACTGCTGCCACAGCACGTCCGATGGCGCTTGCAATCTTCCACCGGTCATACTTTTCGATGGAACCGTCGCGCTTTACAATTCTTTTCACCACAAATGGTGCGGCTGGTGTCTCCTCGCTCTCCAGATGCAGGAACTCCTTCCAGTCATTGCTATTCTCAAAAGCCATATTCCCTCCCTTGTCAGGCTTTTCCACTCAGCTTCTCTATCTCTTGTACAAACTCATCTACGCTGTTGAATTTCTTATATACAGAAGCAAAACGTATATACGCAACCTTGTCCAGCTGGAAAAGATGCTGCAAAACCAGCTCCCCCAGATCTTCTGTCGAAATGCTGGTTGAGTTCTTGCTTCTGCCGTACACTTCATCCTCAATGTCTCGAAGTGCAGCCTGAAGCTGGTCCTCGGTAACCGGGCGTTTCTCCAGGGACTTGCGTATTCCCCTTTCAATTTTTGCCATGTCAAAGAGTTCTACCCCCTTGTTCCGCTTGATCACAGTCAGGGGATTCTCTTTTATATGCTCATACGAGGTGAATCTGCCATGGCATGACAGGCATTCCCGCCTTCTTCTGATAGCGGAGCCATCCACATTCTGCTTGCTTTCTACAACTTTATCGTCTATACTTCCGCAGTATGGGCACTTCATGCAAACTCATCTCCATTCCTAGTATCGGCATTTGACCACCATATATTTAGGGGTATAATGCGAGTATTTTCAAAATATCACATTATATCTCGTAATTCAACCCATTTTTCTCTATTTATACATAATTTTTTATCATATGTTATTTTTATAAAATTCCCCCGGGTTATCATCTCTATGGCCTGGCCTATTTCTTTCTCTTCCCAGCCCGATAAAAGTCCCCAGCTTTTGGAAAGGTACAGCCGGTTCTGGATGGTGTCGGGCGAAAGGTTTCCTTTTAATATAGAGACAGCTTTCTGGACAGTCAGGCATCGGTTGCGGCTGTGCACCAGATTGAGTATCGCAGAAAGGCCGGCCGGTTTTTGTGCTTTTTTATCGCACACATCGCATCCGGTGCACAGCTGGCTGTCGTGCTCCAGTATGTGTAAAAGAGCCTTGCGCCGGCATTCTGGGCCTGTAAAGATCCGGTAAAGCTCTGCCCGGCGTCGGGAGTCGGGCGATTCTGGGGCTGATTCCGGGGCCGGTGCAAATGGTACCAGTGCCACTGCATATGCCTGCTTGCGGTCCCGGCCGCCCCGCCCCGACTCCTGCAGGTATGCCTCGGCCGATGATGGAAGGTCGGCGTGGAGCACGGTGCGTATGTTGCTCTTGTCCACTCCCATGCCGTATGCGCAGGTGGCAACCAGCACCCCGTCCGCCGATGCAAAGAACTTGTCCTCTATCTTTTTCTTCTCTTCTCGGGTCAGTCCTGCGTGGTAGAACCAGACATCCTGGTCCTTAAGGTGTTTTTTCAGGCGGCGGGCTGTTATCTCCACCCCGTCCCTGCTTGAGCAGAATACTATAAGGGGTTTGACGGCTTTCTGCACAGCTTCAAGCAGGGCTGCGTCCTTGGCCAGGTAGGGCAGGGCGTCGTAGCGTATGTTGGGGCGGTCTGGGTCTGCCCTTATTATGTTGGGCTGTATGCCGCCGAATATAATCTCGGCAAAGCGTTCTAGTATCTGAGCCGATGCAGTGGCGGTGAATGCGGTGGTGACCTTGGGCTTGAGCTCTTTTACTATTTTACCCAGCTCCAGGTATGCGTTCCGGAAGGTGTCGCCCCATTGGCTTACAGTGTGGGCCTCGTCTATGACCATGTGGAATATATTGCCCTGCTTTACCTGGTCAATCACTCCGGGGGCCAAAAGAATCTCGGGGTTGGCTATGACAATCTTGACTTCACCGTTTTTTATCCTGCTGAATGCTTCTGCTTTCTCTTCTTTTGACAGTCCGCCCCTGAGTATCAATGATGGGATTCCTGCACTGTCAAGCCGCCGCTTCTGGTCGGCCATAAGGGAAAGGAGAGGGAAGATGATAAGCGTTATCCCCTGGGTAAGCAGGGCAGGGAGCATAAAGCACAGCGACTTTCCAGCCCCGGTGGGTAGTATTACGATTTGGGCAGGGTTGTTCTCTGCCGGGTCGGCGGCACAGTCCAGCACGTTGGATATGGCAAGCCGCTGGTAGGGGAACAGATATGGTATGCCAAAGTGTTCCTTGGCCACCTGGTTAAGATAATCTTTTTCATTGACAGCAGAATCAGACTCTTCAACATTGACAGATAGAATTTCATGAAGTATATTATAGGTAGCCGGATGCAGCTTCAAGGTCAAGCCCTGTTTTTCAGGAACCCCTTTCGCCGTCCGGTTGTTTTTTTGATATATAGTGTGAGAATAATATTTATTTCCGCGGCTGTCTTCTTTTACAATTATTCCGACATAACCTATATGTCCTGTCCGTATAAATTTGCTCCCCAGCATATACGGCCTGCTCCCATTGCTATCTTTATTTTCATATAGAAATACACTATTTTCTATGAGTTTATCTAGGACAGGATAAAGGCTTGCCTTATTTTTGTTGAAGCCTTTATATAGTGAGTTATTAATGCCAGAACGGGTAATCTCAACTATCCCTATAGGAGATAAAGGATGCGTGTCTGTTATCTTAGAATACGCCCATTCAATTCTTTCCCGTCTGTTATGTGTATCCCGCCTGGAGAAGATATCAGGTACCTCTGAGACATCCATAACTGGAATAGCTTTTAGTGCTATAAGCTTTTTTTTCTTTTCTTCTTTTTCCATAGTTCCTCCGACTATATACACAAGAAAAAAATCAATTTTGCTTCAAGTTTTGCTGCACAAAGTAAAAAAACTTTATAAATCTTTACAACGCCAGCAATAAGAGACCCCTGCTTACAGTCCCTACCTCCAGATAACACCTGGCGTGTCCCGGTACGCTCCTACAGACAGGCAAAGGGTATACAGGCCTGTAGCTGTAGTCCGTAATGTCCACGCCAGGTGCTTCTTGCGGTGGGCACTTCCGCTGGGTATATCTTTTGCTGGCATATTTAGCGATGTATGAGTTTTTGCACTTTGTTTCGCACTGATCGAGGAGGGGGCGCCCAC
>JAFSOR010000023.1 GCA_017446885.1 Spirochaetia bacterium | reverse complement strand
ATTCTCTTTAAGGGCAAGACCGACCTGCTTGCTGAGGCTTCCTTCTTCTCTTGACAATGTGATTAATGCCATATTTCCTCCTTGTGAATTCTAAATCCGTGTCACCCTTTTAGAATAATAAATAATTTTATTATATTCAAGATATTCAAGCTGTCTGCATATTATACCGATAATATAAAAAATATTTCGTGAGGTTGTCATGGAACAGATAATCAAATCGCTTTTAGATACCGATGCTTACAAATTCTCGATGGGACAGGCTGTCTTCCACCAGTTCAGCGGAGACCACGCCACCTGGACATTCAAGTGCAGGAACGACAACGTCAAGTTCACCAAGGAGATGGTGCGGGAGATACGGCGTCAGGTGGGGCTATACTGCAACCTGCGCTTTACCGAGGATGAGCTTAAGTGGCTGCCCGAGAATAATATCTGGATTCACAACAACTACTGCGACTACCTGCGGTTCTGGCATCCGCGTAAAAGCGAGATACACATAGACACAAAAGCTCCATGCGGGCTTAACATAGAGGCCAAGGGAACCTGGGGAAACACCTCCCCTTACGAGATTCCAATCCTTGCTATTGTCAACGAAGTCTATTTCCGCATGGCATATGACTACGACGAGCTTTTCGAGAAGTTCAAGCTCAAGGTCGCCGACATAATAGCAAAGCTTAAGGATGGCACCTACGATGTGGGCGTATTCTCAGAGTTCGGTGCACGGCGCCGCCTGTCGTTCGAAGCCCAGGACTACCTGATAAAGGCTCTGGTTGATGCCCGGATACCCGGCTTTGTAGGAACCAGCAATGTATTTCTGGCAAAGAAATACGGCATAAAGGCTGTGGGTACTCTGGCCCACGAGTATGTCATGACTGTAGGACAGGGACACCACGAGTACAACCCAGCCTACTCCAACAAGTTTGCCATGGACACCTGGGTAAAGGAGTACGGAATCTTAAACGGTATCGCACTGACCGACACCATAACCACCGACTGTTTTCTGCAGGACTTCCAGCTTACATTCGCCACACTGTTCAGCGGCGTGCGCCACGACTCGGGCGACCCGATTGCATGGGGCGAGAAGATTATTGAGCACTATAAGAAACTGGGCATTGACCCCATGACCAAGACACTGCTTTTCAGCGACAGCCTGAATATGGAGAAAGCCACAAGAATCTACCAGCACTTCAAGGGAAAAGCAAAGATTGCATTCGGAATAGGGACATACCTGTCGGGCTCCCCTGTCAATCCGCTTAATATAGTGATGAAGGTGACAATGGTCAACGGCCAGCCTGTGGCCAAGATATCGGACGACCCCAGCAAGAGCATATGCAAAGATTCCAAGTATGTGGATTACTTAAAGCGGTGCATAAACTGGCGGATGACCCATTTATACTACGATAGCGAGAAATTCTGAGAAGAGCTCAGGGTGACAGTATAATTGCGTCAAGTTTAAGGTCGTGGGCTTCGTGAGGAACCTGCTCCACCAGCTGAAAGTTATACCCTATTCCAATCTTATATAGAGAATCCCCGCAGGAGGCGAAAAAACGGTCGTAGAACCCTTTTCCACGCCCCAGGCGGAAGTTTTCCTTATCAAAGGCCAGGCCCGGCACCAGGGCCACGCTGTGTCCCTCTGGAAGTCTGTCCAGTTCCAGCGGCAAAAGCCCTGGCTTGGGCTCCAGTATGCCGAATGCCCCGGGAGCTGTGTCTGCCCCGATATCGGTGATTTTATAAAAGACCAGATTGTCGCCTGCAACCTTGGGCACAGCCAGGGCTTTTCCCTGTGCCAGGGCCTGCCGGAGGATGCAGGTGGTGTCAAGTTCGTCTTTCATGGAAAGGAATGCAAGCACTACATTGGCCCTGTTCCACTGCTCAAGGCACTCCAGCTTCGAAAGAACGCCGCGTGATGCACTCCCTGCATCCTCCGCTGGTACCAGGCTTAGTCTGGCCCTCATGGCGGCTCTAAGCTCTTTTTTCAACAGTCTTATATCTTCCATCATTCCACCAGCTTCACTATAGTCTTACCAAAGCCGCCATCCTCGGGCCGGGCAAAGGTGTAGGACTTGACGTTGCGGTTTCCATGGAGGTAATCGCGCACTCCCTTCTGGAGTATCCCCTCCCCGGTGCCGTGTATGACAGAGAACTCAGACAGACCGCAAAGGAGAGCACTGTCCATCTGGCTTTCCATGGCCTGTAATGCCTCATCCAGGCGGTAGCCCCTTATATCAAGCTCAAGCACAGGCTTTCGGTAGCTGGCCATGACCGATTTGCGCACCGAGCTGCTCTCCTTTTGCGCTTTGCCCGGAGCCAGCTGGTCTGCCTCCACCACAAGCCGCATCTGTCCCACTGCCACCAGGTATCTGCCCTTTTTAAGGGGCCGTATGACAATGCCGTCTTTCCTGCTCGGCCCCACATATACAGGGTCATCGGGCTTGTAGGCAGCTTCATCATCTTCGGGCTGCACCTTAAGGCTCTCCACCTTGGCATCCAGGGTCTCTGACTGCTTGTGAAGCTCGTTTATAAAGGACTTGACCTCCCTGGTCTTCTCCTTGGTTATCTCGCCTTCCCTAAGCTCCCGCACCAGGTTCTCAAGCCGGCTTGATGTGTCGGCCACCAGATGGCGGAAAGAGCTTGACTCCTGCTTCTTTATCTCGTACTCCTGCTGCCTAAGCTGTATCTCCTTCAGGGAAAGGCTCCGTGCCTTCTCCTTAAGGCTTTCCTCCTTCTCCGACACAGCATGCTCACGGTCGTCCAGCACAGCATGGCGGTTTGCAATCTCCTGAAGCAGCTTGCTTATGTTTATCTTCTCGCTTCCAAGGTACTCCCTTGCCTTGTCTATGACTTTTGGAGCCATGCCGTTACGGCCTGCTATGTCAATACCGAAGCTTTCGCCCGGCATGCCGTAAACCAGCTTGTAGAGCGGAGTGAATGTCTCGGGGTCGTACTTTACCGACACATTCTCGGCCTTGGGATTGGTCAGGGCATAGTTTTTGACTACAGTCTGGTGCGTGGTTGCCAGTGCCAGGGCACCCATGGCCACAATCTGGTCAAACAGGGCAAGTGCTATGGCAGCCCCCTCGTCCGGGTCGGTGCCTGTGCCGGGCTCGTCCAGCAGGATAAGGGATTTTGCTGTACCCACCTCCAGAATGTGGGATATATTCTTCATGTGCGAAGAGAATGTGGAGAGGGAGTCGGCTATGGACTGCCCGTCGCCTATGTCGGCCAGCACGTTGTCAAAGAAAGAAAGATAACTCCCCTCACGCACCGGAAGCCCCAGGTTGAACTGGTTCATCAGGACAATTAGGGCACATGTCTTTAGAGCCACAGTCTTGCCCCCTGTGTTGGGGCCGCTTATTAGGAGGATATTTATATCTTTCTTTGCTATGATGTCTATAGGGACAGCCTTCTTGCCCAAGAGCAGGTGTCTTGCCTCGTAGAGTGCCAGCCCCTCCTCGGAGTGTTCGGGAATGACGCCGCCGTACGATGCTGTGTAGCGCCATCGGCTGTAGTAGCTGTCGAACAGGGCAATCTGTCCTGAAAGGTGTATAAGGCCATCCGATACAAAGCCTACCTTGAAGCTAAGGCTGCGGAGTATCTTAAGGACCTCCCGCCTGTATTCATCCTCAAGCTCCATGAGCAGGTTGTTCTTCTCCACCAGACCGGACGGCTCTATGAATATGGTGTTGCCCCTGGCCGATGAGGCGTGGATTATGCCCGGCACCTTGCCCTTGAAGTTGGCTTTTAGCGGCAGCACTGCCCTGCCGTCCCGCATGGTTATGTTGCCCTCCTGCCAGTAGGTGCGGTACTCGCTGTTAAAGAAGTATTCCTCGGCAGCCTTGTAAATCTGGCGGTTTGCCACTGCGATGCGCTTTTTTATGGCAACCAGCTCCTTAATGCCATCCTCTTTTATCTCGCCGTCGGGGCGGATATATTTGGCTATCTCGGTCCTAAGGTCTACAAAATCGTCAAAATCGCCCAGGAATGATACAGCCTCAAACCCTTCCAAAGAATAAAGGAACTTCTTAAGGAGAGCAGCTGACTTTAGGAATGTATGAATCTGGGCAAGCTCAACTGCCTCCAGGACAGAGCCTGGTTTTGCAGCCAAAACTGCGTAACTTTCTATATTAGGGAATGAAAAGTCTGGAAATTCAATAACTTTATCAAGTATACTTTTAAAATTTATAAAAATTTTCTGTCTTTCCTGCCATTTCTCAAAGTCGGTTTCGGGCTCCTGACTGTCAATCAGGGCAGAACCGCAGGCCGATACAGAGTACTGTTTAAGGCTCTCTTTTATGGTGTCAAAGCCTAAAAGCTCAAGAATATTCTTTTCCATAAATCACCGATGCCTGTTCGGTAAGCTCGCTGTAGGTGCGGAGATAGGTCTCGTACCGGTCGGGGTGGACCAGCCCCTCCTCCACCGCCTTGCGCAGGGCACACCCTTTCTCCACTGTGTGGGTGCAGGTTGAGAAACTGCATTTACCATAATATGGCGCCATCTCCTTGAAATGGAGTATTAAATCCTCAGGCTCTATGCCGTCCACAAATATCTCACGGATTCCCGGGGTGTCGATTATTCCGCCGCCATGGAGTTCGTCGGGAACATAGAGGGAATAGTTGGTAACGTGGCGTCCACGGTTATACTTTTTAGACACCTCGCCGACCCTGCGCGACACCTGGGGGCTTAAGGCGTTTAAAAGAGATGACTTACCCACCCCCGACTGCCCCGCAAAGGCACAGACTTTTCCCTGGGCATAGGATTTTAATTCGTCAAGGCCCATTCCAGTTTTTGCAGATACGCATATAACGCGAAGCCCCAGGCTGCGGTACACATCAAGGCGCTCGGATACCAAAGGTCCTATGCCCAGGTCGCACTTATTGAGAATAAGCACCACCTGGTATCCGTCTGTATATTTGCCGCAGGCATTGGCCATAAGCTTGTCCAGGAACCGTGGGCGGAACGGCGGCTCGCATGGGGATGCAACGCAGAAAAGGACATCCAGGTTGGCCGCTATTATCTGCGGCATGAAACGCTTGCGGTTCCAGCGGGTAAAGGCGTTCCGCCTCTCAATAAGTGCGGTTATAAGGCCATCCTCGAACTCAACCTGATCCCCGGCTGTAATAGGATTGTAGACATTCTCGCATCCTTTAAGGACTTTTCCCTTTATGCGGCATATATGCTCTGCCCTGTCAGAGGTGCGTACAGTATAGATGTTGTTTATTCCGAATAATACAGTTCCCTGCATAGCTAAAAAAAACACCTCCATGATAAATCACAGAGGTGTATAGTTCACTCAAAAGCAATAATTATTTTACAGCAGCTTTCAGCTTGCTTCCAGCCTTGAATGTAGCAACTTTCTTTGCAGGAATCTTGATTTCCTTCTTTGTTGCTGGGTTGATTCCCTTTCTTGCAGCTCTTTTCTTAGCAGCAAATGTTCCAAAGCCGATAAGAACTACTTTTCCGCTTTTCTTGATCCCAGTTGTGATTCCGTCGAGGGTAGCTGTAAGAGCGCGTGCAGCAGCTGCCTTGGAAAGGCCTGTCTGTTTTGCAATGAATTCTACCAATTCTGTTTTGGACATAATTAATCTCCTCTTTTAAAACTCGACTTCCCTTACAGGAAGTACTTTTAATTGATTTTACCATTATGTTTTCAGATAAGTCAATCATTTTATTTAAAAAGTTCCATATTTTCTCTATGCAATATAGCATAAAAAGGGGTATACTGACCCTGATGAGACGCCTTTGGTATCTTTTCTTCCTTTTTTTACTCATTTTCAATGCGCCTGCAAAGGAAATAGACAGGGCTCAGTTCCTGCCCGAAAACCTTAAAAGCTATGCCGACATGGACTCATCGCTTCCGCTTCCAGACGGTGGCCGCCTGCCTTCAAAGGCCGAAATATCGTTTGTCATGAGCAATATATCGACATTCGAAAACCCCAAAGTGCTTATAATAGGCAACAACGCAGGCTACTGCGCATCGGTGTTCGCCCAGAAATATCCCAGGGTCTACCTTATCGAGACAAGCAAGAACGAAGAGCTTTATTCCAAGATTTTCAGCGACAACGGGCTCTCAAACATAACAGCCTACTATGGAAACATCTACGATTATTTCTCGCAGCAGGGCCCTTTTGACATAATATTCATACAGGGGGGTGTGACTACCCTTACAAACCTGTTCACCGACCAGCTCAAGGCCAGGGGCGAGCTTCTTGTCCCGGTACAGGACCAGCAGGGTTTCCAGCAGCTTATGAAATATAGAAAGTCGAATGGAAATTTTTATATAACTTCGGTGGGAAACAGCTTTTTCCGTATTCTATACTGATTACCAGCGGGAGACAACCTGCATATCGTCCCACAGCACTGCCACAGCGTCAGATGGACCTACAACCTCGGTATAGATGTTCTGGAGCGCATAAAGGTTTTTCTTGGGCTCCATTATAAAGCCTTCGGGGCTTATCTGCGGAAGCTCTGCAGTGCCGCGTGCAAATGTGACATGGTCTGCATCAAGTGTGGCAAAAGACTTAAGCACAGGGTCTGCAGGAAGCCAGCCTATTCCCATTATAAAGAACTCGGCCCAGTAATGAACGGCTGCGGTATTGTCGGCAGATACCAGGAAACCGCTTACAGGGCGGGCCGGAATACCCGATTTTCTGGCCATTGCAACAAACATCGCGGCATATTCAAGTGAGCTGTTCCTCTTAAGCTTGATTACCTGGTTATAAATGTTCCTGCACATAAGATATGGGTTTTTAGATGGCTGTACACGCTTAAGCTCACGGTCTACGCCTGTGGTGTTCTTGGTTATTACAGGGTTGTCGGCAGTGTAATTCTTATAGAAATCAGAGGCTGTTATGTAGTCCCGTCTGATGTCGGATGTGTCTATCTTGGATATTATGCTGTAGCGCTGGAATATTGCGCTGTTATGGACCTCTACGGTAGGAGAAAGCTCATCGCCCTGGAATGTGTACAATGTGGTGCCGCGGTAAGATGGAAGGCTGGGCCTGCGGTCCGATATAAACTCGGTGGTGCGTTGTTCGGGGCCTGTTGCAAACTCGGGCATCCAGACATGGACTGTGTTATGCTTGTCAACTCCAAAGTTGTGCACCTCAAGCTTATACTCTATCTGGTAGCCCGATGGATTCACATACTGCTTCTGGTTCCTGGGCTCGTACATCTCCAAGTGGTAAGAGTTGCTTTTCCCGGCACCGGTTACCACACACAGGCTGCCAGTAGTGGCTCCATCGGGTATGCTTACCTGGATTTCGGTGTCGGTCCAGGACTGGTAGGCATATTCGCCATAGGAAGGGGCAAATTCCCAGACATCGCCTGCCAAGGAGCTGTCATCTGGGGCTTTAAGCGGGAAAAGCACATAGCCAGAGCCCTGCTCGTAGCCGAACCCTGAGCCGTGTATTATAACTGTGTCTCCTATCGACGGGAACTGCGAAACAGCTGTCACCCGGTCTATATAGGGCATTCCAGGGGCATGGAAAGCCGATACAGTTACAGGAATCTCCTGCCTGTTGGTAAAGAGCATTGCGTTGCTTTTTCCTTTCTCGGTCTCCACCCACAGCCGGCCCGATTTTATGTCGGACGGAAGTTTTATCTCTATCTTGCTGTCGCTCCACAAAAGGTAATCGGACAGAACCAGACGCCGGCTTCCTATGAACACCGAGCAGTTGTAGGGCTTTTTTCTTTCAGAGGAATTATCGTTCTCGCCGAAACGGAGCCCTTGTATCTCAAGGATATCGCCGGGGTTCCCTATTTCCGGTGTTATGGAAGTTATCTCGGGGGTTTCGACCTGCAGGTGCTGGAAATAGATATAGACGCCAATAAGGCCTATGAATACCAGAAAGGCAAAGAGCTCGGAAATTAGACGCTTGACCTGCACAGCTTATTCCTGCACTACAGGCTGATTTTGATATTTGGAGATCTCCATCTCAAGCTTGCAGTTGTATCCTGTCTTGTCGCCGTCGTTCAAGACGCCCATAGGAAAGAACAGGACCTTTTCTCCTGCCTTTATAGGAATGGATTTGGCCGATGAAAGCATACGTCTGTGCCCTTCCTTCATAAAGACTATGGTGCTCTGTGCAAGGAGCAGCAGGTTGTCGGCCTGGATAGGATATACAGTAAAGCGGACTGCAGCCTTGAAGTTTCCGCCGTTTATGTTAAGTGTCACAGGACGGCCCGATACAGTCTGGTGCTGAGCCTTGTGGTCAGATACAACCTGGGCCGAACTGCCATCCTGAATCATAAGGTCTATGTCCATGTTGTACACCTGGCTGTCTGAGTTTTCCTGGGCAAATATCAGAAGAGGAGAGATAAAGAAACAGAATGCAAAAAAGAGTTTTCTCATATCAGTGCTTCCCGTCCCTGTTCATAAAATCGACCTCTCTTATAAGGAGGGGCTCCTCTGCATTGATAATTGTATTGATTGCAGGAATATCAAATTTTATTGCATTGTCATCAAACATGTCGTCCATCATGGCTCCGGATGCATCGGTCATGTTAAGCTCGGGGGATGACGGGGATGATGTGGTGTGCTTGCCCATATAGAATGTGATTACACTGAACGAGAGCACTGCCACGAAGGCTGCCACCAGTGCGGCTGCGGCCGGGAATGATATCTGGAAACGCCTCTGCCAGAAGTTCACCTTAGGCAATTTATGCTCCTTCTGATCCACAATGTCCATAATCTTGTTCCAGGTGTTCATCTGAGCCATCTGGAAATCGGGTTCTTCCTCTGCATGGATGGAAGCGGATATCAGACCCAGCTCTGCCATTTTTTTCTGGCAATGGGGACATGAATCCACATGAGTCTTGACCAGCTGTTTCTGTGAATCCTCAAGCTCGTCATCATAGTATGAAGAAAGAATCTCTACATCAGGGCACATATACCTCTCCTACAGGCAGCAGTTTTCCGAGGGCCTCCCTCGCCCGGAAAATCCGTATCTTGACATTGCTCTCGCTTATATCAAGAGCAGCGCCAATCTCTTTATAATTCAACCCTCCGAACTCCCTTAGAATAAGGGGAGCCTTAAGGTTTTCCGGAAGCTGTTCCAAAGCCTGGTTGACCTTTTCTACAGCATCTTTCTTTAAAAGCTGTTTCTCTCCAGTATCATCGGTAAAAGAAGGATTGTGCTTAATCTTGTCGAAAGCACGCAGCTTTACCTTCTCGTGCTCCAGATAGTTGAAAGAAAGGTTCTTGACCACCCTTATAAGCCAGAACTTGGCATCCTCAACCCCCGGGAACGACTCCAACCGGTTATACAGCTTTATGAATGCCTCCTGGCACACATCCTGAGCGGCATCCAGATCTTTTGTAACATGATAAGACACCTTGATGACTACAGGGAAAATCTCTTTATAGAGCCTCTCGAAATAATCCTTTTTTGCCTTATCATCCATTAGCTAAAACAACCTACTTTAAGATTAGTTACATTTTTTGCAGGTTGTACCCTGCGGGGTGTCCTTGATTTCGTACCCCAGTTCCTTGATCTTTGCCCTGCACTGGTCTGCGGTTGCAAAATCCTTGGCCTTGCGCGCCTGGTTGCGCTGATCTATCAGAGCCTGAACCTCGGCAGGAACCTCGGCCAGTGATTCGTCCTCTTTAGGAAGCTCTGGAACAGAGTCCAGCTTAAGGCCCAGAACACGGTCAAAGTCCAGGATAAGAGCAAGTTTCTCGGCATCGGAAAGAGCATCATCCTTAAGGAGAGTCCATACCCGTGCCAGAGCCCGCGGGCTGTTAAGGTCGTCGGAAATATCTTGTGTGAAGATTTCTATATACTTTTTGGCAGCATCTGAAAGCTGGGCTTTGTCTGCAGGCTTGGTCTTGTCCATAAGTTCCCGCACCGCCCTGTTAAGGTTTGCCCTTGCCTTCTTGGCCGCATCCAGGCTTTCGAAGCTGAACTGGAGCTGGCTGCGGTAGTGGCCGCCCAGACAGAAGTAGCGGTAGTCAAGGGGCTCGTAGCCCTGCTCCACCAGCCTGTCCAGAGTAAGGAAGTTGCCGGCGCTCTTTGACATCTTGGATTTATTAAGCACCAGGAACTCAGCATGGAGCCAGTAGTTGACCCATTTTTCGCCGGTGGCAGCCTCGGACTGGGCTATCTCGTTGGTGTGGTGTATAGGGATATGGTCGATTCCGCCGCAGTGGATGTCGAAGTGCTTGCCAAGATACTTCATGCTCATGGCGCTGCACTCAAGGTGCCAGCCTGGGTAGCCTTTCCCCCATGGGGAGTCCCATATCATGGCATGGTTTTCGAACTTGGATTTGGTGAACCACAGGACAAAGTCGTGGGGATTGCGCTTGTTGCCGTCCACCTCTATGCGGGCTCCGGCCTGAAGGTTCTGCCTGTCCAGAAGGGCAAGCTTGCCGTAGTCTGGGAACTTGTCTATGGAGAAGTAGATGTTGCCGCCTGATTCGTAGGTGTAGCCCTTCTCCTCCAGGGTCTTGACCAGGTCTATCATCTCCTTGATATGGTCGGTGGCCTTGCAAGCTATTGTAGGGCGGATTATGTTGAGTCTGTCGGTGTCGTTGAAAAACGCCTTGGTGTAGAAGTCTGCTATCTCGTAGACACTCTTGCCAGTCTCCTTGGCACTTTTTGCCATCTTGTCCTCGCCCTCGTCGGCATCGGATGTAAGGTGGCCTACATCGGTTATGTTCATGACATGCTTTACCTTGTAGCCAAGGTATGTCAGGGTGCGCTTAAGGAAGTCCTCGAAGACATAGGTGCGCAGGTTCCCTATGTGAGCGTAGTTATATACGGTGGGGCCGCAGCCGTAGAAGCCAACCTTGCCCGGCTGTATGGGGACAAAGTCCTGTACCTGGCGTCCCATAGTGTTGAAAAGTCGTAATCCCATATTGCACTCCCTTATCTAATATAGAATAAAAAAAATCAGTAAAAAAGTAAATAACTAAAATAGGCACAGATAAGGGTACGGCCTCGGTAGACGAGGAGCACGATACCTTGCCGCACACCTTTCTGTGCCCATTTTGAGATTATTATTCTATATCCTTTATTCTATACAGTTAGTATCGTGTCAGGTGAGGAGCTGGGCCAACTGAGCCAGCTGGGATGGTGTAAGTGCCTCGGCCCTGGTGCCTATATCTATACCCAAGCTGGCACAGGCCTCCTGCACCTTCTCTATGCCGTAGGGGCGCAGGTTGTTGAGGAGTGTCTTACGGCGCGATGCAAACATATCGCGTACTGCCTTGAGCACCTGTGGTGTCGCAATCTCCCTGAACCCGCTTTTAGGGGTAAATGTGACAATGCCCGATACCACGTCTGGAACCGGATAGAATGAACCGCTTTTAAGGTCGCCCTGATAGACTGCATCGCAGGCAAGCTGGCACAGTACCGAAAACGATGAATAGTCGGCAGAGCCTGGTTTTGCAGTTATACGCAGCCCCATCTCTTTCTGCACAGTGAACACCATGCGCTCTGCAAGGCAGTCGCCTTCGATAAGCTGTGTAATCATGGCCGATGCGCTGTTATATGGAAGGTTTCCGAATATCACGTCGGGCTTACCATACTGACTGGCAACACCCTTCCAGGTCTTTACCATATCGCCCTGAGCAATCCTGAATCCTGGGTGATCGCCGAACTGCTCGGTAAGAAAATCTATGTAGCCACGATCTATCTCAAACACAGTAAGATGTCCGCCCTGCCCCACCTTATCCAAAGCCATTGAAGTCATGGCACCAAGGCCGCCCCCAATCTCCCAGACCGAATCTCCTTCCTTTATATTTACATAGAAAAGCACCTTCTCACGGGCAGCACGGGATATCATAAAGTTCTGGCCAAACTTTTTGGTGGGGCGCAGTCCCCGCTCTGCAAGGACAGCTATTATCTCTTTCTGGGAATCGTAGTTCATAAAAAAAATTGGCAGCTCCTCCATATATTATGGAAGAAACTGCCAAATAGTCAATCTAAAAAACTTTTATCAGTTGTTTGTTACAGTAACTTTAAGGGACTGGCTTCCAGCAACCTTGCCGTCGATGTAAGCCTTGCATGTTACATAGTAGTAACCTGGAGTTGCCTGGCTGAAGCTATAGGTTGAACTGGTTCCGTTAGAAGCCACTGGGGTATTATTTACATACCACTGGTATGCAATGTTTCCAGTAATGTTGGTTGCTGATGCTGTACAGGTATATACCAGAGCTGTATTCTTAGCTACGCTTGTTGCACCATTTGCAGCTGTAACTGACATTGTGAATGTAGGAACATTGATGGTGATAAGAGCGGTCTGGAATACGCCGTTCTCGATTGTACCTGTGATAGCTCTGTTGACGCCTGGGATGATATCGAATGCAAGCACTGCACCACCTACTGTGTTTGTACCATCGGTAGTTGTAAGGGTAAAGAGGTATGAACCGGAAGCAAGGCCTTCAGCTGTACCTGTGTAGCGTGACCAGCCGCCGCCTGTGTGCTCAGTTGCAGCAACTTTGCTTATTGTAACATTTCCACTTGCCTGACCGGAGTATGAAGCTGTAAGATTTGGAGAAGCACCAGTATCTGGAGCTTCGATAGCAATAGTTACATTGGCAGTTCCCTGTCCTGCAGTACGGGTTACATCAAGTACCACCCTTGTGCTGGATGAATTGATATATGTAACTGCTGGGGTTGCAGAGCTCTCATAAAGAACTACACCATTTGCCTTTACCTGGGCATAGAACTTCCATGAACCCTGGGCAAAGAGTCCAATGTCTTTTCCAGCTGCATAGTTAGTAATCTCAACAAATTCATCATCTGTCGAACCCTGGATAGCAGTAAAATCTGCACCTGTCCACTGTGGAACAGCTTTATACCAATATGTAAAAGTTGTATTTGGTGTATCTACAGAAGCAATTTTTGCAAGGCTCTCGTGTGGAGTCTCTACAGCAAAGCTTACCCTTACAGGTGCATTGTCTTCAGCGCTTCCGCCGCTGCCGCCACATGAGCAAACCAGCATAACTGCCATAAGGAGTGCTGTAATTGTCAAAACCTTTTTCATTCTGAAAAACCTCCGTTTTCTTGAATATATTATTAATAATTATTATCAATCTATTTCAATATAACATTAAAGAATAAATTGGTCAATCATCTCCTGCTGTAAATTGTGTGCTGCTGGCACTGGTGAAGAATCCACCGCTTACAGTATCGTAGAATCCAGCCACATTGTCATCTGCCCTCAGATACGGAACTAGATTGCGGACAATCTTTGCCCCCTGATAAATCTGTACGCTGTAACACTTTCCAATTGCATAGGTGGAATCGCTTGGGGCCTTGAAAATACAGATTGGTTCTGTAAATGTAGTGCCCGATGACTCCATATGGCCATACAGAGAATACAGCTCGCCGTTTACCAGGAATCCACCTACCTGAGAGAACTCAACATTCCATTTTATCCGTGATGTAGTATAATCTATACCAGTAGCACGGACTTCCTCGTTTCCATATACACCACCGAATGTCTTGCGGACATGGAAAACTTTGATTCCCCAAGCAGGGTCGCCAGTTCCTGCAATTGTTACATCATGGTCGCCTTCATAGTCGAATGCAATCACTACCTTAGTATTATCATCAGGAATAATGCCTGTGTTTATATATGCGCCGTCGGTAGAAGATGTGTTCTCAAGGTAATCATGGGCATTCTGGAGCCACAGAGCATGAAGTGTCATGTTGTCATAAACATAATCTGTAGCAAAATTCCATGGCTCTTTAAAATCTGCATCCTTGAACCACCCTGCAAAGTTATACCCAGGTCTGGTAGGTTTCGCAGGTGCATCAGCAGTAGCAAGACGGTAAACAGTCATAGTGTTGATATTGGTTCCGCCATGGGTATTGAAGGAGATAGTACGCTTATCGGAATCTTTTACTGGATTAGCATACAGCATCATATGCCCGGTGACTCTATCATTGTCAAAGTCCCATTTATTGGAGAGGAGCGCATTATCCTCTGCATCATATGTCCTGCTGCGATACCATCCATCCACCTGGCTGTAACCGTCAGGCATTACTAGGTTCCTAATTGTGGGAACATCATTTTCACTAATCTTAGAGTTAGTATTTACCCTGATTATGCTGTTTCTGGTATTCCAATGGAAGTAACCAGGGACCTCGGAATGGTCATATACGGCAAAAACAACATTATACTTTCCAGTCTGAGTTGTTCCTATACTTCCGGTAGTCCATTTTGCATAGTATGTCACATTACCAGTGATAAGGACAGTTTCATCTATCTGTACTCCGTTTGCTGAATTCGATGTTGTATACCAGCCATCGAAAATATTAGTAAAAGAGTTACTAGTTATAGATATTGAAGGCAGTGATCCTAAAGCAGTCCCATGGTAGCCCTTTATAGTACCTGGAGAGACACTGACATAACTAGAATTATTGTTCTTGTTGAAAGTTACGGTATAGTAGTTCCGGTGGGCATACAGGTCTATATCATTAGTGAATGCTGCATTAGAATTATATTTGCTTCCTCCACCGCCAGTGCCATTCTCGGCTGCTGTATACCAGTTCTGCTCGTACATCGATGTCAGATAATGGCTAAGGTCAGACTTGGTCATGACTCCGGAATAGGTGTTTACGGTAAGTACAGAGTTGTTCTCGAAATGGAGTGTGATTGTTATAGCCTTGCGCACATAGAGCACTACTGTGCCTACATCGGCCGAGGCGCTGCTGTCGTTAAGCCGGCATTCCACTGTGTAAGTGTTGTAATCAGTCGGTGTGAATACAAAGAAGTGCCTGTCGCCGGACTGCATCTTGGTGCCATTTACATACCAGTGGTATTCGTCTGCCTCGCTCAAGCAGACAAAGCTTACAGTCTCATCTTTGTCTGCATTGGATTCGACAGACTTGCCTGCACGTACCAGGGTTCCCAGAGCCAGGTCGCCAGATACGCTGGTGGTCATGTTGGCAAAAACTTCGGCCACATAGGTCTCGCCATAGATAAAGTCCACATTGGAATCGCCGAACATGAAGTTGAGCACATAGCTTCCTGCATCTACAGGGATAGTTGCTGTATAGGTGATTATGTGGTTATCGCGTGTTGCAGTGAAATTTGAGAATACTACGGTCTGCCCTGCGAAAGTACGGTAGTCCAGGGTCAGGTTTCCTCCTGTCGGGCTAAGTTCGGGCACAGTGATGTTGATATCTATCTGTCCAGAGCCGGAAAGCCTTTTAATTGGTATTTCTATGGAAGAAATCGACTGAGAGATATAGCAGGTTATCTGCCCTTCGCACAGGATAGTTCCACCGGCCGAATATGCCCTTGCCTCGATAAGCCAAAGCCCCTGGGTAAACCACAGTGTCTCGTCCTGCGCCAGTACTGTCCATACAGATGCTACGCCCTGGACAGAGCCCCAGTCCACCGATGTCCACTTTGGGGTAGCCCTATATTCGTAATAAGCAATATTGTTTATGTCGGCAGTGCCGCTTGTAATTGAAAGCACTTTGTCCTGTGAGCCCTGGAGCTGAAGCTTCATGGTTACGCCCACCACTTTGGAGCCCGAGGTCTGGATGGCGCTGCTTGCACCGCCGTTATCGCAGGAAACTGATATTAATGCCATAAGCAGGATAAGAAGGATTGAAAGACGCTTAATCATATCAGTTACTCTCCGCCAGAATAAGGCTTAACGAGCTGTATGCAAGGAAGTACTCGTCATCTTCGGTTGCCCTGGCCACACAGGTTACTGTGCAGTAGTCGAAATCAAAGTTAGATGCCACAAAAGTGAATGTGCTTGCAGTCTGACCTGTCTGGAGCTCTCCGTTCACATACCATTCATAGCTGTCAATATCAAGGGAACCTGGAGTTTTGGTGCAGGTGTATACTAAAGTTCCATTCTTGGCTATCTCTACCTTGTTCCCGGCAGCAGTAAGCACGATTCCAAAGGAATGGAGTCCTGTCATCGATACAGACTCGTTCTGCCATACACCAGATTCCACTGTGCCTGTTATAGAGGTTGTCATTCCGGGGTTCACGTTGATAGCAACTGTGGCACCACCTACATCGTCGGTTCCGTCGTTATATGTCAGGCAGAAAGTATACTGCCCTGCAGGAAGAGCCAGGCTGTCCACCAGGAACGATGTCCAGCGGTCATCGCCGGTTGTCCGCTCTATCTCGATATCTCCTGCGCTCACAGAGCCGCTGGATGTCCCGGAATATGTTATAGTCAATGTATCAGACTCACTTACTGTAGGGGCCAACACCGATATATAGACTGTTCCATCATCGTCTGCCTGCCCTATTACAGGAACTGTTATTGCAAAGTTGCTTGAGCTTATATATGTCTCGGCAGAACCTGAGAACACCACAGTAGTCTCGTCGCTTGAAAGGCGTGCCTCTACCTCGAACAGCCATTTTCCCTGGGCAAAGTATCCAAGCTCCTTGCCGTCGCGGTATGAGTTTATCTTGACAAAACCGGCAGTCTGCCCTGTTATAGATGCAAATTCAGAGCCTGTCCACTGTGGAGTTGCTTTATAAAAGAAAACAAAACTGCTTAAGTCCACTGCCTCTTCGACAGATACAATGCGGCTTGCAGCTCCGTGGTATGCATCTACGGCAAGGGAGACCTTTACAGGACCGTTATCAGAAGAACCGCCGTTGGAACAGGCGGAAAGCCCAATAATAAGAAGAGTCATCAGAATAAATATATATGTTCTGCTTAAAGCAGATTTACTTTTCAATAACATTTAGTCAGCCCAAAAACTAGTAATAGTTATTATCTTTTATTAAATATAATTATTTGCCCAAAGAAAATCAATAAAATTACCAAAAAAAGTTAAATTTTTTTATCCCAAACTGGGGATGAAGGATGCCCATCTTACTATTGCAGATATAATGTAAAACAACACGTTCAGGACTTGCTGCTGGCATAGTCCTAAAGCCATAAGTAGCGGAACTGGAACCAGAATACAGGCAAGGCCAATGCACATGTACAGGGTTACCACGGGTGAGATGACCATGGAGGAGAGGATTCCTGCAGGGTACACCACCCCGAAGTTATATACAGTTACAGGAGCTGTCATTATTACGGCCGCAAGAGAGCAGGCAATACCGGTGGCAATGAGGCTTGGAAAAACTCTCTCAAGAGAGTCGGCAATAGGTGTGGTGAACAGCAGTATGCCGGCCAATGCCAGAAACGACAGCTGGAACGATATGGAGAAAAAGTATCCAGGGAATATCATAAGCGAGAGCGAGAATACAAAGACAAGAACACGCATCAAGTTGACCTTTGCCCCTATAAGCTTGCCCAGCGAGACCAGAAAGAACATGAATACTGCCCGCAAAAGCGACGGCGAGATGCCTGCCATAAAAAGATAGAGCACATTCACAATATTCACGGCCAGGATTGAAAAGTGCGGCGCTGCAAAACGGCGCACGATAAAGTATACAAACAGGGCTATTATACCCAGGTGCATACCAGAAAGGGCAAGCACATGCGACACCCCTGCCCTGCGGAACTGCTCCTTTAGCATGGGGTCCATGTTATCGCGGCTCCCTGTCAAAAGCGCCTCGGCAAGGTAGCTTTTCTGCCCATACACGAGCTGTATCTTATTGGTAAAGGTCTGCACCATGTTCCTGCGGAGTTTAAGCAGCCTGTTCCGGCTTTCGGAAATCACAACTTTCTTGGCAGAAAAGCTTTCTCCATCCTTGCCCGGTTTTACCTTATCAAATCTTACCACGTCGCCCCAGTAGCCTTTGCTGCCGCTTGCAAACACAGTAACAGTCCGCCGCATGGTCTGCTCTATGTTCTGCATGTGAACTTTCTCTATATTAAGCTGGTAGATATAGCTGCCACGGGCAGTGCGGCGGGCATCGGAGGCCAGTGTCCCCTCCAGGGCGGTGATTCTGGAAAGGCTCTGGGGCGGCAGCCCTGGTTCGGGGCTGTAGCGGAAGGCTACTACGCAGGCAGCTATGGCACCCCACAGCAGGAACACCGGCAGCTCCCTTATGTGCAGCCTGCTGCGGTTTACTATAACCAGAGCTGCGGTGAGGGCTGCCAGTGCAGGCAGGGTTATCGCCCTGGGGAAAAAGTACAGCGGGATTATATCAAGCAGCACCACCAGAAGGGGCACTGCCCGCTGCATCTTGTACCGGAACACCTTTTGCCTAACAGTCATGCCTTACCACCATGTTTAAAACTGGCTCGACAGAGTTATCTGCGGAACTGGTGCGTTGCCCCTCTTGAGGGACGACCCCCGTGGCTAGGAACTTGAAATGTTTATACACTTCATCAATTTGTTTTTGGAAATAGCTCATACCTGTATAAACACAAAAAATTTTAATTTTGCTTCAAGTTTTGCTGCACAAAGTGCAAAAAAATGAAAAAACTTTGCAAATCGAGCCAACAACAGGACTTCGCTCAGCAGAGTGCGCTCCCTACGGGCCGCAAAACCCAGGCAGGTAAGAGAGGTAATTGAATGGCAGCAAAAGGAATGCCCGTCGGTATTGCGGTCTGATGGAGCGTTTATTTTAAATAATCCAGCAACATGATCAAAGCCATATCGGGCATATGAAGGTAAACCATACGGCTTAAGTCCTGGTTGCCTGCTACAGCCGAAGGAATAAGTTTGACGAGTGTATTGGTCAGACATCCTTTGCCGCCGCTTAAATCAATCATATCAAAAAGTGCGGTGCAGGCTTTTTTCAGTTCCGCATCATTATAACTGATTTTATATTTATCAAGTATTTCTTTAACATCTGTATAAATTCCATCGCTCTGCAAGGTCCATCTCAAAGGCATAGAGACAGGATCTTTCTCAAACTTCTCTCCAATTTCTTCCACAATCTCTGGATAACCTAATAAATACTGGATAAGATAAGCAAAATAAGGTTGGATAGTAGAAGCAAACTTCTCCCTGGTCTTGAAGCTGTATCCCTTGTTAGTATCAGCTATCCCGCCATCTGTCATAATCAGGTTCAGAAGCCACTCTATTGAAGATTTCTCAGATATTCCATACTCTATGGTGCTGGCACCAGGAGTTTTTCCCTTTTTATAGTTGAATGTCTCCAATCTGAACTTAGGGATACTTTTTTTGTTTTCTTTTGCCAGCTTGTCAACTCTTGATTCATACCATACGGTCTCATCAATATACTTTCCCTTTTCCTCTTTAGTGCTCATCCTGGTATAATTTGTTTTTTGAGGATCGTATATATCGATATCTATTCCGCAACGGTACATTCCGTATATCTCCGGAGCAATATATGTGACAACATCGGCAGAACTATAGAGGTTGAATACATTGGGGAATGCTATTGCATGTTCTGCACAAAGCCCCCTGGGTGTGCCGAATGTATAGGCTGCCACCTGCTTCAGGGGTATATTCAGCTTCTTGACCGGGTCGGCCAGCACAAGGTATGAAAGCACATCAGCCACCGCCGCCCCCCGGGAATACCCGGTCATAAGCAGAAGAATCTTGCCGCTGTCATAAGAACTCCTGTATTTTGAATTTATATAAGAGGTGAGTCCATCATAAACCTGGGTGGCTGCCTCGGTGAATCCCTGGTGGTCTCCGCTTGTGCCTATCTTGAAATTGCTGGCCCATTCAACGTCATAGTCAATACCTCTGACAGCCACTGCAATCAAATCATATCCTTCTACTTTATAGTGGCCTATGCAGTAAGAGATGGAATCGGCAGTGCCTTTATCATAATTAGCACTGCATACTATATTGTCAAGTTCCATCTCAGAGAAAAATTTTCTGATTTTCTTCTCTGAACCAGTCTTAGATGCCATTACAAGGCTTATCAGAGCAAGGTCATTGTCAAAGATTGTAGAATCGACAAAAGAATTATTGTCGGCAGCTTTATTGATAGTATTTATCTCGACAGGAATACGAATCTCTTCCCCTTTGACTGTAGCACTGACATAAGTTCTTACAGTATCGGAGTGGCCGCTTTCAAAAATACTGCAAGCGATTAGAGATATAAGTAAAAATGAGGCAACAATGCCGATAAAAATATTTCTTTTCATAACAATCAACATAATAAAACAATTTCAAATTATCAATAACTTTTTATAGCCTTGTTGCAGTTTTTTCTTTGTAGTATTATTCAACCATGGGTTCATTCAAGGCAGTTGCCCCCTACCAGCCGGCAGGAGACCAGACCAAGGCCATAGCCGAGCTGTCCAGGGGGATAAAGAAAGGATATAAAAAGCAGATTCTAAAAGGGGTCACCGGCTCGGGAAAGACTTTCACCATGGCCAAGATAATCGAGAAGGTGGGCAAACCCACTCTGGTCCTTTCGCACAACAAGACCCTGGCTGCCCAGCTTTACAGGGAGTTCAAGGACTTTTTCCCCGACAATGCTGTTGAATACTTCGTCTCCTACTACGACTACTACCAGCCCGAGGCCTACGTTCCCTCAAAAGATTTATATATAGAAAAAGATGCCAGCATAAACGACGAGATAGAACGCCTGCGGCTGGCAGCAACATCGGCTCTGCTTGAGCGGAGCGATGTTATCATAGTGTCCACCGTGTCATGCATCTACGGCTTGGGCGACCCCACCACATACAGCGAGATGCGTCTGGTGCTCAAGGTGGGCCAGGCTCGGAGCATTTCCCTTATGGCACGGCAGCTTGTGGATATGCAGTACGAGCGTAACGATGCAGTCGGCGAACGGGGAAACTTCCGCATACATGGCGACTCCATAGAGATATTCCCCGCCTATTCCAAGATGGCATACCGGATAGAATTCGACTGGGACGAGATTTCAAAAATAACAGAGTTTGACCCCATAACCAGAAATGACACTGGCAGCTACGAGTTTATCACCGTCTACCCTGCCAAGCACTTTGTAGTGCCACCCGACGAGCTCAAAAGCGCTATGGACAGCATAAAAGAGGAGCTTGAGGAACGCTACAGCGAGCTTATGGAAGCAAACAAGGTGCTTGAGGCCCAGCGGATAAAAAGCCGCACAGAATACGATATAGAGATGATGGAAGAGATGGGCTACTGCAGCGGCATAGAAAACTATTCCCGCCACCTTACTGGGCGCATGGAAGGAGAGCGGCCATTCTGCCTTATAGACTATTTCCCCGATGATTTCCTTTTATTTGTGGACGAGTCCCACGTTACACTGTCGCAGGTGCGGGCCATGTACGAAGGTGACCACTCGCGCAAGCAGACCCTGTACGAGCATGGTTTCCGCCTTAAGTCGGCCATGGACAACCGCCCGCTTAAATACAACGAGTTCGAGGCAATGCAGGACAAGGTAATCTACGTTTCTGCAACACCTGGCCCCGAGGAATACCAGAAGGCAGAGAACGTGGTTGAGCAGATAATACGCCCTACCGGCCTTTTGGACCCTGAGATTGTGGTGCGCCCCACCAAGGGCCAGATAGAGGACCTGTACAAGGAGATAAAAGAGCGTATCAAAGCTGGCGACCGTGTCCTTATAACCACGCTGACTAAGAAGATGGCCGAAGATCTTACCGACTACTTGAGTTCTCTGGAGCTAAAGGTGCGCTACATGCACTCCGAGATAGAGACCTTTGAGCGGGTGGAGATAATCAAGGAGCTTCGTACCGGCAAATGCGATGTTCTGGTGGGCATAAACCTGCTGCGGGAAGGGCTTGATATCCCGGAGGTATCCCTTATAGCTATAATGGATGCCGACAAGATAGGATTCCTCCGCTCTGCCACCTCTCTTATCCAGACCATAGGGCGCGCTGCCCGGAATGTGAACGGCAAGGTCATAATGTATGCCGACAAGACCACCGACGCCATGGCAGAGGCCATAACCGAGACCCAGCGCCGCAGGGCTATACAGCAGGCATACAACACCGAGCACGGCATTACCCCCACCACCATAAAAAAGAGCGTCCAGGACATACTGGTGCGTGTACAGGAGGACAAGCGCAAGGCCGAGGAAGTGAATGTGCAGGTTATGAAGGACAGCTACAACATAGTGGAGCCCAAGGAGCGTAAAAAGCTTATAAAAGCGCTTGAGCGCCAGATGCTTGAGCATGCCAAGGCACTGGAGTTCGAGGAGGCTGCAGTGCTTAGGGACGAGATAGAGCGTCTTAAGGAGATTGGCTAGTGGAAACCATAATACTTGCATCCCAGTCCAAAGGGAGGCGCGAGCTTTTGGAGAACGAGGGGTTTTCTCTGGTGTGCCTTCCTGCCGACATAGATGAGACTATTCCATGGGAAAACCCGGAAAAAGAGATACAGACTCTGGCCGAGAAGAAGGCCCGCACCTGCCATAAGCAGCACCCCGAGCAAAGCGAGAAATGGATAATAGCGGCCGATACCCTGGTGGTTTTCCAGGGAAAGCCCATAGGAAAGCCTGCCAACCTGGCCGAAGCACGGGCATTTCTGGAGGCCCTTTCCGGCACTACACATTCTGTGATATCGGGGGTGGCATTCCTTGACCGCAGCACCGGCAGGCTGTATTCCGAAAGCGATGTCTCTACAGTGCACTTCAAGAAACTGTCAGAAACCGACATAGAAAGCTACCTGGCAACCGGCGAATGGATGGGGGCTGCCGGAGCCTACCGCATACAGCACAAAGGTGGTGCCCTGGTGGAAAGGATAGAGGGATCTTTTTCCAATGTCATAGGGTTGCCATTAAATAAATTATTTAATATAATGAAAAAAGCAGGGTATCCTGCAAATTAATCTTCCGGCTGTCAAAGACAGTACGAGAAAAAGAGATGGAGCGGTAAAAAGTACCGCAATTTAGGAGGAAAAATGGCAGTAGTAACAATGAAAAATCTGCTGGAATCTGGTGTGCATTTCGGACATCAGACAAAACGTTGGGACCCTCGGATGAAAAAGTTCATCTTTGCAGAGCGCAACGGAATTCACATCATCGATCTTCAGAAGACCATCACCGCAATCAAGGATGCGTATGAGTTCATCAGATCAACAGTAAAAGACGGCAAGTCTGTCCTTTTCATCGGAACCAAGAAACAGGCACAGATGGCTGTAGAGAAAGAAGCCACAAGATGTAACATGTATTATGTCAACAACCGCTGGCTCGGTGGTATGCTCACCAACTTCACAACAATCAAGAAATCAATCAACCGCCTTAAGAAAATTGAGAAGATGGAGATTGACGGCACATTCGAGAGCCTGACCAAGAAAGAGGTTGCCCTGCTCCAGAAGGAGAAGGCAAAGCTGGACAAGAACCTGGCAGGTATCAAGGAGATGAAGGACCTTCCTGGCGTAATCTTCATCATCGACACAAAGAAAGAGGCTATCGCAGTTGCAGAGGCCCGCAAGTGTCACATTCCTATTGTAGCTATCGTGGATACAAACTGTAACCCAGAGGGAATCGACTTCCCTATCCCTGGCAACGACGATGCAATCAGAGCTATCACACTGTTCACATCTATCATTGCAAACGCAGTAGTAGAGGCAGACAACGAGATTGGCCTGCAGGTTATCGAGAACATCGAGGGCGAGGAAGCACCAGAAGCTGAGGGAACCCCAGAGAAGGAAGAGGAAGAGCCTACCATGGAAGAAGTGATGGGCGAGAAAAAGAGCGGCAAGTTCACCGACGAGGATTACTCCAACTATGTTCCTGAGGAGAAGGCCGAAGATAAACCTGAAGAGGAAGAGAACAAGTTCGGAATCGACGAGGACAAGTTCGAAGACAAATAAGGAGTTTATTTATGGAAATCAAACCTATTGATGTAAAAAATCTCAGAGAGAAGACTGGCGCAGGAATGGGCGACTGCAAGAAAGCTCTTATCGAGGCAGAAGGCAATATTGAACAGGCTATCAAGATTCTTAAGGAGAAAGGCCTGGCAGCAGCTGCAAAGCGCAGCGCAAGAGCTACCAAGGAAGGAAAGATATTCACAAAGATCAAAGGCGGCAAGGCTGTAATCCTGGAGCTTAACTGCGAGACAGACTTTGTATCCCGGAACGAGAAGTTCGTTGCCCTTGGCGACAAGCTTACAGACGAGATTATCGCAACCGGAGCAACTGCAGTTACAGACGGACTCTCCACACTGGTTACCGAGGCTATCGGTGTAATCAAAGAGAACATGACACTGCCACGCTTTAAGGTTCTGGACATTGCAGATGACGAATATGCTGTAGAGTATGTTCACGGCGTTGGAAACATCGGTGTACTGGTAAAGTTCAAGGCAGACAACAAGGCTCTGTTCGCAAACGATGCAGTAAAGACTTTCGCATTCGACTGCGCACTGCATGTTGCAGCATTCGCACCAGTAGCACTTTCCCCTGACAAGATTTCTGAAAGCTACATCAAAGAGCAGACAGAGATTTTCCAGGCTCAGATGGATCAGGATCCAAAAGTTGCAGCAAAGCCGGATCAGGTAAAAGCTGGTATCCTTAAAGGCAAGCTGAACAAGCACTTTGCAGAGATCTGCTTCCTGGACCAGGCATTTGTAAAAGACGACAAGAAGAAGGTTTCCCAGGTTATGGCAGAAGTTGCAAAGGCAGCTGGCGGAAAGCTTGAGGTAGCTGAGTACGTTTACTACAAACTGGGCGATAACGCTTAATAGCCGGATGTGATTTATGGAAACAGTAAAAGCAAAAACTGAAGATAAAATGAAGAAGTCTGTGGCTGCACTTAACGAAGAGCTGGGTGCAATCAGAACAGGACGTGCTTCTGCTTCCCTTTTCGACAAAATAAGCGTCAATTACTTCGGCAGGCCTACCCCGCTTAACCAGGTGGCTACAATCTCTATCCCCGAGGCTCGGCTTGTTACTATCCAGCCCTGGGACAAGAGCATAATGAAGGATATCGAGAAGGCAATTCTCCAGTCAGACCTTTCCCTTAACCCTAACAACGACGGCAAGGTAATAAGGCTGAATATCCCGCCACTGACAGAGCAGCGCAGAAAAGAGCTTGCAAAGCAGGCCAAGTCCATCGCCGAGAACAGCCGGGTGGCAATCCGCAACATCCGCCGCGAGGCAAATGATGAGCTTAAGAAAAAGCAGAAGGCCGGCGACATAAGCGAGGACCAGGAAAAATCTGGAGCAGATGCAATCCAGAAGATGACCGACAAATACATCGGCGAGATCAACAAGATTGCAGAAGCAAAAGAAAAAGAGATAATGGAAATCTGATGCATATAGGAATTATCATGGACGGCAACGGCCGTTGGGCAAAGGAGCGGGGAAAACCCCGCACCTTTGGTCATTCCGAGGGAGTCAAGACAGCCAAGCGCATAGCCAAGGCTGCCAGCGACATGGGTGTAAAATACCTTTCCCTCTACACTTTCTCCACCGAGAACTGGAAACGGTCCGAGACCGAAGTGAAATTCCTTATGCAGCTTTTGAAAAAACACCTGCGGGAGCAGTTTTCCTTCTATAAAGAAAACAACATAAGAGTGGTGCATACAGGCTCTTTAGAAAGGCTTCCCAAGGTGGTTCAGAAGGAGATTTTGGACGTTGAGGACCTTACCAAAGACTTTAACGGCATGACTGCAAACCTGGTTATCAACTACGGAGGCAGGGACGAGATTGTACGGGCTGTAAGGCGGCTTAAGGAAAGTGGCGAAACCGAGATAACAGAAGAAAAGCTTTCGGCCGCCTTGGACCATCCCGAAATCCCAGATCCTGACCTTATAATCAGAACCGGAGGCGAGCTTAGGATAAGCAACTTCCTGCTTTGGGAAAGTGCCTACAGCGAGCTGTACTTCAGCAGAAAGTACTGGCCCGACTGGAAGCCCGAAGACCTTAAGGAAGCCCTCGAATCCTATGCCGGCCGAAACCGCAGATACGGAGGAGTGACAGAGACAAAATGAATAATCTTACAAAGAGAGTACTTCTTATTTTCACCGTCATTCCCGTCCTTTTCGCAAGCCTTTTCCTGTTTACATTCGCCCACCACATTGTAGCCCACATAATAAGCACAGCACTTATGATTGTAGGTTCCAAGGAGATGTGGCACATACTTACAGGCGACAGGGACATGGACGAGAGCCTTTGGGTAACCATAATCCCGCTGATTATTTCCATAGTAAATTATTTGGAATGTGCAGGGATTGTACCTGGTGGAGCCCTCTCCATTACAGCTGGAATCCTGCTTTTTATAATATTCGCATATCAGATTGCATCACGCGAGAACCAGTTTGAGCACATAAACAGAAATATACAGGCGCTGGTAACCCTGGTGTTCTATCCGGGATTCTTCTTCGCCTATGCCACAAAACTTACCACTCTGCCCCATCCGTCATGGACACTGGTCGGTTTTCTGGTCATGGTTTTCTGCAATGATATTTTTGCCTATGTGTTCGGCATGCTGTGGGGAAAATCGAACCGCAACATCTTCCCGGTAAGCCCTAAAAAGAGCCTTATCGGATTCATAGGCGGCTTCATCTTCTCAATTGTCGGTGCAGTTGTAATCTACCATATGGGAGCCCCTATATTCGGCGGCTCTATACTTAACGTAATACTCATAAGTGCTGTAATAGGCATAGCTGCACCGGTCGGAGACCTTATAGAATCGGCCATGAAACGTGCTGCCAACACCAAGGATTCGGGCAACTACATCCCAGGCCGCGGTGGAATTATGGATAATATCGATTCTCTTATTTTCACTGCGCCGATTTATTATTATCTTATAATATACCTATGTTTAACATAATAATTGGAATTATCGGCCTTAGCCTGGTGGTGTTCTTCCACGAGTCGGGCCACTTTATGGCTGCCAAGCTGTGCGGAGTCAAGGTGCTTACCTTCTCCATAGGCTGGGGCAAAAAACTTTTCTCATTCAAGAAAGGAGACACCGAATACTGCATCTCTTTGCTCCCTATGGGCGGTTACTGCAAGATGAAAGGCGAGGAGATTCTTGATGATGACACTGTATACGAGGACAACTCTGACTCGCTCAGCACCGCCCCTGCCTGGAAGAAGGCTATAATCTACTTTGCCGGTCCTTTCATGAACCTGGTGTTCGCCATTGTATGCTTTTCCATAGTATGGATGGGGGGAACCACCACAACCAGCCCTCCGAACCGCATAGTTCTGGCATCGGAGTATGCACAGGAATCTGGCCCCTTTGCCGCAGACCAGGCAGGGCTTAAGACAGGCGACTACATAACAGCTGTAAACGGAAAAAGCATAGAGCATTTCCAGGATTTAAGGGAAGCTATTGCAACCAAAGCCCAGGAGAAGCTGGATATAACTGTTGACCGGAACGGCGAGACTCTCAAGTTTACATTAACCCCAAAGCTGGATAAATCCACAGGAGCTGGACAGATTGGAATCTACCCCTGGATCGACCCGGTGGTGGGCAAGGTCAAAGAAGGCTCATCTGCCTCTATTGCCGGGCTTAAGACTGGCGACACCATAATAAGTGCAAACGGCATCCCCATAACCCAGTACATGGACTTTGTAAAATTGCTTTGGACCAAGCCTGCCAAGCTGGATCTGGCTGTGATGCGGGATGGAGTTGAGATGCATCTGACCCAGGTGCTGGATTACAACGATGACGGTCTGGTGGATCCGGGCCTCTCCTTCCAGATGCATACCTACACAAGCCCTCCTCTCAATGTTTTCCAGGCAGTGAACAAGGGAATAACAGAATCGTTCAAAACACTGGCTCTGACTGTACGCAGCCTCAAGCTCCTCTTTGCGGGGGTGAACCTTAACCAAGCGGTATCTGGACCAATACGGATAACTTACATGCTGGGCGAGATTACCACCCAGGGCTTTGCACAGGGAATAAGCGAGGGGCTTGCCATGTTCCTGAACTTTGTGGCGTTGATAAATATTGCCCTTTTCTTCATGAACCTGCTCCCTATACCTGCCCTGGACGGCGGACAGATACTGCTTTGCATAATCGAGATGATACGCGGCAAAAAGGTGCAGCCCAAGGTGGCGGTGCGATATCAGGTGGTCGGATTTGCATTCCTTATCACCCTTATGATATTCGCAGTATTCAACGATGTAATCTTCCTGATAAAGAAGTGATGGAGGAAATATGAAAGTAAAAGTGCCATGCACATGCTATGCTCCTGTTGATTTTGAATATGAAGAGGTTGTGGACCTGGCAAAGAATCCAGAGGCTGCAAACCAGATTATGGCCGGAAGCTTTATGAAGGTAAAATGCCCAAAATGCGGCAAGGTTCTGCACCCCGAGTTTCCTTTTGTAGTTAAGTACGAGCCTAAGAACATAGATATACAGTTCCTGCCCGAGCGGATGAGGGACGACTACCTGCGCGGCACATCCAAGTACTGTTTCAAGAAGGATGGCCGTATAGCAATAGGATTAAGCGAGCTGGCCGAGAAACTCAAGATTATAAACGAAGGCTTCGACGACCGTATTATCGAAGTAATCAAGTATTACATGGTGTCAAAGATAGAGGCCGACCAGAAGCCAGAAGCCGAGATAAGGGCCTTTTTCGAATGCACCGACAAGGATGGCAATCTGGTGTATCAGGTGCTGGGACTCAAAGATAACGAAGTTGCACAGCTTACCATTCCAAAGAGCTTTTACGAAGTATGCAAGGTAAAGACACTGGCGTACAAGAATTCAGAGCCATTCTCTCTGTTCCTCTCCCCTCCTTACATCTCTCTGCTGCGGATTTCAAGAGTATACGAAGAAATTACAGAGCCGGAGAAACCGGCTGATAAGCCAGATGAGGATAAAAAGCCAGAGTGAAGCGCCTTGTAATGTGCAACCAGGCAGCAGACCTTGACTCCATAGCATGCTGTGTCGCACTTGGTGTGTCATATGGTGCTACACCTTTTATACCCATACCACATAAAGAACTTCGCTTAAGGCGGGAGGCCGAATGGCTCCTTAAAGAGTGCAGCATACCGCTTGATTCCATAGCATTTTTAGGAGAAGCAGACCCAGTCGATGCCGAAGAGATTATACTGGTGGACCACAATATATTGCACCCGGAGTATAAGGCTCTGGCACCCAAGATTACCGAGGTAATAGACCACCACAAGGATGAATGCCGTCTGGCTGCAGCCAGAACTATAGTGCAAACCGGAAGCTGTGCCACCCTGGTTGGCCAGCGTCTTTTGAATAACTATACCACCTCAGCTAACCCCTCCCTGCCCCAAAACTTAGCCATGCTGCTTCTGGGCGCCATACTCATAGACACCAGGTGTCTGGCACAGCGTCACCCCACCACCGAGCTTGACCGCAAGGTTGCAGCCCAGCTGGCGGAGATTTCTGGATGCAGCTCCAGAGCCCTTTATGATAAACTGTGGAATCTTAAGAGCGACCTTAGCGTATTCACGCCACAGGAGCTTTTAGCAAAGGACTACAAGGAAGTTGTCACACTCAGGGCCAAAGTGGGCTTCTGTGCAATCTACGGGGCTCTGGAGAGCATTTCAGAAAGCCTTATGGAACAGGCAGAAATTTTCCGCCAGAGCCGCCAGCTGGACCACCTGGTGCTTATGAGCGCCTACTACCAAGGCGAGGAGCTGCACAAAGAGCTTGCGCTGGTGCCAGACTGCAGCTGGAACCAAGAGACCATCGCATACCTAGACAGCAAGGGGGCACAGCTTGAACCCAAGAGCGTAATCGGCGGCATCCGGGTCTACAGCCAGAAGAACACCGACTACTCCCGCAAGCAGATATTGCCATTCATAAAAGAGATACTGGGTTAATAAGCTTTTGCAATCTTTTCCGCAAGAACAGGAGCCTGCTTAAATCCTTGGCCTGCAAGCTCCTCTGCCGATACCATCAATGCAGGAACAAATTGTTCTTTAAGATAGTCAAAAACAGACATTGCAAGCTTTGAACCAAGCCCTGAATGCTTTGACTCGAGCTTGAAATCGTCCCTTGTTATTTTTGTAATCCTGTATTTTCCATTGATTCCAAGCGACATATCTTTAGAACTGTTATTATAAATTTTTGTACTGATAATATCATAAGCAGGGGCCAGCCGCACTGAACTCAAATCTTTACTGTACAACAATGATAAATTTTTAAGGTGATTATCTGTGTTCCCAACCAGATAGTTGAATACACATATTTTCCATAATGCCATCTGGTCATCAATAGGATTAGCAGAAAAAGAGCGTAATATCTCAATCATTTTCTTCAAATATTCTCCTCCGCTTTCCTCGTATTTCTGATTAGCGGGTATCCCAAGAGCCTGTGAAAAATCTTCCTGATGAAGCCTGTATGGCACGGGCAATCCCTTGATTGTTCTTGAGTTTTTATCTATTGTCCGGTCATATCTTCTTGTTGCAAAAAGGACATCACCTTCATTTAAATCAGGGTCAGTTTCAATTATAAAACTTTCGGGAACATTGATTCCAAGTTTTTTTGCTGTAAGGAGGCACAGCTGTTCATTGACCACAATATCCGCATACCTGATATGGCTCTGTTTGACAATATAGGTGCTGGGAGCTTCACCTGCCGGCAAAAACCACCGGCCTGTTTTCTCATCATAGTAGAGTCCTACTTTCCCAGATGCCCCGGTTAAAGAAAGATGCGATTCAACCACAAGCGATGCAGCATTTGTTGCCCCCTCTTTTGCCAGTGCTTTTATAGCAGAAACAGAAAGTGGCTTGTAATTTGGTCTGACCTTCCTATTTAAAGAATTAAATATCTTTATCGCACCAAGACATTCGCCACCTAATTCACTCAGAATTGTGATATAATCATTGGAATCAGCCTTTATTGCTTTTGCAACACTTTCCCTTGTAAAACCTTCTGGCAGAAGACCGTCAAAAAAAATCTTGGTGGACCGGGCATCAAAATTTATCCTTTCCAAAGGAAGTGCCAATGATATAGGCTGTCTATGCGGATTATCCAGATATTCATAACTGTACGAGAATACAGCATCCTGATAGCTTGTGCCAGTTATTGAGCCGACCTCTACAAAGGAACCCCCAATTTCAATCTGAACAGACAAATCAATCATGATTTCCTTTCCTTGATCATAATATCTAATCCTAATAAATTAACCACATCAATTGCCCTGCCAATCTCTGCTGTAGGTTTTCCATTTTCCAGATCCGAAAGAAAACTTATACTATATCCGGTATTATCAGAGATATCCTGCTGAGTATAATGCAGCTCTTTTCTGCGAGCCCGTATTACATTTCCCAATGACTTAGAATCTATTATTTTCATGCACCCTCTTAGCCGAACGGCTTATTTCAGTCATACTTAAATATAACTTAGCCGAACGGCTAAAGTCAAGCCCAGCTGTGCTCATCTTCTATTGACAACTCTCTAAGTTATATAATATTTTTAAATTCAGGAGAAACCAAATGGATAAACTTGACCTTAATTCCTTGACAAAAGAGCAGATTGCACAGGCCGCCAAGTGCAAGACACCGGAAGAACTCATCGAGCTGGCTAAAAAAGCTGGCTTTGAATTGACAATAGAACAGGCACAGGCCTACCTTTATGAACTTGAGAATATAGAGCTGGATGAAAAAACCTTGGATAAAATAGCTGGCGGCCGTTTTGGTCGTATTAGAACCAGTTGTAATGATAAATGCCCAGAACATGTTCCAGCATTAAGATATTAATAATCCCTGAAGTACCTGCCAGAGGTATTGTGGGGGTGTGCCTTGTTTTCTTTCATTTTTACTGATATTCTGTAGCCGATGGAACATACAACAGAGACACTTTTTTCAGACTACCCTCTTTCTGCGGCAGTCCTGAAAGCTATAGAAAAAAAGGGATTCACACATACCACACCGGTGCAGGCTCTTATACTGCCACGGCTTCTAGCAGAGGATACAAACATTGCAGTAAAGGCACGCACAGGCACAGGAAAGACTGCTGCATTCGGCCTGCCATTGGTGAACAAGCTTACCGAACCTGCCAATAAACCGCAGGCACTTATCCTGGCCCCAACTCG
The DNA here is from genome assembly GCA_017446885.1 of Spirochaetia bacterium. Lineage (GTDB taxonomy): Bacteria > Spirochaetota > Spirochaetia > CADAEX01 > CADAEX01 > CADAEX01. The sequence goes on along the minus strand of JAFSOR010000023.1, from coordinate 96,183 downwards.
GGAACTGGCACTTCAGATAACTACAGAGATAAGATCTCTTACAACAAACCGATATCCACGCATAACTGCGGTTTATGGCGGTGCATCAATAGGGCTGCAGCTTAGGAACCTTGAGAAAGGAACCGAGGTTGTGGTGGGCACTCCCGGCCGTGTGCAGGATCACATAGACCGTGGCAGCCTGGACCTTTCCGAAATCAAATATCTGATTCTGGACGAGGCCGACGAGATGCTGGATATGGGGTTCATCGATGATGTTAAGAAAATCATAGATTGCGCAAACCCTGATAAGAAGGTGGCTCTTTTCTCTGCCACACTCCCCGCCCCCATAATGAAGATTGTAGATGAACAGCTGGGGAAGACTGAGATTATTGCAGAGGATGTGCCGGAGCAGGAAGAGATTCTGGTGAACCAGGAGGCTATTCTTATAAAGGCTGATGACCGGCTCGAGGCACTTAAGCGTATTGTCGACTCCACCGATAATTTCCATGGCCTTGTGTTCTGCCCTACTAAGATAGAGGCAGACGAGGTGGCCCGGCGCCTTATGGAGGACGGCTACCCAGCTGAAGCACTCCATGGAAACTTGTCGCAGGAGGCACGGGAGCGGACTCTGCGCCGGTTCAAGAACAAGCTTACCACAATCCTTATAGCCACCGATGTTGCTGCCCGGGGCATAGATGTTGAGCGTCTTACGCATGTAATAAACTGGGAGCTGCCACACAACTTTGACAGCTACATACACCGCATAGGCCGTACCGGCCGGGCAGGCGAGAAAGGAACTGCAATCAGTTTCATCCGCCCTTCAATCCGCTACAAGATAAGAGAGTACAACCGCAAGTCCGAAAACATACTGGGAAGCTCCATCCATGTGGTTAAGGTGCCCGAGGTGATGAATATCCTTGCGCTTCGGTGTCAGCGGCTTGAGCAGACACTGGGGACTGCAGACCAGGAATACCGCAGCAAGGGCGGGAACCAGAAAGAGAAAGACATTATCGCAGCCTTTGCCGACAAGCTGATTGCAGAAATGGGGGCTGGGAACACAGTGCGTGCAATGCTTGCAAGCGCATACGGAGACATATTCGACACCGAGCGTTACCGCGAGATTGAAGTTATAGAAGAACCTAAACGGAAACGGGATCGGGAACGCAGCAAGGATGCACCCTGGGATAAAAAGCGTAAGGACAGGAAGCCTGAGGATGAACGGAAATCCGATGTCAAAAAGCCTGGCAGGAAGTCCGAACATAAACCCGAGATAAAACCTGGAACAGTCCGTCTACACATAGGCTGGGGAAAGGATGACAACATAGGGCCGCGTGAGCTTGTGAAGTTCCTGGCACAGCTTCTTAAGATAAAAGGAAGCCTGATTGACGATGTGGCTATAAAGGGCAACTTCTCATTTGCTACAGTGCCCGAGAAAGCTGGCCTTGATGCAGTTGCAAAGTCACGCAAGAATCCGGAGCTGCCGACAATCACGCTGGCACATGTACCGTCTAGAAACCGGTCGTCTCGTCGCCGCGGATCATAAGCACCTTTCCGGTGCGGACGCTCTCGCGTATTCCGTAGGGGGCAAATGTGTTCTTGACCGCCTCCATACGCTCGCTGGGTCCCGATGCCTCGAAAGTTATGGTCTGCGGACCTATGTCCACAATCTTTCCTTTGAACACCTCTACCAGAGGGAAAAGGTCTGCACGTTTTTCGGGCGGGCAGTCTATCTTAAGGATTGAAAGCTCACGCTCTATGGTGTCCTCGTCGGTATAATCCTTTGCAGAGATAACATCCACCAGCTTGTTAAGCTGCTCTATGATAAGGTCAAGAATCACCTTGTCACCGGTGGCAGTTATGGTCATACGGGAAAAACGGGGGTCTGTCTCTTCGGATACAACCAGGCTGTCGATATTGTAGCCGCGCCGTGCAAATACAAGCGAGACCCTTATAAGTACACCAGGTTTATTGCTTACCAAAAGGCTTATTACATGTTTTCTGTTATTTCTCATTCCGCTTCTCCTGCTCAAGAATCATTCCGCTTAAAGGCTTGCCTGCCGGAACCATTGGATAGACATTGGCCTCACGGTCCACCTCTACATTGACCACAACCGGCCCCTTGTATGCCAGGGCAGCTTTCATTATGCGCCTTACATCGGCAGAACGGCGTATGGAATATCCTTTTATGCCGTAGCTCTTTGCAAGCTGCACAAAGTTGGGATTGCCCACCATCTCCACGCAGGATAGGCGGTTGCCGTAGAATATGTTCTGCCACTGCCGCACCATGCCCAGGAAGTGATTGTTCATGATAAATATTTTAACCGGCAGCTTGTTTACTGCTATTACAGCCAGCTCCTCCATAGTCATCTGGAAACCGCCGTCCCCTACTATGGCCGCAACCACACGGTCAGGACACCCTACCTGCGCTCCTACTGCTGCCGGGAAACCGAAGCCCATGGTGCCGGCACCACCCGATGAAAGCCACTGGTTTGGGAAATCGGTCTTATAGTACTGGGCGGCCCACATCTGGTGCTGACCTACATCGGTGGCCACAATTGCCCTGCCCTTGGTCTGCTTAAAAAGTTCCTCCACCACATGGGGCACTTTTACTTTTGTCCCTTTGCGGTATTTGAGCGGGAAATCCTTCTTAAGTTTTTTAATTCGTTTTATCCATGATTCGGTATTTCCCTTGGAACACAAGCCGCACAGGATTTCCATAGCCCGCTTAGCCTCTCCTACTATGCCCACATCTACCTTGATAGTCTTGTTTATCTCGGAAGGATCCACATCGATGTGGATTTTTACTGCATCCTGGCAGAAGTTTGCAGGGGTGCCGGCGATACGGTCATCCCAGCGGGAACCGATAGACATAACCAGGTCGCATTCCTCAAGGGCCTTGTTGGCATATGCGGTGCCATGCATGCCTGCCATGCCCAGAGACAGCGGATGTGTCTCTGGGAAAACACCTTTGCCCAAAAGTGTGCTTGCCACAGGAATCTGCATTTTCTCGGCAAAGGTGCGCACCGCATCAGAGGCGCCCGATATAAGGGCGCCGTGCCCTACCAGAAGCACCGGCCGCTGGGCATCCACCAGGTAGTCGGCCGCCGCCATAACGCTGCCCAGGTTGGGCTCGCCGTCCAGCTTGTAGCCTGGCAGGTCAAGGGTGTCCGGGGTATTAACCGGAATAGGAAATTCCGAAACATTCTTGGGAATATCGATAAGAATTGGGCCAGGGCGGCCGGTGCGGGCCAGCAGAAAGGCCTCCTTTACAATCCGAGGTATATCGGTTGCTTTCTTTATAAGGTATGAATGCTTGACTATAGGGAATGTGATACCCGATACATCGACCTCCTGGAAGGCGTCGGTGCCCAGGTTCGCAACAGACTGCTGGCCGCAGATGACAACTATGGGCACAGAGTCCATCTTGGCCGTGAATATGCCTGATACTGTGTTTGTGGAGCCAGGGCCTGATGTCACCAGAACTACACCGGGCTTTCCAGTGGCACGGGCATAGCCGTCTGCCATGTGCACTGCCCCCTGCTCGTGCCGGGCCAACAGAAACTTGATAGGCGACTCCAGAAGGGCATCGAAGATATCGATGGCACTTGCCCCCGGATAACCGAAAATGTATTCAACTCCCTCTTTGTGGAGTTTATCTATTAGGATTTCTGCACCTTTTTTATAGCCAGCTTCCATATAGTCCTCGCAATATATCAAAAAATTTACGAATTTTTAGCTGAATTAACAGTTTTTTCTTTTAGATTATCTAAAATTTTACGTTTTTGCAAGGCGTTTAGATAAGAATTATAGGCATCAGCCTTCTCTTTTTTAATTTTTTCAAGTGATTTTCCCAAAGAAAGAGCCTCTTCCTTGAGCTCTGTAAGGTGAACCTGCAGAGGAGCCAAGTTTTCTGGGGTCTGGATGGAGCTGACAAATTCGGCATAAAGCTCGGCCTGTTTTCTGGCAATCTGCGCAAGGTCGCTCTGCACCCGGTTTAGCCTTGAATCGATATCAGAAAGCTTTGCGGCCGCAGACCGCTCATCCATAGTGCTTATCTCTAAAAGCTTTTCCAGCCGGAACTGCTTTTTCATCTGATTCCTGCTATTGCCATGGCTTTATCCATGCTCTCGGTGAACGGGGCTTTCTCCTTAAGGTCCTGGATAAGGAACTTATCTATCGCCTCGTGCTTGTCTATGGCCAGGTCTATAGTCTTGTTTGTTCCCCTGTTGTATGCACCCACATTTATAAGGTCTTCTGCGTCGCGGTAGACAGCCAGATGATGCTTTATGACCTCAGATGCCTTGAGCAGCGCATCCGGTGCGACACGCACTGCGCTTCTGGATACCGACTGGAGCACATCTATTGCAGGATAGTGGCCAGATTCCGAGAGCTTGCGTGTAAGTATGATATGGCCGTCCAGGAAGCCTTCGGCACTGTCGGATATAGGCTCGTCCCTGTCATCGCCTTCCACCAGAACTGTGAAGAAGCCTGTAAGGGTTCCTCTGTCTGAGTTTGCACACCGCTCAAGGAGCTTAGGCATCTCGGTAAAGACCGATGGAGGGTATCCCCTGGTTGCAGGAACTTCGCCTATGGAAAGGCCAATCTCGCTCTGTGCCCGGGCAAAACGGGAAAGGGAGTCGAAGAAAAGCATGACATTCTTTCCTTGGTCGCGGAAATGCTCTGCCACTGTAACCGCAGTATATGCACCACGCACACGGCATACCGGGGATGTATCAGAGGTTGACACAACCACCACGCTCTTGGCCAGTTTCTCATCGCCCAGGTCGTTCCGGATAAACTCGCCTACCTCGCGGCCCCTCTCGCCTACAAGGGCAATGACATTTATATCAGCCTGGGTGTTCCGGGCAATCATTCCTAAAAGGGTGGTCTTTCCTGTGCCTGCAGGAGAGAATATACCAAGCCGCTGCCCCAGCCCTACAGTAAGCAGGCTGTCGATGGAGCGCACCCCTGTCTCGACAGGTTTCTGCACCATCTGGCGGTTAAGGATATCGGGCGGGGTTCCGAATACAGAACGCTTCTTGCCGAACCCTATAGGCCCCTTGCCGTCCAGCGGGTTTCCCATGCTGTCTATCACACGGCCTAAAAGGGAATTGGACATAGGTATTCCAAGGCTCCTCCCTGTGGCTACAACCAGACAGCCCATCTGTATTCCAACTGCACTTACATAGGTGATAAGGCGCACCTTGGAGCCATCTATGGCAACAACTTCGGCCGGCACAGGGTTCGGTTTCTCGGGCAGATATATCTGGCACAGTTCGCCTACCATGGCCTGGGGTCCCATGCTCTCTATCATAAAGCCTGTAACCTTGGTCACAAGCCCTGTGTAGCGGCATGGCTGAGAGCTGTCTATAATCTTCTGGAAGCGTTCAAGATCACTCTTCATGCAGGCTGCTCCTGATAGATGAAAGCTGGGTCTGGATATTGGCATCAACCCCTCCTGCATTGCTCTCGACAATGCAGCCCCCCTGCTCTACGGCCGGGTCCTCGGCAATCTTTATGGATTCCACCTTGTCAAACATGTTAAGGAGGACAGAACGGTATTCTCTGGCTACCTCTATATCGGCCAGGTTGACCCTGATTACGGCAGGACTTTTCTCCTTAAGAAGCCCCAGTGCATACTCTGCGTTACGCACTGCAATATCGCGCTGTTTTGCGCAGGTGGCCTTGACCACCTTCTCAGCAATCTTTACCGACAGATCCACAATATCGTGCTTGGCATTCTCCAGTATGTTCCGCCTGCATTCATCTGCATCGCGGGTAATTATCTCAAGCTGGCTTATAAGTTTATTCACCTGTTCAAGACCTTTCTCAAAGCCTTCTTTCTGCCCTTTCTCAAAACCCTCTTTGTGGGCAATCTCATAGGCCTGAGCCTTTATTTTCTCGGCCTCGGAGGCTGCCTCCTGCCTGATCCGTGCAGCATCGGTGCTGGCTTTCTCGAGCTGTGCCATAAGGTTTCTGCTTTCTGCCTGAACATCTATGCGGGAAGCTCTTTCAAGCTCCTCCACATCTATGGCTTTGAATACATCTGTCATTTAGGGCCTCCTGCTTTTCTTATGGCTTTAAGTATCTGGTTCTGCGACTCCTCTATTTCCTTTAATCGTACAGGCTTTGAATCGTTCTGGGATAAAATCTGCGACCGGTCAGGATCCAGGTTTGCCAAGATTTTTTCCCGCGCCTCGTAGCTTGCTGTCCTTAACGACTTTGCTATGTCATCGGATGAGACACCTGCAAGAACAGCACACAGTATCTCATCATCAATCTTGACTACATCATCAAACACAAGAATCTGAGAGGCAAGTTCAGATGAAAGTTTGGAATTGCCCCTGCGTATATCGGAAAGGATATCGGCTCCAGCCTTCTTGTCCATCCTGTTAAGGATATTCATCATGCTCTCTATGCCGCCTGCCTCCTTGTAGCCAGAAAGGTCAAAGAGTGCAAGCTTTTTCTCAAGCACTTTCTCGACATTATGCAGCATTTCAGGCGATGTCCTGTCCATAACTGCAATACGCCGTGCGACATCGGACTGTATGCTCCGGGGCAGAGCCTGAAGGATGCGGGATGCAGTTTCCGGCTCAAGATAAGCCAATACCAGCGCAATGGTCTGTGGCTGCTCGAACTTGAGGAACGACACAAGACGGTCAGACTGTACACGCTTAACAAACTCAAACGGCTTTTTATGGAGGAATACCGAAATCTTCTGGATAATCTCTTCGGCCCGCTTCTCGCCGAAAGCCTTGGAAAGGAGCTTCTTGGCATATTCAACACCGCCTGTTGCAATGTAGTTGCGGGCTGTGGCCAGTTCCCTGTATTCATAGAGCACCTGGGAAAGTGTATTGGCATCCACTTTCTCGGTAGAGGCTATCTGGTACGACAGTATCTCCACGTCCTGAGAATTGAGGTGCTCAAAGACATGGGCCGAACTGTCGCATCCAAGAGCCAGGAGGAATATGGCGGCTTTTTCTTTTCCTGAAAGCTTTTTTACTGCTTTAGCTTTCTTAAGTCGGGCCATATCAGTCCTCCGACAGCCAGGTCTTTAAAAGGCGTGCAACCTCTTCCGGGTTCTGAGCCGCCATGTTACGTGCATCCTCAAGGATGGCCTCTTTTTTTCTCTTTCCGAATATAAGTATGCATGCTACTGCCAAAAGGACAACTGCCAGCGAGACTAAAGCTGCATATGCGATGTTGCGGCTTATAGGAAGCTTGTCAAAAATATCTTCTTCTGCAGGAGGCTGAGAAATAGGCTTTACTGCAGGTGCGGCCGGGGAGGTAGCCATTCCTGCAAAGTCAGACAGCACATTTCCAGCTGTGTCGCTTATGGTTATGTTCTTATCCTCAAGACCTTCCACTGCAAACTTGACCAGCTTGATTATTCCCTGGATTTTCTTAGGGTTTGATACAATGTCAGAACCTGGATGAGGTGTGATGATGATTGATGCAGAGACATCTTTCTGATCCTCGGTGAAAAGCGATTTCTCGGGCATCACCAGGGTTATTCTGGCCCTGTCCACATCGGCAAGGGATTCGATATGCTGCTCAAGGCTTACGCTTATTGCCCGCCTGAGGTTGACGTTCCGCTCAAAGTCGGTGGTGGTCCATCGGTCCATCTTGAACACATCCCATGGAGAAGCATTCTTGGGCACCAGGTCTTCTCTTACCAAAAGAGCTATCATACGCTGGGCATCGCCTTTGCTCTGAAGATAGATCATGCCGTCTGCAATCTTGTGTGAAACCCCTTCCTGATCAAGGCGGAGCGATATTGAGTTGAGCAGAGTATTATCTGCAATACGTGCAGTGAAAAGCGGAGTCATGAAAGATGTGGAGCCGACAGAAGATACAAAGACTAAAAGGGCAAAGACAATTGCCAATATTAGAATTATCGAGACTTTCTGTGCCTGCCTAAGCTTATTCCAGTTTTTTCCTATGCTGTTAAAAAACTCCTTAATCTGTCCTTTCATAACCCCTCCCCGATTTAAAAGAACTTGGCAACTTTACAGGATATATCTTGCCAGATCCTGATCTCCCAACACGCCGTGGAGCCTGTCGTCCACATACTGCGGTGTAACTGTTATTGTCTGCCCCTTCAGTTCCGGTGCCGCAAACGACACTTCCTCTAAAAGGAGCTCCATGATTGTATGAAGCCTTCTTGCCCCTATGTTCTCGCTTCCAGAATTGAGTTCCTGGGCAATATAAGCAATTCTTTTCACAGCATCGTCTGTGAACACAAGGTTTACCCCCTCTGTATCCATGAGGGCCTTGTACTGCTTTATAAGGGCGTTCTCGGGCTGTGTAAGAATCTTCTCAAACTCTTTGGCCTGAAGCGGCTCAAGCTCCACACGCAGCGGGAACCGTCCCTGAAGCTCAGGGATAAGATCCGAAGGCTTGCTCATATGGAATGCACCGGCGGCGATGAATAGAATATGGGTTGTATCCACCATGCCGTACTTGGTGTTCACCTTGCATCCCTCCACTATAGGCAGGATATCGCGCTGAACCCCCTCGCGGGAGACATCGGCGCCGCTTGTGTTCTGCCGGCCTGCAACCTTGTCTATCTCGTCTATGAACACAATGCCCATCTCCTGTGTCCGCTGCTTTGCAATCTCCGACACCTTGTCGCTGTCTATAAGCTTGTCTATCTCTTCCTCCAGAAGAATCTCCCGTGCATGCTTTACTGTGGTGCGCCGTTTTTTCTTCTTGCCTCCCATTACGCCGGTGATGCTTCCGAAGTTTATTCCCATATCCTCAAGGCCTGTGCCTGCGAAAATCTCCATCGGCTGGAAACCGGTCTTGGTCACATCTATCTCTATCTGGTGCTCCTCAAGCTCGCCGCTTTTAAGCTTGCCTCGGAATTTCTCGCGGAGCATCTCATCTTTATTACCTGGCAGAAGCAGGTCTAAAAGCTGTTCCTCTACACGGACCTTCGCATCCTCCATCACAGTGCTCCGCATCTCGGTCTTGACCATGTTCACAGCCACAGACATAAGGTCGCGGATAATGGATTCAACATCGCGTCCCACATAGCCTACCTCTGTATATTTTGTCGCCTCGACCTTTACGAACGGCGCACCTGAAAGCTTTGAAAGACGCCGTGCAATCTCGGTCTTTCCTACACCTGTGGAACCAATCATGATTATGTTCTTGGGAATGACCTCTTCCCTAAGCGACTCGGGCAGCATCTTGCGCCGCACACGGTTCCGCAGTGCCATGGCCACAGTGCGCTTTGCCTTGTCCTGGCCTATTATGTATTTGTCGAGCTCTTCTACAATCTGCTTGGGTGTAAGCTTATCAAAATCGAGCATCAGAGTTCCTCCACTATAATGTTGCTGTTTGTGTATATGCATATCTGGGATGCAATCTCGAGCGAGGCCTTGGCTATCTCTGCTGCGCTCAGGCCCGAGGCTGAGCGCATATAGGCCAGGGCTGCCGCATAGGCGTAGTTGCCTCCAGAGCCTATGGCCAGGGCTTCCTCATCGGGCTCCACAACGTCGCCTGTGCCAGAGATAAGGAGTATCTTGTTGGCATCGGCAGCCAGAAGCATGGCCTCAAGACGGCGCAGCGCCCTGTCGGTTCTCCACTCCTTGGCAAGCTCCACTGCGGCCCGTGTCATGTCGCCGCCGAACTCCTTAAGCTTGCCCTCGAACTTCTCGAACAGGGTGAATGCGTCGGCAGTGGCGCCGGCAAAGCCTACCAGAATCTTGCCGTCATATATCTTACGCACCTTGCGTGCGTGTCCTTTCATCACAGTCTTATCCAGTGTAACCTGACCGTCGCCGGCCATTGCAACCTTGCCGTCTTTCTTTACTGCAAGGATAGTTGTTCCTCTAAATTCCATTTGCTGCTCCTTTGTTCTCCATCTTCCCATGTGGATGTGTCGATCTGTGGATATCCTTCAGACGTCCTATGCCCACATGGGTATAAATCTGGGTGGTTGAAAGCCCTGCATGGCCCAAAAGCTCCTGCACAGCCCTTATGTCGGCACCACCTTCCAGAATATGTGTGGCAAAAGTATGCCGGAATGTATGCAATGTCACATTCTTATCTATATGTGCCCTAAGTTTGTACTGCCTTAAAATCCAGGTCGCACCCCGGGCGGTCAGGGCATTTCCTTTGTAGTCTATGAAAAGGGCTTCGGTGCCTGTCCCTTTTTCGGTCACAACCTGCTGCCGTAGAATCAGATATGACTTAAGGATTTCAGCTGTGTTTTTTCCAAAGAATACAAAGCGCTGCTTGTTGCCCTTTCCAGTAATAAGCACCTGTCCAGATGAAAAATCAAGGTCGCGCACTTTTATGGAAAGCGCCTCGGAAATACGGCAGCCCGATGCATACAGGAAACTGAAAAGTGCCTCGTCCCTGGCCCCAAGCATAGGATGCAAGCTCTCTTTCTCCACTGCAAGGATGTCCACCTGCTTAAGCTCGCCCTGAGTCATAAATGTAGGTAGCTTTTTATCCACGCGCTGCGATTTGACATAGTCGAATGGATTGAAGTCTGTCTCGTTCTCTCTTATCTTATAGTCGTAGAATTTCCGCAGTGCCGAAATCTTCCGGTTTATGCTGCGGGCATCAAAGCCTTTTTTAGAAAGGTGTGCAACATATCTCCTGCCGCTGTTCCTGTCCGGCTTTAAAAGAGGAATCCCCGACTCCTCCATAAAGGAGATGAATTCAGCTATGTCGCCGCTGTATGCTTTTACAGTGGCTTTAGAGAGATGCCGGATGTTCTCAAGATAGGAGATATACTGTTTCAATCATTCTTCCTTGACATAATTCTTGCATTCTGTGTTGCTGCAGGAGTAGAAACTGCCCCTGGATTTCTCGTACCGCTCAACCATGAAATATCCGCAATCTGGGCAGATTTTTTTGGTCGGCTTATATGCACTTATGAAACTGCACTTAGGGTAGTTGGTGCATCCGTAGAATTCACGCCCCTTGCCGCCATGCTTTTTCCGTGCCACTATATGACCGTCGCAACCTGGAACCGGACATTTGCAGAATGGAATAGACTGTGTATTCTTGCACTCCGGGAAACCAGAGCATGCAAGGAAGTGTCCGAAACGGCCCAGTTTTTTGACCATAGGTCGCCCACATTTGTCGCACTTATATTCTGTAAGCTCGTCCATGCTTCCACGCACCGACTCAAGGTTTGCCATGACATCATCAACCTGTTCCTTGAAAGGCTTATAGAATTCACCTATCATCTGGCTCCAGTTGTCCTTGGACTCTTCAACATCATCCAGTTTCTGCTCCATCTCTGCTGTAAAGTTGACATCCAGAATCTTGGGGAACGACTCCAAAAGGATGGTATTTATCATCTTGCCCAGCTGGGTAGGTATAAGCTGCTTGTTCTTGCGGGCCACATAATAGCGCTCGATAAGAAGTGTTATGATAGGTGCGTATGTGGATGGACGGCCTATTCCTTTCTCTTCCAGAATCTTTACAATGCTGGCATCGGTGTACCGGGAAGGGCCCTGGGTAAAGTGCTGCTCGGTCTCATATTTGCAATATTCAAGCTCATCGCCAGATGCAAGAGCCGGAAGATGGACTGCTTTCTCCTTGATTGCCAGAAGTTTAAGTGCAGCCTGGAAACCTTTTTCTTTTACAACAGATGCAACAGTCCTGAACGGTTTTCCGCCGCATTCTATATCCACTGTGGTAACAGCCAGGATGCTGTCTTTCATCTGCGACGATACAAAACGCTCCCAGATTATGGTGTAAAGCTTAAGCTGGTCGGAAGTCAAATATTGCTTTACCGATTCGGGTGTATATTTCACATAAGTAGGCCTGATTGCCTCGTGTGCATCCTGCGCCCGTTTTCCCATGCTGTAGTTGTTGAAACGGTCGGGCAATGCCTGTGGGAAGTTCTTTCCTATATAGTCGCGGACATCGGCCAGTGCCTGGTTGGAGATACGGGTGGAGTCGGTCCTCATGTAGGTGATAAGACCGACACGGTTTGAGCCAAGGCTTATACCCTCATAAAGCTGCTGTGCAAGCTGCATTGTCTTTTTTGATGTGAAACCCAGCCTGATTGCTGCATCCTGCTGGAGCTTTGATGTGGTGTACGGAGCCCGTGGATTAAGTACTTTATCTACAGTCTTTACATCGGTCACCACATATTTCTTTCCGGCAAGAGAAGCCATGAATGCATCCACTTCGGCCTTGGTATGGAACATAATCTTCTCGTCGCCCTGTGGAACCAGCTGGGCAAGGAAACTTCCCTTGCCTTTCTTAAGCTCAACATCAAGGCTCCAGTATTCCTCGGCCTTGAATGCCTCAACCTCGGCCTCGCGGTCGCAGATAAGCCGCAGAGCAACCGACTGTACACGCCCTGCCGAAAGACCGTTCTTGACTTTTTTCCACAGGATAGGAGACAGATTGTAGCCTACAATGCGGTCCAGCACACGGCGGGCTTTCTGGGCGTTTACCTTGCCCATGTCTATGTCCCGTGGGGCATTCACAGCAGCCTTAATGGCTGTAGGTGTAATCTCGTTGAAGATGATACGCTCGATTTTTGCAGGAATCTTCTTGCTCTCAAGGGCACACTTAAGGTGGTATGATATAGCCTCTCCCTCGCGGTCATTATCGGAAGCAAGCAGAACCTCGTCTGCCTTGGCTGCTTTTTTCTCAAGCTCCTTAAGAATGGAGGCCTTGCCCCGCACCGTTATATATTCAGGCTCAAAGCCATGTTCCACATCTATTGCTATCCTGGATTTAGGCAGGTCTATAAGATGTCCTACCGAAGCTTCCACAGAATAACCTTTCCCCAAATAATGCTCGATTGTTTTTGCCTTTGCAGGAGACTCTACTATAAGCAATGTTGATTTCTTGGCCATTTTCTTCTCCTTCTACTATCTCTTAAAATAATATATTCCACTGTTGTTTACCGCCCTGCCATCAAGCTCCCATGAAAGAAGCTGATGCTGCTGTGCCTCTTTAAGGCTGTCGGTCTTGTAAACAGGATAATTCACTTCCCAGCCCAGATCCGACAGCACATCTATCGGACCAGAGACACTTTTTGCCCCCTGTTCTGCCAGAGCAAGCCCGCCTGCCCCCTGAGGGAACGGCAGTCCTGCTTCATGTATATACACTTCCCGCCCCTGCTCTGCTGCAAAATCGGCCGTGATAAGGGCGCCGGAACGTTTTGGAGCCTGCACCACAACCACAGCAGATGAAAGGCCGCTTATTATGCGGTTCCGCTCGGGGAATGTAAATTTGGCCGGTTTTATACCAGGGCCATACTCACTGAAAATTACACCGCCGTCCTCCAGCATCTTATAAGCCAGCTTGCGGTTTGCATAAGGATAAACCTCGTCTATGCCATTGCCCAGCACCGCTATGGCAGGCTGCTCGGCTGCCATGTTGCCTATGTGGGAATGGCGGTCTATACCCAGAGCCAGTCCAGAGACAACCCGCACGCCGTTTACACCTAAGCCGAATCCCATGTCAAAGGCAGCTGTAAGTGCGGCGCCGCTGGGATACCTGGTTCCGACAACCCCTACTGTCCTGTCGTAGGAGACAGGAAGAATACCCCTGTAAAAGAGAATAAACGGAGGATCATAAATCTCTTTCAGCAGGGGCGGGTAAAGGGGATTGAATATGGAGATGAATTTTACGCTGCTTTTCTCCACTGCCTTGATCTCTTTGTCAGCAGCCTTGAATGCTGTTTCAAGCGCCTTGAGATGGCTGGCAAAGTATCCCGAAATACATTTTTTGACTCCAGATATGGATATCTCTTTGCCTACTCTTTCTTCCAGAAGGGTAAGCAAGGAAATCTTGTCTTTGACATCGAGACCTTTCAAATGTTTGAAAACAAATGCCAGATAATCTTTGTTATCCATATCATTCCTCAGCTTGCCGGATGGTTACGGTCATAAATCCTCCGCAGGTCGCTGCGGTCCAGATGAGTATAAATCTGGGTTGTGGAGATATCGGCATGCCCAAGCATCTCCTGCACAGAGCGCAGGTCTGCTCCGTTCCTGAGCATGTGTGTTGCAAATGAATGGCGCAGGGTATGCACCTTTCCTTCGATATCTGCATTCTTGGAAATCTCCTTGAACTTTTTCCAGATTCCCTTGCGGCCTATCTTGCGGCCGAAACAATTGATGAACAGATATTCTGACTGCTTCTCCTTGAGCAGGTTCTTCCGTCCTTCCTCCATATATTTGTGAATCCAGTAGAGCGAGACCTCGCCCAGCGGAACCAGACGCTCCTTGCTTCCTTTGCCGAACACCCGAACCACCCCTTCCTCGGGATATATGTCGGAACATTTAAGGTCTGCAACTTCTGATATTCTTAAGCCGCAGGAATATATAACCTCAAACAGGGCCCTGTCGCGGATTCCAGCAGGCTTACCCAGCGCTATGCTGTCAAAGAATGAATCGACCTCGGCATTGCTGAAAACCTTGGGCAGCACATGGCCGCTCTTAGGCATATCAAGCACAGATACCGGGTTGTCGCGCCGCACATCCTCAAGCTGCAGGAACTTGAAGAACGAGCGCAGACTGCTCATTATACGCGATACAGTGCGGGAAGTCAGATGTCCTTCCTTTGTGCGGCTTGCTATATAATCCTCTATATGTGATGTGGTTATAGAATCGGGGGCAATCTTCTGGTCATCCAGGTATGCCATGAACATACCTATCTCACGGCTGTATATCTGCACAGTCGCGTTAGAAAGGTTGAGTTCGCTGATTATGTAGTCCACATAGCTGTCGGCCAGCTTCTTTAAATCCATCAATCTTCTGTCCTTATTCCAGGCACCCTGCCACGAAGCCGGTATATAGCTGGCTGCTCTATATTGCCCCACTCTGCATTGCCTTCGTTTTGAACAATGCTCTGAGTTCTTGCGGCTGTTCCTGTGCTGCTGCCGCCCTTCTGCATATCAATCCATTCCCGGGTGCTGACCACGTTGGGTTTGTCCACCTTTGGCCTTGGATACTGCGATCCAAGCTCTTTCTGGCTTGGCGGGAATCCTGTGGCAATTATAGTTACCGCAACTTTTTCCTTCATGGTCTCATCGACACGCTGGCCGTAGATGATATTCACGTTCTCGTCTGCGTTGTCGCGGACAAGGTTCAGCATCTTCTCAAGGTCTGTTATGGTGAAATCCGGCCCGCTGGTTATATTTATGATTATACCTGTGGCACCTCTGATATCGGTGTTATCCTGAATCTTGTCGCAAAGGGCATTGGTTATGGCGTCAGCTGCCTTGTTCTCGCCCTTGCCCTCGCCTATTCCTATAAAAGCCTCTCCTCTGCCGCGCATGATCGAGTTGATATCGGCAAAGTCAAGGTTTATATCACCAGGAATAGTTATGAGGTTTGCAATACCCAGTATTGCATCACGAAGCACGCCGTCGGCAATCTTAAAGCCCTGCTGCATTGTAACGGTCTTTTCTATCTGTGCATATTCCAGAAGCCTCTGATTTGGGACAACTATAAGGGCATCCACATTCTGTTTAAGCCGATCAATGCCTTCCATTGCATTTGCCATGCGCCGCGGTCCCTCGCCGTCAAAGGGAGTGGTCACAACCGCTATGGTCAGAATACCCAGGTCCTTTGCAATCTTGGCTATTACAGGAGCGCCGCCTGTACCAGTTCCACCACCCATTCCTGCGGTGATGAAAATCATGTCTGAGCCTTCTATATACTGCTTTATATCATCCTTCTGCTCGTTTGCAGCATCCTCGCCTACCTTTGGATTGCCGCCGGCACCCAGACCATGGGTGGTCTCGCGGCCAAGGGGCAGGTGGGTTCCGGCCTGGCTCCGTTTAAGGGCCTGAAGGTCGGTGTTTGCTGCAATGAATACAACATCATCCCTGTTATAATCCTCGATAATGCGGTTTACAGCATTGCAGCCTGCGCCGCCCACGCCTATAACCTTGATTACTGCACTTTCTACCGGCGCATCATTTTCCTCTACAATCTGTATGTCCAGCTGCTTCTCGTCTTTTACTTCCTGAATGTCCATTCTCCCCTCCCCCTTTATCCTAAAAATCCTTTAAGAAATTCTTAGTCATATCAAATGCTTTTTTTCCTACCTTCTTGAAAAAACCGTCGCCTTCCGGCTTAATATCGTCGTGGGAACTCTTTCCGATATCAGGCCTTCGTTTGGCCATGCGGGCCCTTACCTTCATATCCAGACCAAGCTGCGCAAGACCTATGGCGCCAGCATATTTTGGATTCTGATACAAGTCTGCAAGATACTTGTTATTTTCCATTTCCATGTCAATGTTAAAGCCTATAGGATTTCCAAGCCGCACCGGAATCTTAAACACTTCTTCGGCCACCTCGCTGGCTCCGGGGAGCATGGAAGCTCCACCTGTAAGCACAATGCCGCTGTTGACATACTGCATGGCGTTGGCTTCTTCTGCAGCACGTTTTACCTTTGAGAAGATCTCCCACATCCTGGCCTTGGCAATCTCGCATACCTTAAGACGGGAGATACGGCTTTCGCCGAAAGTACCCGATGATATAGGAACCTCGATGGTCTCCTTGGCATCCACCAGCGATTCGTGGCAGGCGCCGCTGTTGACCTTGATTTTCTCTGCAATATCGTTTGAAAGCTTAAGCACAGCTGCTATATCGCCGGTAACATATCGGCCGCCTATAGGGACAACACCTGTAAAGTAGGTGGCACCGTTTTTCTGTATGCCAACCTCGGTTGTGCCGCCGCCTAAATCTATGACCATGACTCCTGTCTTCTCTTCTTCCGGAATAAGTACAGACTTGCAGTCGGCCAATGTTATAGGCATCATGGCCTGTATGCCGTATTCAGAACGCTCTATGCAGTTCTTCAGGTTACGCATGGCAGAAGTTGAGGCTGTGATTATATGAGCCTGTACCTCGAGCCTGTTGCCTATCATGTGCAGCGGATTCTTTATACCGCCCTGATTATTAACCCGGTACTCGATAGGCATTACAAAGAAGGTCCCTCTGTCAGGCTCTTCGGGAATTGCACCGGCAGACCGCATGGCTTCGCTCTTGCTCTGCTCGGTTATCTCGGGCTTCTCGCCACGCCTCCGGCTCTTGACCTCGACTACTCCCAAGGAGTTCTTTCCTTTGATATGATCGCCGCTTATGCCGCATATAACCTCTTCCACATCGCGGCCGGACATGTTCACAGCATCCTCCACCGCCTGGACAATGCATGCACTTGCACTCTCCTTGTTTATGATAACGCCGCTGCGGATTCCTTCGGACGGGACATCTCCATATCCCACCACCTTGAGCACAGGCTCGCCGTTACGGTCTGTATCGCATTCTCCTATCACGGCAGTGACATTAACTGTACCGATATCAAGCCCTACAACAATATCATTAGAATCCATCATCAGCCCTCCTTGACTTTATAAACAATCTTGCCACCTCTGAAATCAAGCTCATCGGTCTGCTTATCAATTCCATTTTCTTCCATCACATCCAGAACAGTGAACATCTGCTCAAGCATCCTGTCGTTAATCTCTGCACTTGTGCGTATGCGTATGCTGCTGTCGGCAGGATAGATAACCACATCAAAAGTTCCCTCTGTCTTCTCCACAAACTTGAACTCAGAGATTTTGTCAAACAGCGTGAAAGACGACTGCTTTACTGCAAAAAGCTTTGCCAGATATGGTATGAACATGCTTGGAAGCTGTGTCCCCATGGTCAGGTTCTGGAATGTGAGACCCGATATTACTGGAAGCTCGTAGTCGGTTATACCTTCGCCAATCTCAAAGATTATCCCTTCTTTATCCAGTGCAACAGGAACAGTGTGGCCTTCCGATTCTATGAAAGTTATGGCAAATGGCTCCCGGCCTTCCACAGTTATAACTATCTCCGACGGGAAATGTTTTTCCACAGTTACGCCCTGAATCAGGTTGTTCTCTAAAAGCCTCCTCTCCACCTCGGCAGTATCGATGGAAAAATAGCTGTCGCCATCGGTTATTCCTGCCAGTTCAAGAATCTCGGAAGAAGAAAGCGCCACAGAAGCCGGGGACTCCACCATAACCTTCTGGATCTTAAGGTTAGGCGAAATCAAGAGCATGAAGATAGCTTCCATGGACGCAAGACCAAAAATGAAGAGAAAAACAAAAAGGAGGATTTTTTTGTTTATCGTTCTTTTCTTATGATTAACCTGAAACAAAGAATCAGCAGGATAAATATCAAAACTACTCATAGTAATCTCCTCTGTCAGAACCCCGCGATACATTCAAAAGAAAACCGCACATTATCATAGTCACAAGCATGGAAGTTCCACCCTGCGAGAAAAACGGCATGGTAATTCCGGTAGTGGGGATAAGCTCTGCAACAACTGCAGTATTTACCAGCATCTGGAAGAAGATACTGGTTGTAAAACCAAACGCAACATACGACTTATATTTGTCGGTGGCATTCCAGGCTATGTAATAACCCTTGAAAGCAAGGAATCCAAACAGAAGGAGTATTATGAACACCCCGACAAAGCCCAGTTCCTCGCCCACAATTGCAAAGATAAAGTCAGATTTAGCCTCGGGCAAAGTTCCCATCTTATAGCTTCCACTGCCTATTCCGCGTCCGAATATTCCACCCGAAATCAGGGCTTCCCTGGCCTGCAGAATCTGGTAGCTGCTTCCTGCAGCATCGGTGTTTCCGCCCATATGCGACGTAAGGCGCACAAGACGGTACGGCTCAAGAAGAATGGACAGAAGGAATAAAAGCCCCAGTGCAAGCCCCAAAAGAATAAGCATCTTGAAACGGAACTTGGATACAAAGAACATGGCACCGCACAGCCCCACGATGAACAATGTAGTGGAAAAATCGCTCTGAAGCCATACTATCTGTATTACAATAAGGACTACTGTAAAGACCGATGTGGAATAGTATTTCTTGTGCCCGCTCTCGACCCTGACAAAATCGGATGCCAGATAAAGTACAAGGGCTATCTTGTAGAATTCCGAAGGCTGGAGCGAAATACCGCCTGCACGTATCCAGCGCGAAGCACCGTTGACATCGCCATAAAGAGGAGGAAGCAGGTTGAGTATAAAGACAACGAGCAGGAAGAATTTATTACACCCCTTGAACCAGTCCAAAGGAATATAGGCCACAAATATTGCAGCTATGGATCCCATGCAGAACATTATGGCCTGCCGGGATATGAAGTATGTAAACGGTTTTCCAGAGTTTACTGCATCGGGATAAGAGGCAGAGAACAGCATAGCCAGACCGCTTCCTGCCAGAAGCAGGATCACTGCCAGAAGCATTGTGTCAAACGAGGTGCCACGCTGTTTTTCCATCAAGAAACCGTCCACGGTCTAATCTGCTCTCCTTTTTACTGCAGCTTAAGCGACGAAAGGGCAAGCACTACAAAAAGCCCTCCAAGAATCCAGAACCGGGTAACCACCCGGGTCTCCTTCCAGCCCATCTTCTCAAAATGGTGGTGTATAGGTGTCATAAGGAACACCCGTTTACCCACATGGTCTGCACTGTGTTTCTTTGTATATTTAAAATAGACGCACTGGATTATCACCGACAGTGCCTCGATGACAAATACGCCACCGATAAATACAAGCAGAATCTCCTTCTTTAAGAGAAGTGCCATAAGCCCGATAATGCCACCCAGCGAAAGACTTCCGGTGTCGCCCATGAACATCTCGGCAGGATGACAGTTGAACCACAAAAATCCGATAGATGCCCCTATAAGAGCCAGGCTTAGCACTGCCAGCTCGCTGCATCCAGACATGTAAGGAATATTAAGGTAAGCCGCAAAGTCGGCACGTCCTGTTATGTATGCAAGTATCGCAAAACCTATTGCCACCAGGAACACAAGCCCTATTGCAAGGCCGTCAAGGCCATCGGTCAGGTTGACTGCGTTGGATGCGCCTACCAGGATTATAATTCCGAACGGGATGTAGAAAAGCCCCATGTCGCACACAGGATATTTGTAGAACGGCACATAGAGCATTGTAGTGTTATCATTCCTGTTTAAATAAATAAGTACGACTATGACAGCCGATACAATTATCTGCCCCAGCAGCTTGCGGCGAGGACTAAGTCCGTCGGTATTCTTTCGTGTTATCTTGAGCCAGTCGTCGGTAAAGCCTATTGCACCGAACCCAAGAACTGCAAAAAGGGAAAGCCAGGTAAAGCTGTTCCTGAGGTCCTGCCACAGAAGTACAGATATAACAATGGCGAATATTATAAGGATGCCACCCATGGTAGGAGTTCCCTCTTTGATAAGGTGTGTCTGCGGACCGTCGGTCCTTACCTCCTGCCCCAGCTTCTTATTCTTAAGCCAGCGTATGACACCGGGGCCCATGATAAGGGAAATGATAAGTGCTGTTACAGCAGCATAGGATGCTCTGAAGGTGATGTACTTAAATATGTTTATTTGGGAAGCTAACTCTTTTAACACTTCATTTAACCCTGCTCTTTATTTTTTCCACAATCCGCTCCATTGCCATGCCCCTGGAACCCTTTACCACAACCAGGTCCCCGGGCCTGACAAAATCTATTACAGCCTTCTCCAGCGCCTCGTACTCTGGGCTCCAGAAGGCATCTTTGCCTGAATCTATAAGTGCATCATAGGCAGCTTTCATCTCGTTCCCGAACAGAAAGATTCCCGATGCATCTGAACAAGAAAGCTTGCGTCCAATCTTGGCATGGATAGTGTCTGACTCATCGCCCTGCTCCAACAGAGAACCAAGCACAAACACCACACGCTTTACAGAAGAAGCAGCCTCGCCTGCAAAATCGATAACTGCCATTACCGCTTCCAGGTTGGCATTGTAGCAGTCGCAAAGCACCTCTATGCCGCCAGCCTTGTACAGTTCGCCACGGCCGAACATGGTGCTGGCTTCTTCCAGTGCCTCTTTTATCTGCTTGTCCGAAGCCCCTAAATAGCGTCCCACTGAGGCAGCGGCCATGGCGTTCTGGAAGTTGTATTTTCCCATAAGAGGGAAGTGTATTTTTTCATCTCCAAAAGTAAATTCCGAGCCTGCAGTGCCATTCAGCTTGAAATCGCCTGCCATAGAGGCGCCGTAAGTAAAGTATTCCCTTTCTCCAACCTGGTGCTTCAGGTAGTCGGCATACAGGTCGGTCTCGCTTACAAAGCCTGCTTCCAGTGCTGGATTGGCAGAAAAAATCTTACCCTTTTCTATTGCTATGTTGTCCTGAGAGCCCAGGTTTCCGATATGGGCTGTGCCTATGTTGGTAACAACGCCTATCTGGGGGTGCAGCACGCTTACCAGAGCATCCATCTCGCCCTTGTGGTTTATACCCATCTCGAACACGCCGAACTTGTGGCAGCTGCGGATAGAGAACATGGAGAGCGGAAGCCCTATCTCGGAATTAAGATTGCCCTTTGAGCATACAGTGCTGCCCAGCTTTGAAAGAACTAAAGCAGTAAGCTCCTTGGTGGTGGTCTTGCCGCTTGAGCCTGTTATGCCCACCATCTTTATATCTGGGAACTTATCGCGGTAGTACCGGGCCAGAGCCTGGAGCGCCTTAAGAGAATCCTGCACCTTGAGTATGTAACATTCTCCAGCTTCGATGGTTTTATTTATGTCAGGAGTAATATACTCCACGACACACATAGCTGCTCCATTCTCTTTGGCAGAAGATACAAAGAGATGGCCGTCGGTCTGTTCCCCCTTCAATGCGAAGAAGATGGAACCTGGACCGGCCATCCGTGAGTCTGTGCATGCACCTGTAAAATATGTCCCCTCCCCAGAAGACAGCAACTGTCCGCCAGTTGCCCTAACTATTTCGTCTATGGAAAGAGCTAATTCATTCTTTCCCCTCTGCATCCGAACCTATCTGACTCCTTGTATCTATTATTATTGTCTGCCCGACCTTTGCATTGGACAGCTTCATAGTTTCCTTCACTTCCTTTACATGCTGCGGAGAGCTGTAGGCAGAAAGCGATGTAAGCTCCTGCTTGTTCTTCTCGAACCACTGCTCCTGGGTGTTCTGATATTCGTTCACCTCGGCCTGCAGCCGCTCGTATTTATATCCCTGGTACACGTTAAGGGCAAAAAGCCCCATTATTGCAGCAACAAGAACTAAAATGACAAAACTACCCATCTTTCCTTTCATACAGCCACCTTCTCGGCAACCCGGAGCTTGGAGCTCCTGGATGCAGCATTCTCCTTAATTTCCTTATCGGAAGGAACAATCGGTTTCTTCGTTATTATGTTCACCATACGGTGATTTCTGCCGCAGGTGCACCTGGGTGCTGAATCTGGGCAGATACAGTCCTTCTCTTTATCCCTGAAGAAGTTCTTGACTATTCTGTCTTCCAGGGAATGGAATGTTATGACCCCGATACGGCCGCCGGGGGCCAGCACCTTAAGGGCATTTTCCAGCGCCTCGGAAAGCCGCTCCAGCTCGCCGTTCACGGCGATACGCAGCGCCTGGAAGGTGCGGGTTGCCGGGTGTATCTTTCCGTGCCTGTAAGCTTCCGGCACTGCGTGGTAGACTATGTCTGCCAGCTGGGCGGCTGTGGTTATGGCACCTGCCTCCCGCGCCTCGGCTAAAGCCTTGGCAATGCGCCTTGAATAGCGCTCTTCGCCATAGTTATAGATAATGTCGGCAAGGCGCTCTGCCGGATAGTTATTCACCATGTCGGCGGCAGAGACTACCAGGTCGGCACCGAGTTCCATGCTCAGGGGCTCATCCTTGCGGAAAGAGAACCCCCGGCCCGATTTCTCGTAGTGGTAAGTGGAAATTCCCAGGTCGAACAGAATCTTGTCCGGCCTTTTGGAATCTGTGGGATAATTTGCCAGATAGTGGTTGAACCAGGTATTGCAGAACTTCACCCTCCCCTTAAAAGGCTTAAGGCGTTCTTCTGCCACCTTGAGTATATCTTTATCTGCGTCCAGACAGACCAGATTTATATCAGAATAAGTTGAGAGCAGAGCCTCGGAATGGCCCCCTTCTCCAGTGGTGCAGTCGATGTACAGCTCGCCAGCCCCCGAGGGTTTTAAATAGGAGAGAACCTCGTCTTTAAGTACTGAATAGTGTACGACTTCCATCTACTGCAGACTCCTGCCAATGCTTTCCAAAGCAGACTTGACCTTGGATGCATTTTCCTCAATATATTTGTCATAGAGGCTTCTATTCCAAATATCGATATGCTCCTCCATCCCTTCGCAGATGGAACATTCCTTGGTAAGTCCGGCATACTGGCGCAATGGCAGGGATATGTTGATGCGTCCTGTCCTGTCTATCTCGGTTTCCTGCACCGGGATAAGGAAATGGCTGCGCACCACCCTTCCGTCTTCAGTAAAGCTGGAGGTTTTCTGGAGAATCCGCTGCTTGAACTCTTCCCACAGTTCGGGGGTGAACATCCACAGACAGGTGTCGGCGCCGCGTGTAATGTAGAGCTTGGTACCCTGCATACCGGTCCTGAGTCCTGCCGGGAGCATCATTCTCCCCTTGTCGTCCAGATTATTCCAATAAATCACAACTTCCCACCACTAACAACCAAAATTTACCACAATTTACCACTTATGACCATTATGGGGGGTAGTCGGGAAAAATGTCAACTATTTTTTCCATTATTTATAAAATTTTTTTTGGGAACTTTTTTGACCGTTGTTTTTTTTATTATATTTTTGTATTCTATGTATGGAGATAATCATGAACATCATAGAACCAAAGGTCCTCAAGGGATTCAGAGACTCGCTCCCAGCCGAGGAGACAGAAAAAAAGCGCCTTTTTGCCATTCTGGAGAAAACTTTCACCAGTTTCGGCTTTGTCCCCATCGATACCCCGGTGCTTGAGTACACCCAGGTGCTTTTGGGCAAGGGTGGCGGCGAGACCGACAAGCAGATCTACCGCTTTACCGACAACGGCGACCGTGATGTTTCCATGAGATTCGACCTTACAGTACCCTTTGCCCGGTTTGTAAGTGCAAACCTGGACAAGCTGTCGCTCCCTTTCAAGCGCTACCACATAGCCAAAGTGTGGCGGGGCGAGAACACACAGAAAGGACGCTACAGGGAATTCTACCAGTGCGACTTTGACATAGTGGGTGTGGATTCTGCAGCCGCAGACCTTGAGATTCTGACCATGATCTACCGCTCACTCAAGAATATCGGAGTGGACGGCTTTAAAATCCATCTGGCAAGCAGGCAGGTATTCAACCGGTTCCTTTCAAACCTGGGAATCCAGGACAAGCTTACTGATATCCTGCGTCTGGTGGACAAGCTGGCAAAGATCGGCGAGGAAGAGGTATCAAAGCAGCTGGCCGAGCTTGTGGGACCCGATACAGCAGGCAAGATTCTGGACTACATAAAGATGGAAGAAAGCTTCGATGCCACACTGGCCAAGATAACTGCACTTGCTGGCGGAAAGGCCGATGACACAGCCCGGCTTTCAGAGCTCTACAGCGCCCTTAAGGAAAACGGCATGGAAGAAAGCTTTGTCCTTGACCCGTCCATAACCCGGGGCCTGGACTACTACACCGGCATAGTGTACGAGACATTCCTGGACAGCGCACCGGAGTTCGGCTCTGTCTGCTCGGGCGGCAGGTACAACAACCTGGCATCGCTGTACACCAAGACCCAGCTTCCAGGCGTAGGTGCATCAATCGGCATAGACAGGCTTATCTCCGCCCTTGAGGCACTGGGAAAGAAAAACAACAACCAGGCCCTGTGCGACACAATCATATTCAATATAGATGAGTCGCTTTTAGGGTATTACACCAAAATCGCGCTGATGCTTAGGGAAAAAGGCATCTCCTGCGATCTCTACCCCGAGACCAAGAAACTCAACAAGCAGTTCGGCTATGTGGAGAAAAAGCACATTCCTGTGGGAATTATCTGCGGGTCCGACGAATACTCAACCGGCACCATAACCGTAAAAGACCTGGCCACCCGAGAGAACTACGAAAAACTGCCGCTGGACAAGGGGATAGAGAAGGTTATTTCAATACTTAGACACGAGGAATAATGCAAGCACATGAACTGCCGGTCTACCGGCATAAAGAGACAATTTTAGAGTACATAAAGAACAATAAAGTAATAGTAATAGAAAGCCCCACCGGAAGCGGAAAGACAACCCAGCTTCCTATGATTCTGTACGAGGCAGGCTTTTCCACCAACGGCATAATCGGCGTGACACAGCCGCGGCGTATAGCCACACTTTCGGTATGCGACTACATAGCGCGTCAGCTGGGCTGCGATGTACCTGGCACCGTGGGCTACAAGATGCGGTTTGCAGACCAGACCATATCCAGCACCAAGATCAAGATAATGACCGACGGCATACTGCTTCAGGAGATAAAGTTCGACCCGTACCTGTCGCAGTACAGCTGCATAATTGTGGACGAGGCCCACGAGCGGAGCCTGAACATAGACTTTATACTGGGGCTTTTAAAGCGCATATCCAACGTAAGGGATGACTTCAAGATCATCATCTCATCTGCCACCATCAACACATCGGTATTCTCCGAATATTTCGGGGGCTGTCCTGTGGTCCACATCGATTCCAAGATGTACCCTGTGGGTGTAATTTACGACCCGGTTCCAGAGGATGCAAGGCCCGAGGAGCTGCTTCTTAAGGTGGGCGACATAGTGGAGCGCTGCATCCAGGAGGAGCGTGAAGGCGACATACTCATATTCCTGTCTGGCGAGAAAATGATAAAGGACTGCATAACTATGCTTGATGCAAGCCCGGTTCGGGACAAGCTTATGCTGCTGCCCCTGTACGGAAGGCTTTCCAAGGAGGAGCAGGAGCGGATTTTCATAGAGACCCCGCCTGACAAAACCAAAGTCATAGTGGCAACAAACATTGCCGAGACCAGCGTGACCATAGATGGAATCACCACCGTAATAGACTCAGGACTTGCCAAGATAAACACATACAATACAAGGACATTCACATCTTCCCTTCTGGAGGCACCTATATCAAAGGCATCGTGCAACCAGCGCAAAGGAAGGGCGGGCCGTACCCAGGCAGGCACCTGTTACAGGCTCTATTCAAAGCCAAGCTTCGAAAGCCGTGTCATGTTCACCAAGGAGGAGATCTACCGCACCGACCTGTCGGAGGTTATCCTGCGTATGGCAGAGCTTGGGATTACCGACTTTGAGTCTTTCGACTTTATATCATCGCCCGAGAAGAACGGCATACGGAGTGCTATCGAGACCCTTGTGATGCTTGATGCCTTAAACGATGACAACACACTGACCAAGATTGGCGAGATGATGGCAACCTACCCTCTCCTGCCGCGTCTTTCACGCATGCTGGTGGAAGCTATAATGAAGTACCCCGATGTTATCGAGGAGACTATAATAGCTGTAACATTCCTGTCCACAAACAGCCCGTTCCTGCTGCCCCAGGGTATGGAGATGGAGGCAAGGAAAGCTCATCATTCTTTCCGGAGCAAATATGGCGACTTCGTATCGTACATAGATATATACGACTCGTTCGTGAACGCCGAGCACAAGGAAGATTTCTGCGACTCAAACTTCCTGGACCTCAAGGTGATGAACGAGATTGTGAGCATAAAGGAGCAGCTTGAGGACATAGTGCGCGAGCAGGGAATTCCTGTTACCAGCGGAGGCAGCGCCGAA
The DNA here is from genome assembly GCA_017446885.1 of Spirochaetia bacterium. GTDB lineage: Bacteria > Spirochaetota > Spirochaetia > CADAEX01 > CADAEX01 > CADAEX01. The sequence goes on along the minus strand of JAFSOR010000023.1, from coordinate 69,662 downwards.
AACTATCTGAGTGCAGTTGCCAAGGGTCTTATCCAGTTTGTATGTGTACGCACTGGCAAGGGTGCCTACTCAAGCCTTACAGCAGAGCGTATCTTCATACACCCGGGCTCTGTCATGTTCCACGAGAACCCCGATTTCATCGTAGCAGGCGAGATAGTGCGCACCAGCCGCATGTATGCCCATTCTGTATCGCCGCTCAACACCGAGATACTCAAGCGGATATCGCCCGAGCTTGCCGCAAAGCTAACTACTGCAATACAGAAAGAGGCCAAAGGCAAGGACAAGGCCGACAACGCATGGCAGATCAAGATAGGAAATCAGTTCTTCGAGCTCAAGAAAGGCAAAGGGAACAAAAATAAGACTGCCATACTCCAGTGGGAGAACCTGGCCAAGGTTATAAAGTCTGGAAGCTTTGTTGTGGACCCGCAGTCCAAGGACTTAAAGTGCAAGGTTATGTGGCGCGACATGGAGTTCCTGGCAAACGAGAAACTGCGGGATATCAAGCGTATGATACCGTATATCAATCCAGAGCATAAGTTCAAAGAGGAGCTGCCATTCATGGGAAGCATAAGCGCACACAAGCACTTTGACCAGCTGGCCGACTGCATGGATATCCTGCTGTGGCTGTGCCCCAAGAAAAAGAACGGCAAGGTGCTGGGCTTTATGACACTGCATACCGACGAACGCGGCAACTACTGGGTTAAATCGGACCGGAGCTTCGACAACTCTGTGCTTACTACCCTGGGAAGCCTTGAGATGCTTATGGACCAGGTGCCGGACAAGGCCAGCCCTAAGAGCATAAAGAAGGTGAACACCACCTACTGGTTCTTCAGCGAGATATTGAAGAAGTACTAATCCTCATCAGCACGGGAAAAGCGGAGCCGGGAACAGGGCTGGCTTCATCACTGTGTCGATTGTGGCAGGATACAGCTCCTCCTCCATACGGTGGAATATTGCGGCACATGCCTTGGCATCCTCAAGTGCATTGTGGTGTTTGAATGGAAAGTGAATACGCTCTGCCAGAGCATCAAGCGAGCGGTGCGGCAGCTCTGGATAAAGCCTTTTGGAAAGTTTCCATGTACAGTAGTAGCGCAGCTTAGGAAGCTCTATGCCATACTTGTACAGAGTTCCCTTAAGCACCCCCAGGTCGAAGCCTGCGTTATGGGCCATGACTATATCGCTTCCGATAAAGGCAAGGACATCGGGCCAGATGTCGGCAAAGGTCGGAGAGTCTTTCACATCCTCAGGGTGTATGCCATGAATTGCTATATTGAAAGGATCAAAGCGCATCTCGGGAGGGGCTATAAGTGTGTAGAACTCATCCATGACCTCGTTCCCGTCAAAGCGTACCATCCCCAGTGCACATGGGCTGGCTTTGGAGCAGTTGGCTGTCTCGAAATCTAGTGCGACATATGGCATAGCTCTATCATAGACTTATTTTTCTATTTTGACTATATTAAAACCATGTCAAGAATGTGCCGGCTTTTATTCCTTGCTGCAGCTGTATCTCTGCTCGCTTCCTGTGTAGCCCTCTCCAAGGTGGAAAACTACGAGGAAAAAGCCCAAGCCATGGCAGGAGAACAGAAAATCCACATGGCCTCGACAGAAGATATAGACAATGTAAACGGCCCGTTCCCAGACAACGTCTACATAAAAACTGCTACACAGACTTTCAATAAAGATTATCAGTTCACCCTTTCGGATGGCAAGATTTTCTATAAAAGCCGAACCGGAGCCAAAGGGCCTGAAAACTGGGAACTTTTAGAGACAGGCCTCCCCTACAGCAAGATAGGCAAGTTCAAGACCCCTGATCGGGTAATTGCACTGGCAGGCGATGTGGACAGCATCCTGGCAATGGATCAGGATGGTAAAATATACGAATACTACTTTGAGCGGACCACAATACGCCGCCATATAACTTGGTACCATATCATGGGCTTTCCGACCAAGGGGCAGCTGGCACTTAACCGCACCACAGGCAGCACACGGGCATGGACTGCCGGAACACGCAGGTCCGAGGTGCTCTGGTACGAGGATATCTTCGGCAATCAGCACCACTATGGCTCCATGGGAATAGAGACCTACTATATTCTGAACGATGCAGGCGACACCATACGGTTCACCGACTCGGGACTGCCTGCCGACCTTAGCCGCAGCATGCCGCTGCCGGAGCGGGGAGCATTCATAGCCCGCAATATAAGTGCCAGCGGCTCTACACTTTTTGTTATAAACGATGCAGGCGAGATGTACACCAGGCTGATTGACTTTGACACCATGGGGGGCGATCCCATGTTCTTCCTGTACACATATAAGAATGAGAAACAGCCCTACAACGGCACCCAATATATCACAAACTTTACAGAATGGGGCCTGCCCAACGAGGAGTGGGCAAGGCAGCCCGATATACCGCTTACAGGCAAGGCCAGGATAACACGGCATATCACCATATTCCAGACAGGCCGTGGAAACGATGCCCGGGAACTGCGGGTGGGCGGTCTATCCCCAGATGGAAAGAGAGGCTTCTATTTCAAGAACTTAAAAGATGCAGAATGGCAGTTCAAAGAGATGCCCATGCAGTTTGCGGAAGAAAGCTTCCTTGACACCACTATTGCACCTGCCACACTGCGCCGTCCTAAGCAGGAGATTGCATACAATGGAAGCGTAAAGCTGCCAGACAGCGCTGAAATGGAGCTTTCCATTCCCGACTTTATGATGAGCGATGGGGACTGCACCCTAAAGTTCAAATATGGCGACGAGATCGCTTCTGTAAAGATGTACCCCTGTGAGATATGGTCCTACATGTACCGCCTGGATCCTGGCATGGACGGCACTCCGAAGCTATTCTTTGTCACCTTCTCACTCGAGGACTTGGCAAACCAGAACCTGTCGCATGAGTTCAGGACTGTGCTTGATACCCTGTTCAAGGACAAGAACCTTGAGCTTTTCTCCTGCCGTGCCGAAGCCACAAAAGATTTAATCTGCATAACACTGCCTAAAACTCCGTATGGCGATGTGCAGATGCTCCTTTCCAGCACCGGAGAACCGGCCAACCCCGATACTTTCAAGTACACATACCTCTACGACAGTTCGATTCTGGACTACTATGATAAATACTCGCCCAACCCAGGGGCCGACCAGCAGACTCTGCTTGAGGCCAACAAAAAATACCTTGAGCTGGTAAAAAAAGGACGCAGGCTAAGCACATCATTCCACCGCTCAGCCATCTCTGCAAGCCTTTATTACCAGTCCTTCGACCTTTTCTCGGCTGTGACATTGCTTAACCGAGTGAACTACCCTAAGATAAAGACTGTGACATCGTTCGGCGACCAGATTGTGGATGCCAATAAGACTCTTTATACCCAGCTCGAGAAGAACCACAAGATAATCTACACCCATCTGATAGAGCTTCTGGAAGAACGGATGGCTAACCTATGTCAGGCCTCTGGCACGCTCCAGGACTACCTTGACAATGCCGGCATTCCGATTCAGACCTGCAAGGATATCCCCTATTTCCCTGGCTTTATCATTCATACAGAAGATGGAAAACCGCTTTTGGTCGAGATGAAGAAACCGCTTAAGAGAATCAAAGCCTACACCGAGTCTGGCAAAGAGAAATTCAAATGCGCAGTAACCTACCACTCCCCCACTGGAGGCGATATGGACAGCCGATCAGGCAACCTGACAATCAAAAATGGCAGGCTGACCCTTACCGCAGCGGGGCTCAGACATCCAGTATTTTCTCAAGATCTTCCTTGATAGCCTGACACTTGGCGCCGACTTTTTTCTTAGCATCTTCAAGCGGCATACCAGCTTTCTCGCAGCATGAGATGTAGAACTTGATCTTGGGCTCGGTACCGGACGGCCTGGCTGTAACATAGCTTCCGTCGGCAAGTACAAACTGGAGCACGTTGGAAGGGGGCAGTTTTACACCCTGCTTTACAACCCCATCCTTGAAGTCGGTGGAAGATGCCACTGCAATACCGCCAATACTCTTGGGCAGATTGGAGCGCAGGTCCTCCATAATCTTCTTTATCTTAGCTCCGCCGCTTGAACCCTTGAAAGTGAATGAGAACGGCGACTCCTGGAAGTATCCGAACTTCTCGTAAATCTCGTCAAGATAGTCCAGAAGGCTCATGCCACGGGACGCATTGTACAGGGTCATCTCGCAGGCCATGACTGCGGCTGCAACCCCATCTTTGTCGCGCACATCGGTGCTGAACAGGTAGCCGTAGCTTTCCTCGCCGCCATAGACAAACTTCTCGCCTGTGGACTCAAAAATCTTCATGAGCGATGCTATATTCTTGAAACCGGTCAGGACATCGTAGACACGCACTCCGAAACTCTCACCTATGCGCCGCTGGAGCTCGGTGGTGACCACAGTCTTGATTATGGCTGTATCGGGGGTAAGCTTTCCCTGCTCCTTGAGCGTAGAAAGGACATAGTAGATGAACATGCAGCCAAGCTGGTTCCCAGTTATAAGCTTAAAGCCATCGCCATCAGGCACTGCGGTGCCCAGCCGGTCGGAATCGGGGTCGGTGCCAACAACCAGGCTGGCCTTAGTCTTCTTGCCCAGCTCCAGGGCCATAGCCAAGGCAGAGCCTTCCTCGGGGTTCGGGAACTTGACTGTGGGGAATTCGCCGTCAGGCTCAGCCTGCTCAGGCACAGTTATAACTTCTATGCCCAGGTCCCGCAGTGCCTTCTCCACCCACACCCGGCCTGCGCCGTGGAGCGGTGTATACACCACCTTGAGTTTTTTTCCTTCTTTCTTTATAAGCTCAGGCCGGAGTGCGCAGCCCTTGACCATTGCCAGGAAAGGCTTGTCAACCTCTTTGTCGATAAGCTGGAAAAGCCCCTTCTTGCCGGCCTCGGCCAGGTCCATGCTCTTGATAGCCTTGACGCTGTTTACCTCGGCTATTATGCCGGCATCCTGGGGTGGCACCACCTGGCCGCCGTCGTCCCAGTATACCTTGTAGCCGTTGTATTCGGCCGGGTTGTGGCTGGCTGTAACCACTACGCCGGAGATGCAGCCCAAGTGCCGCACTGCAAATGAAAGCTCCGGCGTAGGCCGCAGCGATGTGAAAAGGTATGTCTTTATGCCGTTACCGCAGAACACAGCTGCGGCAGTCTCTGCGAAGAGGCGGGAACAGCGCCGGGAATCGTGAGCCAGCACTACCGAGGGCTGCCAGAGGGCATCACCCTGAACTTGTTTCAGGGCCTCGGCCGACTTGTTTATATAGGTTGCAAGCCCCTGGGTCACCTTCCGGATTATGTAGGGGTTCATCCGGTTGTAGCCGCCGCCGATTACACCCCGGATACCGCCGGTTCCGAAGTCCAGGTTCTTGTAGAAACAGTCCTCAAGCTCGGTAAAGTTCTCTTCCTCAAGAAGCTTCTTCACCTGGTTCTTAAAGCCTTCGTCAAGCTCCTTTGCCATATATTCATCAGCCAGTTTGATAATTTCAGCCTTTTCCATAAAAAACTCCTATTTTATCATAGTATATTTTTAAAAGTATTGCAAAATCTCCTCGGGAGACTCGATAAACCTGGTAATCCCCTGCCCTGAAAGCTCCTCTCTGGTACGGAAACCCCAGGTCACAGTCATATCATCAAGACCTGCACCAAGTGCAGTCTGGTGGTCCATGATAGTGTCGCCAATATATAGTATATCGGACTTCGGCAGCCCCATCCGGCGTATAACCTCGTTAGCCCCCTCTGGAGCAGGTTTACGGGGGAACCCGGCATCGGAGCCCAGCACTGCGGCAAAGCGTTTAAGGCCCATAGTCTTATCCACCACCTGCAGTGTCACCGGATGGGATTTGTTAGAGAAAATGCCCAGCACAATTCCGCGGCTTTTAAGATTATCAAGAAGCTGGATAATTCCAGGGTATGGGGCAGTCTTTATCACAGGGTTTGAATTGTAGTCTGCTATCAGCTCGGCTGTAAGCTTGGAAAGATAAGGATCATCATCCCCCACTCCGGCAGGAAGCGCCTTGTACAAGGCTTTCTTAAGCCCCCAGCCCACGATTGTATTCACTTTATCAACAGGAAAGAGCGGATACCCGTAGCGCAAAAGAGTGCGGTTTATGTAAAAGCCTATGTCGGCCAGAGTATCAAGCAGTGTGCCGTCAAGGTCAAAAAGAATTCCCCTGTATCCCATATTCTTACTATACCGCCGATTGACAAAATCGGCAACTATGCTGGTATAATTATGGTATGGAAGAAAAGACCGTCTATATCTGCGACAACTGCGGCCACAAAGAGCCCAAATGGACAGGACGCTGCCCCGAGTGTGGCACCTGGAACAGTTTCTCCGAGAGCAAGGTGACTAAAAAGCCTGTAAAGCTTTCCAAAGCACAGGAGGCCAAGATAGCCCCTGTTACGCTGGCCGACTGCGACACCACCGAAAACAGCCGCATATTCTCGGGCATAGAGGAGATAGACCGTGTCCTGGGTGGCGGCATAATGAGGGGTTCTTCCATAATGATTGGAGGCGAGCCCGGAATAGGCAAATCGACCCTGATGCTCCAGACCGCCGCCCTTATTGCAGAAAACTATAAGGCACTCTACATTTCGGGCGAGGAGTCGGCAGCCCAGATAAAGCAGCGCTCAGACCGCCTTGGCATAAAGAGCAACCGGCTCGAGATTCTGTGCGAGACCAACCTGGACAATGTTATGACAGTTCTTGCAAAAGGCAAATACGACTTTGTAGTGCTCGACTCCATACAGACCATGACATCGGCCGAGGTAGGCAATACTCCAGGCACCCCGAACCAGCTTAAATACTGCTGCGGCACCCTTACCGACTGGGCCAAGCTGTACGGCAAGGTAGTAATGATGATAGCCCACGTGACCAAGGATGGCATTATCGCAGGGCCCAAGACTGTGGAGCACATGGTGGACACAGTTCTCTACTTCGAAAGCTCAAGCACCGACCTTCGCATAGTACGGGCTGCCAAGAACAGGTTCGGCTCCATAGATGAATTCGGCCTTTTCCAGATGAGACAGGAAGGCTTAGTGCAGATAAAGAACCCCGAGACTGTGTTCCTAAACAAACGCACAGGAGGCGAGGTTCCGCCCGGTGTCTCCATAGCACCTGTATTCGAAGGAACCCGGGTGTTCCTGGTGGAGATACAGGCCCTTACAGTACCTGCAAAATCGGGTATATCACGCATATTCTCGGACAAGATAGACAGCTCTGTCATATCCAGGGTATCTGCAATCCTGGAAAAGCACTGCAGGCTTAAGTTCTCGGATCACGATATCTACGTGAATGTGGCAGGAGGCATACGGATACGGGATGTCGGCGCAGAGCTTCCTATAGCACTGACCCTCTACTCTGCCCGGACAGGAATCCCTATACCTGCCGACATAATAGCATCGGGCGAGCTTTCCCTTACAGGCGAGGTGCTGAAGGTGAACAATCTCCAGGGCAGGGAGAAGAGCGCAAGCGATTTCGGATTCAAGAATTTTGTGGCACCGTCAAAAATCAGGACTATTGCCGAGGGAATAAAAGCTGTGTTCGGCAACGCTACTTCAAGAGCGCCAGAAGATACGGGAACACAATAATAGTTCCGATTGCGCTGCCTACACTTGAAAGAAGCAGCACTATAAGTATATGGGTTATCCTGTTGTGGAAGAAACCCTTGAAACTCATTATGTCATCAGAGAGGTTCTCAAAATCCCTTACCTTAGGCTTACGGAGCACTGCCTCCACTATGCCGGCAAGCATTCCCACACCGATTGTGGGGTTAAGCGATGTGATCGGGGCACCCACGAAAGAGACCAGTATTGTGACAGGATGAGCCAATGCCAGAAGAGCACCCAGGGCAGCCAGAACTCCGTTGACTAAAATCCAGGTTATAAGCATATCTGAGCTCTTGTCCCAGCCGGCCCGGAAGAACCCGGCAATCACAATGGCGGCAAACAGGGCCGGGATAGTCCATGGCAGAATCTTGGCTGCCCTGGTCTTAGGCGGCACCTGTGCAATGGAATCCAGGCCCTGAGCCCCTCCTGCTTTCTCAAAAGCCTCGAAATGGCGCAGTATTCCGGGAACATGCCCTGCCCCCAGCACAGCAAGCACACGGGGCTCGGTGCATTCATATATCTTGGTGGCAAGATAAAGGTCGCGCTCGTCTATAATGGCACTCTTGGCAGAAGGCAGATACTCTGCCATCTCGTTCATCATCTGGTCCAGGGCATTGCTCTTCTTAAGGTTCTCGATCTCCTCCTCGGAGACCTCTTCCTTGGTAACTATGCTGCCTATAAGGGAGTTTACCATCTTGGCCTTCTCGCCTGCGCTTGAAAGCTTCCAGGCCCTTTTAAGGGTAACCTGGATGTCCCTGTCTGCCAGCGTATATGGGATATTGTTCTCTATGGCAGTCTCCACCGCCTGCTTCATATCCTCGCCTGGCTTTATATCTAAATTTGCCCCTATCTTCTTCTGGAATGCAGCCATGGCCAGGTTTGCAAGAAAGAACAAACCCTGCCCTGTCTTTATAATCTTGTAGATATCCAGGTCCTCGTACCTGCTTTTCTCACGCAGGCTCTTGAACCGCCTGTCATCAAGCTCCACGCACACCCGGTCGGGCATCTCGGCCTGGATTACGCTCTTGACCTGCTCAACGCTCTCGTGTGACACATGGGCAGTGCCCACCAGTGTTATCTCGCGGCCAGACACCTTGACCCGTGTAAGTGTATCTGTCTTCTCAAGGATTTCCAATTTATGCTCCGATCATGCCTGCTTGTATGTTTTAAGGAAGTCTTTAAGCCGCACCATAGCTTCCCTCAGATCCTCCACATGGGGCAACAGCACAATCCGGCAATGGTCAGGAGCAGGCCAGTTGAATCCTGTTCCAGAAACCATAAGCACATTCTTTGTATTCAAGAAATCAAGCATAAACTTGTTGTCATCTGTTATATTGAACTTCCTGATGTCAAACTTCGGGAACACATAGAGGGAACCACGCGCCTTCCTGCAGGAGACACCCGGAATGTCATTCAGCATCTGATGAATGATATCCCTCTGCATTCTTAGCCTTCCATTCTCTGCAAGAAGCTCGTTTATAGAGTCATCATACTCAAGGGCAGGAATAATGGCAAGCTGGGCAGGAACATTGCTGCAGAGCCTCATGCTGGTAAGGGTCTTTATTCCATCAAGGTATCCTGAATACCGCTCCTTGTTTCCTGTTATGACCATCCAGCCAGCTCTGAGGCCACAGGAACGGTGCACCTTGGAAAGACCGTTGAAGGTGAACACCAGAATATCTTCTGCCATAGATGCAGGAGAATAGACAGTATCGCCATCGTAGAGAATCCTGTCGTAAATCTCGTCCGAGAAGATTATAAGACCATGACGACGGGCTATATCGACAATTCCCTGCACCATCTCCTTGGAATACACACTTCCAGTCGGGTTGTTCGGGTTGATCATGACTATAGCCTTGGTCCGGGAAGTGATCTTCTTTTCCATATCTGCAAGATCCGGGTTCCAGTCCGACTCTTCGTCGCACATATAGTGGACTGCATTTCCCTCGCACAGATTTACAGCAGCTGTCCACAGCGGATAGTCCGGAGCAGGAATAAGAACCTCGTCACCAGGATTCAGAAGAGCCTGCATAACCACCATGATAAGCTCGCTGACACCGTTTCCTATATAGATGTCATCCTCTGAGATATTCTTTATTCCATTTTTCTCATGATAAGCCTTGATTGCAAGACGTGATTTCAGAAGTCCCTTGGAATCGCTGTATCCGCCGGCCATAGTAAAGTTATCAATAATATATTGCTTGATACGTGGATCAATGTCAAAGTCAAAAGGTCCAGTATTGCCTATGTTAAGCTTATAGATTTTCCGGCCCTCTTTCTCAAGCCTTTGCGCCGCGTCAAGGAGTGGACCCCTTATTGCATACCGCACATTGTCCATTCTGACTGCATGTCCAACCTTTTCCATAGCGCATCCTCCATTGAATTTTATCACTATATTTTTTTTACTCTAATATAGTACTTTTGTCAAAGCAATTTTAATGATAGAATAAAAAAAAGTGGAGTGAATATGAGAGATTATAAAAAAGAGCTTGAGAATCGAATTGATTTCATAAAAAAAATTTTACATGAAAGCGGTGCCAAGGGGATAATCTACGGCAACAGCGGCGGCAAGGACAGCGCCCTGGTGGGAATACTGTGCAAGAAAGCCTGCGACAACACCACTGGAATCATTATGCCGTGCGAATCCAAGCGGAACTTCGAGGAAGACATGAAAGATGGCCTGGATGTAGCCAGACAGTTTGGCATAGACACACGCACTGTCGATATTACTCCGGTCAAGCTTGACCTTATAAAGGCTATCGAAGGGAAGACAGAACTCAACAGAAGCGCAATCTCGAACATAGCGCCACGGCTCAGGATGACCACCCTGTATGCTATAGGAGCAGCCGAGGGCAAGCTGGTGGCAGGAACCGGCAACAGGGCCGAGACCTATATGGGCTACTTTACCAAGTACGGCGACGGCGGCTGCGACTTTAACCCTATCATCGACCTTACTGTAGGCGAAGTGTATGAGTTCCTTGAATACCTGGGAGCTCCTGCCAATATCATAAAGAAGGCCCCTTCCGCAGGGCTTTACGAAGGGCAGACCGACGAGAAGGAGATGGGTGTAACCTACGCAGCCATCGACAGGTATATTACCACAGGAGAAGGCGACCCCAAGGACATAGCGATTATAGACCGGTACCACAAAAACAGCGAGCACAAGCGGAAGATGCCGGCTTACTATGGAGTGTGAATGAGCCAGCTTTTTATAGTAGCCACCCCTATAGGCAACCTGGACGACATAACGCTGCGTGCCATCGAGACCCTAAAGAGCGTAGATGCCATAGCCTGCGAGGACACACGTCATACCCTGCACCTTTTGAACAAGCTTGAGATAAAAAAGCCGCTTTTAAGCTATTATGCGGCAGACGAGAAACCGGGAATAGCCAAGATAATGAACCTTCTGGACCAGGGAAAGAGCGTTGCATACTGCAGCGATGCAGGCACACCGGGGGTAAGCGACCCTGGAAGCTCCCTTGTACGGGCTGTCCGGGATGCAGGCTACACCATAACACCTATTCCGGGGGCATCGGCACTTACTGCTCTTATGAGCGTATCAGGAGCCCAGGGACGTGGAATAACATTCGAAGGCTTTCTATCACCCAAGGGAGGCCGCCGGTTAAGCCGCCTTAAGGAGCTTATGGAGCGGGAGGAAGGCTTTATTTTCTACGAATCCCCCTACCGCATAGAAAAGGCTATGGCAGACGTGGCCTCAATAGACCCCGAGCGCCCTGTGGTGCTGGGACGCGAGATGACAAAGCTGCACGAGGAATTCCTGTCGGGCACTGCCAAGGAAATTGTTGACAATCTGCAGAATCGGGATAAAATATTAGGTGAGTTCGCAGTTTGCATTTATGGAAAAAAACAGTAATTTTTTTTACTGGCTTTGCCGATAAGAAGAGTAAGGAGAAAATAGATCGATGACTATCAACAATATCAGCGGGGTAAACTCGATAAACGGATGCTCCGGTATTGGCAAAACGGCACCGACAGTAAAAGTACTGGAACAGGACTCCATCTCATTGTCCCCAGAAGCAAAAGCTATGGGCGATGTGCTTGCAATTTCCGAAGAACTCAAGAGTGTTCCAGACATCCGGATGGATAAAGTTGAGGCTGCAATCCAGCACCTTAAGGATCCGGACTACATAAATCAGTCTGTCATCAACAATGTTGCCGATAAAATCGTAGACATGTTCGGCATCTGATGTTTACAGAGAAGAAGTTCAGATCTCTAGAACCACTTTTGCGCTGCCGCAAGGCAGCCAGAATTTTGCAAGATGCAGAAAAAGCCCTGCGCAGGGGCTATCCGGTAGATACCACCTACCTTATCATGATACTGCGCACTGCCCTGGAGGAGCCTGAATTAAGGCTGGAGAACACCGACCAGGGCATTTTTTTGCGTTCAATCAACAGTTATAAGTATAAACTCATGGACAAAGCCGGAATTCAGGTGGCCGACTGGGATATGGCTCTGGATACCGACATTCCGGGTGCAGTACGCAGGGTGCTGCCAATCTCGGTGTACCTTGAGGACATACGGTCCCCTTTCAACGTGGGCTCAATATTCCGCACTGCAGAATCATTCTGCTTCAAGGAAGTGCTACTTTCGCCCGACACCCCTACCCCAGCCCAGAGCCGTGCCAAGCGGAGCGCCATGGGAACCGATGCCATACTCCCCTGGAGCATCATGTCTAAAAATCAACTAATTGATAAACCAGTTTTTTCACTGGAGACAGGGGGCACACCGCTTGATGAATTCCAATTCCCGAAAGAGGGAATAATGATTCTTGGAAGCGAGGAGACAGGTGTAAGCCCGGAACTTATGGCAATGGCCAGAGAGAGCCGTGGGATAGTCTCTATCCCTATCTACGGCATAAAGCGGTCGGTGAATGTAGGTGTGGCTTTCGGCATTGCAGCCCAGGCCTGGGCAGCTTCTCTTTTAAAAAGCTGACTCTACTTCAGCCCTCAGAGCTGCCTTTGTGGAATCGTCTGTAAAGGCGGCATCCACAGCATTCAGCATCATAATCTTCTTTTCTCCGGCAGTAATGCCGAACTTCTTCTCCAGATACTCAAACTCTTTGGCAATAGTGGTGCGGCATATAGCAGGGTCGTCGGTGTTCACAGTAACCTTGACCCCTTTTGCCAGGTAATCCCGGATAGGATACTTTGACATATCGTCCACCGCCTTGGTCTGCCGGTTGGAGTTAGGGCACATCTCAAGGGGAATCTGGTTCTTGATTAGATATTCCAGAAGTGCCAGATCCTCGGCAGTCCGCACACCGTGACCTATGCGGGAAGCACCGTAGTCAAGGGCGTCCTTTACACTTTTTGCACCGTCGGCCTCGCCTGCGTGGATTGTGAATGGAATTCCGTATTCCCTGGCCTTTTTAAAAGGTTCTGCAAACTGGTCGGTATGGAACAGTGCCTCGGCTCCAGCCAGGTCTACAGCCACAACACCGCCGTCTTTTACCAGATATTCCCTGGCAAGCTCCACAGTCTCCAGGTTCTCTTTCTCATTCCCTCTGTCCCGCATAAGGCACAGGATAAGGTTGGTGTGGAGGTCTGACATCTTAAGACCAGCCAGAGCCGCCTCTATTGCATCACGCTGGGAAAGACCATTGTCGCAGTGTTTCTGAGGGGCAAACCGGAGCTCCAGGTATGCAAGACCCTGGCTCTTCATATATTCCTGAACCAGGTGCACAGACTCAGTTATCCCCTCCTTAGTCTGCATCAGAGAGCATGGCAGGGCAAAACATTCCAGAAATTCGTTCAAGTCCTCGCAGCTTTCTGGAACAGAGAGCCGGCTCTCAAGCTCTGCATCAGAAGCAGGAAGCTCAATATTCTGCAGTGCCGCCAGTTTCCGGGCAATGTCCACGGTGATTGAGCCATCCAGATGGCAGTGCAGGTCAATATATGGAATGTTTGTCATAGCAGTACCTCCGTATTTTTATTTTATAACTTCCCAGCGACCAGCCTTATCTGAGCCGATACGCTTTATTATACCATTTTCTTTAAGCTTTTTCATATTTCGGTTGATATTAAACCTGGCAATACCTACAATATCTGAAAGCTGTTGCTGTGTTATAAAAGGATTTTTTCTAATTTCATCGATTATTGCCTGCTGATTTACAGTAATCTTTACAGTAATCTTTTGAGCAATTTTTTCAGTGTATCTAATATGAGTAAATCTATTCTTAAGCTCATTATGTTCATCCAGCAAGAGATTGCGGAAAAAACGTTCCAGAAATACTTGATTCTCTTGGATTCCCCTCTGCACATTCGTATAGTTAGCTCTTACAAGGGCATTACGGAAATACCAGCTATTGTCTGCGAAAATATCGTTATCTGCCTTGTATCCTAGTGAGCGTAGGTATTTAATTACAAAAACTGCTGTAGTCCTGGTATTCCCTTCCCCGAAAGGATGAATCTGCCATAACCTTGATACAAAGAAAGTGATATGCTTTATTGTCGCATCGCTGAAAGGGTCACTGTAATCGAAAGACTGTTCCTGTTTAAAATCATAAACAAGAGCATTATCAAGGTCAAATGCTGCGCCATACATTACCGTATCACCATCCAAAACCCACTCTCGTTTTGTTATATCATAATCACGTATTTTGCCTGCAAATTTGAAAATACCATCAAACAGACGTTTATGAATAGCAATCAAGAAATAAGGAGTAAAGTTGAAAGATGGTTCACTAAGAAGCTGGGCTATGCGGCTTGAAACCTTGTCTGCTTCCTCTGTACGTTCATCTTCATGACGGGCTTTTTGAGTCAGATAATAAGAATCGATGAGTTTTTTGGCTTCCTCAAATGTAAGCTCCCCCTCTATATTGCGTTTTGCTGTCTCGTATAGATATTCTGAGGGTTTAAGACCATCCACCTGCTGCAGACCGATAGCTGTAGACCATGCTAGTTTCTTGTCTTTCTTGCTGGCATCAGTGTGGCGGATATATTGCTCAAAATCCAGTTCTTTCATGCAATTATTATAACATAGATTTGATTTTTTGTGTAATCTTTACAGTAATCTTACAGTGATTTTTGTGTAAGCTTCTCCGAACTTTACACTAAGCCCTGCCAAGCAAATACAACAAGCGAAACCCTTCTTTGGATATGGTATACCTCATTTGTCTATTTCACTTGTTTTTGGCGGTATCGCATGCGTTCCTCAAAATATCTAGCATCTCAATCCCATGCTCTATATAGGCACTTTCCTTCCATTCCTTATTTGAATTAACACCATCTGTATTCATCTTTCTGATAATCTCTGCCATGATTCGAAGCTTAATGCTTCCCTTTGATATCATATCCTCAAAAGTACTTTGCTTCGATTCCGGTGATATATTCGAGAATTTTGAATTAACATTTCTTTGGATAATACACAGGTTTCCAAAATTATTAACACCTTCATCCGGAGCCCACTGCTCGAATGTACCCTCTGATGGATGCTGCGGATACCAATGTTCTACAGAATTTCGGAACTCAAATACAAAATTCGAGTATTTACTCTGATTATTCTTCCAAAGTAGATAGTCCAGATAATTAAAGATCAGATGCGGTGTATTTACACCCATATCATAATCACCGGCTTCAATATAATCCATAACGGTAACACTTCCGTTTGTATTGCTTTCCGATCCAAAACATATATAATCTTCAATCACGCCTTCAAATGCACTCATATCCCATCCATTTGAATCTGTATACAGCCATTTAAGAAGTTCCGTAATCCAGTGCATGATCTTGGGTGATGTATAGGATACTCTAAGCAAAGCCTGAAGCATGAGAACTCTCTTATGCCTTGCATCATATGTCTGCTTCCATTCTCCTTTTACACCAATATAGCTATTTGAATAATATGGCTTTTTCTTCGAGTACATTCCGGAAGAATGAAATGTTTTTATGCTCCAATCTCCATCTGAATCGTCATTTACAAATTCTCTTTTAACAATGTATTTGTCAAAAAGGAATCTACATTTCAGAAGGCATTTAATAAAACCCTTGGAAAAAGTAGCTTTGTCAAGAGAAGAACCACCCTTTGTCCCTTCCTCAATAACACTCGTAAAGGTATCCGACAACTTCTTGTCATCAAGCAATTCATTTATATGTGCATCAATCCCATTTGCCCATACATAGATTTTTAAAACATGCAGTAAGAAATATGGGAATGTAATAATACTCTCAAATCTGACCCTATCATCGGAATCTGCGATTTCACTTTTATGATCAACAACAAATTTAGGATCAATAATTTCCCGTATACTTTTCCCACTTTTTCTGCCATCACGCACTTTAATCTTACAGTTTGGCTCATTCTCCCATTCTGAGCCAAATATCTCAGCACGTAATTCCGTATCAAAATGCATTTGAACATAACCAGTCATATCGCTGCAGGCATCCCATATTTTAGAAAATGTAGCCATATAACCATTATCTAAGTAGCTCAGTAACTGAGCTTTTAGAATATCCTGCTGCTCAAGCTGTTCACCACGGGTGTTCATAATCTCAAAATAATGATTAAGATCTGTATTGTCAGGAACTTCAATCCGATATATTTTCACTGATGATAATTTATTGATAAACACTTTTTTCTCGTAATCAGTGTATTTTCCTAATTCATTTTCTATAATCTTTTTTCCATTAAGTAGGCTGTCATCTATATCATCAATTGTGATTGCTTTATCGTCGACAATCATTTGCAATGTATAATCCGACTTTTTCCTGCATTCAAAGGAAAGGATACTCTCCATCGGCATACCTAAATAATTCAATAAAAGAAACAACGCCGTAAGTCTCTGCTGTCCATCAATCACTTCGTAGCAACTTCCTTCTTTGGAAACAATAACAGCGCCAAGATAATAAGAGCGTCCATTCTTATTATCAAAATCATTGATATCATCGATAAGCTGTACAATTTCCTTATCTTCCCAAGCAAATGCCCTTTGATATAAAGGAATCACATACGATATTGATGTATCACTAAAAATTGTTTTATGTGCTGAAGGGTCGTATATGGAAAATTCTGTAATTCGTTTATCTTCCATTTATTTTACCTCTCCATAACCATTTATTCTCTTAAGGGCAATATACAATTCATTCCAGTTTTTCTTATTCCTTGCTTCATCAGGCGTACGGAGAACTGTAACCGGTACACTTGCCACCTCTGTATGAATTCTCGCATTTTTGATTATAGAAAACATCGGAATACTGTTTGAGTAATTTGAGTTATCATTAATACCAAGCGCATATCTGTTTATCGTATCAAATGGAAGGTTCTCCATATCAACACGAATCATAAATGCCCAGGTAAAAAGCTTCTTAACAACCTGCGGATCAAAATTCCTAAATCTGTCGTAATAACAGAACACTGCACATTCAAATAACTGCTTTGCATAACAAAAGCCAACTGACTTGCTTTCCTCCAGGATCATTCTTATTTTTTCATCCTGATAGATATATTTGTAAACCTCTTCCTTCACAAACTTAAGCAAATAAAGGTAATATTCAACCATCTCAAAGAAATCAGTTCCAGCTATAAACTGCTCCGAGATCTGAAATGCTGGCATAGCCTTTTTCACTCTTGATGCATACGAATAGGATGACGCTTCGTTAATCCCCTTATAAACATCTATTTCCTTAGCAGTAAATGCCCGATTTTTTTGATAATGTGTCCAGTTCATAATCGGGAACAAGTACTTGTTGAATAGTTCTTTAATTTTAATAGGCTTTACAGCCTCCCACTTCGTAACCGCCCTCTGCATCTCATATGGATAACTTCTCATTTCTCTCAAATGATATGCTTTCAGCAAATCATGAGGATCTAATTCTCTACCTCTCGTATTTTGCGAATCAAAAAGCTGAAAAGCCTCGGATTCTTTAGGTACAACAAGCACAACCACTTCCAACAACTTAGAAAAGGCTCCTAGAAAACGCTTTTTATCAGTATCTTTTTTGGCAGCAAACCAATCCCTGATAAACTGATAATTTGCATGTATGTTTGCTTGACTGTCAGGATGAGAGAAACTGGTATTCAACAAACTGCAATCAGACATATCCGGTTCAAGATATAGCTTTAATAACAAAAAGGAAATACACCTCTGTTGCCCATCTACAATATCATAAGAATTTGATTTCTCATTATAGTGAAGAATTATCGTTCCAACCCTGTACCGAAACGAACTGTATTTTTCTCCCTCATTTATTGCATTATCTGTGTCTACCAGAAGATCTGTTATATTTTTTATGCTCCACTTATATGGTCTTTGATAATCAGGTATAGATAAATTTTCCGAAAGCAGAGACTGAACGTCCATAATCTGAGCTGGAGCTATCCGGGAGGCATCTTCGAAACTAATTTGTTTTTTTACTTTTGCCATAATTTATTATATACCCTCCCCGCCCACAAACTCCAAATAATTCTTAGGAGTCACCACCGCAAAAGGTGTGCCCGGGTAATTGTTCGAGAATGTAAGGGGACATCTGCTGTTTGCCTTCTTCTCGTTGTACTTGAATTCCCAAGCTGAAAGCTTTCCATCCTTCTCCTCAAGAAAATCAATCTCCTGCTTTTGAGCGGTCCGCCAGAAATAATACCTTGCCATTATATTATTGAAAGCATTATTCTTAAGCCGTTCGCTCACAAGGAAGTTCTCCCACAGCGCACCAGTATCGTTTCGAAGCTCTGCTGTCGAGAAATTTGATATAAGAGCATTCCTGACCCCATTATCATAGAAGTAGATTTTGATGCTCTTCTTAAGCTCGTTGCGTACATTCCTGCTGTATGAATGAAGATGAAAAATTATATATGCTTTCTCAAGCAGATCCACATAACGCTGAACAGTGGCAGTATCAATTCCAAGCAGGTTGCCAAGTTCGTTGAAAGAGACTTCGCCTCCGATCTGGAAAGCAAGGGCCTGGAGTAGTTTCTGGATCACTGCAGGCTTCCTGATATCCTGGAATTCAAACACATCCTTATAAAGATAGCTGTTTACTATGTTCATAAGAATCTCTTTCTCATCCCCTGGGTTGTTCACTACATCTGGATATAAGCCGTAGACAAGCCGGGTGGACAGCATACGCTGCTCATCGAGCAACGAAGTGTTCTGTACAAGTTCATGCGTGGAAAACGGGAACAGATTATACTCAAACTTACGACCGGTAAGTGGCTCATTTATAGTGTTGGAAAGGTCCAAGGACGATGAACCAGTAACTGCCAGCTGGACATGCGGGAATGTATCGTGCAAAAGTTTTATGGTAAGCCCTATATTCTTTATTCTCTGGGCCTCATCTATGACAATGAACTCTGATTTTCCAGCAAGGGTTTTAAGCTGAGCTGAATTTGCATCTGCAAGGGCGCTACGGATATCTGGTTCGTCGCAGTTCCAGAACTGTATCAGTTTTTCAGATGAATATGAAGCCAGAATATCTTTGAGCAATGTGGTCTTTCCCACCTGGCGCGGTCCTATCAGAACAATGACTTTGCCTTTGCCTATCTTGGCCTCAATGACTTTTTTCAAATCTCTCTGAATTGTGTTCATAGGGCTATTTTATAATATTTTTCGATTATAATCAACAAAAATTATGATATTTTTCGATTACATTCCAAAATTATTATGATTTTAGCTTTTTAGGGCAAAAAAAAATACCGCCTTTTCAGACGATATTCATAAAACTAATCGGGCAAGGCGGATTCGAACCGCCGACCTCAACGTCCCGAACGTTGCGCGCTACCAACTGCGCTATTGCCCGTAAATGCCTAATTAGAATACTCTTTTATCAAAGGGAGGTCAACTATACCGTTGCAACCTTCTTGCTGTAGAACTCCACAACGCTCTTGGCAAACCGGTAGGCATTCTTGACTTCTGTGAACCCTTCGAAATAATCCTTGTGCTGGACCATGCGTCCCTCGAAGAATTCCAGTACTTCCTTCAGGGTCTTCTTGAGCACGCTTGGATGTGTAGCCATTTTTACGTAGACCGACAGAAGCACTGTAAAGTCGTTGAGGAACGGCACCCCCATCATCTGGGATATAGTTCCCTGACTCATGCCCAAGTTGCCGCCAAGAAGCTCCAGCATAGTCTCCACATCCCCCTTCTGTCTCGGGATGAATGAGCAGAGAATGCAGGAGTTGTGGGCCGCCGCGTTCCTTATCCTGCGCACAGCGTCAAACTGCTTGGTCCAGCCCCCCTCCATGCGGAAATAATCATAATAGAAGGAATAGAAACTGGTGAAGTCGTTGAAGTCCATCATCTCAACAATATTCCAGACAGCCGGAGCCTTTGTGAAGCGGAAGAAAGTCTTGTCATAATACCCGATAAGCTTGAAACCTGTCTTAATGGAGGATGCAACCTTTGGATTAGCCTTAAGAAAAGCGTCAACCACCTCGTAGCCGTCATCGGCAGGGTTCTCCTGGCAGTCGCCCACCAGCTTCATCTTGAGGTAGTGCTCCAGGTCTATGGCCATCTTGAACAGTTTTTTGCGCAGATACATGTCTATGGTGGACATCTCCACCAGATGGCCGAAGTCCAGCCCTATATATTTGCCGCTCCTGGTCTTGTTTGTGCATATGCCCAGATACTGCTCCAGTCGGAAGAAGTAGTTCTGCCTGGAAAGGAATGTTGCAGCCTTCTTCTCGTCCATGAGGTTGAAGGTCAGCCCCAGAGTATTCTTGCAGTAGTCTATGAGCTGGGGAACTGTAAGCTTAGGGAGATTTTCAGCCGTCTCTTTCTTTGCCATCACTTAACCTGCGCGTGGTACTCCTGGAGGCTCTTGACCCCGCCCTCGCCGCCGATTCCGTTCTTTACAGCCTCAATACCCTTTACTGCGGCCAGTGCACCTGCCAGTGTGGTTATGTACGGAACCTTGTACTTAAGGCAAGCCTTGCGGATAGTCTTCCGGTCCTCGGCATAGTTCCGTTTTGCCCGCGGTGTATTGATAGCTAAGCATACTTCATTGTTAAGGATAAGGTCAACCACGTCTGGACGCCCCTCGCCAATCTTGTTGACTTTTCCGCACTTTATGCCGTGCTGGTTATAGAAGTTTGCTGTTCCCTCGGTGGCCAGGATGGTGAAACCAAGGTCCTGCAGTGTCTTTCCTATAGTAAGCACCTGCTCTTCCTGTGTGTGGGTGTCGCTCAATGATATAAGCACTTTCTTGTTCTCCCATGCCGATGGTGCATGAGGCAGTGCACAGCCGGCCGCCTCCTGTGATTTATAGAAGGCAAGCGGATAGTTGTCAGCCAGTCCCAGAACCTCGCCTGTGGAGCGCATCTCGGGTCCCAGAACCGGGTCTACGCCAGGGAAGCGTGAGAATGGGAATACAGCTTCCTTTGCTCCGTAGTGCGGAATAACCTTTTCTTTAAGGCCCAGGCTCTGGAGGCTTTCGCCCAGCATAAGGCGTGTGGCAAGACGTGCCATCTGGGTGTTGCACACTTTGGATACCAGAGGCACTGTGCGGCTTGCCCGTGGGTTTGCCTCGATCACATATACTTTGCCATCCTCTATGGCGTACTGCATGTTCATAAGGCCGCACACGTGGAGGGACTCGGCAATCTTTTTGGTATAATTCTTGATTGTGTCCAGATGCTCCTGGTCTATGGATACCGGCGGGATTACACATGCGCTGTCGCCCGAATGGATACCGGCAAGCTCAACGTGCTCCATCACCGCAGGGATGTATACATGTTCGCCGTCTGCCAGGGCATCGGCCTCGCACTCAAGGGCATTCTTAAGGAACCGGTCTATAAGGAGCGGCCTGTCTGGTGTAACGCCTACTGCCTTTTCCACATATTCCTTAAGTGTGGCCTCGTCGTAGATGACTTCCATTCCACGGCCGCCCAGTACAAAGGATGGTCTAATCATAATCGGGTAGCCGATAGACTCTGCAATCTTCCTTGCCTCCTCAAAATCCACAGCCATGCCGCTCTCTGGCATTGGGATGTTCAAATTCTCCATCATGTGGCGGAAAAGGTCCCTGTCCTCGGCTATGTCGATGGAATCGATGGATGTTCCCAGAATATTCACGCCGCTTTCCTGGAGTTCACGTGCAATGTTAAGCGGTGTCTGACCGCCGAACTGCACGATTATTCCATAAGGCTTTTCTTTCTCGTATATCTGGAGGACATCCTCGGCAGTGACTGGCTCGAAGTAAAGCTTGTCCGATGTGTCGTAATCGGTGGATACAGTCTCGGGGTTACAGTTTACAATTATGGTCTCGTAGCCCATCTCCTTAAGCTGCATTGCGGCGTGGCAGCAGCAGTAGTCGAACTCGATTCCCTGCCCTATTCTGTTAGGTCCGCCGCCCAGAATCATTATCTTCTTCTTGTTGTCGGAAGCCTTGGAAGCGTCAGGAACATTGTAGCTTGAATAGTAGTAGCTTGCGTTCTTGACTCCGCTTACAGGCACTGCAAGCCAGCCTTCCTTTATTCCCAGCTCATTCCGCTTCTTGCGGATATCTTTCTCGCTCACTTTCAGAATCTTAGCCAGGTACTTGTCGGAGAATCCGTCCATCTTGGCCTTCTTGAGCATGTCGTCGGCAGGGACACGGCCCGGATTCTTGAGGAGCTCTTCCTCAAAGTCAACCAGCTCTTTCATCTGTTTTAGGAAGTATTCTTTTACGTATGTTATCTCGTGCAGTTTTTCCAGAGGAACACCCTTGCGTATAGCCTCGTAGAGCAGGAAGTAGCGCTCGCTGGATGCAGTTTTGAGCATGTCGCAGAGCTCGTCTGCGCTCTTTTTGTTAAAGTCTTTTGCAAAGCCTAGGCCAGACCTTCCGTTCTCAAGACCGCGGATAGCTTTCTGGAATGTCTCCTTAAATGTCTTTCCTATAGCCATGACCTCGCCCACAGCCTTCATGGAGGTTCCGAGGGAATCTTCTACGCCACGGAATTTCTCGAATGCCCAGCGTGCAAATTTAAGCACCACATAGTCGCCGTCTGGAGCTCCGCCCGGAGTATATTTTTCCAGGGTACCGTCCCGCCAGTATGGAATCTCGTCCAGAGTAAGACCGGCTGCCAGTTTGGCAGAGATAAGTGCAATGGGGAATCCTGTAGCCTTGGATGCCAGAGCTGATGACCGTGATGTTCTCGGGTTTATCTCGATTATGACAACGCGGCCAGTCTTGGGGTTGTGGGCAAACTGAACGTTGGTACCCCCTATTACGCCGATTTTCTCAACAATACGGAATGCCATATCCTGAAGCTTTTTCTCAAGCTCCTTGTCTATAGTAAGGAATGGCGCAGAACAGAAGGAGTCTCCTGTATGCACACCCACTGCATCGATGTTCTCGATAAAGCATATGGCAACCATCTGGTTCTTGGAGTCGCGGACAACCTCTACCTCAAGCTCTTCCCAGCCTAAGATAGATTCCTCGATAAGGCACTGGTGAGTAAGTGAAAGCTCAAGGCCGTTCCGTGTTATGGTCTGTAGCTCCTCCACGTTGTAGCAGAAACCGCCTCCCTGACCGCCCATGGTGTATGCAGGGCGTACGACTACTGGGAAACCGATTTCGTTTGCTATAGCCTCCGCCTCTGCAACAGTGTGGCAGATACCGGAGCGAGGGGTCTCGATTCCAAGCTGTCTCATGGTATCCTTGAAGATTTCCCGGTCCTCGCCCCGTTCTATTGCATCCAGGTTTACACCAATCACTTTTACGCCATACTTATCCAGCACTCCAGCCTTGCTAAGCTCGCAGGCCAGATTAAGTCCGGTCTGGCCTCCTAAGTTTGGCAGCAGGGCATCGGGCCTTTCTTTATCAATAATCTGAGCAAGACGCTCCACGTTAAGAGGCTCTATATACGTTGCATCGGCCATGACCGGGTCGGTCATGATGGTGGCCGGGTTTGAGTTTACCAGTACAATCTTGTACCCCTGTTCCCGCAGCGCCTTGCAGGCCTGGGTTCCAGAATAGTCGAACTCGCACGCCTGTCCTATCACAATAGGACCAGATCCGATTATAAGCACCTTATCGATGTCGTTCCGCTTCATAGTGATTAGCCTCCCTGTTTCCGAAAAATAAAAGTATCATAATCGGTAAAAAATTACGAGAGATATAACAATATTTTTAATTATTTTTATTCAAGAAATTACAAGGCCGCACAATAGGCGTATACCAGCTTCCAGCGCAGAATCGGGGAAGTCGAAGCCTGCATTGTGCAAAGATGGATGGTCCTCTCCTATCCCCAGCCGGAAGTAGATGCCAGGCACTTTCTGGAGTATAAAGCCGAAGTCGTCGCCGCACATAGAGCATACACCGTCGTCTGACCAGCCTCCTGCCCCTATAATATGCTCTGCATTCTCTTTTATGCGCCCAAGGAGTGCGATATTGTTATCTGTGGACACATAATCTGGTTTTGGATGCTCAATAATGTACTTGCCACCACAATTAAGCACATATTTGTCTAAAAGTTGTGATATTTTTTCAGATATTGCGCTTCCAAGTTTTTTATCCAAGAAGCGGGCAGTCCCCCTCAGCATAAGCTTCTCGGGGAATACATTGTAGGCATTGCCACCGCTTACAGAGCACACCGACACCACAGCAGGCTTTCCAGGGCTGCTTATCTGAGCACTGAACTTTTTGAGCTCTGTCACAAACTGCGATGCGGCATATAGCAGGTCGCAGGCGCTTTCAGGCATAGCCCCATGCCCGCCATGCCCGGTAAGTGTTATAAGGAAGTCTTCGGTGGCAGCCATGGTGGAGCCGTTACACCACTGGATATGTGCTGTCCTTACTCCGGGCCAGCCGTGGAGTGCATAGGCAACATCAGGCTTGGGAAGCTGCTCAAGGTAGCCAGCCTCCACCAGGGCTTTGGCTCCGGCATCGCTTTCCTCTGCTGGCTGGAACAGGAACTTTACTGTGCCTGCTACGCTTTCCCGCATCTGGGAAAGCACGGTGGCTGCCCCCAGTACCACCGCCATATGGCCGTCGTGTCCGCAGGCATGGGCAAAGCCCGGGTGGACCGATGCATATGGCACCCCGCTTGCCTCCTCTATGGCAAGGCCGTCCATCTCGGCACGGAGCAATACCACAGGCCCCGGTTTATCACCTTTCAGAATGGCAGTGACATCGGTCCCCAGGGTAGATGGTTCCAAGTCCAGCCCCAGATTCTCAAGATATGTGCGGATTTTGGCAGAGGTCTTGTACTCCTTGAATGCAATCTCTGGAATCTGGTGCAGCTGGTGCCTCAGTTCCACGATTTCCGGGAGAACAGCGCGGATTTTCTCTTTAAGTACATTCATCTCTGCCATAAATCTTTTATTTTCCTAATCCTAAATCAAATGCCTTAAGGTTCTTTGCCACAGTGTCTGCACCCTTGGCTGCAAAAAGCTCGCTGATAGCAGCCTTAAGGGATTCTGCCTTTACAGGAAGCACAGATGCAGCGGCACCGATTACAACCATGTTCACAGCCCTGGAGTTGCCAGCCTCTTTTGCCAGAGCCACAGACTCAACCAGCCTAGAACCCTTGAAGCTGTTCACCTTATCGTAGATGGACTGGATATCAGGGTAAGTCGGGATGTTGATGAATGGCTCCTTTGCAGTGATGATGACACCATCCGGAGCCAGGAACTCCGAGTAACGCAGCACTTCCATAGGCTCCATTCCCAGAATCAGGTTTGCAGTACCCTTCCGTACAAGGTCGCTGGAGATATCTCCATCGGAAAGCCTCAGGTGGGACATTACTGCTCCGCCCCGCTGGGACATTCCGTGAACCTCGGACTGACGCACCTGAAGGCCATCTTTCATGGCACCCTTTGCTATGATTGCAGCCAGGGAAAGGACTCCCTGCCCACCTACACCTGCAAGAATAATATCGTATTTCATTTTTTCAAAGCCTCCCTCTTGATGCGCCGCTTAGCCTCCTCAAGACATTCACGTACAGATATGATTACAGAAAGACCTTCGTACTCCATCTCTTTCTTGATTATGGAGGCATTCTCCTCAAGGTTCTTCTTGACCGGGACGATTGTCTTTACATGCTCAGGATCTGCACCCAGGCCGATTACCAGCGGATAGAGCTTGCTGGATGGCAGGATTGTGGTCTGTCCGCCTGTCATGGCAACTGTGGAGTTGTCCAGGATAATCAGGGTTATAGGTGCATTTGCAGCCACTGCATTCACTAATCCTGTAAGACCTGAATGATAGAATGTGCTGTCGCCGATTACTGCCAGAGCCGGCTTAAGCCCAGCCTCGGCTGCTCCCTGTGCTGTACCGATGGAAGCGCCCATGCATATTATAGTCTCGATTGCTTTGTATGGAGGCAGAGCACCCAGCGAGTAGCAGCCGATGTCAGATGCCACAAGATGCTCTGGATAATCCTTTACAGCCAGGTTTATGGCCTCGTAGGTATCCACATGCGGGCATCCCTGGCACAGCTGTGGTGGCCGTCCCGGAAGGCCTTCCACCTTGCGTGTTGCAATTCTCTCAAGGCCAAGGGCTGGTCTTACTACATCCGGGTCAAGCTCTCCTGTCATAGGAACCTTGCCGTCAAGTTTTCCTTCTATAGCAATGCTCTGAGGCAGAATGCCCCTAAGTTTGGTCTCGATGAATGGATAGCCCTCTTCGATTATCAGAATCTTATCCACGCTCTCTGCCAGCTTCTTGATCTTATCTGCCGGTGCAGGATAGAAGCCTATGTGCAGGTGAGATGGCTTTACACCCATTTCTGCCACATTCTCGTTGAAGTAGTTCTTTCCAAGGCCTGTGGTGATTATTCCCACCTTCTTATAATCCGGGTTGATGGTCAGCTTATTGAAGTCTGTTGCCTCGGAATAAGAAGCAAACTCCTTGTTGGTCTCCAAAAGCTCTACCCACAGTTTCTGTGCAATGGCAGGAAGCAGCATCCAGCCCCGTACATCGTCGGTTTTCTTGACCGGGTTCTGCGGCCTTATCTTGTCCCATGGAGTTATTACAGCCCGCGAGTGTGCCAGTCTGGTGACCATTCTTATGAGTACAGGAACCTTCCATTTCTCGGAAAGGTCGAAAGCCTCACGGGTCATCTCATAGGCTTCCTGCTGGTTGGTAGGCTCAAAGCATGGCACCTTGGCAAAGTCTGCAAAGAAGCGGGAATCCTGCTCTCCCTGGGAGGAGTGCATACCCGGGTCGTCTGCCACCACAATGACCAGACCGCCGTTGATTTTGAGTAATGCAGAGTTCATGAAAGGGTCAGCTGCCACGTTGAGTCCCACATGCTTCATGGTCACGATGGCACGCTTTCCTGCGATTGATGTTCCCAGCGCCTCTTCGTATGCAGTCTTCTCGTTGCTGCTCCAGGTGGCCCTGAATGCCTTTGTCTTCTCTGCCTCGTTTATAAGATATTCAAGGATTTCAGATGATGGTGTGCCGGGATATCCATAGGCACCGGAAAGTCCGGCGTGGATAGCTCCAAGGGCGACTGCCTCATCTCCCAATAATACAAGTTCAGACATTTTCATATCTCCTTTTTAAATTCCTTATATTGTTTTATAAATTTCTCAGTAATCTCTTCTGCAAGCCGATTAAGAGACATTATATCCTCTTTGGAAGCATTGTCTATATGGATTCCTGCGTTTACTGACACCGGTTCGCTTGTGGCAAGGCATATCTGCCGGGCAATGTTTCTGGCCAGCTCCTTATCTTTATGGCCTGGCAAGGTCACATCCCAAGTGTCACAATGGGAAAGCTCTGCTGAATCTGCACGTGGGATTGCGGCCAAAGACACACCTCCAAGATGCGGTTTCTCCCCGCCGGTCAGGAACACAACCAGTCCGTTTCCATCTGTTCCAAGTACTCTGAGTCTTATACGGTACTTTCCTTCTCCGGCAGTCAGCTCAATCATTTCCTCTCCACATCTTCATTCTGTCATATTTAATCCCGAACTGCATAAGCACTTTTCCTATGACATGATGAATCTGGTCCTCCACTGTCTGCGTCTCATTATAAAAGGTCAACATAGGTGGAACAATTGTGCACCCATACTGGGCTGCCTGCTCCATGTTGTGCAAGTGGATTTTACTCAGAGGCATTTCCCGGGGGCAAAGCACCACACGCCTGTTTTCCTTAAGGCAGACATCAGCAGCCCTAAGCAGCAGGTTCTCGGCATAACCGCTTACAATGCCTGCCAGACTCTTCATGCTGCAAGGCAGGACTATCATCCCGTCGGTCACAAAAGTACCGCTGGCAATAACAGCTGCAAGGTCATCTTCGTCATATACAGCATCGGCCAGCTGGGCAAGGGCAGAAAACGGTTTATCAACCTCATATTCCCATGTAGTCTTTGCCGCCTTGCTTGCAATCAGGTGTATCTCGCATCCCGGCACAGACCTTAAGGCCTTGAGGAGATGATAACTCATGATTACGCCGGATGCGCCGGTTACGCCAACAATAATCCTCATTTCTACTTCCGTATCAAACTATATCGTACTTTCCCAGGTCCACATCCATAAAGGCCACTTTCTTGTTCCGCGCCTCCTGGCCGGGCTTGACTGTACAGTCAAAGCCGAACTTGGTGCCTACTCCGTAGTCTGTTGCAGGATTCAGCTCATGGCAGGCGGCATGCTTGATAATCACCATATCCTCGGCCACATTGCAGCGGGTTGTAATAGCCCGCATCACATCCTCTGCGTCAAAGATATTGACATCGGAATTGACCACTGTGACCATGCTCATAGGGGGGAATGCACTGAAAGCTGCCATTATAGCATTTTTCCCCATACCTGGCCGTGTAGGCTCCATCTGCAGCACACATCCGAAGAAGCCGCAGTTTCCATGGGCCAGATGCACATTCTTTACCCCGCCCACCATTTTTGACACAGCAGCCAGAATAGCGGCTTCGGCAGTGCATCCTACCGAATTCCATACTTCTTTTCCGGGAAGCAGCGTAGACATCACAGGGTTTTTCCTGTTAGTCACAGCCAGCACCTCAACCACCCAGCGGTCATCCTTCTGAGCATAGAAACCGCTTACCTCTCCAAACGGTCCTTCTGGTTCCCTGACCTTAGGAAGAATGCGTCCTTCAAGTACTACCTCGGCATCGGCAAGCCCTTCCACTCCTACTGTCCTGCTTTTGGAAAGCCGTACCGGTTCTCCGCCGTTCAGTGCGGCAGCCACTCCAAGCTCATCGTCAGAAATAGAAGTGCCCGGATAGGTGGCGCAGACATAAACTGCTGGATCCACACCATTGTTGATTGTAATCTCAAGGCTCTGCCCCTTGGCCTCTGCCCGCTCATAGTAGCTGCGCAGGTGACGGCCTACATCCATAAGCAGTCCCAGCCTGTTTTTTCCGGTCACCATAAGGCGGTGTATAGAAGTATTCCGCACACCGGTGTCGGGATCTTTTGCTATTACAACGCAGTTGCTGAAATATGCACCGCCATCCTCCAACGCCAATGTCGGGATTGTCAGATCATACAGATTCGGAGTCAGGCTCACCTCTTCCTGGCAGGGGGGATTGTCCACAACCACAGGTGGCACCGGATGCTCCTGGAAGCTTTTCCCGGCAGCTGCAAACAGGCCTGGAACTTCCCTTGCGCTTACGCCGAACTGAGTGCCTATGATATCCCTGTTCCACCAAAGTCCGCATACCACAGGATATTTTTGTCCCTTGACATGGTCAAAGACTACAATCTTATCTGTGCCTTCAAACTTCTTGGCAATTCCAGCCAGCTCATGTACTGGATTGACTTCGCTTTTTACATGGACAACTTTGCCCTTTTCTTCAAGCAGGGCAACGACACTCCGAAAATCCATACTCTCACACTCCCAATAAAATTATTTACTCAATGCCTTGAAAGCTCTCTCAAAGCCTTTTGCAGAGCCTTCGATAACAGAATCTGCCACGCAGAATGCTATGCGGAAATAGCCCGGCGCACCGAAGCCCCGGCCTGGAACTACCAGCACGTTCTCCTTCTGCAGTGCATCCACAGCCTTAAGGTCATCGCCGCCCGGTGCCTTGGGGAACAGGTAGAAAGCTCCTTCAGGCTTTACGAACTCATAGCCGATATTGCCCAGAATTTCGCATATGCGGTTTCTCTTCTTCTCGTAGAAGCTGATATCAACGCTCTTTCCAAGCATCTGGCCAACCACCTTCTGCATTACTGCCGGTGCGTTAACATAGCCCAGGATTCTGGTGCACAGCACTATGCCGTCAATCAGCAGGCCCACATCCTCGGCCTTGGGGCTTACAACCACATAGCCTATCCGCTGGCCCGGTATAGAAAGGTCTTTGGAGAAAGATGTGCTTATTATTGAGTTCTCATATGCTGCAAATGTGCCTGGCACTGTGTTGCCGTCAAAGATTATCTTCTTGTATGGCTCGTCGCTTATAAGATAGATGGCTCTGGAATTCTCTACGCTCTTCTTACGGAGGAGCTCTGCCAGCTTATCTATGGTTGCCTGCGGATACACACGGCCCGAAGGGTTGTTAGGCGAGTTGATTATCATAGCAGTAGTGTGCTTGTCGATAGCTTTCTCAAGACCCTCAAGATTCAGGTCCAGGTCGTCCTTGCAGGGCACTGCGATAAGTTTTCCGCCATGGTTTGCCACATAGGATGTGTACTCTGCAAAGAAAGGTGCGCTTACCACCACGTTGTCACCCTGGTTCAGGATAGTCTTGAGCACCGAGTTCATGCCCCCTGCGGCGCCGCAGGACATGATTACGTTCTTAGCAGGAATCTTCACCTTCTCTATGCTTCCAACATAGTCTGCCACCTTCTGGCGCACGTCAGGGTAGCCGGCATTGGCCATATAGCCGTATTTTCCCTTTGCCGGGGATTTTATATAGTCGATTAGAATCTGCTCGAACTCTGCGGGCGGCTCGATATTCGGGTTTCCAAGAGTAAAGTCAAATACATTCTCTGCCCCATACTTTGCTGCAAGCTCTGCGCCTGCCTCAAACATCTTGCGGATCCAGGATGAATTTTTCATGGATTCTACAATCTGAGATGAAACTGCCATAGATACCTCGATTCAATGATTTTTTCTATCCATATCTTACCAAAGAACAGGTTTATATTCAATAAATATAACTTAATGTTATATCTCGCCTTAAGGATGCCGATAATTCAGGTGGAGGAATATATGAATATAGCTGTACTTTTTGGCGGACAAAGCTCGGAGCGTGATGTCTCCATATCCAGTGCATCACAGGTTTACAAGGCACTCAAGGGGCTGGGGCACGATGTCATAGCCATAGATACAGCCATGGGAATAGTAAAGAAAGAGGACGAGGATGCATTCCTTTCCAACACCATAAAACCGCTTCCGCCTGACATAAACGGCCTTAAGATGATGAAAAACGGGCTTCTGCCACTTATTCAGAGCGGTGCCCTCGAGGACAGGGATGTATGCTTCCTGGCACTCCACGGCGGCAATGGCGAGAACGGCATGATGCAGGGCTTTTTAGACATCATGGGTATCCCCTACACCGGACCAAACCACACCTCCAGCGCCTGCTGCATGGACAAGGACATAACCAAGACCCTGTTTGTCCGCAGCCAGGTTCCTACCCCAAAGTGGCTTATGATGCCTGTAACTGCCGAGAAAGCAGTTGCCGAACTGGGGCTGCCTCTGGTGGTTAAGCCCAATAAAGAGGGCTCCACAGTAGGCCTTACCGTGGTAAAAGATATAAAGGATTTTGACACTGCTGTCAAATTTGCGTATACTTATGATACAGAGGTTATGCTTGAGCAGTTTATCCCGGGCCGTGAGTTCACAGTCGGTGTGCTTGACGGTCAGGCGCTGGCTGCCGGCGAGATAATCCCCAAGATGTCGGAGATTTTCGACTACAAGAGCAAGTACATGCCAGGAGGCTCCGAGGAGATTTTTCCTGCTCCTATAAGCAAGGAGCTTTCGGACAGGATGAGGAGAATTGCCCTGGATGCGGCAAAGGCAGCCAAGATAGACAGCTACTGCCGCGTGGACTTCCGGCTGGATGCAGATGGCAACCTGTATGTGCTTGAGATAAACACACTGCCGGGCATGACCAGCGCAAGCCTCTTGCCAAAATCGGCAAAAGCTGTTGGAATATCATTCGAAAAGCTGTGCGAGAGAATCTGCACCTTGGCACTTAGGAGAAAGTGATGGCTAAAGATAAGACCCCGATTGTAGAGCGGAAAAAAGTTGTTACCATTGAATACACCCTTAAGGATGAGCAGGGAACTGTCCTTGAAGACAAGAGCACCCTGTCATACCTGCACGGCTTTAAGAATATACCTATAGGGCTTGAAGAGGCTCTTGAGGGCAAGAAGGCAGGAGATACATTCTCTGTTGCCGTACCCCCCGAGAAAGGCTATGGAATAAGGGACGAGAAGATGGTATTCACACTGCCCAAGGAGAACTTCCTGAGCAAGATGGGGGATGATGACGAGCTTAACGAGGTGCAGCAGGATATCAAGGTAGGAATGGAGTTCGAGACTGCCATCGACGATGTTCCTTATATCCTTACTGTAATCAAGGTGGATGACAAGGGAGTTACTGTTGATGCGAACCATCCGCTTGCAGGCAAGGCCCTTTTCTTCGATGTCAAGGTTACAGATATAAAGGAAGCGCTCAGCGACGAACTGGTGCAGGGTTTCCCTATGGCACCGGAAGAGCGTTAATGATATAATAGAGCAAACATCGGGCTGTAGCGCAGTTGGTTAGCGTACAAGTCTGGGGGACTTGGGGTCACCGATTCGAGTTCGGTCAGCCCGACTGAATATGGTGCTGCTGTAAAAGGCAGCACCTTTTTTTTCAGAACTTTTTCTGGCCGTCCAGAATAAACATCTTGTCAGTCTTAGTCAGAATCTCGGGCTTGTGGACAGTATCCTCCCACTTTGCGGGATCCACTTCCTCGAAAGATATGGAGATAGCCTGCGGCGGGCAGCCCCACTCTTCCAGGAACACCTGGTTGATCCTTTCTGCTACTCTCTTCTTGATCTCCTTGTCCTTAGGATAGGCTTTGATTGCAATGTATGGCATATATTCCTCCTTTTTTAATGCTTTCTGAATATCTCCACCGGGTTTATGCGGCCGGCACGCCTGGCGGGGAACCAGGAGGCGACTACTGCGAACAGCACTGCCAGGGCCGCCGCTGCCGACAGCTTGTAAAGGCTAAGCTCCACAGGTATCTTCTCAAGGTAATAGTCTGGGTCGAAGAGGTCAAAGTGGAGCACTGCACTGATAAAGTCGATAATCTCGTTTATATTTATGGCAGCGGCTATGCCTAGTGCTGTGCCAAGTGCGGCTGCGGCTATGCCTATGAAAAGCCCTGTCAGCACGAATATGCCTGCTATGTCGCGGTCAGAGGCCCCTGTGCTTTTAAGCAGAGCTATGTCCTGCCGCTTGGAGATTACCATCATAATCATGGATGATGAAATGTTGACCGATGCCACCCCCATGATAAGTATCATGATGAATACCAAGAATTTCTTGGTGGTGTCAAGCGAAGCCACCAGGCTGTCGTTAAGCACGTCCCAGGTCGCGACACGGACGCCGTCGTTTAAATAGCGTATCTCGTCGGCAATGGCAAAGAGCTGCCCGTCGTGGGGATTGGCCACCTTGACACCGAGCATCCTGCTGCCGTCATCTTTAAAAAGTTTTTCGCCATATTCCTGGGTTATGAATGCAGAAAGCATATCAAGTTCCTGGTAGCCTGAGCTGTAGATTCCCTTTACTGTAAACCGTGTAGGCCTAAGCAGCATAGGACGGCCTGGAATGACCTTGGCTGTAAGCAGTTTAATCTCGTCTCCCACGCTTGCCTTAAGACGCTGGGCTGTCTCGGTGCTTATTATAAGGCTGTCCGGTTCCGACAGGTCGAACTCCCCTTCCTTGACTGTTATGTAACGGCGGAAGCCTTCATCCTCTTTGAATAGAGTGTCTGGGATTCCACGGACCGTGATTCCTGTCCTTCCCTTCTCTCCATAGAGGATTCCTCCTCCCTGAGTGTATGGGAATGTATATGTCACACCGCCAATAGAACTTATCTTCTCAAGAAGTTCATCCTCTTTCTCAACAGCCTCTTTATCTGCAAGGGTCACCTGCATGTGGAAGCTGCTTATCTCCATGTACCGGTCCACAATTCCCTGCATCATGCCGTCGGAGATCTCCAGCACCACCACCAGCGGAATAATGCTTATGGCTGCCCCTATTATGGCACCCCTTATGTGGCGGAATGCGCTTAAGCCGCTTTTGCTGAAAAGTGTCTTGAATGCATAGAACATGGAGAAACGGCGGATCATAGAGCGATGAACTTTCCTTTCTCAAGCTTTACTTTTATGTCGCCGTGGGATGCGATTGTGGGGTCGTGGGTAACAAGTATAAGCGATGTCCTGCGCTGCTCCACAATCTGGAAAAGGAGTTTCTCCACAAGGCGAGAATTATCCTGATCCAGGTTTCCTGTAGGCTCGTCTGCCAAAAGGAGCGCAGGGTTATTAACCAGTGCCCTGGCCACAGCCACACGCTGCCGCTCGCCGCCCGAAAGGCGCGATGGATAAAAGTCTTTCCGGTGAGTCATCTTTACGCTCTCTAAAAGTTCCATAGCCCTTTCGGAGGCATCTTTTTTGGAAAGGCCTGCCACCAGGGCCGGAATCATAACATTCTCAAGCGCTGTAAGCTCCTTTAAAAGGTAATGGAACTGGAACACAAAGCCAATAGTCTGGTTCCTGTATTGGCACAGCCCTGCTGCATCCAGAGCCGTGATATCGGTGCCGTTTACAATTATCTGGCCGCTGTCGCTCTGGTCAAGAGACCCCACCATGTTAAGGAACGTGGACTTGCCGCAGCCACTTTCGCCAGTTATGACCATACGCTTGCCGGCAGGAAGCGAGAAGTTCAGACCCTTTATTATCTGAAGCTGCTCGTCGCCGTTCTTATAGCTTTTATACAGATTTTTTACTTCCAGAATATCCATCATTCACACCTCAAGACCGATGCCGGATTCCTGACATCCAGCTTCTTTACTGCAAGATACGCAGAGACCAACGCCGCAAAGAATGCAAAGAAAAACGCAAACACAACCTCGCCGAACATCACCTGGACCGGCACTTCCTGTATGTAGAAATATGCTGGCGAGAACAGCTGGAACTGCACCCCTGCAAAGGCGAAAAGGTCTCCGAAAAGTTTTTCGAACACCTGTCCCGGCCACGATACCACCTTTCCTGCTATAACAAATATCTCATTCAGATTTATGGAGATAAGAAGCCCCAGGGCAACTCCCAGAGTGCCTCCTAAAAGCCCTACGAAAGCCCCTTCGGTTATGAATATGCGCTTCATATCCTGCTCCCGTACACCCAGGCTGTAGAGCACTGCGATATCCTCGATTTTCTCGGATACAGAACGGCGCATGAAGTTGAATATATTGACGCCTATGACCACAAAGATAAGGCAGATAAGGAACATCATAGCATACTTTTCCATGCGTAGCGCACCAAAGAAAGCCTTGTTGTATTCCCGCCAAGATACAGCCTGGGAGCCGGTGATTGTGGACAGGCGCTCCACTACAGCCTTGTCCCTGTACAGGTTGTTGAGCTTTATTCCCAGCTTCTCGCCTGCAGGGCCGCTCTGCAGAACAGGCACACTGTCAAGTGACATTATGGCAAGGTTACGGTCGTATTCGTAGTAGCCTGTCTTGAATATGCCGGTAACTTTGAAGTCTATATTCTGGGGCTTAAGTGTGTTGAATGTCTCGCCCGACATAGCCATGACCACAAAGCTGTCCCCAACCTTAAGACGCAGGTACCGTGCAAGCTCGCTGCCCAGGATTACGCTGTTTTCTCCTTTTAAGCTGAAAGCACCGCCTGTTATTTTAAGGCGCTGCATAAAACCTGCATCACGGGATGCGGCATCGGGGTCCACACACCGCACATTTATAGGGCTCATACGGGAAAAAGCCCCCTGCGAAAGGACCTGGATGTCGGCAAAGCGGACACAGCTTTTTACCCCTTTCTCGCCCCGCACCGCATCCTCGAATCCAGATGGGATAGTGTCGGCATCGATTCTGACATGGTATGAGCCTATCTCGAGGATAGATGAGATATAACCCATCTGAAGGCCGTTCATGACCGAGATTACTGTTATAAGGGTAAGAACGCCGGCAGCCAGCCCCAGGGCTGAAAGAACCTGGGTCACATTCTTGCTGTCACGTTCCCTTCCCCACAGATAACGGAATGAGAGAAAGGTTATCCATTTATGATTTGTCTTTCCCATTCTTCCTTCTTCACTTTCCTGTGCTTTATGAAATAATTCCGCAGCACCGGCACATTGTCTATGTAGGTGTCCACAGTATAGTTTTCGGCCGATTCATATTCGATTATTTTTACAAGCTTGCCGTTCTTGTACTGCTGTTCCTGCACCATCCGGTCGCCATCATATTTATACCTGCTACGCTCCATCAGGTTATCCTGAACCTCGGTCTTGTCTATAAGGCGGGAATCGGAATCGTATGCGCAGAAAAGCTTGTACACAACCTCATCGTCCACAGTATCTTCCTGATACGTTATATTCCCAGCGCTGTCATATTTTTTCGCAGTCTTCTCGCCTGTCAGCATTCCCCTGGAAACCGAGCCAGAAAGATACTTGTCTGTGTATTCAAACTTCTCTTCCCATACTTTGCGCCCATCTTCCCACCTGGTGGTGTTCATAAGGCTTCCTTCCTGGTTGTAGCGCACCGATGTCCCTGTCTGTGAGTCGATGCCATGCCACTCCATAATCAGGTTGCCACGCGAGAATATGTAATGGTTGGTGTAGCTTTCTCCGCCATAGGAAAAATCTGCCCCCGATATACGGCTTGAGGAATCGCGCTTAAGGGTCACTTTGTTCTTGACCTCTCCTTTTGCATCCTTCTCCTGAATCTCCCTCAGGAAGTTGCCGTCGTAGAGATATATGTTGGTGCCTGTGACCTTGGAACCGTTATAAAAAGTCTCTTTCATGATACGCTGGTTCTGGTATTCCGAATCTGTCCTTTTATTTCCTTCGGACAGGATCTCGCGCACAACGCTTCCATTGGTTTTGAAGATATCCCAGCGTTTGGAAACATTTCCAGCGTTGTCGTAAAGTATCTTTACCACCTGGTCGCCTGAGTCTTCTACACTGGCATACCATTCGTACTCTCCCCTACGGGATTCATGAATCTTTTCGAAAAGCATTCCGCTGCTGTTCGATACAAACCAGCTTTCGGCAGAAACAGAGAATGCAGTTAAGATGAAAAGGAAAATACTAATCGGTCGCAAGCAGCCCTTCCAAAAATGCTTTTTTATCAAACGGTGCAAAGTCGCCGTACTTCTCGCCAGTACCTACAAAAGCCACAGGGATTCCCAGCTTGCCCGATATGGAAAGGAGTATGCCACCCTTGGCTGCAGAGTCGTACTTGGACAGAACTATGCCGTCCAGCGAAAGCGCCTCGTTGAAAATCTCCACCTGCGATAGGCCGTTCTGACCTGTGGTGGCATCTATGACTATGAACTTTTTGTAATTCTCTTTAGGAAGCTTGTTCAGGATAATCTTGTCAATCTTCTGAAGCTCTTTTATAAGGTTTGATTTGTTGTGCATCCTGCCTGCTGTGTCGGCCAGGATTACATCCTCCCCCTTGGCCTTTACGCTGTCTATGGCATCAAAAATCACAGCACCGGGGTCAGAGCCGTTCTGCTGGCTTACAACCCGTATCCCGAGCCTTTGGCCGTGCAGCTCAATCTGTTCTATGGCTGCAGCACGGAAGGTGTCGCCTGCGGCAAACACAACTTTTTTATCGGTGTGGGTCTGCAGATACTTGCCAAGCTTTGCGATTGAAGTGGTCTTGCCTACACCGTTCACACCAAGGAAAAGGAACAGGTTGACCCCATCATTAAGCTTGAAGTCGTATTCCTTTATCCTGTCATCCAGAATTTTATAAAGCGCCTCCTTGAGCGAAGCAAAGTCAGTTATTCTCTCTTTCTTTGCCACAGTGCGAAGCTCATCCACAATAGCAACTGCGGCAGAGGCTCCAACATCACCCTCTATAAGGGCATCTTCTATATCCTCGAAAGCGCTCTCATCTATAGTCCTGGTCTTGAAAATCGACTTAAGCAGGTTTCCCAGTGATCTCATTTTTTTCTCCTGTCGTTGTTATATGATTGTCCTGCAACGATGTAATCACGCAGGTAGAACATTGCATTTGTAAACAGTGTTACCGATAGGAACAGTGCCCCATAGTAGCCATACTGGCTGTAGTTCCTTATGCGGGCTGTCCGGTGGATCTCGTGGCTGTCGCCCGAACCTTTGGCACGGTCATGAAGGTCGTCGTAGGCAAGATAGTTTGCGTAGGTAAAGAAGGCCACAGGAATGGAGAGGACAAACCAGGTAAGGTTTTTGTAGAAGTCGTTCCTCTTCTCAAGCAGATAATCGTCTTTGTTGAAAATCTCTTTCTGCGGGAAAAAGTCCAATGTGTTGCCAGACATCTCCTCAAGGAATACACGGCTGTTCTGGTATCCCTCCATGGATACGACAACCTCGCCTTTGTCGCCGTTCAAGAGCATTGGGGTCTGCCCCTGCCATACAGAGTTGTAGTAGACATCGGCTCCTGTCGGGAATGACGATACTGCAAACAGTTTAGAAGTGACAGGCTCCACCTGGAAGCTTATGTCCACCGACTGGTTCTCTTCCAGCATGACATGCCTTACTTCCTCGCTTTTGTTGGTGCCCGAAACCAGGACTGTATGCTCACCCGGCTCCAGTATTATGTTGGAAAGGGAGCCTGCCGATACAAAGACGCCATCCACAAAGACATCCACATCCTGGTCGTTCACATCCACATTCATCTTTGCCCAAGGCTTGCCAAGCATATCGGAATAGAAAACGTCGAGTCCCTTGTCAAGCTCCTGGTAGATGCTGTCAAGGTCGCCGGTAATCCGCACAGAAGAAAGCTCTTTATTGAACAGTGCGCTATAAAGGCTTATATCGGCCACCACCACATCCTCTACCAGTTTCATGGAACCCCACACTATGTAGTCAATGTTATCTTTCTTGGCGCGTGAGGCAAGCTCAATAGGCCCGCGGATTACAGTATCCTTATCCTCTGAATCGTTAAGGAACACTATATCCCGTTCCCGCAGCACATAAATCTTCTCAACCTTTTTCCTGTTCGCCTTGCGCAGCATACGCTTGTCCTTGGCTATAGTAGATTTAAGGTTGAGCCTGGCTTTTAAATCCTTGTCCTTGAAAAGAAGGGCATCGTAATCCTGATAACTTTTGGAAAGAGCTTTCTGACATTCATCCACATATTCTTTTTTTATAGACTCCCTGCGGGATGCAATCTCATCGTCGCTCATCCTGTGCTTCTTTATAACCGAAAGGTTGCGGTAGACTGCGCCGCTTAGGGTACGGCTTATATATGGAGCATCCTCCTGTGAGCTGTTGCAAATAAGGTCTGTGACCAGTATGTTCCATTCACTGGAAAAGTCGCGAAGCACCTTATCTTCAACACCAAAGGCAAAGAGAGGAATCAAGATGAATGTAAGAAAAAGCAGTCTCCTGACCATATGGTATCAGCTGTTCTCCTTGTTCTGCCAGAGCAGCTTGAGGTATTCTTCTATAAAGTAGTCGATGTTTCCGTCCATGACACTCTGGATATTGCCAACCTCGGCCTTGGTCCTGTGGTCCTTGACCATGGTATAAGGCTGGAAAACATAGCTCCGGATCTGGCTGCCCCAGGCCATCTCCTTCTTCTCCTGGGCGTTCTTCTCCTTTTCTTCTTCCTGCTTGGCCTTGTAGTATTCGTACAGCCTCGAGCGGAGGACTTTCATGGCCATAGCCCGGTTCTTTATCTGGCTTCGCTCGTTCTGGCACTGCACTACAATGCCTGTCTCGAAGTGGGTTATGCGGACGGCGGAATCGGTCTTGTTTACATGCTGGCCACCGGCACCAGAGGAACGGTATGTGTCTATTCTTATGTCCTCGGGTTTGATATCAATCTCTATGCTGTCGTCGATTACTGGCGATACATATACAGATACGAAAGAGGTGTGCCGGCGGGCATTGGCGTCAAAGGGCGATATGCGCACCAGACGGTGTATTCCAGACTCGCACTTCAGGTAGCCGTAAGCATAGTCGCCCTCCACCTGGATTGTTACAGACTTTATGCCGCCCTCGGCCTCCAGCAGGTCGGCTATCTCAACCTTGAACTCGTGCCTTTCTGCCCAGCGGGTGTACATGCGGTAAAGCATGCTGGCCCAGTCGCAGGCCTCGGTTCCGCCGGCTCCGGCGTGTATGGTTACGAATGCGTTGCAACCGTCGGTCTCTTCGCTGAACAGCGCCAGGGTACGCAGCCGGCTGTACTCATTCTTCATTTTTTCTATGGTGCTTTTTATATCGGCCTCGAAAGATTCATCATTCTCTGCCACAGCCAGGTCGTACAGATCTACAGTATCCTCCAACAGCCCCTTAAGCTCTTTCCATGGGTTTATGAGGTCCTTCTTCCGCTTGATCTCGCCCATAACCTTCTCGGCCTCTTCTCTGTTGTTCCAGAAGCCTTCGGCAGCTGTGCGGTTCTCCAGGTCTGTTATCTCTTTTTCGATCCTTTCGGAGTCAAAGATGCCCCCAGGTTTCTAATATTTCGTCTTTGAGCTGTGAAAGTTCCAGTTTATAATCTTCAAGCATATAAGCCTCCGATTATATAATACTGTAAAATGTAATATAAATCAATGAGATATTAATATAAGGTGACGGTGCATTCGCGGCCCGATATTACAGCTGTGGCATAGTGCCCCTCGCGCCAGGAGCCAGGGTTGACCACAGTTGTCTGCCCTATCTTGAATATGCCGGATGCCTCGTGGATATGTCCGCTCAGGCAGAGTATCGGGCTAAAATTCCTAAGATACCGGGCAAGCTCCTTGCTCCCCACGTGCAAAGTTTTCATAACTGTGTCCCCTGCTCCGTATGGCGGCTGGTGGGATATTATGATATCGGGTGCGGGTTCAAACAAGGCCAGCACTTTGACCAGGTCGTTCTCGGACCAGGTGTTGGGAGTGGGCCGCGGGGTGTGGAGCGAGCCCCCGATGCCGGCCAAGGTATAGCGTTCTGAGCCCTTGCTGAATGTTACACTGCGCCCCTGTATGGACAGCCCCTTTGATACAAGTAAATCGTCAAGGTCGGGGGTATCGCAGTTGCCGCATACCATATAGGTGGCAGGATTAAGCGATGCAAGCTTTTCGGCTACACGAAGGCCCTCCTCGGTCGGCAGGAACATGGTAAAGTCCCCGGCGCACAGCACCAGGTCAGATTCTGCAATCTTATCTTTTATGGAATCGAAATTGTCGTTGCCGTGGATATCGGAGATAAGGAAAAGTCTCATAAATCCTCCTGATATAAAACAGAATTCTTCTCGGTCTCGTAGACCTCCACCCCTTTCATGCGTACGCCAGCGGGAAGAAGGGCTTTGAGGGAGTCGTAAATGTAGCGGCTTATATTCTCGGCGCTGGGCTCTTTTTCGGCAAAGTATGGAGTTGCGTTAAGGTCGTGGTGATCCAGGTTCTCAAGCACGCTCTTAAGGTGCTTCTTAAGGATAGAGAAGTCGATAAGCATTCCCCCTTTGTCAAGCTCTTTTCCAGACACATAGACCTTGACCCTGTAGTTATGGCCGTGAGGATTCTCGCACTTGCCATGATAGTTCCTTAAGTAATGGGCTGCCGCAAACCAGTCTTCAACGCAGATTGTGTACATTGTTTCCTCCAAACCTTGAAGATTTCCACTAATATTGATAACATATTATCTATGAAAAAACTATCGGATTTGCTTAAACATTGCAATATTGATCAGGTGATTGGTTCTGTGGACAAAGCTGTATCAGGAGTAACCTACGACTCACGCCGTGCCGGCAGGGACTTTGCCTTCTTTGCCTTTGACGGGATACACACCGACGGCAACAGATTCATAGGCTCTGCAATCGAAAACGGAGCTTCGGTCATATTCAGCTCAAAAATGCCCCAGGAGCGCACAGAAGGGGTCACATACATAACTTGCAGCAACATTCGGAGAACTATGTCGGCCTTTGCCTGTGCCCTTTACGACGACCCGTCATCAAAGCTCAAGGTCATAGGTGTAACTGGCACAGACGGCAAAAGCTCATCAATCTATTTCCTTTACCAGATGCTGAACATGCTTGGCGAAAAGACAGGGTTCCTGTCCACAGTAGCCTATTCCGACGGTGATTCGATAGCAAAAAATCCATACAGGCAGTCCACCCCGGAATCTTCCGAAGTTATGATGATTCTGGACGAGATGGTGCAGAAGGGGTGCAGGTATGCAGCTTTGGAATCGACATCCCACGGCCTTTCGGAACGGACCATGCGCCTTGCCGACGTCAAGTATCAGGCAGGCATTCTTACAAACATAACCCACGAGCATCTTGAGTTCCATGGCACCAT
The DNA here is from genome assembly GCA_017446885.1 of Spirochaetia bacterium. Lineage (GTDB taxonomy): Bacteria > Spirochaetota > Spirochaetia > CADAEX01 > CADAEX01 > CADAEX01. The sequence continues at coordinate 27,735 of JAFSOR010000023.1, read as the reverse complement.
AGAAAAATATGCCGACGACAAGGCCAACCTGTTCCGGAAGGCTACCCTGTTCAACATAGTGAATGCAGCCGACAAGTTTGCGCCCCATTTTACAGAGTCCTCCAAGGTGCCGGTCTACCGCTATGCACTGGATCCAGGTGCTGTCAAAGATCTTGACATCTACCCTGCCGACATAAAGGCCGACAACAGCGGCACAAGTTTCAGCCTGGTGTACGAAGGCAATAAATACCCCTGCCGCATCAACATACCTGGGCTGTTCAATGTGGAAAACTTTATGGCCACCGCCCTGGCTGTAATCAAAATGACAGGCATTGTCCCCGAGAAAGTATTTGCCTTAAGCAGCAGAATCAAGTCGGTGAAAGGGAGGATGGAGGTTGTGGACATGGGGCAGGACTTTGATGTGATTGTGGACTATGCACACACTCCTGGAGCATTCTCCAAGCTGTTCCCTATGATGAGATCTTCCTGCAAGGGCCGCCTTATGGCAGTGTTCGGGTCGGCGGGCGAGCGTGACACCGAAAAGCGCCCTATACAGGGACAGATTGCATCCCGATACTGCGACATACTTATACTGGCAGACGAAGACCCCCGGGGCGAGACCAGCATGGGGGTTATAGACGATATAGCAGCCGGGATTGAGCCTACATTTGACAAGAGCAACCTGTACAAGATTCCAGACCGGGTAGAGGCTATAGAAAAGGCAGTGTCGCTTGCAAAGAAAGGGGACACCATACTGCTTTTAGGCAAGGGGCATGAGTCCACCATAATCTATAAAGATGGACCTATTCCCTGGGACGAGCGGACTGCGGCAGAAAACGCTTTAAAAAAGCTTAAATAATTCCACGCCTTGAGTTTGTAAGCCGGGCCCGGAGCCTGATGATAGCCTTGGTATGGAGCTGCGACACGCGTGACTCGGTGACATCCAGGACTTTGCCTATTTCCTTAAGGGTAAGCTGCTCATAATAGTAGAGTACCAGGACTTTCTGCTCTTTCTCTGGAAGCTCACGTATAGATTCAGCAACTATTCTTTTAAGCTCTTCCTTCTCCACTATCACGTCCGGATTCAGGCTGGCAGGTGACACCAGGCTGTCCATAAGGGAAATCTTGTCATCTCCATCGCTGTTGCTCCTTAAATCGTTAAGCGACATGATTGAAGTGCAGCTCACTTTATAGACAGCATCCCTATATTCCTGGACAGAAATCTTAAGGCACGATGCCACTTCCTCATCGGTAGCGGAACGGCCCAGTCTGGATTCGGTTATACGCACCGCCTCCTCTATCTCCCGCGCCCTCTGCCGCACAGAACGTGGCACCCAGTCCAGAGTGCGAAGCTCGTCATAGATGGCGCCGCGGATACGGGTTATAGCATAGGTCTTGAACTTGACATTCTTATCGGGCTCAAACTTCTCCACCGCATCCATAAGGCCTACAATGCCGCAGTTTACAAGGTCGCCGAAATCTACGCTCGGGGGCATTCCTATAGACAGCCGTCCAGCCACATACTTGGCAAGCGGCGCATATTTGCTTACTATCTTGTTCCGCAATTCATGAGATCTTGTCTGTTTATATTCAGCCCAGAGTTTCTGTTCTTCTTCCGGGTTTTCAACAATCGTTTTCTTTGTATTCATACTACCTCTCTATACTGCATCAAAACCTTCCAGAAATTCAAGCACCCTCTCGCTTCTGGCACCTTCTATGCCCGATGTTATCTTTTGTCCCATAGCTATGTAGGCCAGGCTTTTTCCTGTCTGCTGCAGGGCGCTTATCACATTTCCCGCATGATATGTCTCATCCATCTTTGTGCATATTACTGCATTAAAGTTCAGTATGTTGAACTGTCCTATTATCTCAAACAGGTCAGAGGCCTTGGTGGTTGCACTTACTGCTAAAAGTTTCTCCACCTCTCTTCCACAGCCCCCAAGAATTTCGCCAACCGAAATAAGGGCTTTTGAATCCTTGGGATTGCGGCCTACTGTATCCACTATAATCCTGTCTGCCTTTGAACTCCAAAGCTCTATCTGCTGCCTCATTCCGGCAGGATTTCCCACAGTTACCACCGGGATATTCATACCCGATGCCAGCGCTGTTATCTGAGCCTCGGCCCCTATCTTATATTTGTCGGTGGAGATAATTCCCACCCTTTTGCCAGCTTTCAGATGACTGGCCGCAAGCTTTGCCACCACTGTGGTCTTGCCCACCCCCGAAGGGCCGATCACTGCCGTGATTGAAGGGATAAAGATGTTCCTGCCCTGATATGTGGCAATATCACCACATATTATGTCCCTGGTCTGTTTTATCACATAGCCCCAGCTTTTAAGGCTTTCTTCGTGGGACGATTTCTTAAGTTCAGAAACAACCCGCTGTATGTAGGATTGAGAGAAGTCGTTTTTCTCAAGCAGAGCCTGAAGTTTTTTCAAAGATTCGGGGACAGGTTCCGAAACCTTGCTCTGGAATACAGAATCGCTTACATAACCGGTGACACACCACCCCTCTCGCCTGCCAAAGCCCAGGATGCCGCCAAGCATCACTTTCTTGCGGTTCATGATGTGGATATGCTGTCCATACTTCTGCCGGATTCCCTCTATCAGAGTGTCGTAATCCAGCCCCGATTCCTCAAAGTATTCCATCAGTTGTTATCCTGTATCTCCACCTGCCCATAGAATTCATTCTTGACACCTTCGGCCAGCTCAAGCACCGACATTACACACAGCTGCGGCACTGCCCTTTTTACTGCAGGGCGGGACTGCTCCATGCATAGAAGCACAGGCTTAAACCCTTTTGCCCTGATCTCCGATGCCATCTTAAGGGCAGATAATGATATTTTTTTCTCAAGTTCTCTATCTAGGGTCTTGGTTCCAGCTATAAGCTGCTCAAGCTCTGGCGAAAGTGTTATTACGTGGAGCTGCCTGTCCTTTGAAAGCTGGGCTGCTGTAATCTGGCGTGCCAGAGCCTGCCTGGTCTTCTCGGTCAGGAATGTTATATCCTTTGATTTTGGAGCTGCGTCGCACAGCGCCTCAAGAACTGTAACCAAGTCGCGTACAGATACCTGCTCCTTAAGCAGATTCTGGATCACCTTATGTATCTCGCCAAGGGAAAGGAGACTCTTGACCTCGTCCACAACAGCAGGGGCGCTCTTGGAAACCTCTTCCAGCATGGCAGAAAGCTCCTGCCTCCCAAGCAGGGTCGGAGCATTAAGTTTAACCACCTCGGTAAGATGTGTTATTATAAGCGACGGCACATCGGAAATAAAATAGCCTTTGGCCTGAGCAGATTCCTTTTCGCTTTCCGAAATCCAGTAGGAGCGGCTTCCCGATACCGGCTCCTTTACAGGCTCACCATCAAGCTCTGGACATATGCCGTCAAAATCGACTGCCAGATACCTGCCCATCCTCACCGATGCCCGGTCTGCCTCTATGTCCCTTATTTTTATGCAGTATTCCGACCTGCCAAGCTGCAGATTATCTTTTATTCTTACTTTAGGAGCTACAAAACCAAGCTCCATTGCCACCTGGCTGCGCAGTCCTGTTATCCTGTCAAGGAAATCGTCTTTGCCGCTTACCAAAGGAATCAGGGCTGCCCCCAGTTCCAGCGACACAGGATCCACTTTCTGCACTGCCGGCATACTTATGGTTCGCTGCCCGCCCTTTTCTGAGCCTTCGCTGTCCGGGCTGCTTTCTTCTTTCTTATTTCCCATATCGCGCCGCATCCTGAGCCCTGCAATGAATGCCACTGCTGCCAGTATAACAAGCACAAACCAGGCCTTGTGGAATCCAGGAACTATTGCCAGGAACAGGGCGAAGAAGCCAGATATCAAGAACACACCAGGCTCTTTGGCAAACTGCTTGGAGAACTCAGCTGCAAAGCTGTCTGAAGCGACAGAGCGGGTCACTATCATGGCAGTGGCGGTGGAGATAAGGAGCGCAGGGAACTGGGTCACCAGGCCGTCACCTATGGTCAGGGTTGTATAGTTCCTGACTGCATCGCCGAAAGGCTCGTTCTTAAAGCAGATGCCTACTATAAGACCGCCGAAAATATTTACCAGTGTTATAAGGATTCCTACCTTTACATTTCCAGATACAAACTTGGAGGCACCGTCCATGGCTGAATAGAAGTCAACTTCCTGTTTAAGGGCAGCCCGTCTGCGCATTCCCTCTTCGGCCGAGATAGCGCCGCTTTGAACCTGTGAATCGATTGAAAGGTTCTTCTGGACCATGCTGTCCAGGGTGAATCTGGCAGCAACCTCGGCAGACCTGGTGGCTCCGCGGGTTATAACAACCAGCTGCACAGCAATAAGGATGATGAATATGATGACACCGATTACCAGCGATTCGCCGCCAGAGCCCCCCACGACAAAACGGGAGAACGCACGTATAATGCGGCCGTCGAAAGCAGCTCCCTTAAGAAGGATAAGCCGGGTGGATGATATGTTGAGCCCCAGCCCGAATACAGTTGCTATAAGGAGCAGAGTTGGGAATATAGAGAATTCAGATGGCTTTTTTGAATAGAGGACTATAAGGATTATGGCAAGGCTGCCCATAAGGTTCAGGGCCATGAAAGCATCCAGAAGAGGGGTCGGAAGCGATATCAGCATCATAGCTATGACCACTATGATTCCTATCGCGATGAAATAGTCTTTTTTGCTTTTTTCTGAATTGCTTTTCATATTATCTCCTCAGCATATCCTTTACCACAGGGTCTCCCTCTTCCTGCTTCATCTCCTCAAGCACCTCACGCCGTGTCATCTTTAAAGACTCGGCAAAGAAGATGCGCTCGGCTATATATTCAACTGCAGCCAGGGCCAGAAGTGCCAGCACCACTTCCAACAGCAGCTTGACAGCAAGGGCTGCAAAAATTCTGGAGCTGCTTTCCAGCTGGGTATCCAGCATGGCACATATCCTGGGCAGCTCAACCTTTATCCCCACCACTAAAACCAAGGCAGTGACCACTGTCTTAATCAGGGCATGCCCCAGCTGGAAACCGGTACGCCGGCTTATGTGCTGCCGCCTAAGCCTTTCCAGCTTAGGCTTAAGTGGTTTCCAGGTAAACTGGAACCCCACCTGGGCAAGCTCTGCGGCCAAGGCAGCTGCAAATACCACCAGAAGGAGCGGCAGCAAAGCACGGCAAAAGCTGCCCAGGGCGGCGGCAGCCAGAGCGGCGTACCCGGCCTGGTCCTGCACAGCAATGTTCACACACTGGCCTATAAGCGATTCAAGCTCGCCTGCCATACGTCTGCCCCAGAAAGCCAGGAACACAACCGCGGCCAAGACCGATACTACAGCAGTAAGCTCGCTGCTTTTTGCAACCTGTCCTTCCTTCCTGGCCTTCTTTTTCTTGCCAGGGGTAGCCTTTTCTGTCCTGCCCTCATCCTCGGGAGCGTAGATGTCCATATCGGTCATGTCCTGCCTCCCGCCTTAAGAAAATCAGAAACAGCATAAAAGCCGTAATCCATAAAACGCCCCAGGCTGTCCATAAGCACAGGCAGCACCAGAGCTAAAATCAATATTCCAACCCCCATGAAAAGAGGCCATGCCCCAGGGAAAAAGTTGATTTGCGGAGTAAGCCGCGCCAAAAGTCCAAGGGCCAGTGTCATCACCAAAAGCACACCCACAACAGGAAGTGCCATGACCACAGCCTGGGCAAACATATCGGAAAGCCCTGTCACCAAAAGCTTTGCAAGATTTTCCTTGCAGCCCAGGATATCAAGGGCTGTCATTGCCTTGAACGAGGAAAGGACCCCGATGTAGAACACTTTATAAAAACCGGCCGCTGTGACAAAGACTGCCATGGCCGCCACATTCATAAGGTTTTCTGTCTCGATTTTTATTGTGAACATATGAGAAGCAGCCACACAGACAGTATAGATAATCTGCAGAAAGAACCCTATGATAACGCCTATTAGGGCCTCGCCTGCCAGCAAAGTCCAGAATGCAAGCCCTTCCATAGATGAATCATACCGCTCCACCATGGCCGGAGCCACCACATAGGCAGTAAGAAGGGCCAATGCCGCCTTGACTGCAACAGGCAGGCTTCGGCTTCCTAAAAGGGGCGCAGACAGAACAAGGGCAAACACTCTTGCAAAGACGAGGAAATAAAGCTGTGGGTGTTCTCCGATCCATGCCATGCTGCTACTTCACCATCCTTGGAATAAGGCGGAACACCTCAAGTGCAAACTGCTCCATAGAGCCGAACATCCATGCCCCGAAAATAATCACCACCACAAGCACTGCCAGAATCTTGGGAACAAAAGAGAGAGTCTGCTCCTGCACCGAGAAAGCAGCCTGAACTATGGAGACTACAAGCCCCACCAGAAGGCTTATAAGAAGAATCGGAGCAGATATCAGAAGCACCTGTCCCAGAGCGTGCCGTATTAAATATGCAGCTGTTCCTGTATCCATATTCCACCTCTACATGACAAAACTTGAGAGAAGCTGTCCCACAATCAGGTTCCAGCCATCCACCAGAACAAACAGGATAAGCTTGAACGGCAGCGACACCATTGCAGGAGGGACCATAACCATGCCCATGGACATAAGGGCAGATGCCACAATCATATCTATGACAATGAAAGGAATGAACAGAAGTATTCCTATTTTGAACGCTATAGTAAGCTCATTCAGGGCAAAGGCTGGAACAAGGACATAGGTTGGCACCTCTGACAGGTTTGCCGGCTTAGGAAGCCCCCTCATGCTCATAAAAAGCCTTATGTTGTCGGGGTGTGCCTTGAGCTGGTTGTACATGAAAAGCCTTAAGGGCTGCTCCGCCCTGGTATACATCTCCTGGGCATCTATCTGCTCCTCGGAGAATGGTTTGAAAGATTCGTTATAAATAGTGTCGAACACTGGCCACATCACAAACAGGGTAAGGAATATTGCAAGCCCCAGGATAAGCTGATTCGGCGGGGTGTTCTGGAGCGACAGCGAACGCTTTACGAAATCGAGCACCACTGCAATGCGGACAAAGCAGGTGGTAAGGAGCAGCACCGATGGGGCAACTGCAATCACAGCCAGAAGGAGGAGCAGCTTTATGGAAGAAACCATCTCTTTATTGGAACCGGAATCCTTGACATTAATCTCTATGGAAGGAATGGAAACTCCATCTTTTGCATCAGATTCCTGGGCACACGCAAAAGCGGGCAGCAGTATGCATAAGATAAGGGCCAGCAGAATAATCTTTCTCATTGTTCCTGCTCCTTTCTGTCCAGCTCGGCCAGAAGCCCGACCGAATGGTCTGCGCTGCCCACCAGGAACCGGCGCCCTTCCACCTCTATGATATGCACTGTCTTTCCAGGGGCCAGAACTTTGGTGGCCTCTACCTTTATTCTCTTGTCATCGGTCTGTATAAACCTCGGATGCATCTTCTTAAGAAAGTGGAGCACTGCGTAGACTGCAGCTATCACAAGGGCCAGGACCAGAATGGTGCGGAAAAAATCCCATGCACCGAACGATGCACCAGTTTCTGCACCTGCCGGGCTGCCGTCCGGAATCAAAAGATCCTGCTCTGCAGGAGTTGCAAACACTGCAGATGCACATATCAGAAAAAGAGAAATAACAATAAGTACCGAAATGTTTTTCACGTCCCCTCCCAGAGATTTAAAACATATCTTAAATCAGAGCAGTTTCTTTATACGCACTCCCAACCTTTTATCTATAACAACCACCTGCCCCTCGGCCTTGAGCTTGCCGGACAAAAACAGCTGTACCGGGCTGTGCAGCTTACGGTCCAGCACCAGAACATCGCCCGAGTCCAGCGCAAGGACATCCTTCCAATGGCGGGCTGTGCTTCCAAGGATGGCAACAACCCTGCCATAGGCAGGCTCAGGCCCTTGGTAACGCGACAGTATGCTTACTGCCACCGAATCGCCCACAGCACCGCTCTGTGCAAGCCATAAAGCCTTTTTCCCGGCCCGCACCAGAAGCCCGCCCTGGGGCGGCGCTACACATACAACATCGCCAATTCCAAGCTGTAAAGCCCCTTCCAGTTCGAGATTGGAACTTCCAATCTCGGCAGTAAGCACTATATTACCGCCTGAGTCAAAGGCATTCTCAAGCACAGCCTCGGCCGCATCCAGCTCTGAGTCTGGGATGCAGACATATATTTTACGCCAGCTTTTGTCCCAGGCAACATCCAGCACTGCCAGATGCAGCATCTCTTTTCCTGCCGGAAAACCGGACTCGGAAAAATATTCTGACATATTGTCCCGGGTCAGGTCTTTATCGCTTCCGAAACGCCATATATTGTTAAGGCAGTCTGCCAGCTTGTCCATAAATGAGGCTGCAACAGCCTGCTCTACATCGGAAAAAGGCCTGTTTTCCACAGCTGTCTTACCGTCGCCCCCCAGGAGTGTCTCCATAATGGAAAAAGCAAGCTGCCGTTCCAGAACCATGGCAAATGAACAGCCTGTGCCATGCAGGACTACAGCAGGCGATGTAAGCACTGCATCTGGCAGCTCTGAAGCAGGACAGGCAGATATGGAGTCAACCTGTACAGAAACCCCTTTCCTAAGCGCCCTGGTAAGCAAATCTGAGCAGGAAGAGGCAAATGCATTAATGAAATCAGAGACTGCTGTCCGCATATTTGGTAAATATTTTATCAAATATAGAGTAAATTTGCAAACATTTTTATTAATTAATTATTTTTATTTAGGCGAGAGCATCCAGCAGCCTGAAACTGCCCTGGGGATTCATGACCTTAAGCCACTTTTCCTTGATGTCTGAAACAGCTGCCAAACTGGGCTCGGAAAGTTTATGCTCTTCTCCGACATGGATTCTGAGGGAAGATATTATAAAGTGATTTTTCTTGAAACGGTACAGGAAATCGTAGAATTCGTCCTCGAACAGATGGCGGATATGCTCATTTTCCACCGAAACATCCACAGCCAGACGGTTTCCGTCAAAATGCAGGTCCATTATCACCACGTCAAGACTTTTACACCTGAAAGCCAGTTTCATGGTGCAGATTTTGTCATCTTTCATGGCTATATCCAAGATTTCCATCATATACTATTTTATCGTTCAAAACCCCTTTTTTCTTTAGTTGCTAAAAGGGTGACTTTTATAATATAATTAAGTATGGAGGAATTTATGGAGACAAAAGTTGCCCTTATTGCAGTCATTGTCTCGGATAACGAGGCAGCTGCCAAACTTAACGAAGTGCTTCATGAGTCAAGCGAGTACATCATAGGACGCATGGGAATACCCTACCGCAAAGAGGGAATCTCCCTTATAAGCATTGCTGTGGATGCCCCTATGGACAAGATAAATGCCATTACTGGCAAGCTGGGTGCAATTGCAGGAGTGAGCGCAAAGACAGTCTATCCGCAGAAGAGCTTTTAATCTTACGATGCCCGCTTTTCCGCATAAGATAATAGAGGCTTGAATCCACTGTTCCCTTAGGTATCCCAAGCACATCGGCCAGATCCTGATGGCTTACCAGGCAGGAGACCTTGGCCTTTATCATCCTGTTGGCACGCTCTATCTTGAACCTGAGCCTTTGAATCTGCTCCTCAAGCCAGATGCGCTTTTCGGGGTCGGGCTCATCCATAATCCTTCTCTGAATTACCAGAATCTGGAAATACCATCCGTTTTTCCGCTCCCTAAGAAGCCTTAGCGACTCTCTTTTCTTCTGGACCTTCTCCTTTACAGCAATGCAGCACATGCTAAGACAGTCGGCGTTGTACCCGGTCAGTGCCGACAGATGCTCTATTGCCTTATCATCAAGCTGGTCAGGATGGGACAGGGCAAGGAATAAAATCCGCTTCTTGTTCCTGACCTTGTCAACTTTATGCCGGTATGATATTTCAGGTTCGGTGACCTCGTAGTTGAATGTATCGTAGATTCTGTACAAAGCCCCCTCATCTGCAAGAGAGCCCGATGCACATATATTGCAGAAAAGTTCTTCTTTAATCCTTTTTTCCTGCTGTTTTTTGATGAATGAATTCAGCTGATGTTTAAGTGAGGCATTAAGATATGACTCGAACGGGAGGTCGGAGAATACAAAAGTGTCAGCTATCTTTTTAAGGCGCGGATGGATAAATACAAAGAAATCGCTGCAGCGGTCCTGATCCCAATGCTTGACCCGCCGCGGGAAATCGTAGGCATAAAGAGAGATATGGCCAGAGATTGCTTCATAAGAAACATTTCCCTTCTGATAACTGATGACCATTTCGGTCAAAGTATTTCCGGATGGTTTTTTCTTCTCCTTACAAAAGATGTAATAAAACAGTAATGCCTATAAGAGAAAATTGTCAACCTTTTTTTTCAATTTTTCGTTTAAGGGCGTTGGCTATGACTCCCAGAATGCCAGGATCGACCAGATCGCCCAGGTACATAGCCCGCAGAACCTCCTTCTGGAGCGGGAATCTGAACTTTTCCAGCACAGGCAGGCTCTTTTCGTACCCTATTGAGTGGAGCACCTGGGCAATGACTGCGGGGGGCTCATCCTTTATAAGATTATAGAGGAAATCGCTTTCCAGGTCCTTAAGAAAACTGAGCGGTGTAGTCTCCTGGGCAAAGGGGGCATTTAAAAGTGCTATACGCCATATATCATTTTTTTTCATATCAATCCTTGAACCTGTCGGGCAGATGGAGAATTTCTCGCGGCTTGCTGCCGTTAGGTGGCCCTATTATACCCCTTGCCTCCATATCCTCGATAAGGCGGGCAGCCTTGTTGTAGCCTATGGAAAGACGCCTCTGCAGGTATGAGGCAGAAGCTTTTCCTGTCTCGGCAACTATGGCAAGGGCTTTGTCAAAGACATCGGCATCGCTGTCGAACCCGCCGCCGCCAGAGCCTCCTCCGAATGAAAGATCCATATCTTCCTCGTCGTCATGGAAGATGATGTCGTCGATATAGTCGGGCTCGCCCATCTTCTTGACCTCGCTTACCAGCCGCTCTACTTCCTCATCTGACAGGAATGCGCTCTGTATACGGGTCAGGACAGGGGTCCACGACGGCTTGAACAGCATGTCGCCCTTGCCCAGGAGCATCTCGGCCCCTGTTGCATCCAGAATCACCTTGGAGTCGGTGCCGCTTGATACCATAAAGGCAATACGGGAAGGAATATTGGCCTTGATCACACCGGTAATGACATCTACCGAAGGACGCTGGGTAGCCAGAACCAGGTGGATTCCCACTGCCCTGGCCTTGGCTGTAAGCCTGGATACTGCCGGTTCAAGCTGCTTGCTTGATGTCTGCATAAGGTCGGCAAACTCATCCACTACAACCAGTATATATGGCAGCGGGTCGGCTAGGTAATCGGTGGTCTTTATCTTCTTGTTATATCCCTCGATGTTGCGGACATCCAGCTGTTCCAGAAGCCTATACCGCTTCTCCATCTCGTCTATGCAGTACTGCAGTGCCTGGAGTGCCTTCTTTGGCTCGGTTATCACAGGGGTAAGCAGGTGTGGCACATCGTTGTATATCTTAAGCTCGACTACCTTGGGGTCTACCAGAATCATCTTTACCTCATCAGGACGCTTCCTGTAAAGGATGGTTGATATAAGGGAGTTTACACATACTGACTTTCCAGAACCGGTGGTTCCTGCGATAAGGAGGTGCGGAGTCTTGGCCACATCAACAACCTGCGGGTCTCCTTCTATGTCACGCCCCAGGATAAAAGGCAATGCTGCCTTGTCCACATCTGGGTTCTTGGCAGAGATAAGCTCCTTGAATCCCACTATATTGCGCTTCTGGTTAGGTATTTCCACACCTACTGCCCGCTTGCCCGGGATAGGAGCGACAATACGGATGCTCTGGGCAGCCAGGTTCATGGCTATGGTGTCGGCCAGGCTTGCAATCTTGGATACATTCACACCAGAAGCCGGAAGAATCTCGAACATGGTGATTACCGGCCCCTTCTTTATGCTTATTATCTCTGCCTCTATCTTGAACTGCCGCAATGTTTCGGTAAGTATACTGGCATCGCGCTTAGTCTCCTCGGTTACCACATAGGATGAAGAATCTCCGCGGTCTTCCAGCACATTCTCTATTGGAATATCATATTTTACCGGCCTTTTACGCTGTACAGCAGAAGCCTTATGCACCCGCTTCGGGGCAGGTTTAGGCTCATCCTCTTCCTCTTCATCCCCTTCTATCTCTATGCTGATCTCGGAATCGTCATCAACAGGCTCTTCGGCATCTTCTTCCAGTTCATCCTCAGCGGAATCCTCTTCCACCGGTTCAACTTCCACAGGTTCATCTTCCGGCTCAATCTCAAACTCAGATACTACTTCTTCTGGCTCGGAAAGACGGGAAAGCCCAAGGCTTAAATACTCAGGGGCATAGCTGTCAGCTGATTCAGATTCATTTTCTTTTTCCTGGGATTCAGCTTCGGGAGAAACTGCTATAAACTCTTCCTGTTTTTCTTCATCCCGGGCATCCTCAGCTTCATCATATTCCTCTTCGTCATCTTCATCCTCATCGTCATCGCGGCTGAACGGATTTAAGGATTTAAGGTCAAAACGGGGAATCTTGAATGTTGGGAGCCTGAAATGGAAGCCTTTGAACCCTGCAATGACAGCAATTCCATATAGCTCAATCAGGACAGCCAGGGCAAGCAGGACTGCAACAAAATATTTAAGGCTGCGGGTCCACAGCAGAACACGCAAAAAAGCGGCCAGGGTAAGGAACGGTGCGATAGTAGCCATAAGGACATAGAGGACTTTGCGGTTCCAATGCTTAAGGAGGAGATATACAGCGCAGAAAAAAAGATATGCAGGGACATAGTAGGAAGCCCACAGGAACCGGCTTAAGAACCATACTCCAAGTGGCACAAAGAGTGGAATCTCAATTCCATGACTGGCAAAGAACATGGCCAGCGCCAGAAGTATTCCAGCACAGAAAAGGATGCTGGAGGTTATAATAATCGATCTTGATTTAGACACACTTCCTCCCAAAAGACTACTATTTTCTATCGGCAGAAAATGAAATGTATTTTAGTATTTATTAATAGGAATAATTAAAATAGTGCCAGATATAAGCTTGTCGGGGTTTTCCAGGTGGTTTTCTGAGGCGATACGCTTATACATGTATGGGTCCTTGCAGAAATCCCTGGCCAGCGACCACAGGGTGTCACCATACTTGACAGTGTAACGGATATATTCCTGACCCGGAGCCGGAGCTACAGGAGCTGGCGGTGCTGGGGCTGGTTCGGATTTAGGAGCCGGTGGTGTAGGCTGCGCTGGCTGTGGCTCTGGCTTAGGCTGCATCTCGGGCTCGGGAGGCGGAAGCTCAGCAAAACCAGGCAGATTCCGCACGCAGGGGGCAGAAATCATATTGTACAGCAGCATGCCGGTGACAAAAGCCATCATAATAAGAAGCACCCCCATCATAATCTGGAGGCTCCTGATTCCCCTTACTGCAACCGGTGCAGGTTCCGGGGCGTTTTCGGTCTGTACAACCTGGCTTTGCACCTGAGTCGGCGCCAGGATAATCCCAGGAAGCTCTGTCGCAAATTCATCCTTGGAACCACCACGCAAATCTGTGGCAACAGCCCTGATACGTTTTCCGTCTGTGTCGATAAAAAGTTCTATCTCCGACTCGCCGGCATCGTCATAACCTATCGGGTCAAGGAAAAGCGAGCCTATATGGTACCCGTCTTTCTCGTCCGAGGCATTATATCTGAACAGATCTATCTTGGCTTTCTTCTGGTTTTTATTGGCAGGAGAGAGCACTACCCTCTTCTTCTCGGGACCATCGGAGCATATTGAGAAAAATGTGCTGTCAGCCAGTCGGATACCTATCATCTTATTTATTTTACACCTAATATTTAATTTTAGCAATCTATTGAAAATCCGATTACTTTTTTATATCATCAAGGTATCCTACGGAGGAAATATCATGATAAAAATCAACGAAAACTACAATAAGCTCCAGGCTTCATACCTTTTCTCGGATATAGCAAAGCGGGTTGCAGCATTCCAGAAGGAAAACCCAGATAAAGAAGTTATAAAAATGGGAATCGGAGACGTGACCCTGCCTTTGGCAGATGTATGCCTCAAGGCTTTCCACAAGGGTGTGGACGACCTTTCTTCCAAAGCTACATTCAAAGGATATGGCCCGGAACAGGGCTACGATTTCCTCCGCAGTGCCATTGCAGAGCACGATTTCCAGAGCCGCGGAGCCGATATAAGTGCAGATGAGATTTTTGTAAGCGACGGCGCCAAGTGCGACACCGGAAACTTCCAGGAGCTTTTTGCCCCAGATGCAGTTATAGCAGTTCCAGACCCGGTTTATCCTGTATATGTGGACACAAACGTAATGGCAGGCCGGAGCGGCGACTTTGTAAACGGCAGATACTCCAAGTTCATCTACCTCGATTCTACCCAGGCCAACAACTATGTGCCAGACCTTCCGACCCAGAAGGCAGATGTCATATATCTGTGCTTCCCAAACAACCCTACCGGGGCCACTGCCACCAAGGATCAGCTTAAGAAATGGGTCGACTACGCCAAGGAAAACAAATCCCTTATCCTGTTCGATGCAGCATATGAATGCTTTATTCGGAATCCTGCGCTGCCTAAATCTATATTCGAAATCCCAGGTGCCGACGAGGTGGCTGTGGAGTTCCGCAGTTTCTCAAAGACAGCTGGATTCACCGGAGTTCGGTGCGGATTCACTGTAGTGCCTAAAAAGTGCAAAGTATACGATTCAGATGGCAACCCGGCATCGCTTTATGCAATGTGGAACAGGCGGCAGACCACCAAGTTCAACGGTGCCTCATACCCTGTTCAGTGCGCAGCAGCTGCCTGCTATACACCAGAAGGTCAGGCTCAGATCAAGGAAAAGACAGACTACTACCTGGGCAATGCAGCAATAATCAAGAAAGCAATAGTGGATCTTGGCTACAGCTGCACCGGAGGCGACAACTCGCCATATGTATGGGTCAACACCAAGACCGACTCCTGGGCATTCTTTGACAGGCTGCTCCACGAATGCGGCATAGTATGCACACCTGGAAGCGGTTTCGGAAGCTGCGGTCAGGGCTATGTGCGGTTCAGTGCATTCAACTCAAGAGAGAACACCCAGAAGGCTATGGAGAAGCTGTCAAAGCTACTTATCTAACATCTTCTCACTTTTTGCCACTGCAAGGACAGAAGCCATAACACCAGTAACTCCGACAGGTGTGGCAAACATATCAATAATCGGGTCAATACCGACCACCAGCCCCAGTGCTTCGGCGGGACACCCTGCCATAGCCAGCAGAGTCGACATAAGGATAAGGGTTACTCCAGGTATTCCAGGCATAGCCATTATAAGGACAATTGATGAAAAAGCTACTGAAATAATTTTTGACAGCGTTAGATCAATGCCATAGATAGTTGCTGATGAACAGACAAAGACAATCGCCATAATGGGGAAAGTACTTTTAAATAAAGTTATTCCTATTGGAACAGAAAAATTATACATTTTAGGTTCAACACCCAGTTCCCCCGATATTTTCATAGCATCTGGCATACAGGCGATACTGGAGGCAGTTGTAAAAGCTGTCAACAGCATCTGCATCGATTTCTTAAGCACTCTAAATGGATTAAATCCAAGGACAGCAAAAACAATACAATAAGCGATGAAAAGAAGCAGAACACCAAAAATATTTGTGTAGAATAATCCCAGGACAGACAGCAGCACCTTGGAACCAGTCGTAATAAGCATAGATGATACAGCACAGAAGACAAAAAGAGGAATAAGCTGCATGAAAAATCCTATAATCTTAAGGAAAATCCTGTTCAGCTCATCAAAGATTGAGGTGATGATTTTTATTCTGCATGCTCCACAGGCCACACCCACCAGAATTGCCAGAAGTATCAGCTGAATCATATTTCCTTCTGCAAAAGGTCTTATGATATTGCTGGGCACCACATCAACAAGGACATTCCGCATTGAAAGCATACTGCCTGCAGCTGCTTCGCTTGAACCAGACGATGTAGTTAGATGGATTCCAGCACCTGGCTTTAATAACTGGACAGCAAAATAGCCTAAAGATGCAGAAAGAATCATAAAAAAAGAATAGAAAACAAACAGCTTGATTCCAATCCTCTTTATTCCGGCTAAACTGTCTGCTTTAGTAAAACAGCTTACAATAGAAAGAAAGACAACTGGTACAGCACACATCTTAAGTCCATTCATAAACAATGATATGAATGACTGTAAAATATTATCATTAAAGAAACTGCATATATGCTCTGGAAATAGATTCTTGGCTGCAATCCCTGTTATAATCGCCAGAATCATTGAAGAAAGAATCAAGTACAAGTTGAAATATTGCGAACGGTAAACCTGTATCCTGACTGTATTATAACCGACTGAATGTCTGAAACTAATCCTTTCTCCAAGGGACCGTAGGAGCATATTCTGAATGTTCTCTACTGTTCCATCATCGCTTTCTATATCATAAAAATCGAGTCTGGGCAAAAATTCAAAATCAGAACCAGGAACCCTCAAATCTATGCTGACATTGCCTAAAAATTTATTAATACTGATAGAAATATTTTTCTTTTCTTCAAAGTCACCATGCTCTATCAGCCGCATAAGCACTTCTTCGAATGTCAGCTCTGTACGAAGCCTTTCCTTTGAATCAAGCTTAAAATTTTTAAGTGTCTCGCAGTTGAAATCCAGAATCTCCTGAATTGTCTCCTGCCCTTTCATCTGAAACTTTTTCTGCATCCTGCTGTCCTTTCCAACTCTTGATTATTGCTTTTTTCTACTATAAAATCAATAGTATGAAAGACTTTACAAAGGATGCTTCCGGATTTGTTTTGCTCTCTGAATATGTGCCGGATATCATACAGGAGATCCGTTATTATTCCACATACAATTTTATAGGTGACAGGATTGACGGCTACGAGGAACCCTGTGCATTCCTGACCCGGGAGGCAGCCAGAGCTCTTAAGGCTGTGAGCAAGGAGCTTATAGTAAGCGGCTACCGGCTTAAAGTATTCGACGCCTACCGCCCTGCCAATGCAGTAAAACACTTTGTGCTGTGGGGTCTTGAGGACCAGGATATAAGGATGAAGCAGATATTCTACCCCGATCTTAATAAAACCGAGCTTTTCGAGAAAGGCTATATTGCAACCCAGTCCAGCCACAGCCGGGGCAGCGCCGTAGACCTGACACTGCTGGACATGAGCACCGGGCAGGAGGTGGACATGGGAAGCCCCTTTGATTTCTTCGGTCCCATCTCTCACCCTGACTACACAGGGATAACAGAGGAGCAGTTTACAAACCGGATGTTTCTTCAGAAAGTCATGGTAAGAAACGGCTTTAGACCGCTGGACTGCGAGTGGTGGCACTTTATGCTTGCCGACGAGCCCTACCCCGACACCTACTTTACTTTCCCTGTGGCTTATGATATATTGAAATAGAGGTGGTTAGCACAAGCTAACCTATGAAAAAATGAAGACAGAAAAGAACATTCTCATCGCATTCATATTGAATCTATCATTTTCAGTCTTTGAGTTCTTCGGTGGGCTTTTCGTCAATTCTGTGGCTATACTTTCAGACTCTTTGCACGACCTTGGAGATGCACTCTCGATAGGTATCTCCTATTTCCTTGAGAAAAAAAGCAAAAAGAAAGCCGATGAAAAATATACTTACGGATATATCCGCTATTCAGTCCTGGGCGGTGTGATTACTACAACCATACTTCTGGTGGGCTCTGTCCTGGTAATCATCGGGGCAGTAAAAAGGCTCCTGAACCCTGTGGAGATCAACTACAGCGGCATGATTATATTTGCCATTATCGGCGTAGTGCTTAATTTCATAGCCGCATATGTGACCAGGGAAGGAGATTCCATAAACCAGAAAGCAGTGAACCTTCATATGCTTGAGGATGTGCTGGGCTGGGTTATAGTCCTTGCAGGGGCTATCATAATGAACTTCACTGACATCAGGGTAATCGACCCACTTATGAGCATCGGTGTGGCCCTGTTCATCTTTGTCAACACATTAAAAAACCTAAAGGCAGTGCTGGACCTTTTTCTGGAGAAAACCCCTTCCGGCATCGATATCTCCGAGCTTAGAAACCATATACTCAAAATAGGAGGGGTGGAGGATATACATCATATCCATGTATGGAGCATAGACGGCTATAACAACTACGCAACTATGCACATAGTTACCAAGGCCGCCGACATACAGGGGATAAAACACCTAATACGTGAGGAGCTTGAGGAGCACAGCATATGCCACGCAGTACTTGAGACCGAGCCCGAAATCTGTTCAGACCAGGAGTGCCATATCGAGCCCCACCACGAAGCACATCACCATCATCACCACCATTAAACATACTATTTGTTTTTTTGCCCAAATTATGATATTCTGAAATTATGAAGAAAATTTTCTTTCTGCTTATTCTTTTCCCTCTCCTTCTGGCTGGATGCCGCAAAAATCAGGTGGAGATGCCCAACCCTATTGTAGAATCATCGTTCGAAGAGATACAGCAGAAACTGGGAATAACTTTCGGAATCCCCAAAGATGCAGAGAACATCTACTATTCAATCATATCGGACAAAGTAGCACAGGCCGACTTTATATGGCAGGAGACCGAGTGCACCGCCAGGATAAAGCCCAGCACATCAACAGAGCTTGAGGACATATCGGGTTACTATTACGAATGGGACAACGAGCTTGAGATTCCGGTAGGCTACAACTCTGCCACAGCACGCTGGTCGGTGATAGAGGATCAGACCATAGGAATTGTCATCTGGCAGGACATAGTACCGGGCCTTACCTACTGCGTGAGCATGAGGAACAACGCCACCCTGGAAAACCTCTTCATCCTGGCCAACGCAGTGTTCATACCCCTTCAGGGCGACAGCTGAAAAACTTACAGTTTATTCTTGGCCAGATACTGTTTTAATTCTTCAATCAGCTTATTGCCATCCAAGCCGTAGAAAAGCTTCTCAAGGCATCCGGTTATCATAGGATTCACATCAAGCCCAAGCTCAACAGATCTGGAATCGCTCTTAAAGCCATAGCATCTTTTGCCATTGGCATAGGCAATACCCAGCTCAACGCAGGCACCTTCGTCTGGCACCCTGCCATCCAGAAGTATGAATATAATATCGGCCTTGAGAACCTCTTCCTGGTCCTTCTTAAAGATCATATCGGCAAGCTCTTCTTGACTTTTGCCTGCTAATTCTGCCGCCAGATAACCATCACGCTGGGGCAGGAAAACCTCATAGCCATAGCTTTCAAGCAGATGAGTCAGCTTAAGGTTAAAATCGAGTTCGCTTATATTGAAAAGCGGGGCGGCAAAATAGACCTTATTGCCAGACTTGCCCTGAGCCGCTGCCGGCATTGCCATAAACACCGCACACAAAATAATAATACTGAATTTAATGATTCTCTTCATTTCTCCCCTCTTGCACCTTAATAAGTATAACGTAATTAGTGCTCCTTCCTCCCGCAGTCGGATTCTTCTCAAGCACTCCCTTCTCCACTAAATCTGTGATATCTCTCAATGCAGTATCAGAAGAGCACTTGGTAATTTTGGCCCATTTTGATGTATTCAGCACTCCGAACCATGAACTGTCCAGCATTTTATTCAGCATAAGGGACTGGCGACTGTTCAGCGGTATATGCGAGATACCCTGAAGATAAGCATATTTCCTAAGAACACTCTCTGTCTGGGCAAAGCTCTCTTCAACCGCCCCCTTATAGCATTTTAAAAACCATTCAATCCATCCGGTGATATCAACAGAGCCATGCTGTGTTTTCTCAAGAATATCATAGTAGTTTTTTTTATCAAGCAGGATCTGATTCGACATGCTGTAGAAACGGAATTTGGTCCTGTCGCTGCGGCAGAGCATCATATCTGCTATTGTCCGGGCTATGCGTCCATTTCCATCCTCGAAAGGATGTATCGTGATAAACCAAAGGTGAGCAACAGCAGCATGAATGATAGAATCCCCTTCTTTCTTCTTATTATTCAACCATCTTAGAAAAAGCCTCATCTCCCGCCTGACAGCCTTCGGTTTTGGTGCCTCATAATGCACCTTTTCATGTCCTAAACCACCTGAAACCACCTGCATATCCGATGAACGGTATTTAGCCACTTCTATCTTGTTCATTCCACTATAACCAGTTGGAAAAAGACAGGCATGCCAGCTAAAAAGCCGCTCCTCGGTAAGTGGTTTTTCAAAGTCTGTGGCGGCATCAAGCATCATATCAACAACAGCATCAACATTACGGTCTGAATTTACCAGTCCTGATGTTTTGATTCCCAGCCTGCGGGCAATAGATGAACGGACTTTATCCTGATTTAACAGAAATCCCTCTATCTCGCTGGATTTGACTATATCGCTTGTAACGGTTGAGAGTATCTTCTCCTCTTTCTCTGAAAGCCCCAGCATATCCATCCGCGCAAGCAGTTTTCCCTGCTCCAGGTGACATTCCTCAAGCAGCCTTGAGAGAGAATGAGAATCATATTCGAAGAATGGCCAATGTTCATCATGATATATGTACATAATAGGAGTATAACATTTTTTGCGGTGATTATCAAGTCTATTCACCGCATTTTTGCGGAGATTATTTTACCTATTCACCGCATAAAAATCAGAAGCAGTTAACTGATGAACTTCTCTTTATCCAGCTTTTTCCAATGCAAAGCCTGAAGTATCAGCTCCAGGTGCCGTATACTGATATTGCAGGCTGTCATGAAGAAATCGCAGAACATGATTATTGTGCCGGCCAGAGCAGTATATGAGGCAGGTATACCATATGCCCCAAGCATTACTCCGATTCAGCCTGAGCGAGACTATTATCAGATAGGAGAACAGCAGCAGATATGCAAAGATGATACAGAACAGGATCGGCTTCCATATCGAAGCGAACACACCGAAGCCATTTTCCCATATAAGAGAGGTAAGAGAGCCGAAACTGGTTCTAAGACAAGTTTATTCAAAGAAGAGCTTATATCGGCTTTAAGGACAACCTGTCCAGAAGCATTTCAGAAAACCCTGTGGAAGCTATATCCTCCATAGGATTATATGCATCTCCCTCATATCTGATGATAAAATATCGTGAGCCGAACCTGCTTCCTATAGAAATAGTTATCTCTTTCTTGCATTCATAATGATCGGCAATTTCAAGAAGCACTGATTCAATAGCCAGGCGGGATCTTATGATATTTGCCTTATGGATACCATGTTCTTTCAACAATGACTGGATTTTATCAGGAATGGCGTCAACTGCTTTGTAGTCGAGAACCATAGTTTTCAAAATCTGTTTCATGTATTAACACTATATTAAAAAGCAGCTGATAATCAACAGAAAAAATTTAATTGATAAATCATATAGCATATAGTAAAATTTTTTTATTCTTTCTTGGAGGACTCTATGAAAAAGCTTATTGCATACTGTGGTCTTGACTGCGAGAAATGCGATGCAAGAATCGCCACAATCAACAATGATGACAACCTGCGTAAAGAGACTTCACGCAAGTGGTGCGAGATGAATCATACTGACCAGATTACACCCGAGACTATCAACTGCATGGGATGCCGGACCGAGGGAATAAAGTTCGCCTACTGCGCCTCCATGTGCCCCATCCGCAAATGCGCTGCAGCAAAGGGGTTTGAGACCTGCGGTGACTGCAGTGAATTAGATAAATGCAGCAAGGTGGCCATGGTCATCAACAACAACGAAGAAGCCAGGAAGAATCTGAAAGGCTAATCACCGCATCGGTATCAGAAACAGTTGTCCAGAATATCCTTATCAAGCCCTTTCTTGCCGGTAATATGGCCTACGATAAAGTAGAGCAGTCCACCTACCAGAAGACCCCAGGCTACAGCATTGATTCCTACAATCTTCACATTGTAATGGCAGAAGATGTAGGTGAATGCGGCTCCTAATGAGCTGGCAACAGCAGCCTGACGTGTACCCTTTTTCCAGAAGAGTCCACCTACCAGAGGCCAGAAGAATGTACACTCAAGACCACCGAAGGCAAACATATTCAGGAAGAAGATGATGTCAGGGGGATTCAGGGTCAGGACAGCCACCAGGATTCCGAAGAGCAGTGTAACCAGCGGGCTTACAAAAGCCACCCTCTTGTTGTACTTCTCAATCTTCACAGGATCATCCTTGACCACATAGGTCCGCCACAGGTCCTTGACGATGGCGGCTGAGGCCAGGATCAGCAGGGAGTCCACAGTGGACATTACTGCAGCCATAGGAGCAGCCAGGAAAAGACCTGCCAGAGGTGTAGGCATAATCTGCTGCACAATGTACGGAATGAAATAGTCTGATGTAGGAAGGTTGGCCTTGTCCACCAGAGCTCCTGCCCATGCGCCCGCCAGATGCATACCCACTACTACGAAAGAACAGGTTATGGCACCAATCCACATAGCACTGTGCAGGCTCCTGGTGTTCTTGAATCCCATGCCACGTACTGCGGTCTGTGGCAGACCCAGCACACCAAAACCCACCAGAATCCAGAAAGAAAGCAGAGTTCCAGGCTTATACTTTGCAAACAGGTTGTCATAAACACCGGGCAGATTCTGCTGGAGACCTGCATCAATTCCGGAAAGCCCACCGCCAGCCTGAAGCACGAAGAACAGGAACAGGAATGTGCCTATGCACATTATAAAGCCCTGGATAGCATCGGTAATCGCTACTGCCGAGAATCCTCCGAAAGCGGTGTAGATAATCACCACTGCAGCAAAAATGAACAGCGAATACTTATAGTCAATTCCAGTAATGGACTGAATCAGGGTGGCCCCGCCTGTGAACTGGGATATCATCTGTGCTATGAAGAAGGCCACCATAAGAAGCGATGTGATAATGACCAGTGCATCGCTCTTGTAGCGTGCCTTAAGGTAGCCTGCCACAGTAACAGCACCGGTTCGGCGGGAAACCAAGGCCATCTTGTTGCCAAGCACGCCCAGGATAAAGAAAGTTACAGGCACCTGCACCGCCGCAATCCAGACCTGTGCATAGCCGTAGGTCATACCTGCAGCACCGGGGCCCGACACGAACGAGCTTACCGATGTATATGTGGCCATGGTGGTCATAGCCAAAAGAAGACCGTTCATGGAGCGGCTGCCTATATAATATTTTTTCTCAACAGAAAGGGTGCTTTCCCTGCTTTTCTTTCTATTGTACCAGATGCCTATAATTGCGTTGCAGACAAGGTAGATAATAAGGATTGTCAGAATCATTCCTGCTCCTCCTCGTCATCATACTCAAAGTCTACAAACACATGCTTCAGCAGGTAGCGTACCCCCACCAGAGCAATGACTATGGTTCCAAAGACCGACACCGAGAACCAAGCCGGCATCCCCAGAAAATAAAGACCTTTTCCATTAAGAGCAAAGGCTGTGAAAATGTGCCAAGCACAGCAGAGAAGTGTGACTATCAGAGTTCCTTTGATTTCCCGCATGCACTGCTGATGCTTTTCCTGTCTTGTCATCTTTTTCATAGCAAGATAACTATATCATATTGATTATTAATAATAAATTACTTTTTCTACTTATTTTAATGAACTTAATTACTTTTTATCCCTACCCGTATTTACTGTTTGGGGCTTTCGATATAAAATGAAGAAAAACACAAACTGGGAGGAATTCATGGGATTTTTTGACGACCATCTGAAGGACGCTGACCCCGAAGTCTGGGCTGCAATAGAGCAGGAGAAAGCCAGACAGAACCATAACATAGAGCTTATCGCATCCGAGAACAATGTTTCTAACGCCGTGCTTGAGGCCGACGGATGCATAATGACAAACAAATATGCCGAAGGCTACCCTGGAAAGCGCTATTACGGCGGCTGCCAGTGCGTAGATATCGCCGAGGAGCTGGCTCGGGAGAGGGCTAAAAAGCTTTTCGGCTGCACTTATGTGAATGTTCAGCCCCACTCCGGCGCACAGGCCAACATGGCTGTCCAGTTTGCACTCCTTAAGCCGGGCGACACTGTAATGGGCATGAATCTGGCACACGGCGGACACCTTTCCCATGGCTCGCCTGTAAACTTCTCGGGTACCTATTTCAACATCGTTCCTTACGGAGTTAAAGAGGACGGTTTCATCGACTATAACGAACTTGAGAGAATTGCCAAAGAGTGCAAGCCCAAGCTGATAATCGCTGGTGCCTCTGCATATCCGCGGACAATAGACTTTAAGAGGTTCAGGGAGATTGCAGATTCTGTAGGCTCCATCCTTATGGTGGATATGGCCCACATTGCAGGTCTGGTTGCAGCAGGTCTACACCCAAGCCCGATTCCATATGCTCATGTGACCACAACCACAACACACAAGACACTCCGCGGCCCACGTGGCGGTATGATCCTGTCAAGCCAGGAGTTTGCAGATGAGTACAAGCTCAACAAGGCTATATTCCCTGGAATCCAGGGCGGTCCTCTTATGCATATTATCGCTGGAAAAGCTGTGGCTCTGGGCGAATGCTTAAAGCCTGAGTTCAAGGCATATGCAGCCCAGATTGTGGCAAACGCACAGGCATTGGCAAAAGAGCTTTTAGCACAGGGCTTTGCACTGGTTTCAGGCGGCACAGACAACCACCTGATGCTGGTTGATGTATCTGTACTGGGCCTTACAGGAAAGGCTGTGGAGCAGGCATTGGACAAGGCTGGAATAAGTGTGAACAAGAACGCTATTCCGTTCGACAAGCAGAAACCTATGGTAACCAGCGGAATCCGTATCGGTACCCCATCTGTAACCACACGTGGCATGAAAGAAGCCGAGATGGTTCAGATAGCACGGTTCATCAAGAGAGCCTGTGACAACATCGATAACGATGCTGAACTTGCAGCACTGCGGGACGAGGTTTACGCATTTACAGCCAAGTTCCCTATGTATAAATGATATTGAAAGGCGCACATGCAGATAAAGCTGGAGAACCTGAAAAAAACCTATGACACAATAACTGCAGTGAATGACGTTTCGCTGGATATACCAGAGAACACCATATTCGGCATCATAGGAAAAAGCGGTGCCGGCAAGTCATCGCTGGTGCGCCTTATGAGCCTTCTGGAGACGCCGGACCAGGGTGCGGTATTCTATGGCGGCAGACGGGTCGACAACCTGCCTAAAAATGAGCTTATTGCCTGCCGCCGCAAGATAGGGATGATATTCCAGAACTTTAACCTTTTCAGCTCCCGCACTGCCGGCAAGAATGTGGCATATCCCCTTGAGATCTGCGGCACACCCAAGGCCCAGATAAAAGAGCGTGTAACCGAGATGCTCAAACTGGTAGGCCTTGAGGACAGGGAGAATGCGCCAATAAGCACCCTGTCGGGCGGGCAGAAACAGCGGGTAGCTATAGCAAGAGCTCTGGCCACACAGCCCGACATACTCTACTGCGACGAGGCCACCAGCGCCCTGGACCCCAACACAACACAGTCTATCTTGGCCCTGATAAAGGATATCCAGAAGAAGATGAACCTGACTGTGGTCATGATAACACACCAGATGGAGGTGGTGCGCGACGCCTGCGAGTATGTGGCAGTGCTCGAGGAAGGACAGCTGGTTGAGCAGGGACTTGTAAAGGAGATTTTCGCAAATCCGAAGACAAAGACAACCCGGGACTTTATAAAGAATGTGCTCAACGACAAAGAGATGGTAAAGTGGTCGGACCAGACCGGCCGATTCCATCTGCACTTTACAGGAAACACTCCTGACAAGCCTATTATGAGCATGATTGCCAATAAGTTCGATGTAAAGTTCAATATTTTTGCTGCCGGAATCTCTCATCTGCCAGATGAGGATGTGGGCTATATGAATGTGGATATCACAGGAAGCGACGAGGAAATCTCCAAGGTCATAGAATGGCTTGAGGCCAACAACGTCCGTGTGCGCAAGGAGCAGGAGTAGTCTATGGAACAGATATTGATCCTTGTAGGAGTCTCCACACTCCAGACCCTGCTTATGGTATTCTTCTCCACATTGTTCGCTATTATTATAGGCTTTCCTCTGGGAGTGCTCCTTAACACCACAAACCAGTACGGCATAACCCCGCGGCCGGTGTTCAACTCAATTTTAAGCCGTATTATAGATGTACTCAGGTCTTTCCCATTTGTAATCCTGATGATTGTGCTACTCCCCTTCACCCGCCTGATGCTGGGGACAGCAATCGGCACAACAGCTACTATAATACCACTTTCCATAGCGGCAGCCCCATTTGTGGCACGTATCACCGAGACTGCACTGAACGAGGTTGACCCCGGTATTGTCCAGGCCGCCCGGGCTATGGGAAGCACCAACTGGCAGATCATATACAAGGTTCTGGTGCCGGAGGCAATGCCATCTGTTGTATCAGGCATCACCTTGACTATCATCAATCTTATAAGCTATTCTGCTATGGCTGGAACACTGGGGGGCGGTGGCCTGGGAGACCTGGCTATCCGCTATGGCTACCAGCGGTTCCGCACCGGGGTAATGACTGCAGCGGTAATTGTCATAATCATAATGGTGGCAGCAATCCAGTTCGCAGGTACCCGGCTGACCAACAAGATGTTGAGCAAGAGATAAAAATTTAATCCAGCTGTTGACACAGTTTTGGTTTGAAAGTATAATATACCTACCAATCAAGTAGGTAATAGGGGGTTATAAATGAAAAAATTTCTTTTAATCGCAGCGCTTGTATTTGCCACCACAGCAGTATATGCACAGCAGACAATCAAAGTGGGAGCTACACCGGAGCCACATGCCGAGATCCTCAACCTTATCAAGGATGACCTGGCAGCAAAGGGTGTAAAGCTTGAAGTTGTGGAATTCACAGACTATGTGACACCAAACGATGCAGTAGAGGCTGGCGATATCGATGCAAACTATTTCCAGCACATCCCATATCTTGATTCCTTCAACAAGGAGAAGGGATATCATCTGGTGAATGCCGGCGGAATCCATGTAGAGCCATTTGCACTCTATTCAAAGAAGGTTACAAAGCTGGATCAGTTCAAGAACAAGGCAGTAATCGCAATTCCTAACGATCCGACCAACGAGGGAAGAGCACTGCTCCTTCTTGCAGATGCCGGACTTATCACACTGAAAGCTGATGCTGGAATCACAGCAACTCCTCTGGACATTGCAAAGAATCCTAAGAAGATCAAGTTCAGAGAAATCGAGGCTGCTTCTCTGCCAAGAGTTCTTGGAGATGTTGACGGCGCAGTAATCAATGGCAACTATGCTATTCCTGCTGGACTTTCTGCAAATAAAGACGGACTCTTTGTAGAGGGTTCATCCTCTCCATACGTAAACGTCATCGCAGTCAAGGCTGGCAACGAGAACAAGCCTGCAATCAAGGCTCTGGTTGAGGCCCTGAAGACACAGAAGGTCAAGGATTACATCGCAAAGAGATATCCTAACGGAGAAGTTGTGCCGGTATTCTAACAAACCACGTCACCCTGAACTTGTTTCAGGGTGACAAAACGAAAAGGGGCATCCGTTCTGGATGCCCCTTCTTTTTATATCTAAGGAGAGATTACCAAACCTCAATCATCAGCTGCTGGCAGTCGATGCATGTTGGGTTGCTTGAGCTGTCTGCTGCGATGCAGGTTACGTTGTACAAGCCAGGATTGCTCTGGCAGAATGTGTATGTTGTGCCTGATGCGACCTTGGTTCCGCCGATGTACCAGTCGCACATTCCGATCTGCTCGCTGTCCTCGTTAGCATAGCATCTGATCTGGAGGGATTCGCCAGAAGAAATCTTGTCTCTGTTTCCGTCTGTCTCTGCGGTGATGCTCATCTGCTTGAACTTGATGCTGATACCGGAACCTGTTGAAGGACCGTT
>JAFSOR010000022.1 GCA_017446885.1 Spirochaetia bacterium | reverse complement strand
GTGGGCGCCCCCTCCTCGATCAGTGCGAAACAAAGTGCAAAAACTCATACATCGCTAAATATGCCAGCAAAAGATATACCCAGCGGAAGTGCCCACCGCAAGAAGCACCTGGCGTGGACATTACGGACTACAGCTACAGGCATGGGTATACGGGACAGATTCCGAACTAAATTCGGAATGACTTTTGCAAAAAGTCGCTTACTGGCCTGTATACCCTTTGCCTGTCTGTAGGAGCGTACCGGGACACGCCAGGTGTTATCTGGAGGTGGGGACTGTAAGCAGGGGTATCTTATTGCTGGCGTTGTAAAGATTTATAAAGTTTTTTTACTTTGTGCAGCAAAACTTGAAGCAAAATTGATTTTTTTCTTGTGTATATAAATACAAGTTACAATCAGGTTTAAATATGATATATACCCGATTGACATACACACGTAAGGAAGGTATATTATGATAAAGAGTTTTGCAGACAGAGAAACAAGAAGAATTTATTACCAAGAGAAATCGCTAAAGTTTCCAAGTTCCATACAGAAAGCTGCTTTGAGGAAGTTTATTATGATTGATAACGCTGAAAAATTGGATGACTTGAGGATTCCACCAGGCAATCACCTAGAACTGTTACAAGGAGATAGAGCCGGTCAATACAGTATACGGATAAATGATAGATTCCGTATCTGTTTTAGAGAATATCTTGGTGATTTTTATGATCTTGAGATAGTTGATTATCATTAGGAGAAAAAGATGAAAAACCATATTGAAACACCAAAAATGGGAGAGATTCTAAAAGAGGAGTTTATGATTCCATACAAGATATCGGCATATAAGTTGGCACAAGGTATTAACGTACCAGTCTCAAGAGTACAGGATATCCTCCATGACCGCCGGAAGATAACTGTTGATACATCTCTCCGTCTGGCTAAATATTTTGGGGTATCTGACAGCTATTTCCTTAACATTCAGAATGATATAGATATCCGCAATGCCAAATATGAACTGGAATCTGAAATTGCAAAAATATCAACAGTTGTTCTGGCTTAGAAAACAGAACTGGACTTATACCTGATAAGGTGGCAGCGCTGTGCCACCCCTAGTTGCAGGCTTGATAATACGAATTATTTTCCAACAAACATTGCCATAAAATGAGGGACAGTGATTTTCAGACCGTCAAAGCCCTCATTCCCATCAATCAGTTTGTAGGCATATGGCGGATGATATTCATTAATAAAGCTGTTCAGAGATACGGTATCACCACGTTTTGACTTTACCTCGACGGGAATGACTGCACCGGCTTTTTCATAGATGAATTCTATTTTCTGTATATTGTCAGGTCTCTTAAAATAATTAAGAGGCATACCTTGCTTGCTCAACATATCAAAGATAAGGTTCTCATAAATACCGCCCTTGGCATGTCCTGTAAGTGTTTTATTTACTAATGCAACCTGTGTCTCATATCCAAAAAGAGCGGTGGCGAGTCCTATGTCAGTTACATAAACCTTAAAACTTTCAGGCTGCTCATATGCTTTTAACGGCATCTCTGGCAGGCTTACGTTGTAAACAAGTTTTATCAGACCTGCATTTTCCAGCCATGCAAGTGCATTATCATATTTTTTAGCACTTCCATTTTTTTCTACTGTTTTATATTGGAATTTTGTATATTCTTTTGCAAGCTGGCGTGGAATTGACCTGTAACAGGCAAGTATTTTAGGCTTCTCTGTATTCTTGGCATATAACTGTATATCATCTTCATATGCCCTGAATATTTTCTGCTGCTCAGCATGAACTGCTTGAAAATTCGATGTCGCCAGAAAAGTGTTCACTACCTCAGGCATTCCACCTACAACCAAGTATTCGTGCAGGAGTTTCTGATATCGGCTTACTATTTCTTCAGGAATTTTTTCATGTCTTTCAAAATAACTCTCCAAGCTATGGACAGCTTCTTCGGAAATACCATTTGCCCATAAAAATTCCTCAAAATCAAGAGAATACATCTCAATTTCCCGTTCGTAGCCTACAGGTATGGAAATTTCCTTCATTATTTCTTCTTCGGCTTGCATTCTGTTATAATTAACACCAAGCAGAGAGCCTGAAGCTATAACATCGAAACGGTTGTCAAGAGCCAGAAATTTAAGAGCAGTCCTTGCCTTAGGACAGACTTGAATCTCATCAATAAAAATAAGTGTGCTGCCAGAAATAAAGTTTACATCGGGCAGAAGAAGAGATAATCTTTTATAAATATCATTGGCTTCAAGAGCTCCATCAAAAATTTTTGTCTGCTCCGGATTTCGCAGGAAATTAAGGTATATATAACTTTTATAATTATTACGGCCAAACTGCTCAATAATAAATGTCTTGCCAATCTGCCGGGCGCCAGTAACAAAAAGACATTCTTTTTCTTTTGTATTACGCCATTCAATGAGAGTTTTATAGAACTTTCGTCTGAGCATACTCAGCCCCCACATTTAATAAATTGCCACGTTTTTGACAATATAAATATATTAAATTGCCACGTTTTCGACAATACTTTTATTTAAAATGTAGGCTCAGAACTTATACCCGAACAGGCGGAGCATATCCTTGCGGTCTTTCTTGTCGGCATCGCCTTCCACACCCTTGGGTGCAAAGCCGTCGATGACGCCCAAGATACCATTGCCCTGCTCCGACTCGGCAAGAACAATCTGCAGCGGGTTGGCAGTGGCGGCAAAGATATTAACCACCTCGCCGCATGCCTGGATCTGCTTAAGTATATTAATCGGGAAAGCCTTCTTTATAACCAGATAGAAGGTGTGGCCGGCTCCGGTAGCCAGAGCGTTGGCCCTGGCAGCCTCCACCAGAGAAGGCTCGTTGCCGCCGGTGCGTACCAGGCACGGGCCAGATGCCTCGTTGAATGCAAGGCCATACTGGATGCCGGGCACTGCGGATACAACAATCTCCTCAAGGTCCTCGACTGTCTTTATAAAATGAGACTGTCCCACGATAATGTTTGAATCTTCAGGAATCACTGCCTGAACAGCTTTTATCTTGATTTCCATAATCACCTCATTTTCTGGTGTCGGCAAGGATTATGTCCAAGTTAAGCTCGCATGCGGCACATGGCACCTGGATTCCCCAGTTCTCAAGTACCACTGGATTTACCTCGCCCATTATTCCTACTTCCTTGCCGCCGGAGATTACCTCTGCACAGCGGCCTGTGATAAACCGCGGATCCTCGATCTCCTTGAGCGTGTAATCGGCTCCGATGTAGTAGAACAGAGCTGTAATCTGGGAGTTGAGCGAGTTGAATGTGGTATCTTTGTCGGCCGACAGGAAGCCCAGCGAATTTATGGTGCTTACTCCGTAGTTCTCCTCGGGGTTGATAAGCGCAATCTTTCCAATCTCGAAGATGTTATGCGGATACACTGCATTGCTGGAGATAGACTCGGAGTTGAGAAGGCATGGCAGAACCGATGGGCGGACAAACTCGAAGTTCTCGCTCATAGGGTTTGCAATCTGGACAACATTCTCTGGGGTTATGTTCATCTTCTGGATAAAGTCTTTTGCAGAGCCCAGGTAACAGTATGTCATCTCCTGATACCCCAGCCCCACCATTATGTTCTTGATCTGGCGTCCGAACTGCGATTCGTCAGATATCTTTCCTTTGGTGAAGTCGGAAGGCATCTCGGGTATAAAGTTCTTTAGGTTACGTCCAATCATGATGTCTTCGATAGCATCCACAGAGTGGAGGAAGTCGTTCCTGTATTCGGGTGGATATACTGTGATTATGTCGCCATCGACCTTGGTGCGGCTTCCCATCTTCTGGCAGTACTGTGCTGCCTCTTCGGCTGTGAACTTCTCGCCAAGCAGCTTGTTCACATAGGCTACGTCCACTGTAACTGGCTCCTGGAAGTAGTACGGTATAGTCACTTCTCTTCCAAATGGAGTGTCGTACGGGTATACAACTTTTACAGGAAGCACCTCGAAGCCTGAGTCGTACAGGTCGCAGGCTACGATAGATGCAGAGAGGACCAGAGATGGCATATCTGTTCCGGTAATCTCCACCACCAGGTTCTTGTCGCCCACCTCTACTGCGCCGCTTTCGTTTGAGTTGATTACAGGCGGCATACTTAGGGTATTGCCCTCGCAGTCGGTTATATATGGGTAGCCCGGGAAGTCCTTGATTATATGGCCGAACTCGATTCCCTTGGGGTGTTTCTCCAGAATCTGGCGCAGTGTCATCTTCTCTTCGAATCCTAAAGGGGCAAACTTGGTATTGTCAGGGTCTGCAGCATAATACTTGAGCGGGAACTTGAGCATGTCGCTGCGGAAAACGCCCATGGCTATGGACTTGCGCTTACGGCCATAGTTCCAGCACAGTTTTTCCTGGGTCTGGATAATGTCTTTAAGACCTTCGTCGGAGATTCCCTCCTTCCCTTTGACCATAAAGCAGACTTCGTAGGGGCGTATATCTTTGATAGATGGATCCACATGCACCTCGCGGCCGCCGTTGTCCTTTATGTCGCCCTTGCGGGAGAAGAACGGATACTCTGGAATCTTGCCACCCAGATAGAGCTTAAGGAGCCGGCCGAAACCAGCGGTTGACCACAGGTCGGGGCGGTTTGTATCGTTAAGCTCAATTTTCAGGACATCGCCGTCTTCTTCGTCAAGCTCGGCCTTGGCACACTGAATCAGGTCTATGAACTCCTGTCCTGTGACCTTTTTTCCCATATATTTATAAAGAGCGTTTGCAGAAACTTCAATCTTTGGCATCTTATTTACTCCTTCTTAAACGGACATTCTCGATATCGGGCGAGAACAGCTCCCGCAGGTCGTTGAGTCCAAGCGACATAAGGGCCATACGGTCAATTCCTATACCCCATGCCAGAACAGGCACATCCACATCCATCGGCTTGGTTACCTCGGGCCTGAATATTCCAGCACCGCCCAGCTCTATCCAGCCCAGCACAGGGTGCTTTACATGAATCTCTACCGAAGGCTCGGTGAACGGGAAGTAGCCAGGCACATACATAACCTCGGTGGCACCGGCAAACTCGACAGCGAACATCTTTAAAAGTCCCAGCAGGGTCTTCATGTTCACATCCTTGCCCAGCACAATTCCCTCGGTCTGGTAGAAGTCGGAAAGGTGTGTGGCATCTACTTTGTCGTAGCGGAAACAGCGGGCTATACCAAAGTACTTGCCCGGTATATTGGCCTTGTGCAGCTGCTTTGCAGAAAGGGCTGTGCCCTGGCTGCGCAGTATAAGGCGCTTTGTGAAGTTATGGTCAAACTCGTAACCCCAGCCGCGGCTTCCTGTGGTCCATCCGTTCTTATGAACTTCGGCCACCCGGTCCAGGTATGGCTCTTCTATCTCCTTGGCCATTGTAGGAGATTTAATATGGTATACATCGTGTATATCCCGGGCTGCATGGAACTGTGGCATAAAGAGGGCATCGCAGTTCCAGAACTCGGTCTCGACCAGCGGGCCGTCGTATTCTTCAAAGCCCAGCGACACCAGCTTGTCCTTGATGCTGTCAAGGAACACGGTATACGGGTTGTGGCGGCCTATTATAAGCCGTGCAGGAGGTGTATTCACATTGTAACTGCGGAAAATCTTTCCTTTCCAGTCGCCCTTCTTAAGCATATCCGGGGTAAGGACACCGATCTCGTCACCTGTAACGCCCTTGTCCTGGAGCATCTTCTTAGCCTCAAGACCCTCTGGTGTGAACTCGTATACCACATCCTCCCGCTCTATAATCTTGAATGGAGCACCGGCAGCACCACGCTTCTTGCTTATGGTGGCCATGACCTTCTTCTCGGCCTCAAGCAGGTCGGCCTCGACAATCTGTTTTCCTTTCTCCAGCAGCGCTCGGATAGTCTTCATGGTGCCGGATGGATCAAAGCTCTTGGCCTCCGCCTTTTTCTCGGCATCCATAGAGAGAATTCCCTCTTTTGAAAGCTGTCCGAATGCAGTACCTACATCTTTATTCTCCATCTGGAGTGCGGTGGCAATCTCGTTAAGCCGCATGGCACCCTTTGCTTGCAGAAGGCGCAAGATCCGCTCCCGTGGAGTTCCCTTGGTCTTATACTCTGATCCAAGCTCGGTAAGCTCGTATATAGTCCTTAATGTCCTGCTCTTCTCTTTTATAAGCCCCTTGCCTGAAAGCCAGCTGAAAATCTGGTTGCTCTGGCTTCCAAAACCAAGCTGGGCATCTATCTGCTCTGCAGTAATCTCGTCGCCCTTGTAGTTAAGAAGAACTTTGATTTCCAATGGATGAAGATTCTTTATGTCAATGTCCATTTTTTATCTCCTGTCCCTTTATTATAGAAAAAAACTGCGATTTATAGAAGAGATTTAACAAAATAATTGTTTTATACAATCAGTTATGATATTATCCTTTCCGGGGGTCATATCATCATGAAAGTTTACGATTTTGACGAGACTATGTTCACCGGCGATTCCGAGGACCGGTTCTTTGACTATATTTTCCATCAGAAAGGCTTTTTCTGGTACCATATCAACTGGTGGTGGTGGGAGATTCTCCTTAGGCTCAAGCTTATAAATAAGACAACTGCACGCCAGGGACACTACAAGTTCCTGCGCAAGATAAAGAACCTGGATCAGGTTCTGGAGGCCTACTGGGATTCTGTAATGAAGTACATGAAACCCTGGTACATGGCTGTCAAGGACAGCGAGGATATCGTTGCCAGCGGCACCCCTGCATTTATCATGGAGCCTGTGATGAAGCGGCTTGGACTCAAGCACCTGGTTGCCACCGACATGGACAGGCACACCGGAAAGATAGTAAGCGGAATGTTTGCCATAGGCCCCTACAAGCTGGACAACTTCAAGAAACAGTTCAGCCTTGATGTCATCGACGAATTCTACAGCGACGCCTGGTCTGACCACTACCTGGCCGAATATGCAAAGAAGGCCTATGTCGTACACGATGGTGACCAGCTTACCGAGTGGAACGAATACTTTAACGCACACCCCGAGAAAAAGAAATAAAGGATTGTCACCCTGAATTTTCTTCAGGGTGACACAACACTATATTTTAGTCCTTTTTGCCCATACCGACTCCGGCAAGGATACCGCCGACAAATCCAAGAACGGCTGGAATTCCGAGCACAATTACCCCCTGCCACCATTTCAGCGGCTCGTCAAAAAGTTCAATTGTTTCATCATCCGGTTCTTCAGCAACATTTTCCTCTGCCTGGGTTTCTGCCTCAGCGGCTTCGATTTTCTCATCTGCTGCAGAATCGGAACCATGCTGTCCCAGCTTTTCTTTAAGCTTGTTAAGCTCTGCGATCTTTGCATCAAGTTCTTTCATCATTTCTTCTGGATTCTTTTCTGTTTCCATTTTTATACTCCTTATTTTTTTTTCTAATCCAAATGTACCCTGCCCGTTCCGCCACCTGATGTCAGAGCGAAAAATTTTTCAACTTTTTTTCAAAAAATTGAAGCAAAATGAAAATTTTTGCAGTTATACAAGTAAATGACTCAAGGAGGATGTATATGAATGAACCAACAATTACTATCAATAAATATATTAATATATTTGACAATATAAAAGATATTGTATATATTGATAGCAACAAAGGAGCAGTTGTCATGAAAACATTAAGGGCAGTCAATATCCTGGATTCCATTATCCCTATCAGCCGTTTCAACAAAGGGGAGGCAAATAAGATTTTTACAGAAGTCAAGAACAATGGGCTTAGGATAGTTGTAAAGAACAATGTCCCTGAGTGTGTCCTGATCAGTCCGCAGGATTATCAGAAGATGGTTGAAGAGTATGAGGATATGAAGCTTATCGCCCTGGCAGAAAAACGTCTTGCAGAAAACACTGCTCCGATCTCGCAGGAAGATATGCTGAAAAGCCTCGGACTTACCCAGTCTGATCTGGATGGTGTTGAAGTTGAGGTTGAATAGCCTATGTGGACAATCAAATATCATCCTGCAGCCCAGAAAGATTTAGCACAATTAGAGGGCTCAACTGTAAAAATAGTTTTAAAAGGAATCTTGAAAGTGGCGGAGAATCCCCTGCCCCAGAGCCAAGGCGGTTATGGCAAGCCATTGGGGAACAAGGGTGGAAGCAATCTGACAAATCTCTTTAAGATTAAGTTCAAGAAAATCGGTATAAGAGTTATTTATAAACTGCTTAGAGATGAAAAGACAAAAGAAATGTATATTCTGGTAATAGCAGCTAGAGCAGACTCAGAAGTCTACCATCTGGCAGAAACAAGAAAATAATTACATAAATGTTGTATTAAAAACCCAAAAAGTGGGTGCATTGCGCTACCCGCTTTTATAATAAATCTTCTTTCTTTTCCTTCCTGCCGTTCATCTTAATCTTTATAGGATTCTCCAGACGACAAGCCACCAAAAAAACTTAAATATAACTAAACATATTTCAAATACAATTTCATAAATAATTATTAGAAAAGGATTATAAAATTTATATAAAACAACAACTGGAATTAGAAAAAACATAACAATTTTTACAAGAAATTGAAACCATGGAATGGAATAACGACGGCGTTTTTGACTTCGACGTAAATAACTTACATAACTTTCAAAAAAAGAATAAGACCAATCCTTGAATTTTTCTAATCCTAAAAAAAGATATACACCAAAAAATGAAATAATTAAAAGATGTATCAGGTCCTCATAATTCATATTCATACTCCTATTTCTCAACTTCTGTCTTCTTCGCCTTGTCCACAAGCCGCTCCACCTCCTCGCCGGGGAGGAATGGGCTCTGTATCCGGGTAAGCACCGAAGTCCATGCGGGCTTGAACAGCATATCGCCCTTGCCCAGCAGCATCTCGGCACCAGGTGCATCCAGGATTACCCGGGAGTCGGTGACACTTGACACCATGAATGCAACTCTGGACGGGATATTGGCCTTGATTACACCGGTTATGACATCCACCGAAGGATACTGGGTGGCCAGAACCAGATGGATTCCAACTGCCCTTGCCTTGACGGTAAGCCGGGACACAGCCGACTCCAACCGCTTGCGCGATGTCAGCATAAGGTTGGCGAATTCGTCTACGACAACCAGGATATATGGCAATGGGTCTGCCAGGTAGTCGATGGTCTTGATTGTCTTGTTATAGCCTTCTATATTCCGCACCTTAAGCTGGTCCAGCAGGGAATAACAACACTCCATCTCATCTATACAGTACTGCAGGGCCTGCAGCGCCTTTTTTGGCTCGGTTATTACAGGGGTAAGAAGATGGGGCACATCGTTGTAAATCTTGAGTTCACCCTTCTTAAGGTCAACCAGTATCATCTTGACCTCATCCGGCCGTTTCTTGTAAAGGATGGTGGAGATAAGGGAGTTCACGCACACCGACTTTCCGCTTCCTGTGGTTCCTGCGATAAGCAGGTGGGGTGTCTTGGCCACATCCACCACCTGGGGGTCTCCCTCTATGTCACGCCCCAGAATAAAAGGTACCGCCGCCCTCTCTAAATCTAGGTTATTGGAAGATATCAGATCCCCGAATCCCACGATATTCCGCTCCTGATTAGGTATTTCCACGCCTATTGTACGCTTATTTGGAACAGGTGCCACTATACGGATGCTCTGGACAGCCAGAGCCATTTCTAAACTGGTGGTTAATTCTGCAATTTCTGCCACTTCGATTTCTGAAGCCAGCAGAAGCTCAAACATAGTTATCACTGGTCCTTTTTTGATGCTGACTATCTGAGCCTCTATCCTGAATCCCCTGAGTGTCTCCAGCAGTATGCGGGCATCTTCCTTGTTTTTCGCCGCATCGGCAGATGAACATGTCTTGAATGTGTCAAACTTATTCTCTATTTCAGACTGGTCTACTTCAGTATCCATAGTTTACTCCTTTACATATTTAAGTTTTGCCTTTCTCCTTGTGAACGGAGCCATGCTGAGTTCTATAACCAGACCGCTGCATACCCGGTTTGCAACTTTGTCAGACAGATTCTCTATCTCCATAGGATTCCGGTCGCAGGCAAAGACCACCTGCTTATCTTCTTCAATAAGGTCGTTAAATGTATGAAAGAATTCCTCCTGGATAACATCTTTTCCCCGAAGGAACTGGATGTCATCCATAATCAGCACATCTGCACCCCTGAACTTGCTTTTAAAAGCATTCCGCTTATTTCGGCCTAAGGCATCTACCAGCTCGCCTGTAAATCTTTCTGCAGTGATATATATATCACCTTCTTCTCCGGTGCCTTGGCTTTGATTTCTCTTTCTATAACATGCAGAATATAGGTCTTGCCCAGTCCTGAGCCGCCATAGATAAGCAGGGGATTAATTCCCTTGCAGTTAAATATTTCTTTGGCTAATGTGTCAAAGATAATTTCCCCGACAATATGCTCTTCTCCCATTTTTACCTCCTTTTTCAAGATCTGTATGAAAATTCTTCTAAAGAAGAAAACACCGCTTCAAGGCATTCATTACGAGAGTTAAAGCTTTGTTCACTGAATTTGCCATCCAGGGCAAATCCCCATTTCCCTGTTTTCTGATAATAGAAAAGCACGATAATATGATTTTTGATTTTCAGGTACTCGTTGCCATTTTTTGACAGTTTCCATTTCTTTCTCTTAAAAGTTGCCTCACGTTTCTGTCTATTCTTAAAAGCTGCTTCGCGTCTGCGTGCCCTGTTTATATCACCTTCAAGTTTTCCGGCGCAGACACAGCCGCAATCAAGAGTTTTGCCAGTTTCTGCATGAAGCATATGATGAACATAACGGATTATCTGATAACCGCACATTTCACAGATGCCTTCTTTAGCCCCTAAGTCTGTCACTCCTGTACAAGTCCAGCCTTCCTTTGGAAATTCCGGATCATTCCAATGATTAGGAGAATTTGCCAGTTTTGCCCGAAGTTCATCTGAAATCTTTTTAAAATCAGGCAGCGTCTCTTCATCTTCATGAAAGTCTTCCTCAGGTAATTCTAAAATCTCATTTTCTTCAATGCAGTCCTCTTCACAGTCCTCCTCTGTCTCATTTCCTTCTGTCGGAAAATTGAAAATTTCTGCTTCTATGCCTTCCTTCTGTTCTGGCTGTCCATGCTGATGAG
The DNA here is from genome assembly GCA_017446885.1 of Spirochaetia bacterium. Classification (GTDB taxonomy): domain Bacteria; phylum Spirochaetota; class Spirochaetia; order CADAEX01; family CADAEX01; genus CADAEX01. The sequence continues at coordinate 3,070 of JAFSOR010000022.1, read as the reverse complement.
TAAAATAATCAGCACTGATGACCCGTGGTTGGGCCAACCCGTCAAATTGAACGGAATATGCTTTTCGCCTCTTGTCAAAAGAAAGAATCTGCCCTTTTCCAAAAATATGGTGTTCAACTGTCTGAATTTCGTTATTACTATACGGGGGTAATTCTTCAGCCAACTGCTTATTCAAATGATGAATATACACCCAGCTTTCATGTTCCAGCTCATTACTTATCTTCCCAATCCTAAGATAGTTCTGCTCTCCTATTTCATATAAAAAGCGTGATGGAAGCTTCTTGATTCCCTGCTGGCTCTGACCTTCACTGTCCATAAGATACAAAGCTTTCTGTGCACGGGTGATTGCTACATAACAAAGCCTGCGTTCTTCTTCAAGCCCTAATTTCTTGCGTTCCTCAATCGCTTTTGAATTCGGGAAAATCCCTTCCGAGAATCCAATGACAAAAACTACAGGGAATTCCAAGCCTTTTGAAGCATGAATTGTCATCAGTTTTACGGCCTCGCATGGCTTTTCCGTATCTTCGGCAGACATGAGGGCAATTTGATGCAAGAACTCTTCAAGGCTTACTTTTTCACCAAAATTATTTTCAAACTCATTGGCTATACGTTTGAATTCAGCAAGGTTATCAAGCCTTTCTTCATCTCCAAGCTCGCGGATATACTGCTCATAGCCAGAATCAATACAGATCTTGTTTACCAGTTCTGATATTTTCAGGGAATCCTTTAGCTTTTTCATGTTTTCCATGAGAGTAACAAAAGCGGCTCCTCCGCTTCCGTTAAAAGCAGGGTCGCCCAGGTGAGTCTTCAGAACTTCATAAAGGCTTTTCTCGGTAAGTGCCTCTTGATCAAAAAGGGACATTTCGTTGTTTTCGCGGATTGTTTCAAGGGCTGCAACCCGTACACGCCCAAACTGACGGCGCGGCGTGTTTATGATTCTTTTAAAAGAAAGGTCATCATTAAATGCAATGACCCTAAGATATGAAACAATATCCTGAATTTCCATCCGCTGATAGAATTTTACGCCCCCATAAATCTCGTAGGGGATATTATCTTCAACGAATTTACGCTCGACAACACGAGAAAGGAAACTGGACCGGTAAAGGATTGCAAAATCGGAATACGATCTATTCTGCTGCTTCCTGATTTCCTTTATTTCTTTTGCAATCTGCGAGACTTCATTTTCTTCTGTTTTTGAGTGAATATGCTTTACTGGCGTACCGGAATCAGAAAGTGTGAACAGATCTTTTTTCAGACGGAGTTCATTCTTTTCGATAAGCGTATTTGCACATCTTAAGATCTGCGGGGTTGAACGATAGTTCTGGTTCAGTACTATTGTCTCTGTTCCCTGATGCGTTTTGTCAAAATCCACCAGGAGTTTGACATCCGAGCCTCTCCATTCGTAAATATTCTGGTCGGAATCCCCGACAATCATAAGGTTCTGATACCGGCTGCTCAGAATATCTACAAGCTGCATCTCTGTAATGGAGCTGTCCTGGAACTCGTCCACCATAATATAATTGAGCCGTTCCTGCCATTTATTACGGATTTCCTCGTCATTCTGCAAAAGATACAGTGCATAACTCATTAAATCTGTAAAATCCAGACCATAAATTGCTTTCTGGCTCTGGAGATAATCTTCAATAATCTTGTCGTCCTGGTTTTTTATCTCAGGCAGAATTTGAATTTTATCGGCTATGCACATTCTTGAGACATAAGACAAATCCTGTTTTTCAGCGGCTATTTTTTTCAGGATACTCTGGAAATTTGCATAATCAAGGTTGAGTTCATATCTTTGGAAAATTTCTTTAAGGATATTCTTCTGCTGGCAAATGTCGATTATCTGAAACCCTTTTGAAAGGAACAGCTTTTCAGGATTCTCGCGGATCAAGCGGGCGCAGAAGCCATGATAAGTGCATATAAGCGATGTGGAATATTCAGGCCCGATAAGGTCTGTAATCCGTCTTTTCATTTCTGCGGCTGCTTTATTTGTGAAAGTGACACAGAGAATGTTCGCAGAATCAATGCCACATTCTTTTACCAGGTAGGCATAACGGCTGACAAGGAGTTTGGTTTTTCCGGAGCCAGCCCCTGCAATCACCCGGACATACCCTTCCGTATTCCTTACAGCAAGAGCCTGATTCTCATTTAAGTCCTCAAGAAGATTCATAACAAGTGATTTATACCCTGACGGCTCCGCCACCTGATGTCAGAGTAAAAAAATTTTCAACTTTTTTTCAAAAAATTGAAGCAAAAAAAAGCGGGTGCATTGCGCTACCCGCTTTTTTCATTTCTTTTCTTCTTTTTCTTCCGCCTCCTGTTCTTTCTCCCTGCTCTTCTCTATATCGGCAGGGACAAAGACAGGAATCTCCTGGAAGCCTGGGCCATGCTTATCCAGCTGCCGCTGGGTTGGGGTTTTCTTTGCTTTGTACAGCGGCAGATTGTTAACTATTTCTTCTAAGCTCATATTATCCTCTCTTTTTGACAGCTCGGGATATTCCTTTTTCCACAAGGCTCTTGAATGCGTTGATATCGGGGCCATATCCAGCCCCCAGCTCATCCAGCTTGCCGGAACTTAAAAGCTCATCCAGAACCGGCTGAAGCCGGGCCAGAATCTCTTTTTCCACATTCTCCTTTGACTTCTGCTCCTTATATGCTATCAGCGACACATTATCCTTAAGCAGCATGACAAAAGTATCATACTCTTTATGAACATCTGACCGGCCAAGAAGTGCCAGGAACTTTTCCAGAGAAATATCTTCCTGAACCGAAGCAATGGCCTTGACCTCTTTACCTTCACAGTCCTCCGAGCGCAGATAGAGCAATGTCCTGCCAATACTGTGCAGCCTGTTGAACAGGAATGTGGTCCTGCCGCCGAGGGCCTCAATGCTTCGGAAGCCCTGCTTTGCCTATTGCTTGGCACGCACTTTTTCCTTAAGGCGGTGGGCGCCCCCTCCTCGATCAGTGCGAAACAAAGTGCAAAAACTCATACATCGCTAAATATGCCAGCAAAAGATATACCCAGCGGAAGTGCCCACCGCAAGAAGCACCTGGCGTGGACATTACGGAC
>JAFSOR010000021.1 GCA_017446885.1 Spirochaetia bacterium | reverse complement strand
GTCCGTAATGTCCACGCCAGGTGCTTCTTGCGGTGGGCACTTCCGCTGGGTATATCTTTTGCTGGCATATTTAGCGATGTATGAGTTTTTGCACTTTGTTTCGCACTGATCGAGGAGGGGGCGCCCACCGCCTTAAGGAAAGAGTGCGTGCCAAGCTGAGGGCACCCCTGGCGGTATCCCACGACAAGGCGGAAGCTGGCCGCAAAACCCAGGCAGGTGAAAGCGGTAATTGAATGGCAGCAAAAGGCACCCCTGGCGGTATCCCTGGCCCGTAGGGAGCAGGACCACCGAGCAGGGGTGTCTTCTTGCTGTCAGCAGATTGCTTTTTTATAGTCTGCCTGGGTTTTGACGGTCTGCCTGAGCTTGTATTTTTTGCCCTTGACTCTCTCTCTCTCTCTCTCTATGATAGAAGTTAATAAAAATATATAGAGGGGAATAATATATGAAGCAACTATCCGTTCTTATCTTGGCAGCTCTGCTTGTCTTTACTTTCTCTGCCTGTGGCGGCGGTGGAGGCGGCAGCGATGATGCCGTGAATGAGTCATTCACAATCTCATATGACGGAAACGGCCAGGAGTCGGGAACTGCACCGGCAGCACAGCGCGGCAGCGGAGACTCATCCCAGTCCATACAGAACAACACCGGTAACCTTGCCAAGGCAGGATACCTTTTTGACGGCTGGAACACAGCAACAGACGGTTCGGGCAAGGACTATGCCCCCGGCTCAAAATACAAGGGTGCAAACCTGAAGCTCTATGCAAAGTGGGCAGCTATCTACAAGGTGCAGAACATGGGAGGCTCTCCTTCACCTGCACTCAAGGCACCGGGAAGCTCAAACCTCAAGATACTCGGGCTTACAGAGAAGGGAAAGACACTCACAAGCATAAACATCCCTGCGGCAATAGACGGGAACACAATCAAGGCTATAGGCAGCGGCGCCTTCCAGGGCTGCAGCTTCATAACAGAGCTGACCCTTCCTGCTACAGTTACAGCTATAGAGGGCAATGCATTCTCGGGCTGCACAGGCATCACAACCATTATCATACCGGCAAGTGTCGATACCATAGGCGACGGTGCATTCTCTGGCTGCTCGAACCTTGCAAACCTTGCATTCCAGGCCACCACACCTCCTGCCAATATGGGTTCCGGGTTGCTCGATGGAACTACAGCAGATGTCCAGGTGCCTGCGGGATCGGAAAGTGCTTTTTCAGCAGTGCCAGGTCTTGCTGGACATACCGTGGCGCCGTCTTATACAGTTACATTCGACACAGACGGTGGCAGTGAGGTTCAAGACCAGGTGGTTACGGATGGCGAGAAAGCCCAGGAGCCGGCTGATCCTACAAGATCAGGATACGAGTTTGCAGGCTGGTACAAGGGAGCTGTCCTGTTCGATTTCAGCACTCCTATAACAGAGAACATAACACTTACAGCCCACTGGAACCAGATAATAACTTATACTGTTACATTCAGTTCTGCTGGAGGAAGCTCCGTTGCAAGCCAGGCCGTAAGGGATGGCCATACAGCAACAGAGCCGACACCTGCACCTACAAAGGCAGGGTTCAACTTCATGGGGTGGTACAACGGAAATACACTGTTTGACTTTGGCACACCAATAACAGGCAATATAACACTTACAGCACACTGGCTTAAGGAAGATTTCGTAAAGGTCAACGGCGGTACTGTCTCAGGCCAAGTAGCTGATTCAAATATTTTTATAGCCGGCAGAACTGTAAACATAAGAGATATGTATGTCTGCAACCATGAGGTGACCCAGAAAGAGTTCAAGCAGTATATGAAGATATATGTGTGGCCAGATGGAGCCTCGTATAGGGAAGAGGGCAGTCAATACAATGAACCGACAGGAGACAATTACCCTGTATTCTGGACTTCATGGTATTCTGCAGTAATATATTGTAATTTACGCAGCATCGCCGAAGGTCTGACCCCTTGTTATTACATAGAGATAGACCACAAAAACGAGACAGATGTGGCTAAATGGATGGCTCTTGACCTTGATAAAGCAACACTTGATGGCCAGCCTTATCAGTGCTTCAACTGTGAGGATGGAAAATATTACTATAATGGCCCTCAGGCTGTCACAGGCGCTACACAATCTAAATTAAATTATACTGGACCTTCTGATCCAGATGGAGGAATACGGTTTAATACTTCAGCCAATGGATATCGTCTGCCCACAGAGGTGGAATGGGAATACATAGCCAGAGGAGGAAATAACGGCATCCCTGCTACACAGTATTTATATTCTGGAAGCAATGATCCAGCTGGCTATGTTGCTGGTGACGGTGCCACAACTGCTAAAGGCTTTGAGATTAAAACAAAAGCTCCTAATACTCTTGGTATCTATGACATGAGCGGCAATGCTTATGAACATGTATGGGACTGGTGGACTGATGATGCAAATATTAATGCATCAACACCTGATACTGGACCTGAAACCACTCCTGGTGGTGGCCGTATCAAAAGAGGTGGTGCTCATAATGTGAGTATTGCGCAAAGCAAGGTATATTATCGATTGACATATAGCGTTTCAGGAGATTCAAGAAATAGCGCCGGTTTCCGCGTAGTAAGAAACGCAGATTAGTATGGATACTGAAACAAGTTCAGTATGACGTTTAATTGGGGCTGCCGACCGGCAGCCCTTCTTTTCGCCCTCCCGCCTCATTTGAAAAAAGCCCACATACACAGTCGACATACAGCATAATACCATACCCCAATACCCATGAAGAATAACTCAACCAGCAAAAGGCACCCCTGCGATAGTGCCCATCTGAGGCATTGTGGACTGTACATACAGGAATGGGCTTAACGGACAGATTCCGAACTAAATTCGGAATGACTTTTGAAAAAAGTCGCTTACTGGTCGGTAAGCCCTTTTCCTGTGTACAGGAGCACACCGGCCGAAGGTGGGTACTATAAGCAGGGGTGCGTAAAGCTGGCTGTGAATAAATATTTTTCCCGGGTATTGACTTTATGTGGAAATATGCCGTATATTAATAGCGTATAAAGAGTTTTTTGAAAACATATCCTTAGACAAAAGGAGGTAAAGCGAATGATGAATGCATTCCTTATGCCAGCGCCTGAAATGATGAAGATTACAGGACGCGCAGTATTAGTGATGGCAGCAGTGCTCGCGGTTGCAACAGCAGCTCACTGCTTGGGTTTCTGAAAATTGGGAGAACGAACCGAAAGGTTCGCTTTTTTTTTGCCTAAGTCCCTGAATCAAGTTCAGGGTGACGTGGCGCCGGATGTTTACCGGCACTGAGCAATAGTCTTTCTTATTCCAGCTAAGAGTTCATCGTAATTGTGGGCCACACCGATGGTGGGGTTCTCGTCCACAATCCTCTGCGGAGGGCAGAAGAGCATTCCGCCGTCAGCCTCTTTGATCATGGAGAGGTCGTTATAGGAATCGCCGGAGGCAAACACCTTCAGGTTCATGGAGTGGAAGCCTTCCACCGCGTGCTTCTTACCATCCTTCTGGCGCAGTCTGTAGCCTGTTATCATATTCTTGTCATCAACAATCAGTGTGTTGCAGAAAATTGTAGGCCAGTTAAGCTGCTTCATAAGAGGCTGTGCAAACTGGTCAAATGTGTCGGAGAGTATGACAGCCTGGGTAAAGGAGCGCAGCTCGTCCATAAAAGCCTTGGCGCCGTCCAGGGGCTTCATGGTGGCTATGACATCCTGTATATCCTTGAGTGTCAGGCCATGCTCCTTAAGGATTTCGATTCTTCCTTTCATAAGGACATCGTAGTCGGGAATATCGCGGGTGGTAAGCCTGAGCTTCTCTATTCCGGTCTTCTCGGCAACATTGATCCATATTTCTGGTACAAGGACTCCCTCAAGGTCAAGGCAAACTACAAACATATCTATCTCCGTATTCAAAGTGTATAGTCAATATATTTTTTGTAACTAAAAATATCAATATAAGTATTGAAAAAACCTTCCAGAATTTGTATTATAACTTTAATTTTTTTCTATACCAGCAAACATTTTAGATTGAAGGAAATATTATGGATCTTGAGAAAAAACTTAGAAACATCGGTATAAGTGCGCATATCGATTCAGGAAAGACCACATTATCTGAGCGTATCCTTTTCTACTGCAACAAGATACACGCAATCCACGAGGTACATGGAAAGGATGGCGTAGGTGCCACCATGGACTCCATGGAGCTTGAGAGGGAAAGGGGAATAACCATAGCATCCGCAGCAACCAATGTAGTGTGGAAAGGTACCCCTATCAACGTAATCGATACCCCGGGTCACGTAGACTTCACTGTAGAGGTTGAGCGCTCGCTCCGCGTCTTGGATGGAGCTATCCTGGTGCTCTGCTCTGTAGGTGGTGTGCAGTCCCAGTCTATAACAGTAGACCGCCAGCTCAAGCGGTACAAGGTTCCCCGCCTGGCATTTGTCAACAAGTGCGACCGGACCGGTGCAAACCCATACAAGGTAAAGGAGCAGCTCCACGACAAGCTGGGCCTCAACTCTGTGCTCATGCAGATTCCAATAGGGCTTGAGGACAAGCTCGAGGGCGTTGTTGACCTGGTCAAGATGAAGGCTATATACTTCCGCGGCGACAACGGTCTTGATGTGGTCGAGGAAGATATCCCTGCAGACCTTAAGGCCGAGGCCGAGGAAAAGCGCGAGCTTATGCTGGATGCAGCATCTATGTTCTCCGACGAGCTTGCCGAAGCTTACCTGAACGGTGAGGATATTCCGCAGGATATGATTCACGATGCAGTGCGCAAAGGTGTGCTTGCACGGGAGCTGGTTCCTGTATTCATGGGCTCCGCATATAAGAACAAAGGTATCCAGCCTCTTCTGGACGCAGTAGTGCGCTATCTGCCTGCACCAGAGGATGTAGAGAACACAGCCCTTGACCTGGACGCAGGCGAGAAGGAGATTATCCTTAAGTCAGATCCTAACATGCCTACTGTAGCCCTTGCATTCAAGCTCGAGGACGGACAGTACGGCCAGCTTACATACATCAGAATCTATCAGGGCGTGATAAAGAAAGGCGATGAGCTTTATAACACAAGATCCAAGAAGAAATTCAAAGTAGGACGCCTTATCAGGATGCACGCTTCCACTATGGAAGATATAAGCGAAGGCGGCTGCGGAGACATCGTGGCACTGTTCGGTGTTGACTGCGCTTCCGGCGACACATTCTGTAATCCGTCGCTCAACTACTCCATGACATCCATGTATGTTCCAGATGCAGTTATCTCCCTTTCCATAAAGCCTGTGGACAAGAAAGCTGCCGACAACATGGCCAAGGCTATAAACAGGTTCACCAAAGAAGACCCTACATTCCGCTGCTATGTGGATGAGGAATCGAACGAGACCATCATCTCCGGCATGGGCGAGCTCCACCTTGATGTCTATGTAGAGAGAATGAAGCGCGAGTACAAGGCCGAGGTAACCACAGGTGCACCACAGGTTGCATACCGCGAGACCATAACCAAGAGGGCCGACTTCGAGTACACACACAAGAAGCAGACCGGTGGTTCGGGTCAGTACGGCAAGGTATGCGGATTCATCGAGCCGCTTAACGAGGACGGCAAGAACTACGAGTTCGTGAACGAGGTAAAGGGTGGAAAGATTCCTACCGAATACATTCCAGCTGTGGATAAAGGCTTCCAGGCTTCGCTTGCAAAAGGCCAGCTTATCAAGTTCCCTGTTGTGGGCGTCAAGGTTACTGTGAACGACGGTCAGTCCCACCCGGTTGACTCCTCCGATATGGCATTCCAGCTGGCAGCTATGGGCGCATTCAAGGAAGCTTATATGAAGGCTGCTCCGGAGATCATGGAGCCTATCATGAAGGTTTCTGTGGAAGGTCCTACCGAGTTCCAGGGCAATATCTTCGGCAGCATCAACCAGCGGCGCGGTATGATTGTATCATCAGTAGAGGACGGTGCTATCTGCCATGTTGATGCAGAGGTTCCGCTGTCCGAGATGTTCGGATATTCAACAGTTCTCCGTTCCCTTACCCAGGGAAAGGCTGAGTTCACCATGGAATTCCAGAAGTATGGAAAGGTTCCTAAGTCTGTTTCTGACGAGCTTATCAAGAAGTATCAGGAACAGAATAAAAAATAAGGAGAAGAGCTATGGATAAATCAAAACTTACAAGCAAAAGCCCGCTGCGCGTACTTGAAGAGAGCGTGAAGGGCGGACTGGATAAGGGCAAGGTCACTGTAATCGCATCCAAGAAAGGTGTAGGCAAGACCGCATGTCTGGTTCATATTGCAATAGAGAAGCTGCTTGAGGGAAAACAGGTGCTCCATGTATCATTCTCCAAGCGCACCGACTATATAATCAGCTGGTACGAGGATCTTTTCAACGAGCTGGCAGTATCCAAGAAAGTTGAGAACGTGGCAGAGCTCAAGGAAGAGACCATGAGAAACCGCGTGATAATGAGCTTTGTGCAGGACGGAATTGTTGACAAGCAGATTCTCTCAAGCCTCGAGGCTATGATAGGACCGGGCAATTTCAAGGCCGACACAATCATCGTGGACGGTTACAACTTCCAGAAGGCAACCAAGGCAGACCTGGATCTTCTTAAGGACTTTGCCAAGAAGATGGATGTGGAAATCTGGATAAGCGCATCACTCAAGGCAGACGACGTTATCTTCGATGCCAACGACTTCCCTGTGGAGCTTGCCAAGTTCAAGGACGATGTCGATATAATCATCTCCCTGCGGTTCAAGAACGATGTTATCCAGATGAAGGTGGTCAAGGACGAAGGTGGCGATGTCACCGACGACATCAAGCTTATGCTGGATGCCAAGACTCTGCTGATTGCGGAGAAATAAACACAGTATGAAGCATATGTAACTGCATTGTTTCACCCTTGTTTATTATATATAAAGATCTCCAGGAGAGAAACATGAAGAAATTAGCATTTTTACTTATTGCAGCTGTCATTCTGGCTACTGGCTGTAAGTCCATCAAGGTAGACAGAGTAGAGACAGATACTGTCACCGACTATAGTGGAAAATGGAACGATACCGACTCCCGCATCGTGGCACAGGAGCTTATGCAGGACATGACCACACGCCCATGGGCACCAGAGTTCACCGCAACCCATGGCAAGAAGCCGGCTGTCATTGTAGGAACTATCAGGAACAAGAGCTCCGAGCATATCGAGGTAGTGCCGTTCATCAAGGCTATCGAGCGCGAGGTTATAAACACAGCAACAGCAAAGATTGTAGCAAGTGCAGAAGAGCGCGAGCAGCTTAGGGCAGAACGCCTTGACCAGCAGGAATATGCAAGCGAGGAGACTGCAAAGCGTCTGGCCCATGAGTATGGCGCCGACTACATGCTCCAGGGAATCATAACAACAATCACCGACCAGATTGATGGCAAGAAAGCTGTCTTCTATCAGGTCAACCTTGAGCTTATAAATGTAGAGAGCAACGAGAAGGCCTGGATAGGCAACACCGAGATCAAGAAGATTATCAAGAGCAAGAAAATAAAGGGCTGATCCTGAATGCTTAAAAAGCTCTCTATCCTCTCAATCGGCCTGCTGGCTCTTATGCTGGCAGGCTGTGCTTCCATGGACTTTATGGCCGAGACCGAGGATTCCCTTATGACAGGGGATTATCCGGCTGCTGCCAAGGAGATTGAGAAAAAACAGGAGAGTTCTTACTATAAAGGGAAGAATTCGCTTCTATATTATCTGGATTACGGCTTTCTGTGCCACTACGCCGGGCTGTACGAAGAAAGCAACAGGGCACTGGACCAGGCCGAGCGTCTTGGAGAGGAACTCTATGCCAGAAGTATCTCCCGCGAGATAGGCTCCTACCTTATAAACGACAAGGTGAAGGAGTATGCAGGGGAGGAATTTGAGCTTCTATATATTCATATATTCAAGTGCCTTAACTACATTGCCCTGAACAACACTGAGGATGCCCTGGTGGAGGTGCGGAAGGCCAATCTGCGCATGGAGCTTTTAGAGCAGAAGTACAGGGAGGCCACCGACGAATACAACGCCTCTGCCGATGCCGGAGCCAGGGTGCCCGAGGCCGACTGCCATTTCCACAACAGCGCTCTTTCCAGGTATCTGGGTACAGTGCTTTTCCGAAGCGACCGTGCATTTGACGATGCCCGCATAGAATCTGAATGGCTTGAACGCTCATTTGCCGAGCAGTCCTACGTGTACGACTTTCCGCTGCCCCAGCTTCCTGCAGTACGGGAGCCCAAGGACAAGGCTCTGCTGAACATAATATCGTTCACCGGTCTGTGCACTGTCAAGAAACCTCTTACATTCATAGCTACCACATCTCCCACCTGGATGACTATAACTGCCCTGAACCAGGACGATGAGTATACTGCCAACCTGCTGGGCTTTACCATGGTGCCGACTTTCGGTCTTCCTGACCACGGGATAATCAGGTTCGAGATTCCGATTATGGATGACCGCTGGGATTCCATTGACCAGATTGTGGTGCGTATCTCTGGAGCTGACGGCAAGGAAGTGACTCTTGAGCTTTTAGAAAAGATGAACAACATATCCCGCGACACCTACAAGCGCAAGATGCCCCTTGTGGTCATAAAGACAGCACTCCGTGTGATTGGCAAGAAAGTAGGGGGCGAATTCGGTTCCCATGCCATAGGCAATGCCACCGACAACAACGCATTGGGGGTGCTGAGCGGCCTTGTGTTTGATGCAATAAATGCCGCCACCGAGAATGCCGACACAAGGTGCTGCTTCTTCCTTCCGGCCTTCTCATCTACTGCCGAGGTAGAGCTTGATCCCGGAGTTTACGATATCGACATCGAGTACTACAACGAAGGTGTGTGCAAGCTTATAGACAACCGCAAGAATGTGTCGGTGGAGAAGGGAAAACTTAACCTTTTGGAATCTTTCCGGTTCCAGGTGGAACGTTGAAAAAAATTCTCCTTCACTGTTGCTGCGCCCCATGCAGCACAGCATCCATAGAGAGGCTTTTAGCCGACAGTTACGAGATTGTGCTGTTCTATTCCAACTCAAACATTTACCCTAAGGAAGAGTTTGACAAGCGGCTTCTATACATGCAGAAGCTTGCAGAAATTTATAAGCTTAAGCTTATAGTGGAGGAGTACGACCATGAATCTTGGAGCAGGGCTGTAAAGGGGCTTGAGGATGAGCCCGAGAAGGGCAGGCGGTGCAGTGCCTGTTTTGCCTATAACCTTGCCACAGCAGAGAAAAAGGCCAAGGAGCTGGGGATAGAGGAGTTCACCACCACACTGACATTAAGTCCGCATAAAATTTCGCAGATGATATTCAATGCAGCCAAGGATATGGCCGGTTATGTGCCCTATAACTTCAAGAAGCAGGACGGTTTCAAGCGCAGCCTTGAGCTTTCTGAAAAGTATGGCCTATACCGGCAAAACTACTGCGGCTGCGAATACTCACTCCGCAGCCAGACTAAAGTCACCCCTGATCAGTAAACAGCCAAGGCTGTAACACTGACAGGGATGGCTTTGCCCGCCTGTTTCACTCCAACGAGCGGAGCAGCTTTATCTCGTCGGCCCACAGGTCGGGCTCCGGGGTCTCCAGCACCAGAGGCATGTTGTCGAAATAGCTGCTCTGCATTATATATTTAAAACCCTCAAGCCCTATAAAGCCTTTGCCTATGCACTCGTGCCTGTCCACCCTGGAGCCGCAGGGCTTTTTTGCATCGTTCAAGTGCATTGCCTTAAGGTATTTAAGTCCTATAATCCTGTCAAATTCTGACATCACATTCTCAAAGCCGGCGGCGGTGGAGATATCGTAGCCTGCGGCGAAAATGTGGCAGGTGTCTATGCATACACCGATACGGCTTTTGTCCTCGATGCCCTCGATTATCCGGGCGATATGCTCGAACTTGTAGCCCACATTGGTTCCCTGGCCGGCGGTGGTTTCTGCCACCGCCATGGTGCTTCCAGCTTCTGGGGCTGCCAGGGCCTGGTTAACACTTTCTGCAATCAGGTCCAGGCACTCCTCTTCGGATATCTCCTTAAGGTGGCTTCCCGGGTGGAAGTTTACATAGCGCAGCCCCAGCTGGCTGGAGCGCACCAGTTCTTCGCAGAAGGAGGCCAGGGAGCGGTTTCGCTTTTCGGGGTCGGCGTTCCCCAAATTTATAAGATAGCTGTCGTGGGGCAGGATGTAGTCGGGCGAAAAGCCGTTTTCTGATACCGCCTTCTGGAACTGGGCAATCTCCGCCGCAGTCAAAGGCTTTGCGCTCCACTGCTTCTGGTTCTTGGTGAACATGGCAAAGGCGTCGGCACCTATTGCCTTGGCATTGAGTGCTGCGTTGAAAAGCCCGCCCGATGTGCTTACATGGGCTCCTAAATGTTTCATCTTAATATCTCCTTAAGGGATGCGAAATTGCGCACTAAATAGTCTGGCCTTGGATTGCATTCCCCGATTGCAGGCATAGCTTTGTGGGGCGGTACAATCATGCACGATGCAATGCCAAAGTTCACCGCACCCTGGATATCCGATGTCAGGCTGTCGCCTATCATAAGTATATTTTCCTTGGGCGGGTTTCCTCCCTTTTCGGCACAGAGCCTGAAAAATTCCGGATCCGGTTTGGCAACCCCGACCTCTTCCGAAATAACAATGCCTTTGAAATATTTTTCTGTACCTGTTGCAGCAATACGGCCTCTCTGCACCGATGTTATGCCATTGGTGGCCAGCACCAGAGTATACTTTCTGGACATCTCTTCCAGAAGCTCTATAGTGCCGGGGTAGAGGTCGTCTGAATAGGAAAGGAAGTCGATATAGACCTTGGACATCTGCTTTACATCAAAATCAAGACCAGAGACAGCCTTGAATCTCTCAAACCTTAATGTCTTAAGCCTTTCCAGCGTTATAAGCTTTCTCTCAAGTTCATTCCAGGTGCGTTTGGTCACCTCGTGGTACATGGGGGCAAACTCTGGCTTCCAGACTCCGCACAGAGCCCGTACAGCCTTTTCCAGGGCCTTTTTCTCCGAAGTGTTGAAATCGAACAGTGTGCCGTCTGCATCAAAAAAAAGATGGGTATAAGCCATGTTTAAAGAATATCCTTACAGGAGAGAAAAAACAAGGATGTATTATTGCAAATATGACTTAAAATAATTACATTATTTATATGTCGTGCAGAATAGATATACACACACATGTCTTCCACGAGAAGATTGCCGAGAAAGCGGTCCAGCACCTGGCCGACCACTATAAGCTGGGGCAGCCCTACAGGGGCACAGCCGTAGACCTTAAGGAAAAGCTGGATGCAGCAGGAATAGAAAAGGCTGTGGCACTATGCGCAGCCACAAATGCAGCCCAGGTGATTCCGGCCAACAACTGGGCTATAACCATGAAGAAGGAATACCCGTATTTCATACCGTTCGGCACGCTCCACACCGACTATGCCGACTGGAAAACCGAGATGGACAGGCTGTACAATGCAGGTATCCGCGGCCTTAAGTTCCACCCTGACTTCCAGAAGATAGATATGCTTAACCCTGTCCTCTACGACATGATGGAGGAGGCCAAAGGCAGGTTCACAGTACTTTTCCATGTGGGCGACGTATATCCGCCGGAGGAGAACTGGTCATCGCCCCAGAAACTGGCAAAGCTACTCAAGGCTGTGCCCGGTATCGAGGTTGTTGCGGCGCATCTTGGGGGCTACCGTCACTGGCCTTGGGTTGTGGAAAGCCTTAAAGGGCTTGACTTCTACATGGACACATCAAGTGCGCTCCTTTATATAGACGACCAGAACCTTAAGGATATTATGGACAACTTCCCGCGGGAAAGCTTTCTTTTCGGAAGCGACTACCCCATAGGTGACCCTGCCCGCGAGGTGGAGCTTGTCCAGAAGCGGATGGGCTTTAAAGGCGATGAGCTTGAGAAGCTCTTTACCCGTGCCTCCTCCCTTATAGGGCTTAACAATTGATACGGAAACTTCTGACGTTCTCCCACACTGCCATCACAGGTGGCGGGGAGTTGACTACTTGAATCTTTGGAAAATTTCAAGTATAATAAATATACAACGTGTGGCATTTCAACTGCGTAAATCCGGTTGGAATTCCACACGTTTATTTTTTTTTACGAAGAGGAGGTAAAGCGAAATGAAACGAGTTAAAGCCGCTTGTATCTGTCAGACACTCCACTTTATGTTAAAGGATGATCTTGGACACGATTATGCAGTGAAGCTGGTCAAGGAAGAGGTTGAGAATTACAAAGCCTCTCTCGACAAGAACCGGGTTAAGTACAAAATTATCAGCGAAGAAACTCAGCCTGATGGTTCTGTCATGATCAAAATCATTAAGCAGTACAACGATAGTCCCGTTGACGGTTATCTGGACTGAAAAGAAAATTGTTATAACACAGTATAGCGTGTAGCCATTGGCGTAAATCCGGCTGATGGATACGCGCTATTTTTTTTGGAAGGATGTGATTCCGATGGAACAGGAAGCAAATCAGTTTTTAGGGGAAGAGAATATTGGTAAATTGATGAGGAAGTATTCAATTCCCTGTATCATATCTCTTCTGGTCGGCGCACTTTATAATATCGTTGATCAGATTTTTATTGCAAATGCCTCATATCTAGGATCTTATGGTAATGCTGCTAATACGGTAGTTTTCCCTCTGACGGTCATTACTTTGGCTGTTGCGGTGATGATTGGTGACGGATGCTGTGCTTTCGTCAGTTTGAGTCTTGGCAGAAAGCAGTCTAAAACTGCTAAGAAAAGTGTCGGCAATTCAATCATTATGGTAATTGCCAGCGGGCTATTGCTTTGTGCGGTATACCTGATCTTCAGCAATCAGATTATTGCTATGTTTGGAGGAACTGTCAATGCAGAGACTTTCAGACATTCTAAGGAGTATTTCTTCTGCATTACGCTGGGCATCCCATTCTATATGTTCGGTCAAGCTCTGAATCCGATCATACGGGCAGATGGAAGTCCAAAGTTTGCTATGGCATCAACGCTTGCGGGAGCCATTATCAATATCATTCTGGATCCGGTTTTTATCTTCGTATTCAAATGGGGAATGATTGGTGCCGCCGTTGCCACGGTTATTGGGCAGGTTGTAACAGCTGTGCTTGCAATTTGGTATATTGTACATATGAAGCTGGTTAAGCCCGAAAAAGAAGATTTCAAGATAGAAAACAACATCTGCAGAAAGACGCTTGTTCTCGGTATAACCAGCTTTTTATCGCAGATTTCTTTGGTTGTGTCAATGGCGGCTATTAACAATATGATCAGAAAATACGGAGCTCGTGATTCGGTTTTTGGTCTGGAGCAATACGCACAGATTCCAATGGCGGTAGTTGGTATTGTGATGAAGTTCTTCCAGATTGTTATCTCTATCGTTGTCGGTATGGCTGCCGGATGCATACCGGTTGTCGGCTTTAATATGGGAGCTGGAAAAAGAAGTAGGATGAAAGAGCTTTTTACAAAACTTCTCATTGCAGAAGCATCAGTTGGTCTTGTGGCACTTCTTGTTGTAGAATTTTTTCCACAGCAGCTTATTAACATTTTTGGTGCGGCGAATGAAAGCGCATACTATACAGACTTTGCGATCAGAGCATTCCGCATTTATCTGTGTATGATGGTATTTGCCTGCGTAAACAAGGCCTGTTTTATTTTTCTTCAGGCAATGGGTAAAGCTGCAGAATCAACAATTTTATCAATGGTTCGAGAGATTGTATTAGGAGTCGGTTTTGCTTTGCTGCTGCCGCTTTTCTTTGAATTGGATGGTGTGCTTTATTCTATGCCGTTGTCAGATATCTTGACTTTTGTGATTGCAGTCTTTTTGATCATAAAGACATACAGACAATTAAAAAATGCAAATTTACCCGTGCATCCTCCCTTATAGGGCTTAACAATTGACTTTTTAATTTTTTGTGGTATCATCAAGGTAATTATTAGACATCATCGAGGTTTCATAATGGAAAATGAAAAGTCAAAGCTGTACGTGGGCAACCTGGTTTATTCAACTGGCTTCAGAGAGGTAAAGGATCTGTTTGCACAGTATGGACAGGTAGGGTATGTGAAGATCATCGAGGGCAAGGGCTTCGGCTTTGTGGAGATGGCTTCTGAGGCAGACGCCATCAAGGCAAAAGAGGCACTGAATGGTTTCGAGTTCGGAGGCCGCAAGCTCAAGGTGGACTTTGCCACACCCAAGGCACCTAAAGAACAGCAGTAAAAGATGAAAGCCTGTACTTGCGTACAGGCTTTTTTATTAATCAAAAAATTTTTCCAGTCACTCCAAAAGCCATTTCCAGATAGGAACTACTTTTATCAATATTCCTTCCAAGTCAATGGTTTTTTCTTCTTCGTATGTGATTATCATCGCTTGTTTCATCTCTTTTACCGATTTAAAACCATTCTTTATGCCATTTATTTCTCTGTCATAAGCCGTACCTTTAAGCGAATAAGCAACCTGGACAGCAGTTCCTGTTTTAGGAATGAAGAAATCTATATCTACATTTGATGATTTAAGATAGTAAATTTCTTCATGCTGATTTTGCAACTTTATTGCTACCATGTTTTCCAAAAGTCTGGGGTCTTCATCGGTTATGAATAGGTTCAAAAGGCCATTATCATTAAAGTAGTACTTTGGAGTGGTTTCCCTGTCCACAAACTTTGAGAAGTAATTGCGGAGTGCAAATATCAAGTATGATTCCTGAGCGTATCCGACATAATCAATCACTGTATCCTTGCTGATATCTATTCCTATTGTCTTAAGTGTGTTGCAAATTTTTGAATAAGACAATGGATCTTTGACTGCTTCGGCAATCTTCTTCATCAT
Source organism: Spirochaetia bacterium (assembly GCA_017446885.1). Lineage (GTDB taxonomy): Bacteria > Spirochaetota > Spirochaetia > CADAEX01 > CADAEX01 > CADAEX01. The sequence goes on along the minus strand of JAFSOR010000021.1, from coordinate 78,888 downwards.
GATTCTAAGTCCGTTGAAATTGCGTATTCCATGCCGTCCTGCAATATCACCAAGAAGAACTTTCTGGTAGACGCTTGTAACATATTCCCGTTTGTCATTCAGATAAACAGATTCCGGAAAGCCACCATAGTAGAAATAATCACTAAATGACCGTCTGATTATTCCCTTGCTTTTAGTGCCAAAGACAGATTCGGGGCTGAAATCAATCTTTTTAGCGGTCAAAAATTCTCTGAAATTGTAAGGGGCAATAAACTTTGCAAGATACCTTCCTCCAAGCCTTTTCTCAATCTCAGTTGAGAGCATCTTTGCATTGCTTCCAGTTATAAATGTATGATGTTTTGCATCTGCAATTCTTCTGGCAAACCGTTCCCAGCCATCTATATTCTGCAGCTCATCCAAAAAAAACCAGCCCTCTTTATCGCTTAGTTCTGTTTGGACAGCAATGATATCGTTAAAATCTGCTGCTGTAAAATCACTTAGGCGTTCATCCTCAAAGTTGATATAGATAATCTGATTCCAGTCAACACCTGCTGCAGTCAAGTCCTGAACAATTTTATATAGGAGAGTTGATTTTCCAGCGCGCCGTAATCCCACCAAAACATAGTTTGCCATTAGATCAAAGGAGTATTCGCGGTCGACAATCTGAAAATTACGTATTATTTCATGCTGGTCAAATATTATCTCTTTAAGAATAGAATGATTCATAGCCACCTCTTTTGTCGAATATAAAAGACAAAAACACCAATATATTGTCGATTATAATAGACAAATAAAAAATTTTCAAGAATTTTTATTTTTCCTGTTGACAAATTTTTCTCCTTTGTGCTATATTCTACTTACCTACCAGGTTGGTAGGATAAAAAGAAAAGCTAGCGAAGAAATTTTAGAAGAAAAAGGAGAACATACATGAGCAACTATAAATTTGAGACATTACAGTTACATGTGGGCCAGGAACAGGCGGATCCGGCAAGCGATTCCAGAGCTGTTCCAATTTATGCAACTACTTCTTACGTATTCCACAACTCGGCTCATGCAGCAGCACGGTTCGGACTTGCAGACGCAGGAAATATCTACGGCCGTCTGACCAATAGCACACAGGATGTGCTTGAGAAGAGAATCGCAGCCCTTGAGGGAGGCGTTGCTGCACTGGCACTGGCATCGGGCGCAGCTGCCATCACCTACACAATCCAGGCACTGGCACAGGCAGGTGACCACATTGTGGCACAGAAGACCATCTACGGCGGCACCTACAACCTGCTGGCACATACTCTTCCATTATATGGTGTGAACACAACCTTTGTTGATGTCCATAACCTGAAGGAAGTGGAGGCAGCCATCAAGCCAAACACAAAGGCAATCTTCATTGAGACTCTGGGAAACCCTAACAGCGATATCCCGGACATCGACGCAGTTGCAGCCATCGCACACAAGAACAATGTTCCATTAGTAATAGACAACACCTTCGGAACACCGTTCCTGATCAGGCCTATCGAGCATGGTGCAGACATCGTAGTGCACTCGGCAACCAAGTTCATCGGCGGCCATGGAACAACACTGGGTGGCATTATTGTAGATTCAGGCAAATTCGACTGGAAGAAAGCCGGCAAGTATGCACCTATTGCAGATGCAAACCCAAGCTACCACGGCATCTCCTTTGCAGACGCTGTAGGCCCAGCAGCTTTTGTCACATACATCCGTGCCATTCTGCTCAGAGACCAGGGAGCAGCTATCTCGCCTTTTGCAGCCTTCCTCCTGCTGCAGGGAACCGAGACACTCTCCCTCCGGCTTGAGCGCCATGCCGAGAACACAAAGAAGGTGATCGAGTTCCTTAAGAAGCATCCTAAGGTGGAGAGGGTGAATCATCCATCGCTGCCTGAGCATCCGGATCACGCACTGTATCAGAAGTATTTCCCAAATGGCGGTGGAAGCATCTTTACCTTTGATATCAAGGGAGGACAGAAAGAGGCTCACGCATTCATCGACCATCTGGAAATCTTCTCTCTGCTTGCAAATGTGGCAGATGTCAAGAGCCTGGTTATCCACCCGGCCACCACAACACATTCCCAGCTTTCTGATGCAGAGCTTGAGGATGCTGGTATTAAGCAGAGCACTATACGGCTTTCTATTGGAACAGAGCATATTGATGATATTATCGCAGACCTGGAGAAAGGATTTGCGGCTGTCTGAAAAAGTGATATAATAAAAAAAGGAGAACATTATGTCAAAGATTTATACTTCAGCAGATCAGCTGATTGGAAAGACTCCGCTTCTGGAGCTTACACACATAGAGAAAGAACTTGGTCTTAAGGCTAAGCTTGTGGCAAAGCTGGAATACTTTAATCCGGCCGGTTCTGTAAAGGACAGGATTGGCAAGGCTATGATTGATGATGCAGAGAAAAGTGGAAAGCTTAAACCAGGTTCTGTAATCATTGAGCCTACCAGCGGAAACACTGGAATCGGTCTGGCCGCTGTAGCTGCAGCACGGGGTTACCGCATTATCATTGTAATGCCGGAGACCATGAGTGTGGAGCGCCGTGTCCTGATGAAGGCATACGGTGCAGAGCTTGTTCTTACCGAAGGTGCCAAGGGTATGAAAGGTGCTATTGCCAAGGCAGAGGAGCTGGCCAAGGAGATTCCGGGCAGCTTTATTCCAGGCCAGTTTGTGAATCCGGCAAACCCAAAGGCTCACAGAGAGACTACTGGACCAGAAATCTGGGATGATACAGACGGAAAGGTTGATTTCTTTGTGGCAGGAGTAGGCACTGGTGGAACTGTGACAGGAGTTGGAGAATATCTTAAGTCCAAGAATCCAAATGTAAAGGTTGTGGCTGTGGAGCCTGCTTCTTCTGCAGTGCTTTCCACCGGCATTGCAGGACCCCATAAGATTCAGGGAATAGGTGCAGGGTTTGTGCCTGATGTCCTGAACACCAAGGTTTATGACGAGATTATTGCAGTCAAGAATGAGGATGCCTTTGATACAGGAAAGCTGATTGGCAAGAAGGAAGGAGTGCTGGTAGGTATTTCCTCCGGTGCCGCAACCTGGGCTGCAATTGAACTGGCAAAACGCAAGGAGAATGCAGGAAAGACCATTGTGGTGCTCCTGCCGGACACAGGTGACAGATATCTCTCGACTCCACTCTTTGCTGAGTAATACACCGTTTGAACCTACAGACGATGACCTGTCCTGGCTCTTGGGCCAGGACAATTTTGATTCTCTCCTTTTTATTGAGGCTGACAAGGTAAGACAGCGCATCTACGGCCGGCAGGTATATCTGCGGGGGCTGATTGAGTTTACAAACTACTGTAAGAACAACTGCCTCTACTGCGGTCTGCGCTCAGGAAACCACCGGGTCAGCCGTTATCGTCTTGGCAAGGATGAAATCCTTTCCTGCTGCAGGGAAGGATATGATCTGGGATACCGGACCTTTGTGCTTCAGGGCGGGGAGGATCCCTTCTATACTGATGAGATGATGATTGACATCATCTCTGCAATTCATGCTGCATTTCCTGATTGTGCCATCACCCTCTCCATAGGGGAGAAAAGCCATGACAGCTATAAAGCCTTCTTTGATGCTGGTGCCCGCCGTTATCTTTTGCGGCACGAGACAGCAGATGAAGATCATTACCGGAAGCTGCACCCAGCATCCATGAGCCTTGAGAACAGGAAAAAATGTCTCTTTGACCTTAAGGAGATAGGCTACCAGGTGGGCTCGGGCTTCATGGTGGGCTCCCCGTATCAGACAATGGAGAATATAATAACAGACATCAGATTCCTGCAGGAACTTAAGCCTGATATGATCGGAATAGGCCCCTTCATCACCCAGCATGATACTCCGTTTGCAACATTTCCTAACGGAAGTGTTGAGTTGACTCTGCGCCTTATTGCAGTGCTCCGCCTTATGTTCCCATATGCCCTTATTCCTGCCACCACAGCTTTGGGAACTCTGGAAGCAGAAGGGCGGGAACTGGGACTTAAAGCTGGAGCCAATGTGGTTATGCCAAACCTTTCTCCTGTGGGAGTGCGCAAAAAATATGCAATCTACGACGACAAGATATGCACAGGGGAAAAGTCAGCCCAGTGCCGTTTCTGTCTCCAGCGGCGTGTCTGCAATGCTGGATATGAGTTCTCTCTGGATGTGGGGGATTCGAAACGGCCGGAGAAGTCTGGGATATGAAAGCTCTTATTGCTATGAGCGGGGGAGTGGATTCCAGTGTTGCCGCCCTGCTGATGAAAGAGAAAGGCTTTGAATGCATAGGCTGCACTATGCACCTGTATGACAACGAGGATGCCGGAATTCCCAAGAACCATACCTGCTGCTCTTTATCTGATGTGGAGGATGCCCGCAGGGTTGCATACAGCCTTGGTATGGACTACTTTGTGTTCAACTTTTCCAGGGATTTCCGAAAACAGGTTATAGAAAAATTTATTCAGAGCTATGAGAATGGTCAGACTCCAAATCCGTGCATTGACTGTAACCGCTATATGAAGTTTTCCAGACTTTTTGAACGGGCCCAGATACTGCAGTGTGATTATGTTGTCACCGGTCACTATGCCCAGATTGAATGCATAAATGGCTCCTACTTGCTTAAAAAAAGTGCAGATGAATCCAAGGATCAGAGCTATGTACTCTATATGCTGAACCAGGAACAGCTGGCCCATATTGCCTTTCCTCTTGGTGGCTTACGTAAGAGCCAGGTCCGTTCTATTGCTGCAGGACATGGGTTCTGCAATGCAGAGAAGCCGGACAGCCAGGATATCTGCTTTGTTCCTGACGGCGACTATGCTTCTATAATAAAAAAGCATACCGGAAAGGTGCCGATTCCTGGCGATTTTCTGGATACTGAAGGGCATGTCATAGGGCATCATCGGGGAATAATAAACTATACCATAGGCCAGCGGCGTGGACTTGGTATATCAGCTTCCGAGCCTCTGTATGTGGTCAGTATTCACCCAGAGGACAATACAGTGGTAGTAGGGCATGATAGCGATTTGTTCAGCAGGAATGTCCAGGTTAAGGATTTCAATTGGATATCAGGCATGGCACCGGAGAAAGAGATACGGTGCAAGGCCAAAATCAGGTATAGGAGCAGGGAGCAGGATGCATTGGCCTATCCAATGGAGGACGGCACCGTGGAGATAGTGTTTGACCAGGGACAGAGGGCTGTGACTCCAGGACAGGCGGCAGTGCTTTATGATGGTGATGTTGTGCTGGGCGGCGGTGTGATTTTTGCATAATTATCTTGATTTACCTACCAAGTCCGTGGTATAATAGGAATATGATGATTTCGACACGCGGCAGATATGCACTCAGGGTTATGATAGACCTGGCAGAACACCAGAACGGCAGCTACATTCCTATGAAGGATGTGGCAGACAGGCAGGATATTTCGCTTAAATACCTGGAGCGCATAGTGCCGGTGCTTACTCAAGAAGGCTTTATAGAGGGGCTGCACGGCAAGGGGGGCGGCTACCGGCTGGTTAAGGCTCCCGAGGATTGCAGGGTAGGGGACATCCTGCGTCTTACCGAAGGCGACCTGGCCCCGGTAGCCTGCCTGGCCAAAGGGGCACAGCCCTGCGGCAGGGCTGCTGAATGCCGCACGCTGGCTATGTGGCAGAAGTTCAATACCCTTATTAACGACTACTTCGATGGCATAACCATAGCAGACCTGATGAAAAGCAGCCCTGCCGCAGACAATTACATAATTTAATCTTATAACTGTTGACAAAACCCCCACTATGCCGTTATAATCGTTGAACATCGACGCAGGGTAGAGCAGTTGGCAGCTCGTCGGGCTCATAACCCGGAGGTCGTAGGTCCGAGTCCTACCCCTGCTATAGCCACCTTTCCAGGTGGCTTTTTTTATTGCTAAGCCCCTGTTTTCAGGGCTTTCCAGCCGATACAGAAAAACTACACTTGACAGAAAAAGTATGCAGAAGTATGCTGAAATAAGCAAACTTTGCGAGCTATTTGTAAGCTATTTGCGAGCATTGCACAAAAGTTGCTATGGAAAGAGGGGTAGACATGGGAGTACACGTACGGATAATCAGGAATCATTATTACCTTGATATATACCAAGGTGGTCAGCGGCGGTGCGAGAGCCTGCACATGACCAGGACAGGCAGTCAGACGATGATCAAGGAGAAGGACAGGCTGGCCGAGATCTGCAGGGCAAAGAGGGAGATGCAGCTCCTGGCCGGTGAATACAAGGTGGTGGACAGCACAGGGGCAAAGGCTCCGCTCTATCAGTACATGGCAGGGATAGCCTCGACCAAGGCGGCGAAGAATCACTACGGCAAGGCGCTGAAGTACCTGGCAAGGTTCCCCGGAGGCATGGAGATACGGCTCTCCCAGATTGATGAGGCGTGGCTCCGGGCATGGCAGAACTTTTTGAAGAAGGAAGGACTCTCCAGCTCCACACAGCGGCACTATGATGACGCAGTACGCATGGTGCTGAACCAGGCGGTAAAGGAGAGACGCATAGCCAGGAATCCAGGCGATGCGGTACCGGGGGTGACCGTGACCACAAAGCTGATGGACATACTGACCAGAGAGGACCTGGAGAAGCTGGTGGCCACACCGGTGCCAGGACAGCTGGGAGAGGAGGCAAGACGTGCTTTTCTCTTTGCCTGCTGGACAGGGCTAAGAATAAGCGACATCCGCACCCTTAAGTGGAAGAATATAGAAGCCGGAAAGATACGCCTGGTCATGCACAAGACGGAGCATATTGTGGAGATACCTCTCCACCCTATGGCACAGGCGCAGCTCCTGGCCAATGATGATCCGGACGGGCTGGTTTTCCCCAGGGTTGGAAGGACCAGAACCAACTGCATAACATACTTTGACCAGTGGGCATCTTATGCCGGGGTACAGAAGAAGATAGGCTGGCATACTGCACGGCGCACCTTTGCCACCCTGGCAGTGGAGGCAGGGGTAGACCAGTATGTCATCTCCAAGCTCCTGGGGCATACAAGCATAAGGCACACGGCCACCTACAGCCAGGTACCTATAACCACCAAGCGTGCGGCGGTGGCTCTGCTGCCGGATTTTAAGTAAAAAGAGTTGGTGTTGACTGGTCAGATATGTCTCTATCTCCAGGAGAAGTCAAGCTCGCGCAGCATGGTGATAAGGTTTATAGTCCGCACTCCGTATCTTCTGGCAAAATTCGGAATCTTAGGATGTCTTATATTGTTACCTGGAATTTCCTGGACTTCTTTCTCTAAGGTCACAACAGTAAAGCCATTTACTTTTGCTGCAGCGATAACCCATGGATCAGCTACTTTCGGGTCTGACCATTCTGTTACTGCACGTGCACTGTTATAAGCAGGGGAGCTGCCCAGGTCTCGGAGCAATGTTCCATAAGCTCTCCTGATTTCATCCGTAGATGATTTTATTGTTTCTATATGGAGACCTGATATCCATGTTTCAAGATCATCAGGATTAGAGCCTTTGCCAATTATCTCATTCATAATTTTGTCCAATATGACAATAGTTCCGTCCTGAATCTTTTCACCCAGAAGATCCCAGAACCGGGGCATCATATCCATGGGGTAATAATCATTTTTTGCGGCAATGAGTATATTGGCATCCAGCAGGTATTTCATCAGAGACTCTCACCTGCAAAATGCTCGAAGGCTTTCCTGGACATGGAGGTAAGCCTGAAAGCCTCAGTATATTGGGTTCTGCCCTGGGCTATGCTGTCCAGCAGCAGATGGAAGAATCTGGCATCAAGCCTTGTCCGCTGGGTGGAATAGAAATTACCACCATCAGAACTGCTGTGTCTGCTGGCCAAATAATTTTCTATTGCCTCTTGTTCAATCTGGTTATATTCATCTTGGGAGATATAGTCTGCATCAAGAGCCCGTCTGGCAATGACTATAGTGCTGCATCTGAAATAGGCGGCCAGTCTCTCAATATCTCCACTAAGTTCTTTCCATTCCTGTAAAAACAGTTTCTTAGGAACAAGAACTTCTGCAGCTGCAGCGTTGCAAAGCTGTTCTGTTGCATCAAATATAACTCCGGAACCATATTCTGCATTGAAAAGGTTGTCTATACCCAGGCAAACATGGGCAAACTCATGCAACAAAGAGAAAAGCCTGCCGTTGTCAGAGTCTTTGCCGTTTATAAAGATAAGCGGAGCATAGTCATCCATTATGGTGAAAGCTCTAAATTCATTTAATTCTAGGTTTCTGTGGGTATTAGAGCCTACAATACCATTCATCATCACTATGATGCCACAGTTGCTGATTTTCTCTCTGAGTGTCTTGAAGGATTCCGCGGCATTTGCTGCATGTCTAAACCAGTCAGTGCCTATTTCTAATATTTCTCTGATAAAAGCTGCCAGGGCCTGAGGATTATTTTCACCCTTCATCTTGCCTGCAAATTGATTAGGTTCAAACCCTTCAGCACGGAGGTTCTCTCGCATCCAGTCTACAATATTTTCCATAGAATTGATGGTGTCGATAAGTTCACGGCTTGGATTGTCGGAAGTTGCATTTGCCACAGTCCTGAATTTCAGAAGAGGGATATCCTCCTCAGGAGGTGTGTCTAGAAAAAAATATCCTATGGGGATATGGATATGGCTGCTGACAGCTTCAAGCCTGGAAAATGTAGGAGACTTAGTCTGTTCTTTCCAGCTTTTTACTTCTTCAAGATATTTAGGATTTGCAGCCTGAGCAGACATCTGTCCAATAACCCAGTCAAGCACGGCGGTGGAAACTGTAAACTTTTCAGCCATGGCATTCTCCTATTATCTACTAAATAAACCCAAAAATATTATAACAAGTTACAGAAAAAAGTGGAACCCTATATATAGGGTCAACCTATCTCAAGCCTCCCTTGAATCTTGCGAGGCGGAAGAGGGCACTTTCTGGCTCTCTTCCCAGTCATGGCGCGTTGGTGTTGACTGGTCAGGGGGCTGTCAGTAACCTTTGGGTATAAAATATGCTTTAATACAAGCGGGGTTGATGACAGCAATTTGAATATGGTTTTTGTCTCTGAATGTAGAACCTGGACAAATCGGCTCACCCTCAATGAAAACAGACCTGACTGAATCGTAGGAAATGCCATTTTTCTGCTGTATTTCTTTGAGATATTTTATAAGATAATTATCCCTTCTTTTGAACACACCTTCATTTTCAGGAAGTTTCCTATCAATAAGCTGTTTATAAGTGATTTTAAGCAGCTTAAGAGCCTTGCGGGATGTGAAGTCAAGACAATTCCCCAGGTTTATTACAGCTCCTACAACTCCAGGCTCTCCGCCTTTCCGTTTACAGGTTTCACGAGCCCATTCCAATGCACGCTCCGGATCATTTTCCCAGAAATAAATTCCATTACCAAGCCAGTCATAATCATTCTTGCTGGGTTTTAAGGGTTTACGATTATGTATGACTTCTTCTATAATGTCCTTTGGACAGCCATGGTACCCTATGATAAGGCTCCCAGGACTGTTGTTAAAGAAGTCCGTAGAGCTGTGGGACATAATCAGGATCCTTATAAGGGTCTATGAAATTTCCGTTCTTATCCATGACGCCTGCATCCTGGGAGAATTTGATGAACTTTTCTTCTGTGGCTGTACATTCTTTTAAGGTTTTCTCAAACCGTTTGATTTCTGCCATATCTTCCCTGGACATCTTTTTCTCCTCCTGGTTAAAACTTAACATTTTTGCAGAAAATGTCAACTGTTTTTTAGCTTGATTAAATCAGGCGCTTGTTGCTTTTCTATGATAATTAAATGACAACCTATCTCAAGCCTCCCTTGAATCTTGCGAGGCGGAAGAGGGCACTTTCTGGCTCTCTTCCCAGTCATGGCGCAAGGATTTTGCCAGGTCAAGGACAACCTTGAACTTCTCTTCCTTTAAGACCCTGCACTGTTCCAGAAGCTCCTTTTCCCTGGTGGAAAGCTCTCTGTCATCCTCTCCAGTGACAAGGTAGCGTACCGAGACCCCCAGCAGGTCTGCAATCTTGAGGGCATCGTCTGCCTGAGGAATTGTGTCCCTGTTAATCCAATTGCAAATTGTTGTTTTAGATTTTGATAATTTCCGAGAAAGATCAACTTGCCGAAGCCCATTGTTTTCCATAATAGAAAGGGCTTTATTCCAGAAAATGCTCATTAATTCTCCTTACCCCTCCTGGGAATAATCTAACACAAAAAAACAAGAAAGTTACAAAAATGGAACAAAAAAAATAAAAAACAGTTGACAAGTACTCAAAATGGAATTATAGTAAGGATAAAGTTCCCAAACGGGTACTATATAGACCGACAGGCAACCAAAAAAAAGGCGAACAGTACGGCCCGTGTGGCTTACGGGGCAAGTATCCTGAAGGAGAAAGCGATGGGTTCGATTCCCGGCCGTACTATAAAGGTTACCCATTCATAGGAACCTCCTTTTTTACCCACGGGTGGTAAACCTGAGCCCGTAGGGCAAGGCCGGCCGGAGCCGCAGAATCCGGCTTTATTTCAGCTTATGGAGGCAGAGAAATGAGCGAAGAGAATAAGGAAAGGACAAGGCAGGCAGCCTGGAAGGGACAATATCCGACAGTCCCAGTGCCTGCGCAGGTAAAAGAGGCCGTCAAGGCCTATGCAGAGAGCTCCGGGAAAAAGATCTACCGGGCGGTCGGTGACATCCTGGCGGAGAGTTCAGAGCTCCAGCCGTACCTGCAGAAGGAGGCAGCCAATGCGTAAGTATGCAGCCGTGATAACTGGCACCATAGGCTTCTTCATTGCAGCAGGAGCCGGAGGAGGATTAGAGCAGGACACCATGGGCTGGGGGCAGGCTCTGGCTTGGATGGTGCTGGGCTTTGCGCTCATGTGGGGCGCTGCAATATACGCTAAGAGGAGGGCAAGATGAAGGGTTCTTATATCACACCCTGCACTCTGACAGTTAAAGAGGCGGCAGAGCTTGTCGGGTGTTCTATATACACCATCCGGCGCAATCTGCCCTCGCTGGTGTGGCGGCAAATAAAGCATCCTATCCTGATCAACCAAGAGAGCCTGATAGCATGGGTAAATAGCAAGACCTACCAGCCCAAGAAGACAAGGAGCTCCCAGCCTAAGAATACAAAGAGCTCTAAGAAGGCAGAAGACGTAATCTGCTATCCAGATGATGAGCGGCTGGAAGCCCTTGCAGATGCAATCCTGGCAAGGAACTACAGCCCTACAGCGTAGGAAGATCATACGGTATGAGCGGTCAAGGCGGCAGGGGGTATGCTCCTGTGCCCTGTTTCGGCCCGGCAGCGGTTTTGGTAGTTTCCTGCTGCACGGTCTGCCGCCTGCCGGTTCAACTCCGGCACATACCATAGCCCCACCGTTGGAGTCGGGCAAGGCAAATTTTAAAAAAAAGCCGTCCAGTATGCGGCTGGACGGTGACCAAAGTTCAATTCGCAAAGGAGGCGAATACATGAGTGATTATATGACAGAAAATGGGAAAAATCAAGTGGCATTTGACCCGTTCGTGAACAAAGGGGTGGCGGTGATGCTGGACTCAGAGCGGAAGAAGATCTGCGGCGTGATTGGGACAACAGAGAACTGCAACTGCCCCCTCCCTCTCGGTGATTTAGGCTGCGATTACCAGATTGGAGGGGCTGTTCCCGGAGATATGCCGCGCTGCACACTCAAGCTTGTATCCAAGACAATGAGAAGAAACGATGCGGCGCCTGATAACGAGCCCCATCCAAAGGGAGGCAATGCATGACTAAATACGCACGCTATATGAGAGAGTCTGAAAGATACACTGCCTTGGCGATCAAGGCAGCGGCACGGAACGAGAGGAAGGCGGAAGCCTTCAAATTGTGTGCAGAAGACTGGGAAGCCAGAGCTAAGAAGCTTTCAATCAAGGAGGCAGAGAAATGAGCGATGACAACAGAGAAGTGGCAAGGATAGAGCAGGAGACTACAGCGGTGGCACCTGTGTCTGAAAAGACAATTTTGGATTATCTGGCGGCGTTCGGGCTGGCAGGTACCCTGACCAAGCAGGAGCAGATGCAATTTGTTGAGGTGGCCAGGGCGTACAGCCTCAACCCGTTTAAAAAAGAAATATACTGCGTGCCACACGTGGGGCAGGACGGTAAACGTACCCTCTCAATAATCACAGGATATGAGACCTATCTCAAGAGAGCAGAGCACACAGGGCTTCTGGACGGCTGGGAGTGCACGCTGGAGAGCAAGGGTGGCGACACTGTGGCGGTTGCCACAATCTACCGCAAGGACCGGACAAGGCCGTTCAAGCATGAGGTCTATATGTCCGAGTACAACACAGGCAGGAGCCTGTGGAAGTCGAAACCAAAAACGATGCTTAAGAAGGTGGCCATAGCCCAGGCGTTCAGGATGTGCTTCCCGGACGATATGGGAGGTATGCCATACACGCAGGATGAGCTGCCAGAGGAGATGACCACCATACGAGATGTGACACCTCCAGAGCCGGAGACAAAGGGAGACTGGGTACCGCAGGGAGAGCCTGAGCATGAGGCACCTGCACCGCAACAGGAGAGCAAAGGGGTGAGGATTCCAGGCGTGGCTTCTGACCTTATGGCCAACATCAACAAGATTCTCCCTGAGATTGCGGAGTACAAGGACTTCATGGACAAGGAGAAGCTTGAGGAGATAAGGAAGGAACTCAAGATGGTCGACGGACAGGAGTCGGCCAACGACTGGTACAGCAAGGCGTTCTGGGCACTCGTCGCAGCAAAGAAGCAGAAGGAAGCCCTGGACAAGGCTGGACGCTTCAAGTGGGCGACACCTGAGCAGCGTGCAGAGTATGAGAAGCTGGAGAAAGAGGGACGGACAACCGTGGGAGAGCCTGCGCCGCCGCTGGGATTTGATGATGACTCAAAGGAGTTGTACGAAAAATGAATGACATGAACAACGTTCTGCTCACAGGCCGGCTCACACAGGATGCGGCGCTCAAGTATACGCCGCAGGGCACAGCGGTGGTGTCGTTTTCTCTTGCTGTGAACAAGAGCTGGAAGGACAAGTCCTCAGGCGAATGGAAGGAGGAGGTCTCATACTTCGATGCCTCATACTTCGGAAAACAGGCGGAGGACTTGGCCCGGGAGATGCAGAAGGGCACCGCCGTCATCGTGCAGGGCAGTCTCAGGCAGGACAGGTGGACAGACCGGGAAGGTAAGTCCAGGAGCACGCTCAAGCTGATACTGGACGAGGTGAGGCGCCTGAGAGAGAAAGAGAGGAAAGGCGGCGCTGAGTCTCAGAAGACAGCAAAGCCTGTGAATGTGCCGGAGCCCGACAGGTTCGACGATGACGGGATTCCGTTCTAAAGGAGGGACTGATGGCAGCATTGTATTCCACCATATACTATGATAAATGGCAGGCCGTTACAGACATGAAGGCCATCTCCAAGAGGGAGCGGCAGAAGCTTGCATGTGCCCTTCTGGATTACGCCTGCTTCGGGACAGAGCCGGAGGAACTGACCAATGCAGCGCTCTCTATGTTCAACGTGATAAAGACATCCCTGGGAGCCAGGAGACACCGCGGCGGACAGATCGGGAACCATAACGCAAGAAAAACGAATGATGAAACGAATACCGAAAACGAATATCAAAAACGAATAGTCAAAACGAATACCGAAAACGAACTTGTAACATCTGATACAGAACATGCTCAATCTTTGACAAAAACAGAAACAGAATCAGAATATGTTGATTCGAATAAAACCCCTAAAAGGTTTTATTCGAGATCAACACAAGAAAAAGAGAAAGCTGAAGCCAAAGAGAAAAAAGCCGGTGTGGGCCTGGATGTCTGTCCTAAGTGCCTGAAACCTTTGACCAGGCATTATGACCGCAGTCTTTGTATCCCCTGTGGTCTTATCTTCTCAAAGAATCCACAAGGCGAGATTGTCACTGAACAGATAGTTGATCCTGCGGCGGTAACACCAATAATTAAGAGGTTCAGCCAATGAGCGGTTCTAACGAAGGCCTTATGGATTTAATTTTCCATGCAACTGTGCTTTCTCCTTTAGCAGACCTTATAGGCAAAGCTTCTAAGTATGGATTCCGTAAGAGCAGGAACGAAGATGCTCTGCACTATCTGCGCGGCGATTATGAGTATGATCTTCCAGCTCCAGAATGGGTACAGGAGGTATTCAGAAAGGCGAAAACCGAGGAGATTGCATGGGTGACAGACAGCAAGTCTGCGGCGGAGGCCTTCAGGAAACTGGGGGAGCTTAGGAGTGTTCTTGTCCAGCGGTGGGCAGGCAAAAGCAGTCCGGTGTCACAAAGGCGGATAGTTCTGCCTAAGCATCGTAAGCATAACCGGTATGACAGCGGATTTGCACAGAGGCTTGTAGGTCTTACCCGTGTGGAAGCGCAGGGAATATTAGGGCTTAGGCCAAGCCAACTCAGTAATTTTATGCACAGGAACGGCCTTAGGACAGAGGGCCATGGAGGGAGAATTGTATACCGATGATGGACAGCTTGAGTTTGATTTCGGCGAGAGAAAACCTGTACGCCGGCTTAAGAGATATGATTGCCCCCATAATGACAATGAACGCCTGCTCAATTATCAGGCGGACTGGCTGGAGAAGCAGGATCCTGAGGCCTGGAGTTCTCTATGGCAACTCTCTGGAGAGGTTGCTATGAGGATGATACAGGCACAGATGCGTAAGAAACGGTTTTATCTGGACAGCATGACCATGCAGGACAGGGCATCAGATGCTGTTATTTATGTTCTGCGGCGTTTCCGCAAGGGCTGGTATGTCAAAAGGTCATTCATCTCGGCACTGAAGGGAGGGGTTGTCCATGCACTTTATCACAGACCGTTGTCAGAGGAGAAGGAAATCCCTGTTCCGGATGAGCTTATAAAGCAAATGCAGGAGCAACATCTTGAGGAGAAAGGACACAGGGTCATTGTGGATGGAATGAGCACAGAACAGGCTAAATCGGCAGTTGTACGGGAGTTTCTGCCGGGAATTGCAGATGATATTTTGACCAGGGTAGAGATCAGAGGAGGCAAGAAATGATAACCCGGAAATTGCAGATTGTTGATATGTTCTGCGGCGGTGGCGGTGAATCCACCGGGCTGATACAGGCTGCCAATACTGCAGGTTATGATGTGGAGCTCTTGGCAATAAACCATTGGGACAGGGCAATAGAGACACATGCTGCTAATTATCCTGCTGCAGAGCATATACAAGAGAGTGTTGAGCACCTTGATCCGACCAAGGTGGTGCCAGGCGGTAAGCTTGACCTGCTCTGGGCTTCCCCGGAGTGCACCCACCACAGCAACGCAAGGGGCGGAAGACCGAGGAGCGACCAGAGCCGTGCGACCGCATGGGAGATATTGAAATGGCTGGGAGAGCTCTATGTGGAGCGGGTAATCATCGAGAACGTGCCTGAGTTCACCACCTGGGGAGCCCTGGACGAGTACGGCAGGCCGATTGAGCGGGAGAAGGGCAAGACCTTCCGTGCGTTCATACAGGGGCTGCGGAGTCTCGGGTACTCTGTGGACTGGAAGGTTCTCTGCGCCGCCGACTACGGGGAGGCTACAACCAGAAGGCGGCTGTTCATCCAAGCGGTTAAAGGCAGGAAGCGGATTCTGTGGCCGGAGTTCACCAACACGGAGGAGGACAATGTTTTCCACCTCCCGAAGTGGAGGGCGGCCGCCGAGATCATTGACTGGTCTATCCCCTGCGTGCCGATTTCAGAGCGGTCAAAACCGCTGGCACCTGCGACATTACGACGTATCGAATACGGTATAAAGAAGTACTGGGGCAACCAAGCAGAGCCTTTCTTAGCTATACTGCGGGGCACAAGCAAGGTTGCAAGCATAGACAAACCTCTCTCCACCATATCGACGACAGGGGCGCATCATTCCTTGATAGTTCCTTTCCTCGCAAGGTATAACGGAGGCGATGGACGTGTTCACCCTGTCACTGACCCGGTGCCGACCTTGGACACATCAAACCGCTATGGGCTTGTTGCTCCGTTCTGTATGGCCATAGGGCAGACATCGGCGAAAGACAGAAGCCGAAGTCTTACAGAGCCGCTTTCGACCATCTGCACTAAACAAGAGCATTGTCTCGTAAGCCCGCTTACTCCGTTTGTAACCGAATACTACGGCAACGGCAAGGCGAGAAGCGTTAAAGAGCCATTGCCTACAGTTACCACTAAGGACAGGTTCGGGGTGACCGTCCCTTGTGTATTCGACATCGGTTTCCGTATGCTCCAGCCGTCCGAGCTGGCAGCGGCTACAGGTTTCCCTGCTGATTACAAGTTCACAGGTACTAAGGTTGAAGTGGTAAAGCAGATAGGCAACGCCGTTCCGCCGGGGTTTGCAAGGGCTATGTTCGGCAAGATTCTGGAGGGTGGTGGAAGATGCTGACATTCAACCTATCAAAGAAATGGTACGAGAAGATACGTTCTGGAGAAAAGACGATAGAATACAGGGAGGTCAAGCCGTATTGGACTAAGCGGCTGAATGGTTTTAACGGGATGATAAAGGACGAGGCCTTTATAGAAAAACTTAAAAAAGGCGAGTCTTGTAATCTCCGTTGCATCTTGCGTCTGGGGTATACCAAGAGGCACATGACTGCCAGAATAAAGCAGATATATGTACTACAATCGGGCAAGGACACCGATCTGGCGATAGATGGGCAAGTCTATGCCATACAGCTCTCAGAAATAAGGGAGGTGGAGGTTGACGAATAAGAGAAATACAACCTGTCGAAAAAACTGACAGGTTGAGTTGTTCGGAATTTCCGAACAGTTGAAGTAACTATGTTTATAGTATTTTTATAGTACAATAAAGGAATATGGAAAACTTGACGGCGGTAGAACAGGAAGCGATCATACTCACAATCCAGGGCAAGTCTGACATCCAGGCTTACCGGTTGACCCATCCCCGGGCGAGCAAGAGGACAGCAATCACCGCCGCCTGCAAGTTCTTTGCCAAAGCCAGGGCAAAGCTGAACGACCAGGATAGACTGAAGATCTACAATCTGGGTGCTGACCGGCTGATGATGGAGCTGGATAAGCGCCTCAATGCCAAAAGTCCTATTATTTACCAAGGACGGGTCACTGGCCAGATTGATGACAATTTCACCCGACAGCGGGCAACAGAGCTATTGGCAAAGATACACGGCATTGACAAGCCGCCTGAGAAGAAGCCTGAAACTACAGACCAGCCTGACAATACAATCCACATCATAATTGACTGAAAAACTAAATTGTTCCCCCAGGAATGCAGGGCTTTTTTAACGTTTCAACTATATTTGTATGGAGATCCATACAAGTACACTTTTCCCGCAGTCATTCAAGGAGACCTTCCGAAAGGTGCTTTCTGGAGAATATACCAAGTTCACCGAAGCAGGAGGCCGTGGAAGCTGCAAGAGCTCATTCATAAGCCTGGCAATAATCATCCTCATGATGCAGAACAGGGAATTTAACGCCGTATGCCTGCGTAAGGTGGACAAAACCCTGAGGGATTCTGTTTATACTCAGATAAGATGGGCTGTTGAGAAACTGGGTGTATCACATCTGTGGAACTTCACGCTGTCACCACTCCAGGCCACATTCAGACCGACCGGACAGACAATCTTTTTCCGCGGTTCCAACGATCCACTCAGGCTTAAATCAATAAAGACTCTTATAGGGTACACTGCCATAACCTGGTTCGAGGAGCTTACAGAGTTCACGGCCAACGATGTGGAGACTGTCAAGCTCTCCACTATGCGAGGTGGAAGCCGATTCTTTGTTTTCCAATCCTTCAACCCTCCCAGCTCTGCCAGGAACTGGTGCAATGACAGGCTCAGACATCCTGATTCAGACGAGTATGTCCATGTGTCTGACTATAGGAGCGTGCCAAGGGAATGGCTGGGAGAAGCCTTCCTGCACGAGGCCGAGGAGATGAGACGCCGCAACCCGAGGGCATACAGGAATATCTTTCTGGGCGAGCCTACAGGAACGGGTCTTAATATCTTCGAGAATATCGAGCTCCGGCCGATAACTGACGAAGAGATTACCAGCTTCGAATGGCTATATCATGGCATAGACTGGGGTTATTATCCGGATCCGTTCAGGTACAACGCCATGAGCTATGACATGAAGACTAGGACTCTCTATATATTCTCAGAGCTGACCCTGTACAAGCACGGCAACTGGGAGGCTTCGGAGAAGCTGAAGAATCACATGGGGAAAGAGAAGCTTGATCTGTCATCCAGGATTACTGCCGACTCTGCAGAGAACAAGAGCGTGGCAGATTTCCACACGTGGGGTTGGAATATCCGCGGGGCAATTAAGGGACCCGGCTCCCTGGATGCCGGCTTCAAGTGGCTGCAGCAGCTGAACAAGATAGTGGTAGATCCGGAACGCTGTCCAAACGCCGCGGATGAGTTTTCTCTTTATGAATATGAGATGGACAAGAGGACTGGAGAGATCCTGACCGGATACCCGCAGGGGCAGCCTGACCATTCGATGGCTGCTGTACGTTATGCCCTGGAGGAAGTATGGCGGCGTCGGGGCCAATAATGACTATATAGATGGAGACAATTATGTTTGAGAGATTAAGGAGTTTCTTCATGAATATTCTGAATCTATTCCGCAACTACACCATCGAACAGATAACAGGTGTAGAAACAAACATTTCAACCGAGATGTACAGGGCAATAAGTCTTTGGAATGACATGATGGCAGGAGTCGCACCATGGAATGACAAGGTACCGTCATGCGGTGTTCTTGCCCAGATTGCAGGACGGCTTGATACAATGGTATCTCGTGAGATTGGAATTGAAGTTGACAATGAAGCTATAAAATCTGTCATGGAGCATTTGAACAAAAATGTTGACGCCGTGGTTGATTATATAACATTGCTCGGAAGCTGTCTTTTACGTCCTGTATACAGCAACGGCAAGTTGCAGTATGAGTTACTTCCACTCGGCAACTACCTGCCTGTAAGCTATGACTTTGACGGAACACTCACAGAGGCATTACTGCTAAAGCAGATAGATGATGGCAACAAGAAGTTCCTGCTTGCAGAACGTCACCGCTACACGGCCGGGACTCATTCAGTTGAATGTGAGCTTTACAGATACAATGGCGGTGTCCTGTCAAAGGCTTCTCTTGCTGATTGCAGACATACCGCAGAACTAACTCATGCTTATGAATGGCATGGTGTCAAGCAGCCTATGATAATTGAGTTCAGGAATCATTCTGTCAATAAGATTGACGGATCAAAAGTACCTGTGGCTATTATAGCTGGTGCAGAAGACCTTATCAGAGATGCAGATGAACAGTATGCACGCATGAAGTGGGAGCAGGAAGCTGGAGAGCTTATTGTCTTCGCGGACAGGGATATGTTCCAGAGACGGCAGAGACGTGACGGATCTGTCACCAAGTCGGAGCTGACACCTAAGCTTAACAAGCTGATTGTCAAAGTTGAGGGTGACGGTAGCACAGATGGCAAGAAGATTGTTGAACACTCCCCTGCATTAAGGACTACACAGCAGAATGAGATGCTGCAACAGATTTTCAGGCGCATTGAGCTTACCTGTAATATCGGGAAAGGCACAATCAGCGACATGGAAAGCCAGATACAGACAGCGACGCAGTACACCGGCGGCAGGCAGGAACTGTACGCAATCGTTGACAAGATTGAAGATGAGATTGAAGCAAAATACCATGCATGTGCATCGGTATTCGCACACATGGCGGCAGCATACCGCCTTGGAAGTGGGAACAGCGATATACGCATAATCTGGAACGATGACACAACGCGTAAGGACATGACAGCGGCTAAACAGATGGCACTGCAGGAAGTAAGCCAGGGTGTGAAGAACAAGTGGGAATACAGAAAAGATTTCTTCGGAGAGGACGAGGAGCAGGCAAAGGCGAATGTGCCGGAAGAGCCTGTGGCAGCGTCACCGTTCAATTTCTGAACAGAGGATTGCTTGAATGCTTCCACCCCGTTATCTTGCTGGGTTGTCAGATGAACTTGTAGATATTTACTCACAGCTCGAGACCGACATACTGCGTGACATGGCAAGACGTATAGCCAGACTCGGAAAGGCGTCTGATATGGACAGGTGGCAGGCGCAGATACTGGCGGAATCCGGGAGCCTTAAGGCAGATATTGAGAAGAAAATCCGGAGATATGACAAGAATGTTGCCGCAGCAGTCAAGGCAGTAGTACAGGAAGCACTGGATAAGAACACCCAGAACGACAACAAGATATTCCTTGATGCACTTGGGCGGACTGTAAGCACACCTACCGCACAGGAGATACTGGCGACTGTCCAGAAGTGCTACAGCGACCTTTCCCGGCTTACTCTTACCACAGCGGCGACAAGTCAGGAGGCTTTTGTCCGGGAAGCAAACAGAGCCGTCTCCAAGGTCAGAAGCGGGGCTTTCACATATGATGCAGCAATCAAGACCGCCGTTGACGATCTGGCAGATGCCGGAGTCACTACCGTTCAGTACGAGAACGGAAAGCCTGTACGGCGAAGTATTGAATCCGCCGTAAGAATGAACATACTGACTGGCATAAACCAGACAGCCGCACAGATGACACTGAACAACTGCGATGCTGTAGAATGTGACCTTGTGGAGACATCGGCGCATCTGGGTGCAAGGCCTGAACATGAGGAATGGCAGGGACAGATATTCTCCAGAAGTGGGAAGAATCCAAACTACCGCCCTTTCAGTGTGTGCGGACTTGGAAGTCCTACCGGAATATGCGGCATAAACTGCCGGCACTCATTCTACCCATATTTTGAGGGCATGGAGAAAGAATATACAGAGAAAGAGCTTGACCAGATGGCCAGTGAGAAAGTCACCTATAACGGGAAAACCTTCACCCGGTATGAGGGCGAGCAGGCATTACGTAGCATAGAGCGGAATATCAGACTCTACAAGCGTGTTGCACTTACACAGGATGCCGCAGGACTCGACAACACCAAAGCAAGGCAGAAAATCGGAGAATGGCAGGCAAAGGCAAGGGATTTCACCAAACAGACAGGCATAGAGCGTGACAGCACCCGGGAGCATGTGGGCAATGATATACAGCCGAGATTCCTGAAACCACCAACCGCAAAACCCTCGGCGACTTCTATAATTGAGAAAACAAAGATTATTGAGCCAGAAAAACCAAAAATTGAATATAAAACACTAACCAAAGAAGAATTTAAAGAAATAAAACATCCTATAACTAAAGAAGAACATTCAATTGTTTATGGAAAATTTGGTATGGGTGGTTATATAGCGTCTACAAATGCAAAGCATATTAATGAATGTCTACGAATGAAAGAAGAATTGAGTGACAGTCAAAAAAAAGTTGTTGAAACTTTACAAAATATCATAAAGAGAAATAATATAAATGAAAACATAATTGTAACAAGAAATGTAGATGCTGATGCTTTACCTTATATTGCAGGAGTTGAATGGCCGCAAGATGATAATAAATTAAAGTGGCAGAACGCTTTTACAAAGTTGCCAGGTAAAATAGATAAAGGTAGAATCTTCATAGAAAAGGGGTTTATGAGTACGTCAGGCGTCGCGGAAAAAAATGTTTTTACAAATCGCAATGTTAAACTTAATATTAGGGTTCCCGAAGGAACTCATGCATATAAAACGACAAACATAAGAGAAAGTGAAATAATCTTTGGTCTTAATACAAAATTAAAAATACTTGATTCAAGGGTTGAAAATGTAACATCTTGGCCGCAAAGGGTTATTTTAGAATGTGAAATTGTGGAGTAAAGAAATGACAGAAGAAAAGAAAAAACTGGTAGATTCGCAATGGAAAGGCACAGATTTATATAAGTTTTTCCATAATTGGGCAGAATATAATAAAGCCAGACGCCGCTTGCAAGAAAGCCTAAAAGGAACAGTACTTGAAAAGGAAATTGAAAAACTGGACAATATATATATTCCTATTAGAAACTCAATCGCTGGAAATATTGATAAATATCCACCTCCATTCTTTTTTGCAGGGTTTGAAAAGGAAATGGCAGAAAAACTTTTCAAAGTTCTGCCAACAATAACAGATTTTGATGAATATGTTTCAATATTAAGGGAAGAGGATAATGAACTTGCAATTATTTTTAGTTATGAAAGTGTTTTTGCGGATTGTCTAATAAAAAAATATATTATCGATTTATGACCCACAAAACGGAATAAACACCAGAGGAGATTATGATGTATTCCAATACTTAAAACAGATTTTAAATTTATTTCAAATCGTGAAATAATAAAAAACGAATTAAGTGAATATGCGACAAAAAATGCTCAAGAATTTTTTGCAGAAGCTGTAAGTGAGTATTTTAGCAGCGAAAGTCCTAGACGAGTTGCAAGAGCAGTAATGAGTTTAATTGAGAAGGAGATTAGAAACTATGAAATTCAGACTAGACCGCTTAATTGATATTGCCGCTATTGTAAAGGCTACATTTTCCAGCGACATCGATAAGGATAAATTTAATTTAACTCCAGGGAAGGAATATGTTATTTTAGGATTTGAAGATTATACTTTAAATTTTATTCTTATTAACGATTTAGGGCAGAAAATAAAATGTCATTGGTCTAAGTTTTATTCATATAAATATAAATACTAAAGATAAAAAGTTCATGATTAAAATAGATGATGATTTCAAAATCATTGATCATTTCTTTCCCGATGACGAGTCAGATAAATAAGCGTTTCTTTAAATATTTGCAAGCGTTGGTTTAGCATAGGTTGACAATTAAGAAAGAAAAAAGGTAAATTATCTTCAGAGGAGAAAAATGTCCACATATTTATTTGCAAACCCAACATATGTCGATGGGATTATGAGTGTTATTGATTTATTTGGTATTTCTAATGAATATAATACATCCTCTAACGAAGCAAAGGCAGACGAAAGGGCACTTAGAGCTGATGCGCAAGCACTTAAAGAAGATGCAAAAGTAGCTTTTAACCAGGTTGTCGCTAATGCCTAAAACCAAAAAAATAACACAACGGTCTCTGCATGTCCCAGGTAAAGGAGATGCCATGGAAATCAGTTTAAGCGAGCGCCATGGTATTCTTCCTCCAGCGGATGAACTTGAACGTCTGGAACATTTACATTCTGGAATTACAGAGCGTTTATTGAGCTCATATGAAAAACAAGTTGCACATCGTATGGAACTTGAGAAGGCTGTTATTTTCTCTGGAATAAAAAGAGCCCGAAATGGCCAAATTATTGCCTGTTGTTTGTGTCTGTTATGTATTATTGGGGGCTTTGCTTTGGTGTTCAACGGAAAAGATGCCGGAGGATTTGGAGTTATCATCGGCGCAGCTGCTACTATGATAGGCGCTTTTATTTATGGCATGAACAGCAATCGTAAAGAAAGAATACAGAAGAGCCAAGCAAACCCAGAACAATAATTAATCTATTATTTTAACGAACCGCCGTCTGGCGGTTTTTTGTCCCTCAAAATTCCTCAAATGACTATATCTGTAAGGAGTACAGATATGGATTCACGCAAAATCAATGAACAGTATAAGAAGATTGCAGAAAATCTTATAGCGACCGAGCCGGAACTGGCATATATCAGAAATTCGTCTGCAAGGATTGCATACCTTGAAAGCGGTTTTGCCAAAAAGAAAGGCAAGGACATTATCGTAAACGGACAGTGCGAGAAAGTCCAGACCAAGAATCAATGGGCAATAAACTATGACTTCACAATTACACTGTTTCTCCCAAATATCAAATATTTTACAGAAGATCAGATCCGGATTCTGCTGTTCCACGAGCTCTTGCATGTAGGCATTGAATATGAGGATGACGGCAGCGAGAAATATTATATCCGCCCTCATGACCTGGAGGACTTCAAGATTATCATCGACAAGTACGGCACCAGCTGGAACAGAACTTGATATAGGGGCTGCACATGGATACATCAATTATCGGAGCATTGATTACCGGGGCTTTCACTGTGCTTGCGGTGGTTATCACAAACACATACCAGAACAGGCGGGCTGCGGAGGAGATGGCTGTCAAGCTGGCACTTATCAAGCAGGAGATAGAGACGCTTTCGGACCGTGTGGACAAGCATAACAGCGTGATTGAAAGAACCTACAAGCTGGAGCAGCGGACAGCAGTCCTGGAGGAGAAGGCAAAGGTTGCCAACCACCGTATTACAGACTTGGAGGAAGATGAATGAATTTCATTGAGTTTATAAACAAGTATCTGGGTAAGAAAGTAGATTTTGACGGTGCCTTCGGTGCCCAGTGCGTTGACCTTTTCAGGCAGTATGTCAAAGAGGTTCTGGAGATCAGGGAGCATACAGGAGCGGTGGAAGGTGCACGGGATTTGTATATCAACTACTCTAAGATGCCGCTGGAGCAGAAATATTTCACAACAGAGAACACCATAACTGCCAGATATGGAGATGTTGCAGTATGGGACAGGACAGCGACCAACCGTTATGGACATGTGGCAATATTCCTTTGCTGGGTGAATGCTGACAAGATGCTTGTATTCGAGCAGGACGGCTGCAGGCAGGACGGGGCCAAACTTGCCCTGCGTGACAAGCACAACTGTCTGGGACTGCTCCGGAGGCGGAAATGAAGCATAACTTGCTTACTTCAACACTGGGTGACAAAGACTTTGACTTGGACGGAGCAAAGGTTACCGGGGCTATGCTTCTGGCCGTTGCAGTAATCGGCTTCTTCATCGGCAAGCCGGGCTGGGAGACCATGCTTTATACGGGTGCTGGCATGATACTGGGCAAGTGCATAAGGGAGAATACATGAATGTTGTCAAAAAGTTTTGGAAATGGATCAAAGACCATGCTTCTTATATGGCTGGTGCTCTGTTCTGTGTGTCCGCCTATATGCTGGGCCGACGTAGTTCTTACGGATACAGAGGCGACAGCGCTGAAGATGTCATTGCAGACAGCAAAGAAAGAGCTGGACGAACAGGAGAAGCAGATAGAAAAGCTGCGGAGTCAGTTGAACGGGCAGAAAAGCGAGCTGGAGAATGCCAGGTTGCAGCTGGAGAAATCGCAGACAGAAACAAGAGAGCTTCAGAACAGCTTGACCAGGCTCTCGACATTCTGGAAAGAGCAGAAAAAAGAAGCCCGTGTGGGAAAAGTTAAAGCCTGGTGCATCGGGGCTGTACTTGGCGCCGCCGGTGGTTTTGCCGGTGCGTGGTATATGCTCAGGTGAAAATCAGGAAATGACTATATAAGTAGAGCATTGCTAGTGTGCGTAATCACCGGCTATCCAATCGGCTGGCAGGCCGTAAAAGATGCGTAAGGAGAATAAATGACACGTGAATTTTTGGAGAACCTGAAACTTGAAAAGGATGTAGTTGACAAGATCATGGCCGAGAATGGCAAGGACATTGAGGCAACCAAGGCTAAATACGCCGACAGGGATGACCTCAAGAAGCAGCTTGAGGAAGCCAACAAGACCATTGAGAAATTCAAAGACTACGACCAGGCAAAGGAAGATGTCAAGAAGTGGAAGGAGCAGTACGAAAACTCACAGAAGGAAAATTTGGCGAAAATCGCTGAAATGGAGCGTTCGGCAAAGGTCGGAGATTTTCTTTATGACAAGAAGTTTGTCAACAGCATAACCAAGGATGCAATCAAGAAGCAGCTTGCGGATATGCTGGCTGATGAAAAGAATGCAGGAAAGGCAATCAAGGATCTCTTTGACGAGCTGGTAAAAGACAAGTCGGACATCCTTAAGGATGAAACAGCACCTACCCCGCCAGTGGTATCTCCAATGAAAGGCGGCAAAGGTGGTAATGCCGACGATGATGCACAGGCAAGAGCCATTATGGGCCTGCCACCAAAAAAGGAGTAAAAGATGGCAAATCAGATTGCTAAATTCAAGAAGTACATAGATCTCCTTGATGAGGTCTATAAGCTGGAGTCAAAGACAGCTGTTCTCGAAAGTGATGCAACACTCGCAAGAGCAGGAGCAAACACCAACGAGATAGTCATCCCTAAGCTCAGCATGGACGGGCTGGGAGACTATGACAGGAACAGCGGTTACGTGAAAGGTAATGTCAATATGACATATGAGACTGTGGCATTCAACTATGACCGTGGAAGAAAGTTCACTGTAGATTCCATGGACAACGAGGAGACCGCCGGTCTTGCTTTCGGCAAGCTTTCCTCCGAGTTCATCAGGGTTAAGGTTGCACCAGAGCAGGATGCCTTCCGTTTTGCAAAATATGCTGGTGCTGCTGGGACAAAGGTATCAGGTACACTTTCTACAGGCACAGACGTGCTTGACGCCCTTCGTGCTGCAAGTGCCGCAATGGATGAGGCAGAAGTTCCAGTCGACAAGAGGTATCTGTTTATTACACCAACCCTTATGACCGCAGTAAGGGGCGTGGACACCAACAAGAGCACAGAGATTCTTGCTAAGTTCGCTGGTATTGTGGAAGTTCCACAGGTACGGTTCTACACTGCAATCGACCTTCTGGACGGCACCACCGCCGGAGAGGAGGATGGAGGTTATAGAAAGCACGTGTCTGCAGGTGCACAGGATGAAGCCGGTAAGGACATCAACTTCCTTATTGCCGAGAAGTCCGCAGTCATGCAGTACACTAAGCACGGTGTGAACAAGGCTATCTCCCCGGATGACAACAGCGATGCAGATGCTTGGATCTTCAACTTCCGTGAATATGGACTTGCTGATGTCTATGAGAACAAGACTGCGGGTATCTACCTGCATCATAAGGCGTAATGTATGCATGTTGTAGGTTATGTGCCAAAGAAGGCAAAGAAAGAGAAGCCTGCAGGCAATGATGCAGGGAAAGACGGAAAGAAAAATTGACGGAGGAAAAGCGGAATGTTCGAGAATGTAAGCTATAATTTCTACAGTAACACGCTGGGGCGTTCCGTAATCCCCGACGAAGAAACTTTCAGGAAGTATGAACTGGAGAACAGGCTGTATATGAAGCGGCTTGTTGATGATAATCTGGTTGAGGAGAAGGAAGAAAACGGCATAGACAGTGCTGTCTGCATGATGATAGAGGTTGATTATCAGGCGTCACAGATCGCAAGCGGAGAGGATGCCCCCGATGCTTCCGAAAGCATTGGTGGCTACAGCTACAGCACCAATAACAAAGCATATGAGAAATATGTCGAGCAGAACACCAAGAGCACAGAGGAACAGAAATACAAATGGCTGTCACTCTTCTGCAATGTTCTGGGAGGTGTGCGGTGAGCAGGCCTATACCTGTCAAAATGCTTATGCACAATGCCGTGCTTCTGCATAAGTCCAGTATTGACCGTGACAGGAATGCAGCATATACAGAGCACCAGCTTGAGCATGTGCGTGTATTTCCTGTCTCCCGGACTTTAAGGACATCCACAGGCGAGACAAAGGCAGATGCTGTGACACTGTTCATCGACAGGGTGAACAGTGTTTATACACTGCCTGAAGAACTTGATATTGTGAGGTTCGGCAGGAAAGAATTTGCTGTAAGGGAAGTGGTGCCATATTACACCCAGGGAGATGATACGGTACACCACTGGGAGGTGATCCTTGAATGATGGCGGAATCAGCTTTGACATGAAGATAGACTTTGATGTCAGGAAAAGTGCCGGCAGGCTTTCCGAAGCCGTGCACCGTGCACAGGTGAAGCTGGATATGCAGGTTGTCAAGGACTGCAACTATTATGTACCGCTCAAGACCGGGGTACTGCAGAAATCTGCACAGATATATACAGTCCCTGGTTCCGGCGAGATAGTATACCGCACCCCTTACGCCAAGAGGCAGTATTATGGGCTTCATTTTGACCATTCAAAGCAGAATAACCCTAATGCCTGTCCCAAGTGGTTCGAGGCTGCCAAGGCAAGGAAAGGGAAGCAGTGGAAGGAGCTTGTAGAGAATGAAATCAAATGTGGCTGACACAATATGCACATGGCTTGAAACAGCTATGGAGCTTCCATTCACTGTGTATGCGGACATAATACCGGACGAAGATTCAGACGGTGCATGTCTGCGCCACGATCCTAATCCGGCTGCAGAACGCAGGTTCATTGACGGGTCACGTCAGGTATCATGGCAGCTTACATTTTTCGTACGCTGTCAGAATGCAGAGAATGCCCGGAGATATGCAGCCGATATGACAGACACCATTGACGGTGCTGAAATCACAGGTGACGACGGCATAAAGATGGACTGTGAGGCTGTGACCCTGCCACAGTTCATAGAAGTGGATGCCAAAGGTTATACAACCTATTCTGCCTCAATCAGATGCACTTATTTGGAGGAATAAATGAGCAGAGATCCAATCAAGAAAACAAAAGTTGTTCCATTCATAGGGGCAAAGGGAGAAAATCCGAACTGGACACAGATAAAGAAGTCAACTGCATTCACACTTTCGATGAATCCGCAGACAAAGACCTATGATTTCATTTCCAGCGAGCAGCCGGAAACCGAGATTGACAGCTACCAGCCGTCACTCGCACAGAGCCTTACCATGTTCAAGGGAGAACCTGACTACCAGACAATCTTTGACATGCTGTATAACAGGGCTACCGGAGATGATGCACACAGACCTGTGCTTATCGCATTCATCAAGGAAACCGCAAGCTATACACCGACTGTAGGAGAAGACCCTGTAATTGTATACAAAGGCTGGCTTATTGATGCAGTGGTAGCTATCAACCAGATGGACACTGTGAATGAGAACATTGACTTTGACCTGAACTTCAACGAAATCACAGAGGGTGCAATCACCCTTTCAGGTGCTGGAGTTCCTACATTCATTGCAGGCACATTCAGCGACGGTACTTTCACCCCTGCGGAGTGATGCCGTGATTGACTTGAAGAAAGCTGTACTGCCTTCTGCCGTTGAGGTGGAAGGCATTTTATATTATGTACACACATCATTTAAATACTGGATCAGGTTTCTGGAGCTGTCATCTGATAAAGATGCGACGCTTGCCGACTTTGACTTCATGTACAGTGACCAGGATAACATTCCTGTTGACAGGATTGCAGGGTTCAAGGCACTTACCGCTTTCTGCAATCCACCGCAGGAACTACCCAGAGGTTCCTCTGGTGATGAAAAGACGGTGGATTATGCCATAGATGCAGACTACATCTTTGCAGCGTTCCTTGAGCAGTACGGTATAGATTTAGTGGAAAGCGATATGCACTGGTACAAGTTCCAGTCGCTTTTCCGGGGACTGCATGACACAAAGCTGAATGAGATTATTGGATATAGGCTATGGGAGAGTGACGGCAGGAAACCTGACAGGTACACACGGCATATGGAGAAACTGCGTGCGGCGTGGGAACTGCCTGCCGATGATTCTGGAGATGATGAGGCACTGGCGGAATTTGAGAACTGGTTGAACGGTGGAAAGGGTTAATGATACATTTATTTTTTTATATAACTAATTATTTTATCATACTCTTTTGACCAGCATTTATAGCCCCACACTAAAAATGCAACAAGTGGACCGAGTGAGAAAATGAATATCAACAGGATTATAAAAATTCCCATTTATCAACCTCGTTTTAAATATAACAGGACATTATAAACAATGTCAAGGAGCATGATATGGCAGATGACGGACAAGTAAAATTCCTTGCTAAAATTGATGGAAGCAATGATATTCAGCGAGATCTGAATAAAATAAAACAAAATTTACAGAATCTGGGAAAAGAAGCTAAAAAAATCGACTTCGGTAAAATGTTAAGCAGTGCGGTACCTCTTAACAATGCTTTACAACTTTTTAATCGAATTAAGGACGGAATCAAATCTACAATCGCATATATCAACGAGCTTTCAGCTGCATACGAAACCCAGCGTTCGGCGGAAATCAGGCTGGAGACAGCGGCCAAGAACAACCCCTACCTTGACAGTACTTCTGTAAAAAGACTGGAAGATTACGCCTCGTCACTGCAAGGTTTGGCAGCTGTAGGTGACGAGCAGTTGATTCCGTTCATGTCACATCTTGCAAACTCCGGCAGGACAGAGGAGCAGATAATGAAGATAATGTCGGCTTCTCTTGACCTTGCAGCGGAAGGCACTGTCTCCTTGGACGAGGCTGTAAGGGCACTCAACCTTTCATACTCCGGCCAGATCGGACGGTTAGGAATGACAGTCCCGGCATTGAAGAACCTTACCGCAGAGGAACTGAAAAACGGCAAGGCTATTGATTTTGTAGCCAAGCAGTATGAAGGCAACGCAAAGCGGCTTGCGGATGAGCTTAAAGGACACGAGAAACTTAAAAATGCCATCGGTGATGTAAAGGAAGAGATAGGTGCCTCAATCCAGCAGACACTCAACCCTTGGTATACCTCCCTTGCAAGGTTGGTTTCCGAGACTGCAACCGCACTTAAAAAACACAGAGAACTGCAAAAGGCTTTAAAGGGACTGGAAGACGGCAATGTCACCGCAGGCCAATATGACGCACTGATTGAAGCAAACAGTTATTATCTTGAAGAATACAACAAAAAAATAGAACAACAGAACAAATTTCTGCATAAAGGCAAGATAGACCAGGAGACATACACACGGAATCTTGAAAACCTCAACAAGCAGTATGAAGAATATATCAGGAACAATGTCAAATGGACTTCCTTAAGGGATAATGCAAAGAAAGCAGAGGAAGATGCCAATCAGGCTGCAATAGCGGAAGAAGAAAGAATCAAGAAAGAACAGGAGGCCATAGCCTTACAGGAATCACAGATAAACCAGCGTGATACACTCCGGGCACAGTATGATGAGACCATAAGGCAGAAGCAGGCAGAGATAGCGGCAAGACGTGCCAACGGCGAGGAGATAAGCGAAGAAGCCGAGGCGCAGGAGATGTACAACACGGCATTTGCCGCATATGTAAAGATGATGAGCGACCCGGCTTTCATCGGCAACAGTGGAAATTATGAGCATGAAGTGAATGCACGTGCTGACATTGCCAGCTGGGGCAAGACTGCAGTAGCGGGAACAGGCAAAAGTGAACTGACAGAGAAGATAAAGGATTTTGAGGCAGAACTCCAGAATGCATCCGAGGATGCACAATGCATTGTAAAGAACCAGTATGACGCAGTTCTTGAAATGCTGGATGCCGAATACAAAGCTATTGTTGACAACAAATATCTGGAAGAGAATGAAAAGCTTAGGATAGAGCAAGAGTTCGATGAAAAGCGGAAAGCCATCATTTCAGCAAGGAATGCGGAATCACTGAAAGACGCCCTCGACGCCATAGATGTCACAGATAAACGGAACGAGGTAGAGCGCATCAGAGACCAGCGGCAGGCGCTGGCTGCACTCTATGAAGAGAAGATGGCCGATGAGAACATTCTCCAAGAGCAGAAGCTGAAGCTACAGGAGGAATACAATGTCAAATACAACGAGCTGCTCCAAAAGGAAACAGATGCTGTAGAAAGGGCAATAAAAGAGCGTGTCGACAAAGAAGAGTCTGCAAGGGATGAGATTATCAGCAATCTTGATGCCGTGGCAGAAAAGCAAGAGACATACTGGGACAGATATATAGACAAGAATCAACAGATAGCCGACATGCGAAAGGCGATAAACGACAGCGAGGTTCTAAGTGAACAAGAAAAGCTTGATGCGATGGAGCAGCTTGACGAAGCATACATCAAGAACCGCAGACAGCTGTTCTCCGACATTGCTACAGAGATGAAAGGCTACACAGATGATGCAGTAAGCCTTATGAAAGATGCAAGCGACCTGATGATACAGACAGTCCAGAACCAGAGTGCAGCGGAAATCGCAGCCCTTGAAGAAAAATACCAGGACGGAGAAATCAGCGAGGAAGAATACAACAAGAAGGTCACAAAGATAAAGAAGGATGCGGCACAGCAGCAGTACAGAATTGAACTTTGGCAGTGGGGAGCGTCTATATTACAGGCAACCGCAAACATTGCACAGGGAGTGACAAAGGCAATAGCAGAGGGCGGCATTGCAGGCCTTATTACAGGTGCACTTGTAGGTGCTGCAGGTGCGGTGCAGGTTGCATCAATCATAGCAAGCAAGCCTACCCCTCCATCATTCTCTACAGGAGGTATCGTGGGCGGGTCTTCCCTGCATGGTGACAACATAGCCGCAAACCTCAACAGCAGGGAGATGGTCATGAACATGGGACAGCAGAAAGCACTGTGGGATTTCATCAACAGTGGATCTAACGGCGGCGGAGGCACCAATATTGTCATCAATAATTCTGCATCCAACATAGTTACTGCAAAGCCCCGGCTGTCAAAGGACAAGATAGAAATAATGATTGATGCACGTGTGAACGAGAGCCTTAAGAAAGGCAGATACGGAAAGTCCCTTGCAGTGGCAGAGCAGGAAATGTCAGGTGACTATTGGGGCATATAGGAGGATTCTATGGCACAGTACTGGAACGGACACGTCAACACCAAGTTCTACGGACAGGACGGAGGATATAAGGAAAATACAGAATCCGTGGAGTTCAAAAGCGGCAGGAGCATTGAATACCTGAAAAACTCCACGCCTAAAAGAACCCATTCACTCAATCTAAGATGCAACGACAGCATCAAAATAGACGGCAGGACAGAGTTTGAATGGCTTCTGTATTGGTATGAGAATACAATCAAATCAGGCACTATTCCGGTATACCTTACAGATATAGTGACACATACAGGCTACACTCTCTACAGGGTGAAGATTGAGGGCTGGAATGGACAAAAGACAAAGGAAATAAGCCTTACACTGGAGGAAATATGAACATTCATAAATTTCTGGCAGAAGGCGGCGGTTACAACCTGCCGTTCCTTGTTCATCTTTACAGTCCTGACGAGACACTGCATATACATCTTATAAATGATAATCTGGATATGGTCTATGATGGCGATACATATGCATCAAGCAATTTCACTTATTTCCCAGGAGACAGCGGAGAGGCACAGCTTAGCATTGAGATTGTGGAGCATGATGAGATAATTGACCTGCTGGAGAACAACTACTATCTGAAAGCCGAGGTTGTCGGTATTTTCAACGGCGAGGAAGTTGAGGAAATCGGACAGTGGAAGCATAAATACGGCGATGCAACTTGGGACGGCGCAAAGCTGGAGCTTAAGCTGGACAAGGATGACAGAGGCGAGATGACCTTTGCAGCGTTCAAGTTCACATCCAACAATAACCGGGGCAACACTTGAAATATGATGACCTGATAGGAATACCATTCCGGCAGTTCGGCAGGGACAAAAGCGGAATGGACTGTTACGGCCTTGTGCTTGAGTGCTGCAGGCGGTCAGGCAGGAACCTTATAGATTTACGCAGAGGATTGGAATCATTACCGGCGGATCTTATAAATGACTATATAAGCAGGGGAATGAATGTCAGGCAGATACGCAGACCAGAACCGGGGTGCATTGTCTGCACGGCATACAGAAGAAGCCTTCATATCGGTTACATGACCGACAGGCAGAATGTACTGCACGCCACCTTTGATAAAGGTGTAAGGCTTTCTCCCCTTGCTGTGATGCGGCCTATAGCATTTTACGAGGTAATTGATGAAAGCGAATTTATTCAGGGAACTTGCAGGCAGGAACACTCCTGTTGAAGTGCAGGCAGGACAGACAATCAAAGAAGCACTGCCGGATTTAGATCTAAGCAATGCGATAATCCATATAGACGGAAAGACCGTCAAAGATGACCACATATTGCAGGATGGCGAGACCGTAACTATAAGGCTTGTCCCCGGATGGACCGCCACCGCTATTGTTCTTGCGGTTGTGGCAGGTATTACTGCCATTGCTGCCGGTGTCGCAAGCTATAAGGCGAAACTTGCGGCAGAAAAGGCAAAGAAAGACTTAGAGAAACTGAAGAATGCAGCAAATAAAAGCGAGATTGACAACCGTCCGTTCCTCCGTGGTGCGTCAAATGAATATGCAACAGGCAAACAGCTGCCATATATCGTGGGAAAAAGTTTCTTCACCCCTTATCTTCTCTGTTCACCGTTCTATGAAATTTCAGGTGCTGACGGAGTCAATCAGTTTACCAACAATATACTTGCCTGCGGGTTCAACAAGCAGGTGTTCCATCAGATCGCCATCGATGATGTGGTAATCAAAAAGTACACAGGAACAGCACCGCAGGAAGGGGCAAGTGCTATTGATCCGGGGATTTTTGCAGACGGTGGAAGCATAGAGATAGCACAGGACGGCAACCCTCTTTCATCTCTGCCTGCATTGAATTACAAGGTGGATTCCCATGACTGCCAAGAGGAGATACCAAAGGACAGTGTGGTTTCCGGAGGAACAAAAGATTATCTGACATACACACTCGACCCTTATGCTAAGAACGTTGATATTGCAATCACATTTCCATATGGTCTTTATGAGATTGATGACAGCAACAAGAAGAAAAGCACCAGCGTGACAATAACACCGCAATATTCACTTGATGGTGGTATTTCATGGATTGATTTCACATTTGCAGGTGTATTACAGACAGCAACCACCAAATATGAGGGTAAATATACATATGGCAACAGGCAACATAAATCTGTAAAATATGTTAAGGAACACCCGGAAATATGGAGTTTTAAATCTGGTACTGATGTAAGAATTTCAGGGCAGAGCCTTACTATAGATGTTAAATATATCGGGGATTACGACGATGGCAGAGGAGCTGAATACTCTATAACAGCTTCTTATACGCAGACCACATCTTCCCGGGTAAGCACCAATGTGTTCACCAGGAACAAGCCAAACAAAGAACTACGCTATGTGGCGCATAAAGATTTCAGTCTGTCCGATTATAGGACGCTGTATAACAACAATCAGACCGCTATCTATATAAGGCTTAGGAACAACGGATCTACCGACAGCAAATGTCACAATGAATGTTACTGCCTGTATTATCAGAGTGTGTGCTTCGACCCTGCTAAATCATCCTCGCCAGCTGGAACTCTGGACGATGGTACGGCAGGCCTGGTGTCATGCAGTGTCATAGAGAGCAGGGAACAGGCTTTCTGTACCCTGTTGGGTATAAGACTTAAAGCATCTGACAACAACAAGGATAAGCTGAAGAAAATAAACACTATAACGACAGGCACCGCCCGGACATGGAACGGCACGCAATGGAGTAATACCAAGACTGCGACACGCAACCCTGCCGCATGGGCTTTAGAGATAGAAACCAGTGACCGACACCCTGCAAGCCGTCGGCTGGATTCTGAAATCGACCTTGACAGTTACGGAGTATTCTATGAGTACTGCGAGCAGAATAACTTCTATTTCGATTATGCACTTACCACCGAGCTTAAGAAAGATGACTTAATCAATTACATTATGGAGGCAACAGGGGCCTGTTTCTACACTGATATATATGGCCGACGCTCCATTGCCATAGACAAGGCACAGGAAAATGCAGTCAATGTGTACAATCCGCAGAACATCATCAGTATTCAGAATAAGAAGACATTCGGACGGCGTACTGACGGGCTTCGTATAAAATATATAAACTCTGCCAACGAGCTATGGCAGGAAGATACGTATATAGTGATGCGTGAGGTGAACGGCGAGGCACTGCCGCTTACCAATGACAGCCTTATCAAAGATATTGACGCAACTGGAATCACCACACATGAGCACGTTGTCAAATATGCCCGCCGTCTCATGGCAATAGAAGCACTGCGACCCAAGACAACCACTATAGAGGTGGGCAACGAGGGCGTTTTCCTTACACCTTATTCTAAAGTGCTTCTTCAGGACGACAGCCTGAAAATTGGCACAGGTCATGCAGTAATCAACGAGCTGGGATATATTGGCGGCCGTCTGGCAAGGATATACCTGAACGGCAAAGTGACATTTGAAGCCGGGAAAGAATACGGCGTGATAATCAGCTGCACTGCACAGGACGGCACAAAACCCCTGTCACTCAAGGTTGAGGGTGACGGATATACCGATAAACTTATAGTAATTTCTGAAAGTCTTGAAACAGATGAACTGAAGCCGGAAGAAGGCAATGTGCTAAGTTTCGGAGAGCTTGATAGTGACGGCGAGTTTACCCGGATTGCAACACCTTATTTGATAAGCCAGATTAAGAGAAGCGACAGAGGCTTTACTCTGGATCTGGTCAATTATGACGAGGCAATTTATGATTCAGGAACAATTCCCGAATATAAGTCCAATATCACACAGAAACCATCTGATTCATCGGCGGAGATTCCTCCGGGATATGTGACAAGGGAGGAACTGGACGAGGCACTGGATAACATAATATCATCCAGCCCTGAAATACCAGATACACCGACAGGTGTCAGAGCAGTGGCAACAGAAAGAGGTTTCGAGCTTTCGTGTGCAGTTAATAATGAAGGGTTGCGGAATGATATTCAGAATGTTGTGTTCACAATCAAGAGACCAAATAATACAGAGGAATCAGTAGTTGCCAATGGAATAAAGGGTGTCTATTATTTCGACAGAGAGATTGACGGCTACCCGGAGGCCGATGTTATCCAAACATACAGGGTTACAGCAATGGCAATCAATATATACGGCGGTGAATCGGAGGAAAGTACAGCCGTTGCGCCAGACACCGCCAGCTACGGAACATGGATTGTCGGGACTCCGGTAATCACAGAGCGCACCAATAAACGCAGCCTGCACCTGCATCTTGAGCAGCCAACCGGACAGCGTGAGATATA
This sequence comes from Spirochaetia bacterium, assembly GCA_017446885.1. Classification (GTDB taxonomy): domain Bacteria; phylum Spirochaetota; class Spirochaetia; order CADAEX01; family CADAEX01; genus CADAEX01. Next base: position 42,314 of record JAFSOR010000021.1, on the reverse strand, counting down.
CGGCATTATACGCTACAGGATACAGATAAGCCGCTATGATGACGTTGCCACCGATACAATGGAGCGCATCTGGTACAAGCCTGACCTGTCTGTCACCGCCGACCCGTATGGAGCGGAGACCAACTACAAGGTGGACACAGACCCGGCACCAGTCCCCGATTATGTGCTTGCTACAGCGGACTACTCTCAGACCGTGCCGCTGGAAGGACAGTCCAGGACACCAGCCGCACCAAGCGATACAATCTACTACTTCCGCATAGTGCCGGTGAACGAGACCACAGGCGTGGTGGGAAATCCAACCGAGACCGGGCAGATGACCGCAAGGGCAACCGGGGCGAGGGATGTGGTTCTTGCCCGATTGGGAGACGGCAGCCAGCACCCGGATGCACTCACCGCCAAGAATATCTACGCCGAGAATCTGACGGCGATTGCTGGCACGTTCTCGCAGGTGCAGGGCGATGCCGAAACCTCCGACAACTACTGGAAGGGAATGGATACCAACGAACCAGAATTCCGTGTAGGCAACGACATAGGGCTGGAATCCCAGAAGACAGCTGGCGGCGAGGAAATCGGAACTGATGATGACGATGCTGAATATATGCACTATGTGCATGGGCATCTGTGGCTCAAGCTGAAATCTTTTGTAATCAAGACAAGAGAGACATTGCTTAACGGTGCAATGTCTCTGTATAACGCTGCAAAGAATTTCCGCAACTATCTGGACTATTCTGGAATAACTGCCCAGGCCAAGGACGGTTCAAACTGGGTAGACAAGGGATTTATCCGTTTCACCAATGATGGCAGTGTAATGCTGACCAACACCCCAGATTCATTTGCAACTTATAGGCTGGAGCCACCTGCAAGCACGACAAAGATATACCACCTTGACGTGAATATAAGCGACACCGACGGCAGCAACACAGAGAACCTGGTCATTGAAAGCGGTGCCTGCGGTGCCATTTCCTCCCCAGTGCTGGATGTACAGGGTGGATTACGTGGTTATTTTCAGGGTGTACTTAAAAAAGCCGGAGTGACTACAAAACAGATCAATTATAATGTTGCGGCATTCTGGAGCAACAGCAATATAAATATAAGTGCGGTACATGGAAACGAGGCAGCTGGGTACAAGATTGTCAACAACCAGATAATTCCTTGTGTTGTCAACATCGAAACTGATGTGATAACCGAGTATGAAGCTATAACATATATCACTTCCGAGGGGTTCACAGGTGCAAGAGCATGGAAGTATGGTTCAATATGGAACTGGGTGTTCACAAGCGTTGTTTATTCTTCTGCCTTAAATGTGTACTTTATGCGGTATGTATATTACGACTCTGTTGAGGGGCATATCTGGGGTGGTATCGGCCGCAGTGCAGGCTTCTCTGATGGGGTGGTCTATGCAATCATGTGGCGTGGTGGTTCAACAGTATACGAGCCTGCTACAGATTCCCAAATAATGATAACAAAACATAATTTCTACCGTGGCTCAAGATACGAGATGACTACATATACCATCCCAGATGGATTTACTATAAAAGTTGGAGCGGCAAGGGGAGAATATTTCTTCGCCCTGAATGCAAGCGGAACACTGCGGGTTTATCACTTGCCTGACATGACATATAGAGAGATTACAAACTCTGATTTCAGTTCATTTATGGACAATGCTATATATTCCTGGGAAGACTCTCAGGGTATCGGTTATGTTACTATTTTGGGGTCAAGCCGTCGTTATGTTGTCAAGAGTGATGATTTAACTGTATTCCAGATTGATTTTGCACCTGTAGGCAAAGGCGGTGTTTTCGCAGACGAGACCGGCGATTATATACTGGGGACAGACAGCAATAAAAATGTCAAGAAGTATTATTCTGATGGCACTGCTGTAACACTTGGAGTTGGCGTGTCTTCCAACCTGTTCTTGCCTGATGACAGGACTGATAAAGTTTTCACTGTCAGCAGCTCTGGATATTACTTTCCAGGTGTAAACCAATCCCTTGTGGCCGAGAAACACTATGCCTTCTGGTTCAGAGGCAGCCGCATACGATTCGGAAAGGTCACAATAGAGACAAGCACAGTTGATTGGCTATATTGCCGTATTACAGCCACAGGCAATACAGTCAGCTGGTACATCGTTCGGCCTGCACTTGTAGGCGGTGAACTGGATGTTTTCAAGAGTGGATCTGAGTCCCTGGCAGGGTATGGGCTGGAGAGCGACAATGACAACCTCGACTTTATCCTTGATGGTGCAGTGGAGGAGTTCACAGTCGACAACACTGATATACCTGATTCAAAGATGCTTCAGATGGTGCAGTACAAGCTGCCGTATGGTAACGGTATTCTACCGGAAAGTGACCAGTTCATTGTCAATGCCAAATATTCGGAGAAAGTCATCAGCAATGCGTTCTGGTGCAAAAAGGCAGATGAGCAGATTGTATTATCCGGCACTTATGATGATAACAACCAATCTTTCTCTTTCACTATAGCGGGGGTGGCAAACAATGGCAGTTGATTTCTCCAATGTAAAAACACTGTTCCTCAACGGCAGACCTGTCAAAGATTTATATATCAACGGCCGGAAGGTGTGGCCGCCGAAGGCAGTGGTCACTTTCAGCCAGAACACAGCATATTATAACATATCTGGGAACAGCTGGTCATCTGTATCAATGCCACAGACAATAGAAGTCCAGAGAGGTGGTGTAATAGGTTCTGCCAATGTCATTGTAGCAACTGCCAGCTATACACTGTCTAATATAACTTATTCAATACAGGTGCTCAAAACAAATTGGTATAAAGATTCGGCACTGACTCAGCCTTTCAACTTGGACACCGACATTGTAAATGAAGATATGACGTTATATGCAAAGTGGACTCTTGTCGGAACTAAGGTCATTGCATACGATACATCCAACAAGTATATTGATGTCATCCTGCCAAAATTCATCAAACGCATGTATGCAGACTGCCGTGGTGGCGGTGGGGCTAGCGATTATGCAACGAAAGCAGTTGGCGATGATTACTGTGAGGTCGGCATATATGCTTCTGGAAGTTATGGGACATTCAGTTACAACAACACTATAGATACGAACTTGGTTCCCGTTACTGCTAATGTATCAGGAGGGGAAACTATCCGTTTATACGCAGGCGGTGCTGCGGCAGCAAGTTATATAAACAAGTCGGGCAGTCGACTTATAACAGGTTCTGCCGGTTCATCGGGTGCTCAAGTCAACCGCAGGTATAATATATATGATGTTGATTCTGATATGGAGAGAAAAATCATTGATTATACAACCCGTCCAGGAATAGTCCAGCAGTGCTGGTATAAAAACACCACCAAAATTGTTAGCGGATATTCCAGCCGTGGCACTATGCGGTTTCAATACTATATGAACAGTCATCCGAACAAAAACACCCGCTATCCTCTTTATATCAGAATATCCTCAAATAGCGGCAGCAGTTGGAACATAATATCTGCTCTTAAAGTTGCAAATGTAACTCGAGTATACAGAGACTCGGATGAGAATAACGATGATTATCTTTCCTATACAAAGGTCTCATTCACCCAATATGGCGGGCAGATCTATAGTTTGACTACCCCGTCAGGCTTGACTACAATATCGAGGAATACAAACGGATATGCAAATGCCCCGGCAGGTTATGGACAGGGAGGACCGGGCGGATATGCTGTCAGACGCTCGTCGGATTACACTTTCTCCGTGAAAACTGGTAACCGCGGTTATGCCCGTATTATTGTGGCGAGTTGAATTATAGTTGTGCAGGGTGTCCTGGATATGGTGGATATGCTATCTCAACAGGGACGACAGAGAACCTGACATCGCAGGCAGGACTTGCCGGGACAGCGTTTGTTATTGTAAGCAGCTGATTTTATTCCCCCGGCGTCAGGTCAAGCACATAGCGGCTTACTGGCTTTCCTGCCTTCCTCGCAAGCTCCTTGAGTGCCGCAATGTTATCAGGCAAGTCCCAGCTCTGCCTTAAGAGCCTTCTGAGCCACAGCAGGCAGCCGCAGAAGGGCTTTCTGTAAGTAGATATATCTTCTCCCATCTGATCCAACAATAAATTGATACAAGGTCGCCTGCCAATTAAAATAAGTTTGCGTGCTATTTGCGAGTTATAATAAAACAAATATTTATAACATAAATAAATAGCTGATAAAGATATAGACGAGTCCTACCCCTGCTAAATTGGATAAAAAAAGCTCCTTTTTCAAGGAGCTTTTTTTGTGTCTTCACACTGAGTGCTTACTTAAGCATTTTCTCTATAGCCTCGATATTGGCAGGCAGGTACTTGCCCTCAAGGAATTCGGCCATTCCATGGTCGCATGCAGTTGCAATTACCGGTGCCATAGGAAGCCTGTCGGTTACCGAGACTCCGAACTTTGCAGCAACTTCTTCCATGTGACTTTCGCCGAATATCTTAATCTCCTTGCCGCAGTCGGGGCACTTTACATAGCTCATGTTCTCTACCAGACCCAGTATAGGAATATCCATAGTCTTGGCCATGTTGACAGCTTTCTCAACAATCATGCTTACAAGCTCCTGAGGAGATGTTACAATTACCACTCCGTCTATAGGAATGCTCTGGAATACAGTAAGTGCTACATCGCCGGTTCCTGGAGGCATGTCGATGAACATATAGTCAATATCGCCCCAGATTACATCGGTCCAGAACTGCTTTACAGCACCTGCAATTACAGGGCCCCGCCAGATGACTGGATCTGCAGGGTTGTCCAGAAGCAGGTTGACAGACATAACGCTTATTCCAGTCTTGCTCTTTACAGGAAGGAATGCATCTCCATCCTGCTTGGGGTGCTCTGCTATTCCAAAAGCCTTAGGAATTGATGGGCCGGTTATATCTGCATCCAGAATCGCAGTCTTGTATCCTCTGTTATTCATCATCACAGCCAGGATAGAGGTTATAAGGGATTTTCCTACGCCCCCTTTGCCACTGACTACTCCGATAATCTTCTTGATATGTGTAAGCTCATGGGGCTTTTCTATAAAGCTCTGTTTTTCTGTCCGTTCCCCGCAGTTGCTGCTGCAGTTTGAGCAATCGTGGTTGCAATCTGCCATTTTAATTCTCCTTTTTCACAGTAAAGTTGACAATCTCTTTATCATCGGCCAGCAGTATAAGGATAGAATCTTCCTCCACAAAGTAAGGTATAGCAATTACGCCACCTTTGGTCCTGGTGGAGAATATATCGGTCCTGTTTCCGGCAGGGTCTATGATCTGATATTTCAAGACAATTGGAACTGGATAATCGGGCAATGAACGCTCCAAAAGTCCGAACACTTTTCCGGCCTCTTTTGCAGGGGGCACTATCTGAAGCTGTATCATGGTGCCGCGTCTGACCTCGGATTCTGCTTCCGGTGTCTGTGCAACTACAGTGCCAGGTTTTTCGGCTCCCTGCAGGTCCCTGAAACTGAAAGCAAATGGTATATTCATGTTTGTAACCTGGAGCAGCGCCTCCTGGAAGTTCATTCCCTTGAATACAGGCACTGTTATGACAGCATCCTCAGGCCCCTGGCTTACTATAAGCTCAAGCTGGGTGTAGCTGGTGACCGGTGTGCCTGGCAGCGGTTTCTGCTGTATTATGGTGCCCCGTGGCTCCTTGCTGTATACAGTTATTACAGGCTCTTTTATGGTTATGAAAGTTCCATATGTAGAGAACAGTGTCATGAAGTGGGTCTTTAGGTCCTGCAGGTTCCAGCCTGTGTAGTCGCCTATCTTGTCGATTACTGCACCGCGGCTTACGCTTAGTGTCACAGCTTTTCCGGCGCGGCGTATAGAGCCCGGGGATGGTTCCTGGTCCAGCACCTTGCCCTTGTCGCCCGGGTCCTGCGAATAACGCAGCTGAATCTTGGATGTAAGCCCTTTATCCTGGATTGCCAGAAGAGCCTCTTCCAGCTGCATGCTTTTAACATCGGGCACAACAGTTATCTCGGAGCCGCGGAACATAAGGAAGAATCCGGCCAGTGCCGATGCTCCTAAAAGTATGATCATTCCCATAAGGGTGAATACAGTTATTTTCCCAGAACTATTCATTTTTCTCTCCAAGCACGGTGCCTATGACATTTCTGGCTCCGTTTAAGAATGACTTGAAATCCATTTCGTTCTTAGCCTGAGGCTTAAGATATTGTATGGCCAGGCAGCCTCTGCCTGTAGCTACTATTATGCCCTGATGTCTGTCCACACCCAGCACTGTGCCGCATTCGCCCGATTTAAACTCGTCTCCGGTGTACAGCGATGCCTGTGTTATTGCAATGGTCTTGCCTGCGAAGGTGGTGCAGCTGCCTGGCCAGGGCTGGTATGCCCGCACCTGGCGCTCTATGGATAAAGCGCTCTCTTTCCAGTTTATAATGCTGTCTTCTTTCTTAAGCATAGGACAGTATGTGGCCCTGGCTTCGTTCTGCGGTGTGTAGTTCAAGGAGTCGGCTTCCAGCGCCTTTATAAAGCCGGGAATCAGGGCTGCGCTTTTAAGTGCCACAAACTCTGTCAGGTCTGGGGCGGTCTCGTTTCCCTCAAGGGGGAACGGCAGCTGCAGGGCTATGTCGCCGGTGTCCATCTTAAGTGCCATCTTCTGGAATGTAATTCCGCTTACTGTGTCGCCTGCCAGGATTGCGGCATTGATTGGTGCCGGACCTCTCCAGCGGGGCAGGAGCGATGGATGTATATTGAAGGCTCCGTTTGAGAAAATATCAAGGAAATCTTTTTTAAAAATCTTTCCGAATGCAAAGGTTATAAGGGTGTCAAAGCCTTCTTCCTTAATAAAATCTATAAATCTTTCGTCCAGCTTCTCGGGCTGGAATACAGGAATTGCCCGCTCCAGGGCACACACCTTGACAGGCGAAGGGGTAAGTATATTCTTTCTTCCTGCAGGACGGTCGGGGTTGGTAAGGACGCCCGAGACCTGGTGGTTGTCGGACAGTGTCTTGAGTACAGGCACTGCAATGGCCGGGGTTCCTGCAAAAAGTATTTTCATTTCTTATGGCTCAGCTTCTCGTATTTGCTTATTACTTTGTTCTTGATATTCTGCGGCAGCCTGTCCACAAACAGAAGGCCGTTCAGATGGTCGTTCTCGTGCAGTATAATGCGGGCAAGCCAGCCTTCGGCATTAAGGTGGAAAATCTTGCCTGTAGTATCCTGTGCCTGTACTTTGACAGAATAGGGGCGCACCACATTGGCCCATACCCCAGGCAGGCTAAGGCAGCCTTCCTCGCCTTTTACAGTTTCCTGCGATGTCTCTATGATTTCTGGATTAACGAAAACTCTGGGCTTGTCGTCCGCTGCCTCGGTTACAAAAAAGCGTCTGGATATGCCTATCTGAGGAGCGGCAAGGCCTACTCCTTTCTTTTCCCTCATAATGACAAACATCTGGCGGACAGTATCCTCCAGGTCCTGGTCAAAGGTCTCCACAGGTTTGGCTTTCTCGCGCAGGACTTCGTTTCCTATTGTTACAACATCCAGACTCATAGTTATCTCCAAAAGAATATAATATAAGAAATAGAATTATTTAACAAGACGTCAGTTCCACAGGTAGAGCTTGTGGATGCGGTACGATATGAACACGGTGCCGGTGGTCAGGAGCGCCATGCCTAATACTGCGCCGAAAGGAGATGCAGTATAGAAAAGTGTGTGGCTTCCGGTAAGGATGAATATCATGCTTACAGCAAGGTTAAGGTATTCCCAGTTCCGGTTCTGGACATAGTTGAATACCAGAGTCAGGACTGTAAGAATTTTGATTATGGTAAGGGCAGTGTAGAAATAATCCAGGCCGGGGATAAACAGGGCGTTGCTTCCTTTGGTGGGGTTAAAAGGCAGTAGCACAGCCACAAACAGGGCCAGAAGCAGCACGGCAGAAAGCAATGTAGTAAAAGGCTTATAGTCGGTGTTTATGGTCATAAGGGCAAAGCACAACAGGACAAACACACCAAGAATTTTGCCAAAGTATGCAATGCGGGTAAGGATAAGCACATAGGATTCGGGCTTGTCCAGCTGCTCAAGTATATAGATTATAGGTCTGATTCCGTCAAAGTTAAGGGTAAGCAGGAATATAAGAAAGAAGAATATCTCGGCCCGTGTGTTCTGCAGAAAGAACTTGCGTATAAAGAATACAGAGAACACCGAGAACAAAACAGTTATGCATGGTATAAGGACGTTTGGGTTTATAAGCATCTCGCTGAAAGTCTGTGGCAGGTCTTTGGAAAGATAGGCCAAAAGCCCTATGAAGAACAGGATGAATACAGCCGAGAAAATATTGAAACTGGTGATTACGATATTCCGTTTGCTCAGTACAGCCATAAACTAACTATAACATTCCGGCGGAATTTTTCAATAATTTTTTGTTATATATCTTTTTTTTTTCAGTTTAAGAAAGTAGGGTTTTCTAAGAATCAGGAGGTTCAATATGATTTGGAATCCAGAAGCCGAACAGGCGAAACAGGAAGTAAGGGAGAAACAGCAGCTTGCTGATCTTCAGAAATTGGCAAAAACAGTATACGAGAAAGTACCATTTTATAAGCAGCGCTTTGATGAGCTGAAAGTTAAGCCCGAGGATGTAAAGTCCCTGGAAGATATAAAGTATCTGCCTTTTACTACCAAGACAGACCTGCGGGACATCTACCCATATGGCCTTTTGGCAGTGCCTCTTAAGGATATTGTGGAAATCCACACATCGTCGGGCACCACAGGTATTCCGGTAGTGGATGCCTACACCAGAAAAGATATCGACATGTGGGGCGAGGGCATGGCAAGAACCCTTTCCATGGCAGGTGCAGGCCCTGAGGATGTACTGCAGAACGGCTATGGATACGGTCTGTTCACAGGCGGTCTTGGTGCCCACTACGGCGGACACAAGATAGGTATGACAGTGCTTCCTATCTCTTCGGGCAACACCGAGCGGCAGATCAACTTTATGCGGGACTTCGGCTCCACAGTAATGACCTGTACCCCATCCTACGCACTCTATATTTCCGAGGTGCTTGCCAAGATGGGCATTCCACGCGAGCAGTTAAAGATGCGCATAGGCTGTCTGGGGGCAGAGCCTTGGAGCGACAACATGCGCAAAGAGATAGAGAAAAAGCTTGGTATAAAGGCTTATGACATCTACGGACTTACCGAGATTACAGGCCCTGGTGTTTCCAGCGAGTGCGAGGTTCAGAGCGGTCTGCATGTCAACGAGGACCTGTTCTATCCCGAAATCATCAACCCTGCGACTGGCGAGGTGCTCCCATACGGCGAGAAAGGCGAGCTGGTTATTACCACACTCAGAAAGGAAGGAACTCCTCTTATCCGCTACAGGACACGTGATATAACCTACCTGTACCGCGAGGAATGTGCCTGCGGCAGAACCACCATTAAGATGCACAGACTGTTCGGCCGTGTGGACGATATGCTTATCATCAAGGGTGTAAATGTATTCCCATCACAGGTGGAGCAGCTTCTTATACAGATCAAGGGACTTACCCCCAACTACCAGATTATCCTTACCCGTGGCGAGAATCATCTGGACGAGATGGAGATCAAGGTGGAGATGGACGAGAGCACATTCTCAGACGAGACCAAGGACCTGGAATCGCTTAAGAATAAAATTTACAATTCAGTAAAGTCAAAACTTGGAATTTATGCTAAGATAAGATTGGTAGAGCCTATGTCGATTCAAAGATCAGAGGGCAAGGCCAAGAGAGTTATCGACAATAGAGTAATTTAAGGAGGAGTGGTATGACAATAAATCAGATTTCAGTTTTTCTTGAGAACAAATCGGGTCGTATTGCCGAGGTGACCAAGGTGCTTGCCGAGGCTGGAATAAATCTGCGGGCCATGACTATTGCCGACACCGCCGACTTTGGAATACTTAGGATTATTGCCAATAACTATGAGAAGGCACGTGAGGTGCTGGAGGCAAACGAGTTCACCACCCGGGTCACCAGAGTTCTGGGCATAGAGGTTGCAGACGAGCCGGGCGGACTGTATAAAATCATGAAGCTGTTCAAGGATAACGGTGTAAACATCGAATACCTGTATGTCACTCTGGAGCAGAAAGATGGCAAATCCATTGTCATCTTCAAGGTTGCCAATGTGGAGCAGGGCCTTAAGATAGCCCGTGAGAATGCATTGGTTACAATTTCTGGAGATGAGTTCTAAACTACGGTTTTTTAAAAGTGCAGTTTTAATACTTTTTGCAGCTGTGCTAGTGTGCGGCTGCACCGGAAAACCCAAACCTGTCCGGCAGACAGAGCTGGCATTAGGGACAGTATGCTCTGTATCCCTGTTTGATAACAAAGAAAAGGCTCTGCTGCCGGCCTCTTTTTCCCTTATTTCCGAACTGGAAAACAAAATAAGCAAAAATATCCCCACAAGCGAAATCTCTGCCCTTAACCGCAGCGCAGGTGTTTCTCCTGTGGCTGTGTCCAAAGCTGTTTTCGAACTTTTGACTATGGCCCAGAAATTTAGTATTTTATCAGAAGGGATGTTTGATGTTACCATAGACCCTGTTGTGGAGCTGTGGGGCATAGGTACAGACCATGCTGCCGTGCCCGATGCCGAACATCTTAAGCATGCGGTGGCCTTGGTGGATTACCGCGCCCTGGTGCTGGATGCAGAAAATAGCACTGCTTTCCTGCCCCAAAAGGAGCTTGCGGTGGACTTGGGTGGCATAGCCAAAGGGTATATTGCCGACCAGGTGTGCGATTTTCTGATTTCAAGCGACTCCAAGGGGGGCATAATAGACCTGGGCGGCAACATACTGGCATTTGGTAAAAAACCCGATGGCAGCAGTTTCCGCATAGGGCTTCAGGATCCCTTTGGCGGCCGGGGCTCTGCCATAGGGGTGGTGACCATGGAAAATGGCTCTATGGTTACATCGGGCATCTACGAGCGGTTTTTTGAACAGGATGGAAAGCGGTATCATCATATTTTTGATGTAAGGACCGGCTATCCTGTGGATAACAGCCTGGCTGGTGTATCTATCCTGTCCGGGGAATCGGCGGTCGGAGATGCCCTTTCCACCGCAGTTTTTGCCCTGGGGCTTGAGAAAGGTATGGCACTGGTGGAGAGGACAAGCGGAGTAGAGGCTGTATTCATAACCAAGGATAAGGAAGTTTATATTTCTTCCGGGCTTAAGGATTCTTTTACCCTTACCGACCGGAATTTTACAATGCGAGGTGCGTTTTGATCTGTGATATCTGCGGCAACGACAATGCCATTATGCATATACGGCAGATTATGGATGGAAAGAACGATATGTCCCTGAACCTGTGCGAAAGCTGTGCAGTCAAGAACGGGTTCCAGATAGGACAGGAGAACTCTATCCATATTCCTGCTCTTTTAGAAAAACTCAAGAGCTTTAAGAAAGGGCTGAACCCCAACGATATGAACGTGGTATGCCACAACTGCAACACCACATTGGCCGAAGTCAAGAAGCACGGGACTGTAGGATGCAGCCAGTGCTACGACTATTTTGATGAATACCTTTCAGGCTATTTCCGCAGTCCTTCTGCAAACCGGCAGAAAGGGGGCAGGGCAAGGGGTCCTGTGCGCGAGGTAATCTCGCAGGCAGAATATAAGAAAGCCCTGGAGAAAAAGCTTGAGCAGGCAGTATCTATCGAAGATTACGAGTCGGCTGCCGTAATCCGCGACAAAATAAAGGCGCTGGTGGAATAACATGGATCTGTGTACCGATGTGGTTCTCCACTCTTATGTGCGGCTGGCCCGTAACATAAAGGACTGGAAATACTTTTCCCGCCTTACAGGAACCGAGGTAGGTGCCCTTAATCTTCAGCAGGGCGAGGCTATGGACAAGCTTCCAGATTTCATATTCAGGGCCCTGGATGAGCTTTCTTTTGCAAAGCGCCAGCTTATGGTGGAGAAGAATATAATCAATCCCGAGTCGATAGTAAGCTCTGGTAAATATGTGGCCACTGCCCCCGGTGTAAAGCCTTTTGTCATCTTTAACGAAGATGACCACATACGCATAAAATGCTTTGTCCCCGGTCTTGATATTTTTTCGGCCTACAACAGCTGTTCCGATGTGGAAAAAAGACTACGCACTGTGTTTGAGTTCCAGAATCATCCTAAATACGGTTATCTAACATCGGCAGTGGACGACTGCGGTACTGGAATACACGTGTATGCTACTATGTTCCTGCCTGGGCTGGCCCTGGACGGAAAACTTGAGCAGTTTTTCAAGACAGCAGACTCATCCGGTGTGCAGGTCAAAGGGTATGTAGACACCCTGGACTCAACTCCCAAGGGCTGCATATTCCTTATCGAGAACCAGATGGCAAGCGGTACCAATGCCATGGATGTGCTTATCCGCATGAACGATATCTATACCCATGTCGTGGATATGGAGCGTGAGGCGCGAAGCCATATCATGGAAGTTCGCCGCCTTGATATCGAGGACCGTGTCATGCGCTCATACGGTGTCATCCAGTACTGCAGAAAACTAACTATCTGGGATGCCCTTGAGCTTATTGCCGATATCAAGCTGGGTGTGGTCACAGGTGTTCTTAAGGGTATAAGCACAGACCTTGATTCTTTTTTCATCGATATGCAGAAGTATCATGTGCTTGCCGATGCCATGGTGGGACCCTTTGATAAAGATGATATTGATGTGGATATATTGCGTGCATCTGCCCTGCGCAAGAAGCTGGGTATAAAGGAGGCTTCGATTGATTAAAGAAGCAGTAAAGAGCAAAACCCCTATGCTGGACAGCTTTGCCAGAGACCTGGTGCTTATGGCATCTTCGGGGCAGCTGGACCCAATAGTGGGCCGTGACATAGAGATAAACCGCCTTATGCATATACTGGCCCGCCGCCGCAAGAACAACCCGGTGCTTATAGGGGAGCCTGGAGTGGGCAAGACTGCCATTGTAGAAGGCTTTGCCCAAAGGATTGCCCAGGGGACTGCCCCCGAGGTTTTTTCAGATAAAAAGCTTATGAGCATAGATATGGGTTCCCTGGTTGCAGGGACCAAGTTCCGCGGCGAATTCGAGGAACGGCTTAAGAACCTGATCAAAGAGGTTGAGTCGGTAAAGAATGTTATCCTGTTCATAGACGAGATACACACTATTGTAGGGGCAGGCGGTTCCGAGGGGGCTGTGGATGCAGCCAACATACTTAAGCCGGCGCTGGCCCGTGGCTCTTTCCAGTGCATAGGTGCCACCACAATGGACGAATACCGCAAGCACATAGAAAAGGATGCAGCACTTGAGCGGCGGTTCCAGACTGTGCTGGTGGAGGAACCGGACAGAGACCAGACCCTGGATATACTTAAGGGGCTTAGGACCAATTACGAGAACTTCCACAATGTAAGCTTCAGCGACGAGGCACTTGAGGCTGCAGTGGATCTTTCGTCGCGCTACATAACCAGCCGCACGCAGCCGGACAAGGCTATAGACCTTTTGGACGAGTCTGGCGCACACTGCCGCATAGCATTTGTTGAAAAACCTGCCGAGCTCCTGAACCTGGAGGACAAGATAGAGCGCCTGACCGAGGAGAAAAAGCATTTTGTCCAGGTGCAGGCCTACGAGAACGCAGCCAGGGTGCGGGACGAGATAAACAAGCTTAAGTACACCCTTGATATGATGGGGCAGGAGTGGAGGGCTTCGCTTAAGCTAAGCCGCAATATCATAGATGTGGAGGATATCTGCCGCACCCTGTCCAGCATGACAGGCATACCGGTTTCTGGAATCTCCAGGAACGAGACCGAGAAACTTTTGAAGATGGAGGAGCACCTCCACCAGCATGTTATCGCGCAGGACGACGCTATAAAGGCGGTATCGGCCGCAATACGCCGCTCAAGGGCCGGGATAGCATCGCCCCGGCGGCCGCTGGGCTCGTTCATCTTCCTGGGCCCTACCGGGGTAGGAAAAACATACCTTGCAAAACAGCTTGCCCAGTACCTTTTCGGCAGCGAGGATTCCCTTATAAGGGTGGATATGTCAGACTACATGGAAAAACACACTACATCGCGCCTTGTGGGGTCGCCGCCGGGCTATGTGGGCTACGGCGAGGGTGGCTGGCTTACCGAGAAAGTACGCCGGAAGCCCTACTGTGTAATCCTGTTCGACGAGATAGAAAAAGCCCACCCCGACGTGTTCAACCTGCTTCTGCAGATGCTGGAGGAGGGCGAGATTCAGGACAGCATGGGGCATAGGGTGTCGTTCCGCAATGCAGTTATCATAATGACCAGCAATGCAGGCACCCGTGAGTTTGCATCCGATTCCATGGTGGGGTTCCGCCGGGAAGAAGAATCGCAGAGCCGCAGCACCATAAAGTCTGCCGCACTGAACGAGCTAAAGCGGAGTTTCAGGCCTGAATTCCTTAACAGGATTGACGAGGTTGTTGTGTTCGACCTCCTTAAACCCAAAGAGATAGAGGCTATCTTTGAACTTATGATAAGCGAGCTTTCAGACAGGCTTAAGGAGAAGGGGATAACACTCTCTATATCGGCCAAGGCAAAGAAATATTTTATCGACAAAGGCTTTGATGCCAAGTTCGGAGCCCGCCCAATGCGGCGTCTTATCCAGAAAGAGCTTGAGGACGAGATTGCCCTTAGGCTGATAAATGGAGAGCTTAAGAACGGAGGCTGTGCCCGGGTCAATTTGACCAAGGGGAAAATTCAGATATCTTAGTGGGGAATTCTCAGGACCATACCCGGGAATATCTTTCTTGCATCCTCTATGTTGTTGTAGACAGCCAGGCGTTCGGTTGTAATCTCATACTGCCTGGATATTTTGTCCAGTGTATCTCCTGCTTTGACAGAATAGGCCACTATGGAGCTGCTTTCGGCAGCCAGGCTCTGCGCAGAACCGTCCGAAACCAGCGACGACAGCATTATGGCCTCAAGGCTTGAATCGGCAGGCAGGTCAAAGTTCGCCGGCTTCTCGCTCTTAGGTACAATGGTGCCTAAGTGGTAGATAAGCAGGGCGCATGCAAGGCAGGCAGCCCCTTTAAGTACAAATTTGCTTAAAAGTATGCCGGCGCATTTCTTAAGTACCGGAGCTATGTCGATTTGTACTGGGACTTTTTTCTGCTTGCAGGTTTCTACCTGTGGTTCAGCCATCAGCTGACTGTAGTTAAATATTTCGTTCATAATGGGTAATTATTCTATCGACAAGAATTGAAATAAAAATTAGTATATATTTGATGGAAAAAACAAAGAAAGCCATAGTCATCTTCGCATTCGCAGTCATTTTCCTGTGTGGTATCATATGCCGCTATTTTTACCTTATGGTATTAAGTCCTAGGGATGATTCTGCCGCCACCAAGAACTATCGGGTGGAGCGGGGACCTATTCTGGACCGCAATGGTGTGGTGCTGGCAATCCAGACACGGCTTTTCAGGGTGTTCGGGTGGCGGCCTACTTTGAAAAATCCAGATTATGTGGCTAAAAAGCTTTCCGAGATTCTCGAGATTCCCGAGGAAGAGATAAAAGAAAAATTCAACAGGAAAGGGGGCGACCTTATCCAGCTGGCCCGCAAGGTATCTTTCGAGGCTGCCGAGAAAATACAGGACCTTATTAAAAGCGGTGAGATATCGGGTATCCGTGTGGATAACGACTATGGGCGGCTGTATCCCGAGAAGGAGCTGGCATCGCATCTTATAGGCTTTGCAGGCGATGACAACAAAGGTCTTGACGGCATAGAGCGCCAGATGGACAGGTATCTTTTCCCGGTGGGGAACCAGGAAGCTATTTCGGGCGTTGTCTATGGCAATCAGGTGTATCTGACCATTGATGTCAATATCCAGAACTTTGCCCAGCAGGCCTCTATGGATATAATGGAGCAGTATGAGCCTATCGACGGTGTCATAACCCTGGTGGCCGATGCTAAGACCGGCGAGATTCTGGCCTATGTCTCCATGCCCGAGCTTGATCTGAACAATTATACAAAGTACAGTGCAGACGACCCTATAAAACGGAACAAGCCGGTCATATACACCTACGAGCCAGGCTCTGTATTCAAAGTGTTCAGCATAAGCTCGTTCATGCATATCCCTAACGGAATTACCCCGGAATCCAGGTTCTTCTGCAACGGCTTTTACACAAATATCTCGGGCAATCCTATAAAATGCACAGGGCATCATGGCGATATCGATACCGGCGATATAATCAAGTATTCGTGCAACCCCGGCACTTGCATGGCATCTGAATCTGTAACACCCGAGGAGTTCTATTTCATGATCAAGCAGTTCGGCTTTGGCGAGGCATCCGGTGTCGAGCTTCCAGAAGAAAAGGGCAGCATAAGGCCTACCTCCAGATGGTCAGACCGCTCAAAGCCTACTATTGCCATGGGGCAGGAGGTGCAGGTCAATGCCATGCAGATAATGAAGGCAGTCACTGTCATTTCCAACCACGGAACCATGCTTATGCCACATGTGATTAAAAAGGTCGTGGATGCCACCGGGCATGTGGTGTTCGAGAACGAAAGACAGCCTATAATGGAGGTTGTATCACCCAAGGTTGCCGATTCCATGCTTCTTATGATGGAGCGGGCCTCGGTGGACCGCGGTACTGCGCGGCGTCATAATGTAGGCGGTGTACGCATGTCCATGAAAACTGGTACAGCCCAGGTTTATGATGATGAGATAAAAAAGTATTCCGATGATAAGTTCACAGCCTCGTGCATTGCAATTTTCCCGACCGAAGACCCGCAGTACATTATCTACAATGTAGCTTTCCACCCTATGAAAGGCGGCATAACCACAGGTGCCGGAATAGCAGTTCCTGCTGTAGGCAAGCTGGCCAACGACATAATCTCGTACAAGGGAATGGCCCGCACAGGCGACACAGTGCTTGGATTTGACGGCACAATCAACGCTTCTCAGGAAAAGAATTTTGCTGTAATTGATGTTGTTCCTGACTTTACCGGTGCTTCCAAGAAACATCTTCTGCCACTTTTCAAAGACGACAGGTTCAATCTGGTAATAAAAGGCGAGGGCTGGGTAGTAAGGCAGTCGCCAGAGCCTGGTACTCCCGTGGAGCCAGGCATGACATTGGAGTTCGAGCTCCAGTAATCAAAGCTCAAAATCAGAAAGCACTTTTTCCTTGGACTCTATAGTGGTTCCGTCTGCCATGGTGTAGGTCTCTATTGAGCGGACAGCCTCGGGCAAAAGCTCATCTATCTTAAGGAAGTCGTAAGACTCTTTTATCTTATCGAACACAGGCTTTGTAAGGGGGAACTCGGGGGCAAACATGCTGCAGCAGTCGTCGTATGGCAGTATGGATGTCTCGTATGTGCCAATCTTTTTAGCTATGGCAGTTATCTCTTCCTTGTCCATACCGATGAGCGGGCGGAATACAGGGTAGTCGGTGCTTGAGCCGGTAAAGCGCAGGCTTTCGGCAGTCTGGCTTGCCACCTGGCTTAAGCTTTCGCCTGTCACCAGCGAATTGCAGGAGCGCTTTCCGCACACATAGTGCGATATCTTCATCATGGCGGCGCGTGAAAGGAGCGTGGACTCGTTCTTGTGGCACTTTTCGGAAATATGAATCTGCACCGGTGTGTAGTTGACCACATGGAGCTTTATGCTTGGCACATACTGCGAAAGAATCTCTGCCAGGTGTATTACTTTATTAAGCGATTTGTCTGAGGTATAGGGGTAGGTATGGAAGTAGATTGCCTCCAGTGCAAGGCCCCGTTTTGCCATCATGTAGCCTGCGACAGGGGAGTCGATACCCCCTGAAAGGAGGAGCACACCCCGACCTGCGCACCCTGTAGGAAGCCCTCCTAACCCGCGTGTGTCAGGGGCCGTACAGATATGCCTTGTCACGTAGCTCGCATGTTATGGAGAAATCGGGTTTCTTAAGGTCCACCTTAAGGTCTGGGTACTTATCCAGCACCACACCGCCCAGCTCGCAGTCAAGCTGGTATGAGGAGAGCGGGAAACTCTTGTCGGCCCGCATGGCCTTGATTTTGAAAGTCTTGTAATTGCCCTCTGCCATAAGCTTGTCGGCAATGTCGCCGCAGGCCTTCTTTATATCTTCGATATTCTTCTCGACCTTTACTGTTTTTGAGAACGCAACTATGCCGAAAACATGGGCAAGTGTGTATTCTATCTTGTCGATTTCGGCCTGGTCTTCGCCGTCGTAGTGCAGGTAGAAGCGGCCCGAGCGGCCATTTATGACAACATGGATATCCCCCAGCTGACGGTGGATGTTGTTGGTCAGACGCTTCTCGAAGATTCTGCGGTTTCCTCCCTTAAGGGAAATCTCGCCTATTTTTATAACATACATTCTTGCCATAATTACCTCTAATCAGTGCAGAGCTTTACGCAGTATCCTGCTCTGTAAATCCAACTGGTCTATAAACTGGTCTATTTCATCCTGTGTTGTGGTACTGCCGATTGATACCCGGATTCTGGAGAATGATACATCATCGCTCACCCCCATTGCAGCAAGGGTCTTGGACTGTCCTTTCTTGCGGTTTGAGCATGCAGAGCCTGTTCCTACGCATATTCCGTTGTCATCCAGTGTACGGGCCAAAACCTCGGCCGGGATAGGTTTCGATGCCAGCGACAGGATATATGGAGAGTAGTTTGTGTCTCCGGGTTTTCTGCATTCTGGAATAATCTGATAATTCTTTTCCTGCCCAAGCCTGGTAAGGAGCCTGTCCATAAGGGATGAGGCATGGGCACTGTTTTTTTCCAAGCCGGCCAGTGCCTTCTCCAGGGCCAGCGTCATGCCGTATATAGCGCCGGTATTCTCGGTGCCGGGCCGTATTCCATTTTCCTGTCCTCCGCCGCGCACCATAGGAAGGATTGCATTTTTAAGCACCAGAATACCTATGCCCCGGGGCCCCCGTATCTTGTGGGCACTTATGGCAAAGGAGTGGACAGCAGGGTCTGCAAAATCGAGCGCCACCTTGCCTGCAGCCTGCACTGCGTCGCAGTGGAAGTGTATCTTGTGGCCGCACCTGGCAGCGTAGTCCTGCACTGCCTTTGCCAGCTGGTGCACCGGCTGTACTGCTCCGGTCTCGTTGTTCACCGCCATTATGGCCACCAGTTTGGTGTCGGGAGTAAGAGATTTTTCCAGTGTGCTTGGCTTGATGATGCCGTCAGCACCTGGTTTTAAGTATGCCACCTTGTAGCCGCCATCTGCAAGCACTACAGCAGGCTCAAGTACAGCCGGGTGCTCTATGGCGCTAACCAGTACGGTGCCCCGGGATGGACGCTTTAGGAGCGAGAGGAGCACTATGTTGTCGCTTTCGGTGCCGCCGGATGTGAAGTAGATTTCCTCTTTCTTTACTCCCAGAGCCTTGGCACATCGTTTGCGGCAATCATCGAGCACGGCACTGGCCTCCTGCCCTGTCTGGTGCACAGACGACGGGTTTCCGAAACACTGGATAGCGCATTCATAAGAGGCTTTTATTATGTCCGGGTCTGGCACAGCGGTGGCTGCCCAGTCTAAGTAGGTGCTCATAGTACGGAGTATAATATATAACTGCCTTTGAGTAAATAAACATAAACCCCATCAGTAAGCCACCCCTGCACCTTGCCAAAGCAGGACTATGTTTATATATTTAAACTATGAAGATTGGCTTTTATCAGTTTGTCCCGGAGTTCGGGAATGTAGATAAGAACATAGATACCATGGTGGAGGCAGTAAAATCTGCCGATGCAGACCTTGTTGTGTTCCCTGAACTGGCCACATCTGGTTATCTTTTCCTGGATCCTAAGGAAGTGGAAGCGACTGCAAGCGCAGTTCCGGGTCCTATGTCCGATGCATTCTTGAAAGCAGCCGTGGAGACAGACACCGCAGTGGTGGTGGGGTTCCCTGAAAAGGCTGATGGTGTATTCTACAACTCGGCCCTGATTGCAACTCATGATGGAAAGGTGCAGGTGTACCGCAAGAACCATCTGTTCAACGAGGAAAAGCTTTTCTTTAAGCCTGGCAACTTAGGCTTTCCGACATTTGATGTAAAAGGTGTCAAGGTAGGAGTCCTTATCTGCTTTGACCACATGTTCCCCGAGGCTGCCCGCACTTTGGCACTTGATGGGGTGCAGATAGTGTGCCATCCTGCAAACCTGGTGCTCCCGGGCTTTGCCCAGATAACATCCTGCTGCCGTGCCCTTGAGAACGGCGTGTTCTGGATTCTGGCAAACCGGCATGGAACCGAGGACAGGAAGGGTAGGAGCCTGTCTTACTCCGGCCTAAGCCGCATAGTGGACAACCGTGGCAATGTGATTGCACAGGCAGGTGCGGCCGATACCGGCTTCTATGGTGTTGAGATAGACCCTGCCAAAGCTTTTGATAAAAAGGTGGCCCCTATGGCAGACCTCTTTGCAGACCGGCGCCCGGAACTGTATAATAAGATAACAAAATAAACGAGGTAAAAAGATGAAATATAAGGCAATGCTTGTTTTAGGCTCCACAGGAGCAGGAAAGACTCCATTCGGAAATCAGATGGAGACCCAGGAGCTGTGGTGGAACACCTACCATCACTTCGATTTCGGCCAGCAGCTGCGAGATGCAGTTAAAGACGATTCAACAATCCTGACACCGGAGGAGAAGGCCACTGTAAAAGGGCTTCTTGAGTCCAATGAGCTTTTGGAGGACAAGGATTTTCCTATAGCAGAGAAACTTCTGCGTGCATTTATAGAAAAGAAGAATGTGCAGCCCGAGGATGTCATCATCCTGAATGGTCTGCCACGGCATATAGGGCAGGCAAACGCCCTTGACAACATTGTCAAGATTAAGTTTGTCCTTTTCCTCAACTGTCCACCGGAAGTTGCATACGAGCGTATCAAGTACAACTCTGGCGGCGACAGGACCGACCGGACAGACGATTCTCTGGAAGAGGTAAAACGTAAGGTGAATATCTTCTACGACCAGACTTTCCCGCTTATTGAATACTACAGAAGCCGGGATATAAACATTGTGGAGGTGGCTGTGGATATAGATACCCTGCCGCTTTTCATAATCCAGGATCTGGGCACTCTGGATGCTATGGTTTAATTGGCCTGAGCAAAATGGCTGAATGACAGACTGAATGTACCGCGCCCCTGTGTAAGGCTCCGCAGAGTAGTGGAGTAGCCGAACATCTTGGCAAGGGCAGCCTGTGCCTTTACATGCTCGGTGCCGTTCCTGCTTTCAAGGCTTTCCACCAGTCCGCCACGGGCTGTCATATTGCTTATTACTTCGCCGATATACTCCTTAGGAGTTGCAATATCCACATTCATTATAGGCTCAAGCTTGACCGGTGAGGCCTGGCGGCAGGCGTTATCAAAGCCCATGGCTCCAGCAGCCTCGTAGGCAAACTCGGTGGCTGTAAGCTCGTTGTATTCGGCATCCACAAGCTCAACCTCGACCTCGACCATAGGGTAGCCGAAGAGGGAGCCCGATGTAAAGCTGCCGGTTACGCCGCGCTTGACTGCCTCGATGAATTCCATAGGAATCTTCTTCTTAAGCTTGTCGTCGTAGGTGAACTTGTTCTCGCTGCCCTGGCCTGCAGGCTTTACACGCAGGGTGATCTGGGCAAAGTTCTCCTTGTTGGCTATAACTTTGTCGAACTTCTCCACATGAGTTATTTCCTGGGTTATGGACTCTTTGTAGGATACCTGCGGGTTACCCACATTGGCAGCCACTTTAAAGTCTTTCACAATTCTGGTCACAAGAATATCAAGATGCAGCTCGCCCATTCCAGATATGATAAGCTGCCCTGTCTCCTCGCTCTCCTTGGCTACAAAGGTTGGGTCTTCCTTGGAAAGTATTTCAAGCACGCTCTTAAGCTTGTCGCGGTCCGACATGGTCTTGGGCTCTATGGCAACCGAGATTACAGGCTCGGGGAACTCGATGTTCTCAAGCAGCACCTGGAAAGATTCGTTTCCGATAGTGTCGCCGGTCTGGGCCAGCTTGAAGCCTATTACAGCCCCTATGTCGCCTGCTGAGAGGGTGTCTATGGCCTCCTGCTTGTTTGAGTGCATGCGGAAGAGCCTTGTAATACGCTCCCTTTTGTTCTTGCTTATGTTAAGCACAGCAGTGCCGTTTGATATGCTTCCTGAATACATTCTTATAAAGCACAGTGAACCAGCAGCAGGGTCGTTCTGAATCTTGAACACCAGTCCAAGCGGCCTGCCCGATGGGTTACAGGGTACTTCAACCTGGTCCCCTTTCTTGGCATGAACACCGGTTGCAGGAGGCATCTCGTCCGGGGCAGGGAGATAGTCCACAACACCGTCCAAAAGGCACTGCACACCTGTATTCTTGAGCGATGAGCCCACAAACACAGGCAGGACATTCCCTTCCAGTGTGGCCTTGCGTATAGTGGCTTTAATCATATCAAGCGGAATCTCGTCGCCGTTAAGGTAGAGCTCTGTAATCTCGTCGGAGAAGGCCGAGATATTGTCCAGCAGGTTGTCCCTCCACTGGGCAGCAAGCTCCTGGCGTTCTGAAGCAATGTCAGAGGTAATCATGGTAAAGCCTTTGTCGGCCTGGTCAAAGCGTATCTCTTTCTGGTTCAGGATATCTATGACTCCCTCGAAATCATTCTCGGCTCCGATAGGTAGGAACAGCGGCACAGGATTTGCCCCCAGCTTTTCCTTTATCTCATCCAGCACTGCAAAGAAGTTTGCACCCATGCGGTCCATCTTATTTATGAACGCAATCCGGGGCACTTTATACTTCTGGGCCTGTTTCCAGACTGTCTCGGACTGGGGCTCGACCCCGCCCACAGCGCAGAATATGGCAACGCCGCCATCCAGTACACGCAGCGACCGCTCCACCTCGGCAGTAAAGTCCACATGGCCCGGGGTGTCGATTATGTTTATCTGGTGCTCTTTCCAGTAGACAGTGGTGGCGGCCGAGGTTATGGTTATTCCCCGGTCCTGTTCCTGCTCCATCCAGTCCATGGTGGCTTCGCCGTTGTCGACCTCGCCTATCTTGTGGCTTTCTCCTGTGTAGAAGAGGATGCGTTCTGTAGTGGTTGTCTTTCCGGCATCGATATGAGCCATGATGCCTATGTTGCGCATATTCTTAAGCGTCATAAAATCTCCAGTTATATCCTGGTTCACATATCCAGGTCTTTTTCGTGGAGCACAACTCCACCTGCTACAAGTTTCTTCTGAAGGTCCTTAACATCAATGCCTGGCATGTCGTCGTAGCATGCGGCTGCAATACCTGCTGCCTCGCCCATTACAGCACAGGCCGGGATAACCCTGGAGGCATCCCACATATGCTCGGTAACCGATACGTTGCGTCCTGCGGTAAGAAGGTTCTTGACCTCTTTATTATAGAGAGTCCTGAACGGCATCTCGTAGATAGGGCCGCGCTTTTTCCAGTTGCTGAACATTCCTATGGAATCGTCGAAATACTTGTGCTCGTCAGCTACATCATAGGTGTATTCACCCACAATGCGCCGTGTCATGCGTATCTGCGGTATGGTGGCAATCAGGGTAGGGATGTGGTTGGGGTCTGACTTCCGCTTGAATACAATATCCTTGAGTGTCTGCTCGTGGGACAGCTGCATCATCTCTGAAAGCTCAAAGCCATCCAGGCCGGTGAACCGTCTGTCTATAAGAGGTTTTCTCTCGTTTCCTGTCTTTTCCTCGTCTGGAATGTCGGCAGCCCCTATCTGGTTGAGCTTATGCCAGTTGTCCAGGATCGAGAAATACCATGCTGCAAGCACATTGCCTGCCTTGAAAGTCTCTTCCGGCATCTTTGCAAAGTGGACTATATCGGCATCGCCAGTGGCATCGATTATGTTCTTGAACTTAATTGCAAAACGGCCGCTCTTGTTCTCGACTATGATTGCCTCGATACGGTCGGCACCTCGCTTTACGTCGCTTATCTGTGTTCCATAGAGTATACGTACATTGTTCTGTTTAAGGAGCTTTTCCGATTCCAGGGCAAAGAGCGATGCGTTGTACTGAACCTCGAACCGCTTGCCGTCGCGTTTTTCCTCGAATGTGCCGTTCTCGAGCCATGCCTTGGGGTAGCGGCTTTCCACCAGATGCTTGATAGAAAGCATAAAAAGCTCCTGGCATATTCCAAAGGAAACCTGGTGTCCCATTCCGTCATCGATAGGCAGATAAATGGCTATAAGGCCAGATGTTGCAAGACCGCCCAAGATCCAAGACTTTTCTATCAATGTAACCTTTGCACCAGCTCTTGCAGCTGCCAGCGCTGCTGCAATTCCTGCAATTCCACCGCCTGCAACCAGGACATCGCATTCCTCTATAACAGGGGTGTCAAAACTCTCATGAATAATTTCCATAGTATCGTTATCTCCTTGGATACAATAATCCATTATAATTATATCTAATGTAAAAAGAAATAGGGAAAAACCTCAGAAATGTGAAAAAGATTATATATTTTTTGTATCTTCACAATTCAAGAAAGTTATGATTATAATAGAAGAAGAGAGAAAAATTAGGAGGAAGTTTTGAAAAAGTTTTTATTGGTATGTCTGATTGCTCTTTTGACAGTCAGCGTATTTGCCGGTGGATCCGGAGAGAAAGCTGCCAATGGCTCTTCAATGCCTAAAGAGATTACAGTAGCTATTCCTGCACTTCCAGCAACAATGGAGCCGGGAAAAGAGGTTCTGGTATCGATGTACCGCGTATTCATGAACGTATACGACAACCTTATCGTAACTGACTATGAGAACAACACAGGTATGGTTCCTGCTCTGGCTGAGTCCTGGAAACAGATTGACTCCCAGACACTCGAAGTTTACCTTAGAAAAGGGGTTAAGTTCCACAACGGAACAGACTTCAATGCCGATGACGTTCTGGTTACATTCAGCCAGGAAAGACTTTTTGGCGACAAGCCTGCTGTAGGTGTAAAGGACAAGAACTGGTCTGCTTTCAAAGAGGTCCAGAAGATTGACGATTACACAGTACGGTTTATCACCAAGAAACCAGACCCGACTATGGTTCAGATTCTGTCACTCCCTTGCTACTCCATCATCAGCGGCGAGGATTTCCAGAAGACAGACTTTGTTGACTGGCAGTTCAAGCCTGTTGGAACAGGTCCTTATAAGATTGTAGACTTCGATGCAGAAGACCACCTTATCGTAGAGAAGAACCCAGAATACTGGGGCGGCGAGCCAGCATTCGACAAGATTACATTCAAGGTTGTAAAAGAGATTGCAGCCAGAATCGCAGGACTCCAGTCTGGCGACTACCAGGTTATCTGCGACGTTCCTACCGACTTCCATCCTACAGTCAATGCAGATCCTAACACCGAGATCGTAGGCGGCCCAATCGCAGTTGCAAGAACCATCTATATGAACATGCATAAGCCATACATGGACATCCACCTGAGAAAGGCTCTGTGCTACTCGATCGACCGCGATGCACTGGTAAGAGACCTTTGGAACAACATGGTAGACGTTCCACACGGAATCCAGTACGAGAACTTCGGCGACATGTATGTGAAAGAGCATCCTGCTCCAAAGTATGACCCAGAAGAGGCCAAGAAAGAGCTGGCTCAGTCCGAGTATGTAAAGATGGGATCTCCTGACCTGGTATTCAGAATCATGAGAGACTACTACCCAGGAGAGGTTGACACATCCCAGGCTTGTGTAGAGATGTGGAAGAAGGTTGGAATCAACGTAAAGATCGAAGTATGCGAGAACCAGCAGCAGGTAAACGCTACCGATGCCAACAAGATCAGAACTCTTGACCTTAGAAACACAATGCACAACACACTGTTCCCAGACCCAGTAGGCGGACTGTGGAGAACATTCAAGCCATCATACGACGCAACACGGTACTACAACTGGGATTCCAGAAAGTTTGCTGAGTACGGCGAGATCCTGAGCACCAGCATCGACCCGGCAGAAAGAAAGGCAGCTGTGAAGGCTATGCTTATCGAATGGGACGAGAACCCACCGGCAGTTATGCTGTACAACACTCCTATGTTCTATGGAAAGGCTAAGAACATCAAGTGGAAGTCATATCCTTGCTACTTCATGGACTTTGGTCCTAGAAACGTAAAAAAGTGAAATAAACTTAAGTTGTTGTGAACCGGGGGAACAATATACTATTTGTTCCCCCTTTTTTTGTGCAAACAGGATATTATTAACCCTTGCGGACTGGCTGAAACCATTATATAATTTTTATATGAAACTACGCTTTGTCATTGCTTACAACACCTCCGGCATGGTAGGTGCCAAAAAATCGGTTGAAGAGATAATAGATATCTGCAAGTACTCGGGCTTCTACGGCCTTGAGGGAGACGACGAGGGCATTTTCGCGGGCAAGTCTGTGGACCAGCTTGCCAAGATGGGAGAACAGTTCAAATCGGCAGGTCTTTCCATAGACACCTTCCATCTGCCGTACAAAGATCCAGTTCTGGACGATATAGCCACACTGTACGAGACCGACCGCCGCAAGATGGTGGACAGGATGAAGTTCTGGATAGAGAGGGCAGTGGCTGTGGGCAGCACCATAGGAATTCTGCACCCCACCACCAGAAAAGGCTATAACGTGGATATAGAGGGCCTTGACCGGATATGCGCCCAGGCCGGCAAGACACTTAATGAGCTTTTAAAATTCGGCGAGCAGTTCGACTTTAAGATTGCACTTGAGAACATGCTGCCATATTCCGGCGGCCGGCTGGGGTGCAAGAACGAGCATATGATAAAGCTTTACGAGGAAAGCAGGCACCCCAACCTGGGGTTCTGTCTTGACACAGGCCATTCGCTGGTTGCACACGGGCCTGATGCCATAAGCTGCTACGAGGCCATGAAAGACCACCTGATTGCATTCCATATGCAGGACAACGCCGGGGATAAGGATTCGCACCTGCAGCCTGGAAAGGGAAACTACTTCTGGAATGAGCTTTTCCCACGCATAAACAAGACTGGCTTTGCCGGCAATGTATGTGTGGAGGCGCCGCCGTTCACATTCGGCCCCAACTATTCAAAGGATGCCTGGAAAAAGATGTTTACCGAGCTGAATGATCTTGTGGAGAAAAGTTTGAAATAATTAAATAGTTTGAAGAAAAAAGGAGAGGAAAATGAAAAGATTTTTAATGGTCTGCTTGATGCTGTTTGTTGCATTGAGCCTGTTTGCAGGCGGAAGCGGCGAAAAGAAAGCTGCGGCTGTCGAAGAGATTGTAGTTGCAGTTCCTGCACTGCCGGCAACAATGGAGCCTGGTGATATTTCAAACCAGACTGTAGCAATGTACAAGGTGTTCATGAACATGTATGACACCCTTATCAAGATTGACTACAAGAACAATACTGGTACCGAGCCAGGTCTTGCAGAGTCATGGAAGCGGATTGACGACACCACACTTGAGCTTTACCTTAGGAAAGGTGCCAAGTTCCACGATGGTTCTGAGTTCACAGCAGACGATGTCCTTACCCTCTTTGGACCTCGAAGACCATTCTCCAAAGACTCCATAATGGGAAAGGATAAGAACTTCCCTAACTTTAAAGAAGTGCAGAAGATTGATGACTACACAGTAAGAATCATCACCAAGAAACCGGATCCAGCTGTTGAGCAGATTCTTTCTCTTCCTTCCTACTCAATCATCAGCGGCAAGGGATTCAACTCCACCGATTTCAAGGAATGGCAGTTCAAGCCTATCGGAACCGGTCCATACAAGATTGTAGAGTTCCTGGATGCAGAATCACTTACCCTTGAGGCAAACGAGGACTACTGGGGAGGCAAGCCAGCTTACAAGAAGATTACATTCAAGGTTGTTCCTGAGGTTGCAGCCAGAATCGCAGGACTTGCTGCCGGCGACTTCAATATCATAACCGATGTTCCACCAGACATGTTCTCTACAGTAGAGGCAACTCCGAATGTAGAGATCGTGGGCGGCGCAATCACCACAGCCAGAACAATCTACTACAATATGCACAAGCCATACATGGATCTGCATTTAAGACATGCCATGACCTATGCTATCGACCGAGAGCTTCTGGTAAAGACTCTGTGGAACGGCATGGTAGAGGTTCCTAACGGAATCCAGTGGCCTGTATACGGCGACATGTACATCAAGGAGCACCCAAAGGCTATCTACGATGTAGAGCTTGCAAAGAAAGAGCTTGCACAGTCTGAATATGTAAAGATGGGTTCTCCTGTAATGGTTTACAGAGTACTCAAGGACTACTACACAGGCGAGCTTGATACAGCACAGGCATGTATAGAGATGTGGAAGAAGATTGGAATCAATGTAGAAATCCAGGTATGCGAGAACTGGGCACAGGTAAACGTACAGGATGCCAACGGAATAAGAACATACGACTTGAGAAACACATCTCATAACGGACTGTTCCCAGACCCAGTTTCCGGTCTCTGGAGAACATATAAGCCAAGCTACGACGCAACCAAGTGGAACAACTGGAATGCTCCGGACTTCCACGAGCAGGGAGGAATCCTGGAATCTTCAACTGACCCAGCAGTACGCCGGGCAGCATTCAAGAAGATGCTTGAGATCTGGGATGCAAACCCACCTGCAGTTATGCTTTACAGCAACGCAGTATTCTTCGGAAAGCAGAAGAATGTAGATTGGACACCTTACGGATGCCAGTTCATGGACTTTGGACCGGACAACGTAAAAGCAAAATAATAGAATTTTTTAAGGCGGGATTAAATTGCTTCATGTAAAAAATCTTAAAGTTGATTTCGAGGTGGACGGACGTAGAATCCGCATACTTCATGGAGTTGACTTGGATCTTGAAGAAGGAGAGACCCTTGGCCTGGTAGGGGAGAGCGGGTGCGGAAAAAGCGTCACCTGCTCTGCTATCCTGCGCATCCTTGCCGATAACGCAACAGTTACCGGCGAGGTAATGTATGACGGGACCGACCTTCTTAAGCTGCCAGCACCGAAGATGGAGGAGATCCGTGGAAAGGATATAACAATGATCTTCCAGGATCCTGTGGTTTATATGAACCCGGTAAAGACTATCGGCAACCAGATTACCGAGGTTATCCATCTTCATGAGAAATGCACACAGGCCGAGGCCGATAAGAAAGCTATCGATCTTCTGACTCAGGTAGGTATTCCACACCCAGAGACACGGCTTAAGTACTATCCGCACCAGCTGTCGGGCGGTCTGTGCCAGAGAGTCATGATTGCCATGGCACTGGCCTGCAAGCCTAAGCTTCTTATGGCAGACGAGCCTACCACTGCGCTGGATGTAACTGTGCAGGCACAGATTCTTGATCTGCTCCGCAACCTGAATAAGAAACTGGGTATGGCCACAATCCTGGTTACCCACGACCTGGGGGTAATTGCAGAGAATGTAAAGCGCGTAATGGTTATGTATGCAGGTGTGGTGGTAGAGGAAGGCCCAGTTGATATCATCTTCAAGAAGCCGGCTCATCCTTATACAGAAGGGCTTTTGAATTCCCTGCCTAAGATGGACGGACAGGAAGGGGATCTGATTCCTATAGAGGGTTCGGTTCCTGCCCCTGACAAACGGCCGCAGGGCTGCTGTTTCGGCCCTAGGTGCAAATATATGACAGACGAATGCCTTAAGGGGCAGCCTAAGCTTACAACTATTAACGGAACACACCGCTGTGCCTGCTTCCATCCGGTGCACGGAACATACGGAGGCCAGGAATGAGAGAAAAACTTGTAGAAGCCAAGGGGCTGTATAAAAGATATGCCCTTAAGTCTGACAAGCTGTTTGCAAAGCGGCGGTATCTCAAGGCTGTTGACGGTGTGACCTTTGATATTTACAAGGGAGAGTTTTTTGGTGTCGTAGGAGAAAGCGGCTGCGGTAAATCGACTACCGCCAAGCTTGTTCTGGATATGGAGCATCCGACCAAGGGAACTGTCCTTTTCAAAGGCAAGGATATGTCGGGCCTTAAACCCAAGGAGTGGAGAGCACTCCGTCTGAACATGCAGATGATTTTCCAGGATCCGCTGGGAGCCCTGGACCCTTATATGTGTGTGGGCAAGCAGATTATGGAGCCGCTGGAGATTCATAATATCGGCGACCCTAAGGAACGCAAGCAGATGGTTCTGGATATGCTGGCTGCAGTAAGCCTTAAGCCTATTTTCTACGACCGTTACCCCCATGAGCTTTCGGGCGGACAGCGGCAGAGGATAGTGCTTGCCAGGGCTCTTATAGTCAAGCCCGAACTTTTAGTCTGCGACGAGCCTATATCGGCACTGGATGTATCTATCCAGGCTCAGGTTGTGAACCTGTTCAAGCGGATTCATAAAGAGCTTAACCTGACATTTATGTTCATAAGCCACGACCTGCGCATTGTAAAGCATGTATGCGACAGAATAATAGTAATGTACCTGGGCAGGGTAGTGGAGGAGGCCGAGAGCGACGAGCTTTTCAAGAACACTCTCCATCCGTATTCCCAGGCCCTTATTTCGGCAGTGCCGTCGCTGACACCCGATGCCCAGGCCAAACGTATAATGCTGCATGGCGATCCACCTAACCCAATAGACCTGCCCAAGGGCTGCAGGTTCGCATCCAGATGCTCAAAATGTACACCGCGCTGCCTTGAGTCGGAGCCCGAACTGGTGGATATGGGAGGCGGCCACAAGGTTGCCTGTTTCCTGGTTACAGGAAAGGAAGGAATAAATGCACGTTAAATACTTTTTAGTCAAGACACTCAGGGCTTTCATAACTACATTCCTTCTGGTTGTATTTGTATTCTTTGTCCTTAGAATAACTGGCGACCCGGCTCAGGCCATGCTGCCCGATGATGCCACCGAAGAAGACTATATCGAGTTCCGCCAGATATGGGGACTGGACAAGCCGCTTATGGAGCAGTTCTGGGTATATTGCAAGAACTTTATCCACGGCGATTTCGGTCAGTCGTACAAGGATGGCCGGGATGTGTTCGAGGTTATAAGCCAGCGGCTTCCAAAATCTGTATGGCTTATGGGAATGTCTATAATCTTTTCCATTGTGGTGGGGTTGCCGCTAGGTATATACGCGGCCTTGCACCGTAACTCCTTTGGAGACCGGTTTGTCATGGGGGCAGCTGTATTCGGCTTCTCCATGCCTAACTTCTTCCTGGGTATCATGTTCATACTTATATTCTCCATGAAACTCCACTGGCTGCCCAGCGCAGGAAGTGACACCTGGCTGCACCTGCTCTTGCCTATGATTACCATAGGTATGACCAGAATGGGCTCCTATGCCCGCTACACACGGTCTGCAATGCTCAATGTCCTTTCCAAGCCGTATATCATCACAGCCAAGGCCAAGGGAGCCAACAGGAACCGTATGGTCTACCTGCACGCACTGCCTAATGCCGCTATTCCTATCGTTACAGTAATAGGAACAAGTATAGGACACATGGTCGGCGGAAGTGTGGTTATAGAAAATGTATTCGCATGGCCTGGAGTAGGCCGGCTTTTGGTTTCGTCGGTTGCAGTCCGGGACCTTCCGGTTGTGCAGGCAATAGTTATAGTAATGGGCTTGGCAATGGTTCTTGCAAACCTTCTGGTAGACTTTACTTACGGACTTCTTGATCCACGGATCAGAATTACAGCAGGAGACAAATGATGAGCGACAATGTTAAGAATGAAAAAGTAAAGTTTGAAGTTTTAAGCGGCGTTGTCGGACAGGAGACCAAGCTCCAGAAGGTGTTCCGCAAGGTGCCTCCTATGATCATGCTGTGCATGGCATGGCTTCTGTTCATGTTCATTGTTGCTGTATTCTGGGAGCAGTTTGCACCATTCGACTACGAATCTCAGGATCTGTCGCACCGCCTTTCGATTCCTAAGATTTTCGGCGGCGAGGATACTGTCCATTTCCTGGGCACCGATTCCCTGGGGCGTGACTTCTTAAGCCGTCTTATCAGGTCTATACGGACCAGCCTTCTGGTTGCGTTCTGCGGTACTATAATCACAGCTATAGTAGGTACAGCCTTGGGCTTTGTGGCTGCCCATTTCCGGGGCTGGGTGGACGAGGCTATAATGATGCTGGTGGACTTCCAGTATTCGCTGCCGTTCATGATTCTGGCCCTCCTGGTTATCGCCTTCTTTGGAAACAACATGGTGTTCTTTGTATTCCTGCTCGGTATAGAGGGGTGGAATAAGTATGCCCGCCTTTCCAGAGGTATGGCGCTGTCGGCCCAGAACAACGGCTATGCTGTTGCCATAAGGCAGCTGGGAGCAAGCCCGGTGCGGCTCTACACAAAGCATATTCTTCCTAACGTATCCAACATCCTTATTGTAGAGCTTACCCTGAACTTCCCTGCAAAGATTCTTGCAGAGACTTCTCTTAGCTTCCTGGGCCTTGGAATCCAGCCTCCTGACACATCATTGGGAAGCCTTCTTTCCTTTGGCCGGGCCTACATGATGACCAACTGGTGGCTTGCGGTAATCCCTGGTCTGACCATATTCCTGACTACACTTAGCATGTGTCTTTTAGGAGACTGGGTGCGCGATACCATTGACCCGACCATCAGAAAATAACTTTTGATGATGTCACCCCTTCGTCACACTGAACCAGGTTCAGCGTGACACCTCGGGGTGACTTTTTTCATGCCATGATAAGCTCTTTCTCCTTCTGCGCCTTCTTCTGGCGTGCCGGCTTTGCCTCGGGTTTTGTTTCATCTGCACCGGAATCGGCTGCTACCTCTTTTTCGGTGGCTGTCACAGGCTTTGCCTCTATGTGCTCTGCCACAATCTTGACCCGGCTTTTGGCCTTGCCGTCGTCGCTGTTCCACCTGTCCTGCTTAAGCCGCCCCACAACACGCACGCCAAAGCCTTTTGTAAGCATGCCGCGGCAGCTGTCTGCCAGTTTGCCCCAAGCCTCAACATCAAAGTACGAAACTTCGTGCTGAATCTCCTCGCCAGATTTGAAATACCGGTTGGTAGCCACTGAGAAAGTGCAGAATCCAGTCCCTTTCTGTGTCGAATCAAATTCGGCGTCCTTTGTAAGATTTCCCTCTACAATTACAGAATTTAAATTGTTTGTCATATACATCCTCCTGACAAGTTTTACTTGTACTACACAAAAAAAATCAATTTTGCTTCAACTTTTTGAAAAAAATTTTAAAAATTTTTAAAAAAATTTCTCCCTTTACAAAATAGTCAATAATATATAAACTTATTAATATGAAAAAATTATTGGTTCTTATAATTGTATGTTTAAGCTTTTCAAGCTGTCTTGCCACCAAGAAGTACCATGTTGTCGATAACGATAAAAAGCAGATTCAGGAGAAAAACGGTATAACTGTAGTGTGCGAGTATCTTGATGAAGGCGACCTTGCAAAGCGCCATGGACGTGGAGATGACAATCTTTATATCGACAGGGAATGGGTTCTTACACCTGTTTATTCCCTGGTGTTCGAGGTTGAGATAAAGAATAAGACCAGTATGGCAGTTAAGTACGATTCCAGAGAGACAGAGCTTTATTTTGGCGAAAAGGCAACCAGAGCCGCAGTTGTATCTGATTTCGAGACCAGGCTGGAAGACCAGAAAAACACAAAAGGCTCAGATAAGCTTGCTCAGATCCGCCTGGCCAAGAAGACCATGTATAGGAACATAGTCAGGGTAAGACCTGGTGAAAGCTATAAAGGATATATTGTGTTCACCAACAACTTCCGCCAGAGGGGAGAGTGCATAATGCATCTTCCGCTCCTGTACAACAGTGGAAATGTGGCAGAAGAGTTTGAGTTTACTTATCAGATTTCTAAAAAGAAGCAATAATAATGGAGGAGAAAGATGGCAGTTGTCAATCTGATCGAAGAAGATATAATTAAAATTCCGCTGGAGGCCAAGACCAAGCCAGATGTAATCAAAGAGCTGGTGGATGTCCTTAAGAAGGCTGGCAAGATTGAGGATGCAGAAAGCGTATTCCGTGCTGTAATGCTGCGCGAGAATATGGGAAGCACAGGCCTTGAGAAAGGTATTGCAGTTCCGCACGCCAAGACTCATAAGGTGAACAACCTGGTTCTTGCTATCGGTGTTTCGCCAGAGGGTGTGGATTTTGACTCTTTAGACGGTGAGCCTTCCAAGCTGTTCTTCCTTCTTATTGCGACACCGCAGCAGGCTGGCCCCCATATCGAGGCTCTTTCCGAGATTGCACGCCTTACACGGTCAAGCAACTTCTGCAAGCTGCTTCTGAACGCAAAGACCCCTAAAGAGATTGTAGATATTTTTACAGCTCAGTGATTCTACTGATCACATATTCTTAAGGTTATTCTCCAAGATATCGAGCTGGTCAGCCAGTTCCTTAGGCAGATGCTTGCCGAACTTAGGATAGTGGTTTTCCCTGATATCTTTGATTTCCTTAAGCCAGCCTTCCTTGTCAACAGATGTTATGGCCGGTATATTGGCCTTATCCTGCTCGGAAAGCCCCTCTGTGTTAATAGCACCAGGCTTAGGCATATAGCCTATAGCTGTATCCACAGCATTGTCCTTGCCGTCGCAGCGGTCGAATATCCATGCCAGGACTCTTGAGTTGTCGCCGTAGCCAGGCCACATAAAGTTGCCGTCATCGTCCTTGCGGAACCAGTTTACATAGAAGATTTTAGGCAGCTTGTCGGCTGTGGATTTCTTGCCGATGTTAATCCAGTGCTGGAAGTAGTCGCCCATGTTGTAGCCGCAGAATGGCAGCATGGCAAACGGGTCGCGGCGCACCTGGCCCACCTGGTCAGATATTACAGCTGCTGTAACCTCGGAACCTACTATGGAGCCCAGGAAAACGCCGTGGTTCCAGTCCCTTGCCTGGTGTACCAGCGGCACTGTGGAAGGGCGCCGGCCGCCGAACAGGAATGCAGAGATCGGCACTCCCTTGGGGTCTTCCCATTCCGGTGCAATACATGGACACTGGTTTGCCGGTGCAGTAAACCGTGCATTGGGGTGTGCAAACTCCTCGCCCTTGGGAGATTTATCCTTGGGCAGAGCAGGGCGTTTAATCCCTTTCCAGTCGATAAGGTCGCCCTTGGCAGGGTAGCCGATTCCCTCCCACCATATGTCGCCATCTTCGGTAAGGGCGCAGTTTGTGAATATTGCGTTTTCTCTGGCTGCTTCCAGAGCATTCTTGTTGGATTTTTCCGATGTCCCAGGTGCAACACCAAAGAAGCCTGCCTCTGGGTTTATGGCATAGAGCCTTCCGTCGGAGCCGAACTTCATCCATGCGATGTCGTCGCCTATTGTCTCCACCTTCCAGCCCGGAATCTTAGGAATAAGCATGGCCAGGTTGGTCTTTCCGCAAGCCGATGGGAAGGCTCCTGTAACATACTTTACCTCGCCCTTCGGGTTTGTAAGCTTAAGGATAAGCATATGCTCTGCAAGCCAGCCCTCATCCCGCGCCAGAACTGTGGCAATGCGGAGTGCAAAGCACTTCTTGCCTAAAAGTGCGTTTCCGCCGTAGCCTGAGCCATATGACCAGATAGTGTGCTCTTCTGGGAACTGGGAGATATACTTGTTCTCCA
Source organism: Spirochaetia bacterium (assembly GCA_017446885.1). Classification (GTDB taxonomy): domain Bacteria; phylum Spirochaetota; class Spirochaetia; order CADAEX01; family CADAEX01; genus CADAEX01. The sequence continues at coordinate 6,983 of JAFSOR010000021.1, read as the reverse complement.
TGTCGGCACATGGCCAGATGCCATGGTCGCTTTCGCCTTCGGCAAGGGGCTTTCCTACAGAGTGGAGGCATGGGACAAAATCGCCATCAGGTCCAATTGCATCAAGTACTTTCTTTCCCACACGGGTCATTATAATCATGTTGCATACAACGTATTCAGAGTCGGTTATTTCGATTCCGTTCTTGGAGATAGGAGAGCCAACAGGACCCATGCTGTAAGGAATCACATACATTGTTCTTCCCTTCATGCAGCCTGTATAAAGCTTGGTCATGGTCTTCTTGAGCTCCACTGGATCGATCCAGTGGTTTGTAGGACCCGCATCTTCTTCTTTTCTGGAAGCGATGAAGGTACGTGCCTCTACCCGGGCTACATCAGAAGGAAGGGACCGAAACAGGAAGCTGTTGGGTTTCTTCTTGAGAGGAGTGGCAAGACCAGAGTCCACACACTTCTTCATAAGGGTGTCGTACTCTTCCTTGGTGCCGTCACAGATATGGAGTGCATCGGGAGTGCACAGTTTTTCAATCTCTTCGATCCAAGCTTTAATTTTTGCATTTTTGATGTCGCTGATAGTCATATATGCTCCTTAATTTTTATACAAACTGGGATACCAGGATGATGAAGATACATACTGGTGCAAAGAACTTGATGGAAAGCTCGAACAGCTTTTTCTTCTTGAATGTGTTGGAGAGCTCCACTTCCTCGATGATTGCCTGTGGCTTGATCACATATCCGACAAATACACAGGTGAGCACTGCTACAACAGGCATCATGATGTTGTTGCTTATGTAGTCACAGAAGGAGAGGAAGTCCATTCCCATGATAAGGAAGCCTGACCATGCTCCGTTGCCCATGGATGATGGAACACCCAGAACGACACAGATGATCAGGGTTGCGATGATAGCCTTTGTCCTTGAGAATTTGAACTCGTCCTGGAAGCTTGCCACTACTGCTTCCATAAGGGATATTGCTGATGTAAGTGCTGCAAAGAATACCAGGATGAAGAATGTTGCTCCTATGAAGCCGCCTGCTGTCATGCTTTTGAATACTTTAGGCAGTGTGATGAACATAAGACCAGGACCTGCATTCAATGCCTCTGGACCCATGAATGCGAATACAGCAGGGATTATCATAAGACCTGCCAGGAATGCGATTGCTGTATCGAACAGAGCAATATGTGTGACTGCAGTCTCGATGTTCTCTTTCTTCTGAACATAGGAACCATAGGTGATCATGATACCCATAGCCAGGGAGAGGGAGTAGAACATCTGGCTCATGGCTCCCAGTACTCCAGACCAGGAAAGATTGCTGAAATCTGGCTTGAGGTAGTAGACAAGGCCTTCTCCAGCACCTGGCAGGAAAATTGAGTAGATTGCTACGATAAAAGTCAGTATTACAAGCAGGGGCATAAGAATCTTGCTGGCCCGCTCAATTCCTTTGCGCACACCGTATATTATGATGACAGTCACCAGACCGATGAAGATAACATACCAGAAAAGAGGAGAGGCAGAGCTGGAGATAAAACCGCCGAAGAAGCCGTCTGCCGCCGCAGTGTCTCCAAAGCCTTCACAGTATACTACCAAGTACTTGAGGACCCATCCGCCAATTACAGAGTAGTAGGGAAGGATGATGGCTGGAACTATAGCCCCCAGTACACCGACAAAAGCCCACTTCTTGTCCAGAGCCTTGAATGCGCTGCATACACTGAGTCCTGTCTTGCGGCCTAATGTGATCTCAGCTGTCATAAGGGCAATACCTACAGTAAGTACAAGAAGAATGTAAATAAGGAGGAAGATACCTCCGCCGTTCTTGGCAGCCAGATATGGGAACCTCCAGATGTTTCCTAAACCTACGGCAGAGCCGGCAGCAGCTAATACAAAGCCGATCCTGCTTGTGAATGAACCTCTGTTATCGCTCATCTTTTTCTCCAATATGAATTTTTGTATATAATATAGTAAATACTATTTTTTCTTTTTTAACAACAGGGCAAAGGGGTTATATGTCTCTGTATCGCTCTGACCCTGCATATACTTTGCGGCCTCCTGGTCCTGCTCCTTCGAGGAGGAGGGCTTAAGTGATATCCGTCTAGCTGCCTGGTTGACCTCTTTTACTGTAACGGACATCTTGTCACCTATTTTATACAGTTTCTGTATATTGGTTCCAGGCCTTATATTTTCGAGCTCCGAGATATGTACAAGGCCATCTAGGCCACTCTCAAGCTCAATAAATATACCAAAATTGGATACTCTTACTATCTTTCCTGTGATCTTGGTTCCTTCCGGATACTTCTCTGCGGCGCTGTCCCATGGATCTGCAAGAAGAGCCTTCCGGCTGACGGAGATACGCTCGTGATCCCAGTCTGCCTTGAGCACCAGCACCTCAAACTCATCTCCCACAGCAAGTACATCGGCTATGTCTGCCACCCGCTCCCTGGAAACTTCGGAAATAGGAAGCAGGGCCTTGAAGCCATTTACCTCCACAAAGGCGCCGAAATTCTGGAGAGACACCACTTTTGCCATAAATTTGGCCCCTGGAACCAGCTCTCCCTCCAGCTTCTTGAGCTCCAGCTGGTGCTCCTCCTCTCTGATTACACGGTTTGAGACCAGAAGGTTACGCCCCTCTTCCTTGAACTCGACAATCCTGAACGGAAGGCTTTTGCCCACATATTCTTTGGGCTCTTTTTTCTCTCTGTATCCCATCTGCGAGAAAGGACAGAATGCCCGGGCCGCCCCTACGGTGACCTCAAAGCCGCCCTTGATTTCTTTTTCAACATGTCCTTCTACAGGAGTTCCGTGCTTGTATGCATTCTCCAGGAGTGCAAGGTCTGCGTTGTCACCGCTTATACGGGTGGTGAAGACCATCTCTCCATCTTTTGTGCCAATGAAATAGACCTCTATGGAATCTCCTTCGTGGGCAGTCAGTGTGCCGTCTTCGTTCTGTATGTCTGAGATGGGAAGAATTCCCTCGCTTTTTGCGCTAAGATCCAAAAACACACTGTCCTTGGAGATAGAAATAATTGTTGTGCTTATCTTCTGTCCAGGTTCTAAATACATAGTTCCCTCCGCTTAAGATGATACCACTAAAACAGTAAAAGACACAAGGCCATACTATGCCGTACTTTGTTTCGCACTGAGCGAGGGGCTTCCTCGACAAGGCGGAAGCTGGCCGCAAAACCCAGGCAGGTGAAAGCAGTAACCGAATGGCAGCAAAAGGCATGCCCGTCGGTATTGCGGCCCGAAGGGAGCGCACCTACCGAGCGGGTGTGCCTTATTGCTGGCAGCAGATTGCTTGTTTATTTCTGCCTGTGTTTTGGCGGTCTGGTGGAGCTTGTTTTATATCGCATTTTTCTGTATCTTAGTATGCAGAGAGGCATGAAATGAATCTGGATAAAAGTGCAGCATACAATAATATTGTAGTTATGGGACTTGGCGGTGTCGGCGGATACTTCGGCGGAATGTTTGCCCTGAACATCACCACCAACTGGCGGGACAAACGGGACCTTACATTCATAGCCCGCGGAGCACACCTGGAGGCTATCAAGGCCAATGGCCTTACTCTTAAGCTGTGGAAGCAGGAACCTGTGGTCTGCATTCCTAAGATGGTAACCGACAGCGTGCTTAAGCTTCCTTATATAAACTTCCTTCTGCTGGCAGTCAAGAACTATGACCTTGAGGATGCCATCCGCCAGGTTGAGCCGCGCATTAATTCCGATACAGTTATCATGCCTCTTATGAACGGTGTCGATGTCTACGACAGAATCAAGGAGATTGTCCCCAAGTCAATAGTGCTCCCTTCCTGCGTCTACATAAGCTCCAAGATAGAGTGCCCCGGCGTAGTTAAACTTCAGGGCGACATAGTCAAGGTCTACTCTGGCCCGGACCCACAGCGGCCCGATTATGATGGACAGGAAATTCAGTCCTTCTTCCAGAATATGGGTCTTAAGCTGTATTGGAACGATAAGCCTGCAGAGCCTATCTGGCGCAAGTTCCTGTTTGTATCGCCATTTGCACTGGTTACCGGTGCCACAGGAAAGACTATACACGAGGCCTGGGCCGATCCTGAGCTCAATTCCGACATACTTGCCATCATGAACGAGATTGTTGCAATAGCGGCAAAGCAGGGTGTTGTGCTGAACAGCTACGACATCGATTATGCCATGAGGATAGGGGAGCATATAGACCCGGCCGCAAAGACATCGCTCCAGCTTGATATAGAGAACAGAAAAGGACGCATGGAGCTGGATGCCCTGGGTGGCGTTATTGTCAAATATGGGCAGGAGTTCGGTGTACCTACTCCGCAGGCAGAGAAATACCTTAGAAAAATAGTCAACGCATGAGAAAACTTCTGTTTGTCATTCTTATGACATTCTTGGCATCGCTTCTTCCGGCTGCCGATTTCCCGTACCGCCTGGATCTTAAGAAGGATGCAATTATTGCCGGAAGTGCTGTCGGGCTATATGGAGCACACCTTGCAGTCAAGCTGACTCAGGACAGGGACAGCGCCCGGGACCATGGCATTGACAGGCTGCATAAAAGCGATATCAACTTTGTGGACAGGGCAATGATGCATTCTTATTCAAAAGGTCTGGACCTTACAGGAGATATCCTTCTGGCCGCCACCATGGCAGCCCCGTTTGCCCTGGCAATCCACCAGAGCAGGGATGTCATAATAACCGAAGCAGTAATGTATGCAGAGACTCTGCTTATAGCCCACAGCGTAAAAGAGCTTACCAAGGATGCAGTGGTGCGGTGGCGGCCTTACTGCTACTACGATGACACCAGGTCAAAGCTGCTTAAGGATGACGATTCCGGCAGATCATTCATGTCAGGCCATGCAGCTATGTCATTTGCTTCGGCCTCTTTCCTTTCCACAGTCTATGCTCATATGAATCCCGACGGAAAGAAAAAATATCTGGTTGCAGGCGGCTCATTCACTGCGGTAGCAGCAGTTGCAGCTCTGCGTGTTCTTTCGGGTAACCATTTCTTTACCGATGTGCTTGCAGGAGCTGCCTGGGGAACTTTCATAGGGTGGTTTGTCCCTTATCTCCATTACAGCCAGGGCGGCCATGATGTCAAGCTTTCCTTTGTATCTGAAACAGGCTCGCCCGGAATCCTTTTCAATTTTTAAAAAGTATGATATAATTAAACTATGCGGTTTAAGATCCTCATCCTTATATCTGCACTTATACTCTCTTCGTGTGTCTTTGCACCATCGCGCAAGGAGTTTGCCAATGTATACTTCAATCTGGGCAATGCATATATGCGGCTTGGAGAGGCAGAAAACGCTGCAAAGGCTTTCCTGAAGGCCGCAGAATACGACAAAAAGTTTGGTGCCGCCAACTTCAACCTGGCCAAAAGTTATATAATGGCAGAACGCTATGGCGATGCCCTTGATGTCCTGGACGGCCTTGCCCAGCAGGACCCCGATAACGGCACAATACTATCGGCCCAGGCCTACTGCTACTACAAACTCGAGAACAGGGATAAAGCTTTTGAGCTTTACCTTAAAATATTGGAAAGGGAACCCGACAACTATGCGGCCAGGTTCAACTATGCATCGCTCCTTGCCGAATCAGGATATCTGCCAGAAGCAATGGAGACCTATCAGCAGCTTGAGGTGTTCCCCGATTCTGCAACCGATGCCCAGCTCTATTTCGAGATGGCCAAAGTTTCATTCAGTGCCGAGGATTATGAGAAAGCAGTTCAGTATGGCGAAAAGGCGCTCTCCTTGGATGATGATAACATAGAGATTGACAGATTTCTCCTAAGACCCTATGAACTGGGCGAGTATTATGCCAAATTCCTTGAGACAGCCGATATTGTCATAGATTATAATCTGTCACACGACAGCAATGTTAAGAACAGCGAGAATGCGGAGCTCTACTTCAAGAAAAGCGAAATTCTTTTAAACCATACAGGAAACTTCGCACAGGGGGCAGCACAGCTTAAAAAGGCAATTGCTGCAGGTTATTCAGACAAGGATAAGCTTAAAGCCCTCTATGATAACAAGGAACTCCTGAACTCAGACGAAATACGTTCAATAATTGATAAATCTGGCCTTCTGAAGAAATAAATAATATTTTTCAACTTCCATTAAATAAAATTTTTTTCTGCCGATAAAAGTATTATGGGAGTGAAAAAATGAAAAAGAAAATAGCAGTTCTGTTTATTTTATTAGTATTAATTGCATTATTACCAATCTGCGCATCTGCTCAGGAAAAGAGAATAGGTCTTGGTTTTGGTAAACCGACTACAGTGCTGTTTTTTTCTTATGATCCATGGGCTGCCAAGGTGGCATATGACTTTACAAAAGGGAACCAGTTCCTGTTCTTGTCTGCATCTTATACCCTGATCAATTCACGTCCTATCGCTGGACCGTTCACTGCATCTTTGGGTGTGGGCGGTTTTGCACGGTTTGAGTTCGAGGATAATGGTGACAATTCGTTTGGTGCCAATATTCCTATTTCGCTTGAGGTACCTATGCTGGATGATTTTCTTGAGATATTCGTAGAGTTTGATCCAGGCCTTGAGCTTCTGCCTAAGCCACGGATAACATGGAAATCAACCTGTATCTGGCTGGGTGCTACAATAAGACTTGATTAAAGTAAGTTAAAAAAATAAAAAAAGTTTGCAGAAAAACATTGACATAAATCTGTAAATTTGATAGAACGGAAAAGCTTCCCGAGAGCTGGGGCCTGTCCGAGGGGCAGGTTTCGCCTAAAAGGGGAGTTGATTATTGAGTTTGAATTGGAAGAGAAGGAAGTCTAAAGCGGGTCAACGAAAGAAGTTGATCAATTCCGAGAGGGATTGGATCTTATTTGAGATTGTTTGAAGCCGGGCCTTCGGGTCCGGGATAAATAATGGAGAGTTTGATCCTGGCTCAGAACGAACGTTGGCGGCGCGTCTTAAGCATGCAAGTCGGACGGCAAGATGCCTTCGGGCATCCTAGAGTGGCGAACGGGTGAGTAACACGTAAGTGATCTGCCC